>CAKTXZ010000015.1 GCA_934632155.1 uncultured Clostridia bacterium | reverse complement strand
TGTACTACCCCGCCAAATAGCCTACGCTCAAAAAAAGCCTTTACCCACCGTCGGGATATTTCGCCCATGAGTATGAAGTGTCAATACATCTAAATACTGCTGACAAATCCTTTGCGCCCGTCTGCACTTTGCAGACAGGCGCATTTTGTCGTTTTAGCCGCTTTGCTGTCGGCTGTCGATCCCCGCCGCTGTCCGATCTGTTGCTGATTTCAACACTCGGACAGGAGGTGCGACGCATGGATTACTCGTAACAACTTTCTAAAAATTCATCTTTCATATTTGGAAGTTCAGCCCCCGCTTACCGTAGTAGTGGCGAAAGGGGAGGAAAAGTATCACCCGCCTTTGCGGACGCGAAGGGAGGTGAATACATGAAGCCTCATTCGCACGAAGAACACATCCAGCACTCCTTTGATGCGTTTTGCAAAAAGGTACTGCGGAACGAAGCGCGGGACTACCAGGACGAACTTGCACGGAAAAGAAACCGTGAGATTTCCTTTTCCGATCTGCCGGTTGAAGTTATGGAGCAGCTTTCCGTCTGCGATCTCCATTTTGTAGAGGACAAGACCTTTGGCGTTCTTGATTATGCGGTGTATATCGAAAATGACGATCTGGCGCAGGCGATTGCAGCCCTGCCGATGGACAAGCGCGATATTATCCTGCTGTCCTATTTCCTTGATATGTCGGACAACGAGATCGCCAAGCTGCTGAATATGGTACGCAGCTCCGTTGCATACCGCAGGACAAGCACCTTGAAGCTGCTGAAAGAACTGATGGGAGGTAACACAGATGACACATAACAATGTGAAAGCGCGTCTGCTGCCCTTTTCTGTCATTCAGAAAGCGGCAGGCGGCGATGTCGAAGCCATCAACGCTGTTTTGAAACACTACGAGGGGTACATAGCCAGACTGTCGTTGCGCGAGCTGTACGACGAATACGGCAACCCTCATTTGTGTGTGGAGGAAGAACTGCGCCGTAGGCTGGAAACGAAGCTCATAACGAAGATTCTTACTTTTCGGGTGAATTGACCCGACTGCCGGACAAGCGTTTCATTCCCCTTTCCGTCTGATTCGGCTGATGATCCTTGACAAACACGCGCCCGCCGCGTCATAAAGCACAAAGGACACATCCCTTTTGCGTCGAGCCGTGCGGCGGATGCGCCAAGACACATATCCGGGAGGATATGCCGAGCGACAAACACTATCACCGTAATGCAGCGTGGCAGCTTGCGGGCGAGGACGCGCAGGAGGAACAATGGTACTCATTCGCAGTCACAGTCCGAGCGTGATAAAACCGTCGCAGGCAATGAGCGGATCTCCGGCAGACCGTCGGAGGGGTGGAACTCCCGTGGAGCTGCGCCAGCAGCCGTCCTTTGAGCTTCTTTATTTTGATTTATTTTTCTATCCCATGAAAGGGGAATTTATTTCTATGAACACAGCAATCAATCAGAAAGCAAATGTCCCCGTTGTACGAGAGTACAAAATCGGGGACATGACATATATCGTGAAAGCCGTCGTTAAGGACGGCGCAAAAGAGGACGCCGCGACAAAAATTCGCCGCATGATAAGAAATGATATGCAGCAGGCAAAGAGCCACAAATAATTAACATCTTGCCTACTGACGGCGAACAGGTTTTATGGTATAATATGAGCAACCTGTTTGTCCGGCTGCCGGAACAGGAGGTAAACATGAAACAGCAGCCAGACAAGATGACCGCATACTACTATCGTGCGGCGCATATCAATACAGATTTGTACCTTGACAATCAAATGTACCGACTTCTCCACCATGCAATGACAAACGGTGTGTCCCTTGCTGCGAAAGGTGGTGACTGCAAATGATGAACGGAATCCAGTTTCAGAGTGTGCAGACGCCTAACGCTTTAAGCAGCGAACTCCGCAGCGTGATCCGTGACAATGTTCTGCAATTCTATGTGCAGGGCAACGGAATGGATGCACAGGAAGAAGGCATAACCGCCCTGTATGAACGCTTGTCGCAGGAAGATAAGTTAGACGGCGAGAGCAACAGTATTGCCAATCAGAAGAAGATTCTGGAACGCTACTGCAAAGATCACGGGTATACCGCTATCCGACACTATGACGAGGATGACGGCTATTCGGGAACGAACTTTAACCGTCCGGGCTTCCAGCATATGCTTGCCGATATTAAGGCTGGTAAAATCAAGCGCGTCATCGTAAAGGATATGAGCCGATTCGGGCGCGACTATCTGCAAGTGGGTATGTATACGGATGTTCTTTTCCCGGAGTTTGGCGTACACTTTATCGCCGTCAATGACGGTGTTGACAGTACACGCGGAGAAAACGAGTTTACCGCTATCCGCAATGTATTTAACGAAATGTACGCCCGCGATACTTCCAAGAAGATCCGCGCCACATGGCAGAGCAAAGGAAAATCCGGCGAACATCTGACTACCATTCCCCCATACGGGTATATCAAAGACCCGGAGGACAAAAAGAAATGGATTGTCGATGAAGAAGCCGCAGCCGTTGTGCAAAAGATTTTCTCCCTCTGTGTTGACGGTTTGGGACCTACTCAAATTGCCAAGTGGCTGAAACAGCATCAGATTTTGAATCCTACTGCTTATGCTTATTCCAAAGGGCTACCAGCCAGCAACAAACCTACGGCTGATCCGTACAAATGGACAAATGAAACCGTTTCCCGCATTTTGGAGCGCGTGGACTATCTGGGACACACAGTAAACTTCAAGACAACGAAGCAATCCTACAAGAGCAAAAAGAAGCTCTGGAACGATCCTGCGGATTGGGTAATCTTTGAAAACACCCAGCCCGCGATCATTGAGGAAAGCGTATTTATCATTGTCCAGAATATCCGTAAATCCCGCCGCCGTCCTACCAAGATGGGTGATATGGGTATCTTCTCCGGGCTGCTCTATTGTGCAGAGTGCGGCGGCAAGATGTATCAATGCCGCGCCACCAATTTTACGGAGGAACAGAAATACTTTATCTGTTCTACCTACCGCAAGGGAAAAGACCTTTGCACAACACATTCCATCAAGAATGTGGTGCTGCATGAAATCGTGTTGAGAAATCTGCGCGAAGCCATACAGTATGTGAGCCAGCACGAAGCCGAGTTTATGCAGGAAGCGGCAGACATCAGTATGCGAGATCGTGACGCGGAATTTGCGCGGAAACGTGATACGCTTGCGAAAGCTGATAAACGCATTGCAGAGCTTGACCATATCATTTCCAAACTGTATGAGGACAATGTAATGGGTAAACTGTCCGATGACAGATTTATCAAATTGTCCCACGACTACGAGCTGGAACAGAGCAACTTAAAATCTATGGCAGAAGTTTTGCGCAAGGAGCTGAAACAGCAGGAGCAGCAGAAAACCAATGCCAAGGCATTTGTCGCAGCGGTGAAAAAGTACACGGATATGCAGGAGCTTGACGCGGCAGTTCTCCGTGAATTTATTGACCGCATCGAAGTGTCCCACGCAGACAAGAAATCCAAGACAAGGGAGATCACCATTGTCTATAACTTCATCGGTGCATTTGACTTTACACGGGCTATCGAAGAAGCCCGCAATACAACTGAAAAACAGCAAAAGACGGCATAGCCGTCAAGCTAAACCGTCTTTCGCTTCAATGTTTTCTTAAGTCACCGCCGCATAGCGAGCGCAGCCTGTTAAAAACGTTGCGGTCAAGCCTGCGGGCTGCCATGAGGGGCGGCCTGTCCTTCGTGTTCATTCGTCTCGTCCGGCTTTGCCGGGCGGGCGGGGAGATTTTTCAAAGCGTTCGCGCAGAAAAATTGTTTCCGCGGCCCTGCCATGCAGGATGAAAGCCTTCATCCTGCATGGAGCGTGTCAAAAACACAGTTTCCGACACGCAGAAGTATTCCACGCAGGGAATGCCTCGCATTGTCAAAGAAGCGCGCAATCAACGATCCATTCTGGAATAGTTGGGCGCTTCCTTGGTGATATAAATATCGTGCGGATGGCTTTCGGTCAGGCCGGCGCCGGTAATGCGGATGAACTCCGCGTTCTGGCGCAGATCCTCGATCGTGGGCGCGCCGCAATACCCCATCGAGGAGCGCAGCCCGCCCATGAGCTGGAACACCGTTTCGGCCAGCGGCCCCTTGTAGGGCACGCGCCCCTCCACGCCCTCGGGCACGAGCTTTTTCGCGTCCTCCTGAAAATAGCGGTCCCTGCTGCCGTTGGCCATGGCGGCCAGCGAGCCCATGCCGCGATAGCTCTTGAAGGAGCGGCCCTGATAAATCTCGGTTTCGCCGGGGCTTTCCTCCGTGCCGGCCAGCAGGCTGCCCAGCATGACGGCCTTCGCACCCGCGCCGATGGCCTTGGCGATATCGCCGGAATACTTGATGCCGCCGTCGGAAATAACCGGAACGCCGTGCTTGTCCGCCTCCTCGGCACAGTCGGAAACCGCCGTAATCTGCGGCACGCCGATGCCGGCGACCACGCGCGTGGTGCAGATGGAGCCCGGGCCGATGCCGACCTTCACGCAGTCCACGCCCGCAGAAATCAAATCGTGCGTCGCGGCGGCGGTGGCCACGTTTCCGGCGAAGAGCTGAATATCGGGATAAGCCTTGCGGATTTTTTCGATGGTATTGAGCACGCCCATGCTGTGGCCGTGCGCGGTATCGATGGAGATTACGTCCACCTTCGCGGCCACCAGCGCCTCAATGCGCTCCATCACGTCATGGCTCACGCCGACCGCCGCCGCGCAGAGCAGGCGGCCGTTTTCGTCCTTAGCGCTGTTGGGATACTTGGTGGATTTTTCGATATCCTTGATGGTAATCAGGCCGCGCAGGTTATAATTTTCATCCACGATGGGCAGTTTTTCGATGCGGTGCGCCGCGAGAATTTTCTTGGCCTTCTCCAGCGTAGTGCCCTCGCGCGCGGTGACAAGGTTTTTGCTGGTCATGACCTGCCCGATGGGGCGGCTGTCGTCCGTTTCAAAGCGCAGATCGCGGTTGGTCAGAATGCCGACCAGCTTTGCGCCCTGCGTGATGGGCACGCCGCTGATGCGGTAACGCGCCATGAGCGCCTTCGCGTCGGAAATCAGATGCTCGGGGGAAAGAAAGAAGGGATCGGTAATCACGCCGTGCTCACTGCGCTTGACCTTATCCACCTGCGCCGCCTGCTCGGCGATGGACATATTCTTATGAATCACGCCCAGACCGCCCTCGCGCGCAATCGCGATGGCCAGCCGCGCGTCCGTCACGGTGTCCATGGCGGCGGAAAGCAGCGGCACGTTTAATTTAATTTTGGGCGTCAGCTGAACGGACAGCGATACATCCTTGGGAATCACGGCGCTTTTACGCGGCACAAGCAGAACATCGTCAAACGTCAGGCCTTCCCGGATCACCTTCTGCAGCATGTCGACAACATCCCCCTTTATAAAATTGCAACAATTATAGCGCATCGCCTATCGGCTGTCAATTGATGAATCGGGCTTTTTTGCGCTGTTTCGACATACGCAAAGCGCATACCGCGCCGAAAGCGGGCGCATCGCCCCCTCCCCGCGCAATATGCGCCCGCTGTATTGAAGCCGCGCTCCAAGCAAGCCCGGCACGCTGTCCGGATAGATTTCCTCCCGGACGCGCAGTTGATATTCGGGCCTGATCGGACGATTAAGCGAATGCCCGGCATTCTTCATGAAGCGGCGCGGCGAGCGCTTTATTTCCGCACGGGCGGCATTTCCGTCATGCGCAGCTTGGCGCAGCCGTAGGGGATCATTTCCATTTCAACAGCTTCTCCCATCGCCCTGCTGCTGCGCGGATACGCGTCGGCAATGGTTTCATAGCCGTCGGCATAGTCCCATGCAACGGGCGCGAAGGCGGCGCGCAGCGTGACGGGCGGCTTCCGGGAGGAAAAGGGCACGTCGCCCACGCCATGCTCCTCCAGCGTCATCTCGCCGCCTGCAAAGCCGTAATTCCACGCGCTTTGAGGAATCAGCTCATAATCGCAATACGGATATTTGCGCTCCACGCCGTTCTTTTCATATTCCAGCTTTCGATATTCCGCCTCGATGGGCAGCGCAAACACAAGCGCGCCCCACTGCGCGACCCGCATATTTCCCGGACGGCGGACAAGATGCGGCGTGTCGTGCAGGGCAAGCGTCAGGCCCTCCTCGCCCTGCCATGTCTTGCGAATCACGGCGCAGCGCCCGCGCACGGTCTTGCCGTTCAGCGTAGCATGCTTGGCCCAGCGCGGAATGCGGATGCGCAGCGTAAAGGTCACCGGCGCGTCCGTCTGAACGGTAATCACGCCCTCATGGCGGAAGGGATAGGCCGTGCGGTTGGAAACGCGCACGTTCACGCCGTCGATTTGCGTATGGAGCGCGGCGGGCAGCAGCAGCGCGCAGACCACGCCGTCCCCGGCGCGCAGGAACGTGTTCATCGCCAGCTTCGGCCAGCCCTGGCTCAGGTTCGCCGTGCAGCAGCCGTAATTGGGCTCGAGGCCGAACAGATGCGATTCGCTTCCGTTGGTGCGGAAAAAGGATTTTCCCGGCAGCCGCTGGCAGGCGATCTGGTTGACCTGCTGATCGTACTGGTGCGCCCACATATCGTCGGTAAAGGTGGCGGGCATGGCGTTAAAGGCCAGCTTTTCCAGCCGTTCTGCCCAAATATCATCCTCCGTGACGGCGTAGAGCACCTCGCAGGAGTACATCAGCTCCATCACGCTGCACAGCTCCGTGCCGTGGTTCGCGCCGACGCCGGAAAGGCATTCGTCGCCCGTAAAGCAGCCCACCGCCGTGCCGTTATAGCGCTCAAGAATCTGCCACAGCTCCTCCGCCCTGTTTTCGTATGCGTCGCCCAGCAGCTGTGCCGCGACGGCTTCGTATTTGAGCATCATGGACAGGTTGACGATATGCGTATACTGCGTCCATTTGTTCAGCGGGCGCTTCCATGCTTCCACATAATCAGGGTAGTTCGCCCCCTGCGCGCGAAGCGTGCGGGCAAGGGCGAGAATCCAGTCCTCAGGCTTGCGCCGATACAGGTGCAGCAGCGGAATAAAGCATTCGTACCAGCGGAATTTTCCCCAGTCAAAGAGCCTGATCTCGCCCGCGTCCAGCAGCGCCTTGGCGTTTTCCATGGCGCGCCGCAGCGCGTCCTCCACGCGCTCGTCCCCGGTAAAGTCGCAATAGAGCGCCAGTACCTTACCGATCAGGAACAGCGCCCAAAGGTCGTAGTCGCGGCGCTCCTGCTCCGCCTTGCAGGCGCAGATCCAGCCGTCCGGCTGCTGACGCTCCAAAATGGCGTCGATATAATGTTTGGCGCGGGCGATCATATCCTCATCCCGCAAAAGGAAGGCCAGCGGAATAAAGCCGTCCAGCCAATAGGGCACGCGCTCCCAGCCCTCGCGGTCGCCGCCGATCCACGCGCTGTCGCGGATGTCGGGCCAGATTTTGTCCAGATTGCCCGAAAGCCCGGCGGCCTGTACGCGCAGCTGCCGCTCCAGCCAGCCCTCGGGCGTAATCGCATTGCGTTGATACAAGGAATACATGGCACGTCCTCCTTCATGAATAAACGAATAAACACTTCGGATGCTTTTATCATACGGCAGAAGCCGCACGCGCGCAATAGTGCGAAATGTGAATAAATATTGCATTTATCACACAACCGGTCTATAATCCTCGGGGAGGGAAAATCATGCGTCTGAATCTGGAAAGCCTGCCGCGCTACTGCCATTCCGCCTATCGCTTTTTTCAAAAGGACGAGCGCCACGTCGCCCGCGTCTGCGCGGAGGACGTGCTGGTCGTCGTCTTTGAGGGAACGCTGCGCTTTCTGGAGGAGGACGAGCCTGTCAGCGTGGAGAAGGCGACGTATTACATCCAGCGCGCCGGTCTTCGCCAGCAGGGCGCGGCCCCCGGCGATACGCCGCAATACTATTACATCCATTTCCACGGCGTTTTTTCACCGGACGCGGCGGGACTGCCGCTGTCCGGACGCGCCGCGCTGCCGGAGCTTTTCCCGCTCTTTGACCGGCTGGAGCGTCTGCGCACCGCGCACGCCGCGGCCGTCGAAACGCACGCCGTGTTTTATGAAATACTGTCCGTGCTGGCGCGGCAGATGCACGACGGCGAAAAGCGCCGCGTGGTAGAGGATACCGTCGCGTGGGCGATGCGCCGCCTGCAGGATGGATTTTCGCTGGAGGATCTGGCGCGGCGATGCGGCTACAGCCGGAATTACCTGATTCGCATCTTCCGGCAGGAAACGGGATTAACGCCCTACGCCTATCTGAACCGCCTGAAAATGGAAATGGCGCGGCGGCTGCTGGCCGATTCGGAAATGCCGGTGAACCGCATCGCGCAGGAATGCGGCTTTGGGACTTATGTAAACTTTTATAAGGAATTTGTTCGCGCGCAGGGAATCGCGCCGCTGATGTGGCGCGCGCAGAGCCGCGGCCTCCAAAGCGCGGCAAAGCAGGATCAAAAGCCGCCCCGGAAGCCGGAATAAACGAAAAAACCTCTTTTTTCCCCCTTGACAAAACCGTGAAAAATGGTAAAATATTCGATGCATCAATAGACTCCGCTAGCCCCGGAACTATTGTTCACCGTCCATGCGTGCGACCATCACGCCCGGACAACACATCAGTTGACCGTTTCAAGGAGGAAATTCACTTGAAAACCTTTATGGCAAATGCGCAAAACATTGAGCGCAAGTGGTATGTCGTTGATGCAGACGGCATGGTGCTTGGTCGCCTCGCCGCTCAGGTTGCGAACATTCTGCGTGGCAAGAACAAGCCCACCTATACCCCCCATGTGGACACCGGCGATCATGTCATCATCATCAATGCTTCTAAAATCGTCCTGACCGGCAAAAAACTGGATCAGAAGATTTATTATCATCATTCCGGCTATGCTGGCGGTCTGAAGGAAACCAAATACCGCAAGCTGATTGCAGAAAAGCCCGAATTCGCGGTGCGTCATGCCATCGTCGGCATGCTGCCCAAGGGGCCGCTGGGACGCCAGATGGCGACGAAGCTGCGCATTTATGCCGGCCCGGAGCATGAGCAGGCTGCGCAGAAGCCCGAAGTGCTGGAACTGATCAAGTAAGCTGAGCGGAAGGAGCAATCAACATGGCAACTGATTTCAATGCCGTCGGCCGTCGGAAGTCCGCGGTTGCCCGTGTGCGTCTGGTGCCGGGCGAAGGCAAAATCGTAATTAATAAGCGTGATATCGACGATTACTTCGGTCTGGAAACGCTGAAGATGACCGTTCGTCAGCCCCTCGCGTTGACCAATGTGGGCGGCAGCTTCGACGTGATGGTCAATGTGTGCGGCGGCGGCCTGTCCGGCCAATCCGGCGCTATCCGTCACGGCATCAGCCGCGCGCTGTGCAAGGCGAACCCCGAGCTGCGCGCCGCCCTGAAAAAGGCCGGCTTCCTCACGCGCGACCCGCGCATGAAGGAGCGCAAAAAGTACGGTCTCAAGGCCGCCCGTCGCGCGCCGCAGTTCAGCAAGCGCTAAACGGACGCAATTTCACAACTCAAAAGCTCAAAAACCCTGGAAAATTACACCACTGAAAAAGTCAGTTCTGAAAAGGACTGGCTTTTTCAGTGGCCTTACAAATAGGGGCTTTGCAAAAAGAAACTGGACGCCCGCTTCGATACTCATCGTATCAAAACTGGCGTCCAGTTATGGTCTGGGTGGAGAGATTTGAACTCTCGGCCTCTTGAACCCCATTCAAGCACGCTACCAAGCTGCGCTACACCCAGAAGACCGATGTGCTTCAATCGAGCACAAGAAATAGTATACTTGCTTTGTTACGGTTTGTCAATAGTTTTTTCGCCTTTCAAAATATTTTCTCTGATTTTTTCTCAGCGTTTGCCGTCAAGCGGCAAAGGCAAGGCGCGGCAGAAGATATTTCGAAAGTTTTGCCGCTTGGCCATGAAAAGTTTTGAAAGAAACGGCTTGTATTTTGCCGTATCTTCTGGTAAAATACTGTTTGTGTGTGATTCATTTTAAGTGGATTCATCATATTGAAATTCAATATTAGGGGGAACCGACATATGGCAGACTATCAGACGGAAAAAATTCGCAACATTGCTCTGATCGGCCACGGCAGCGAAGGCAAAACCACGCTGACGGAGGCCATGCTCTACGCCGCCGGTCATGTGGATCGCCAGGGGCGCGTGGAGGACGGCAGCGCCACCACGGATTTTGATCCCGAAGAAATCAAGCGTCACATTTCCATCGGCGCGGCGCTCGCGCCCGTCGAATGGAAGGGCAACAAAATCAACGTTATCGACGTTCCCGGTTATTTCGATTTTATCGGCGAAATGGTCGGCGCGCTGCGCGTTGTGGAAACTGCGGGAATCGTGGTAGGCGCGGTGAGCGGCCTGACGGTCGGCGCAGAAAAAGCGTGGGATTATTCCAAGCGCAACAACGTTTGCCGGATGTTCATCGTCAACCGCATGGACACTGAAAACGCCAACTACGCCAAGGTGGTTGAGCAGCTGCGTGAAAAGTTTGGCACGAGCGTCGTGCCCATGCTGCTGCCCATCGGCGCGGGCGCGTCCTTCAAGGGCGTTGTCAACGTGCTGGAAAATAAGGCCTACGAGGGCGTTGGCAAGGCACTCAAGGAAGTGCCCGTTCCGAGCGATATGTCCGCCGCCATTCAGCACGCCATGGAAGAAATCACCGAAGCGGCCGCGGGCGCGGACGACGAGCTGATGATGAAGTATCTGGAGGGCGAGGAGCTGACCCACGAGGAGATTCTCAGCGGCTTCCGCGCCGGCATGCTCAACGGCACCATCGTGCCGGTCGTCGCCTGCTCGGCCACGACGGGCGTAGGCGTTGCCAAGATGCTCGATATGATGAGCGTCTACCTCCATTCCCCCAAGGGCGCGAAGGCCGTGGGCGTCAACCCCAAGACGGACGAAGCCGACAGCCGCGTATGCGACAACGGCGCGCCCTTCTCCGCGCTGGTTTTCAAGACCATCGCCGACCCCTTCGTCGGCAAGCTTTCCCTCTTCCGCGTCTGCTCCGGCACGATTACCCCGGCCACCGCGCTGTATAACGCCAATGCCGATAAGGCCGAAAAGGCCGGCGGCCTGTTCATGATGCGCGGCAAGAAGCAGACGGGCGTTTCCCTGCTGAACGCCGGCGACATCGGCGCGCTGTCCAAGCTGCAGTTCACCAATTCCGGCGACACGCTCTGCGACGCCGCCGCGCCCATCCGCTTTGAGCCCATCGCCTTCCCGGCCCCCTGCATTTCCAAGGCCATCTCCGCCGCGAAGCAGGGCGAAGAAGACAAGGTCTTCTCCGGCCTGTCCCGCCTGCAGGAAGAAGATCCTTCCATTAAAATTGAAAAGAACGCCGAGACGACCGAAACGCTGGTTTCCGGTCAGGGCGAATTGCATCTGGACGTCATTCGCAACAAGCTGGCCTCTAAGTTCGGCGCCAACGCGAACCTGAGCGACCCGAAGATTCCCTACCGCGAAACCATTCGCAAGACGGTTTCCTGCCAAGGCCGTCATAAGAAGCAGTCCGGCGGCCACGGCCAGTTCGGCGACGTGTGGATCGAATTCTCTCCCATTGGCGATACGAACGTCGACTTCGAGTTCGTGGACGCCGTGGTCGGCGGCGCTGTTCCGCGCAACTTTATTCCCTCCGTCGAAAAGGGTCTGCGTGAAAATATCCGCAAGGGTGTTCTGGCCGGTTACCCGATGGTCGGCCTGCGCGCAAAGCTGTACGACGGCTCCTATCACCCGGTCGATTCCTCTGAAATGGCGTTCAAGACGGCTGCCCGCATCGCCTATAAGAAGGGCTGCATGGACGCCAGCCCCGTCCTGCTCGAGCCGATCATGCACGTGGAAGTGTTCGTTCCCGATGAATACATGGGCGATATCATGGGCGACATGAACAAGCGTCGCGGCCGTATCATGGGCATGGATCAGGTGGACGGCCTGCAGCGCGTCACCGCCGAAGCGCCCATGGGCGAAATGTTCAAATATGCGACCGACCTGCGCTCCATGACGCAGGCGCGCGGCTCCTTCACGATGAGCTTCGAGCGTTACGAGGAAATGCCCTCCGACGCGGCGAAGAAGATCATCGAAAATGCGCAGAAGGACGACGAGGACGAGGAGTAATTCACTCTCCTTTGCGTCTCGATTGTTGACGCAAAAGCATTCACACCCGGCATTTTGCCGGGTGTTTTGCATATCGCAGCGCTGCGCGGGCGACACGCATATGCGGAACGAAGAGCCTTCAGCCTGCGCACGGCGAAGCCGAGCGGAAACTTTTCTGCGTGAAAGCATCAAGGAAGCTTCCCTCGGCGAGCCGAACAATTCGAGTGAATTCAAGTGCACGCCTTCCCCATTGCCGCAAACGGATTTGATGAGGCCTTTGATGCCGTTTCAGGAGACAGTTTGCGCACCCGGCGTTTCACCGGGCGCTTGTTTAATGATTTTTTTGCCAAAAGAAAGGAATTTTTATGCCAATGTAGAATATGCTATTTTATACTATTCGGCAACTATTTTGCCATATTTCAGATTCTACGTAGCGCCACACCAACATTCAGCCATAACAAGGGGAGGAACTGTATCATGAAGAAGTCAATCTGGATCATCACCGCGCTCGTTCTCGTCGCCGCCATTCTGCTGGGCGTGTTCATCGGCCAGCGGAACAGCCTGTCTGATCAGGTGGAAAAGCTGGAAGCGGAAAAGAAAAATCTTTCCGGTCAGGTTCAGGCCGCGGAGGATGCCCGCAAGCTGCAAAACGATACCATCGCCGATCTGCAGCAGCAGCTCAGCCAGAAGGAAACCGATCTGGACGCCGCCAAGCAAAGCATTGACCAGCAGACCGCAGCGCTGACCGAGGCCGAAAAAAATCTTCAGGCCACGCAGGAAAGCCTCGCAAAGGCCAACGCAGCGCTTCAACAGCAGGTCGAACAGCTAAGCGCTGATCTGACCGCTGAAAAACAGCAGACGGAGCTGGCCGTGCAGACCGCCGCCGAGGTGGCGAAGCTGCAAAAGGCCGCCGAGGACGCTTCCGCCGCAGCGCAGGAAAAACTGACCCAGCTTTCAACCGCGCTGGCCGAGAAGGAGGCCGCGCTCAAGGCCGAAATTCAAAGCAGTCAGGAAAACGCGGCGCAGACTACGCAGGAAAAGGCCGAGCTGCAGCGCGATATTCAGGAAAAGCTGGATACCATCGCCACCCTGCAGACGGAAATTCAGACCCTGCAAAATAGCCTGACGCAAAAGGAAGCCACCATCACCGAGCAGGCCGCGCAGCTTGCCGCCAGCATCACCAGCGGCAAAGCGCTGGAAACCGAACGCGCCCAGCTTCAGCAGCAGCTCGAGCAGCTGAAAACCGAAGCGCAAACGCAGGTTGACCTGATTACCGAAAAGGAAACGGCGCTGCTGGGCGCAAAGGAGCAGCTGGCAACCGCGCAGCAGACCATCGCCGACCAGCAAAAGCAGCTCTCCGACGCATCCGAGCAAACCGTCGCCCTGCAGGCGAAGCTGGATACCGCCACGAAGGAGGTCGCCCGCCTGACGGAGGCGCAGGCTGCAAGCGATAAGCAGCATCAGGACGCGCTGCAGACGCTCAAGGACGAAATCGCCGCAGAGAAGGCGGCGCAGGCTGCAAGCGACAAGCAGCATCAGGACGCGCTGCAGACGCTCAAGGATGAAATCGCCGCGGAGAAGGCGGCGCACGCCCTGTGTGAGGAAACAATCAAAAAGCTGAAGGCAGACGTTGAAAATCAGAAAACGCTGGTTTCCGACTCGGAGCAGAGGATCGCAAAGCTGAATTCCGACCTTGCCGACGCACTGCAGCGGCTGGCCGACGCAGTGGGCGAACACCTTAGCCTGACGATTCGCAAGGCCGACGGCGCGGAAGCGATCGAAATCACCGACGGCACGCTCGATTTGGCCGATGCAGGCGAATACGTTCTCACCATTACGCGCCTGAACGCGAACGATGAAGTGATCGACACGATCGAAATCACGCTTTACGTCGCGGCGGTGGATACGCCCGCCGCGTAAGCTACTACCTTTGCCAGAAAGGAACCACTTCTATGGAAGCATTTTTGGAAAACCTCGTAAACCATTGGTATTGGTTGCCCATCGGCCTTGTCATTTTGATTGTACTGGTCAAATTCCTGCCGCGATACAAAATCGCGCCGCCGGATACGGCCCTCATCATCTCCGGCCTGCTGCGCAGACGCTATAAGGTGCGCAACATGGACGGCTCCGCTTCTGTGAAGCGCTTCGGCTATCGCATCGTCCGCGGCGGCGCAACCTTCTGGATTCCCGCCATCGAGCGAATTGATAAGCTGGACATGTGCCTGATGCAGGTGGATATCAAAACCGCCCAGCCCGTGCCGACGAAGGAATATATCTCCGTGCTGGTGGACGCGGTCGCCAACATCAAGATCGGCTCGGACGAGCTATTCATCGCCACCGCCGCCGAGCAGCTGCTGCATTACGACGCGCAGCAGATCAAGGCGCTGGCCAAGGACGTGCTGGAAGGCAACATGCGCGAAATCATCGGCCAGATGACCATCGCGGAGCTGGTGCAGAACCGCGACAAGTTCGCGCAGGAATCCATCAAGGCGGCCATGGCCGACATGGCCAACATGGGCTTGGAAATCATCAACCTGACCATTCAGAATTTCGCCGACAAGGACGGCAACGTCATTGAAATTATGGCCCAGCAGAAGCTGGTCGAAAAAGAGCGCGACGCGAAGATTGCCCGCGCCAAGGCGGAGCAGGAGGGGCACAAGGCGCAGATTGAGGCGGAGGCCGTTATCGCCGAGCAGAACAAGGAGCTCGCCCTGCGCGAGGCAGCCTACAAAATCGAAGCGGATCAGGAAAAGGCCAAAGCGGACGAAACCTACCGCATCGAGCAGGAGCGTATCCGCAAGACCTACGAGACCGAGCGCGCCGCCGCCGAAATGACCAAGCTGCAAAAGGAAACGGAGCTGAAAAAGCAGCAGGTCGAAATCGAGCGCGAACGCCTGAACGTCGAGATTCGCGAAAAGGCAAACGCCGAAAAGGACGCGCGCATTGCCCGCGCGGAGGCCGAGCGCTTCGAGCGTCAGGCCAAGGCGGACGCTGAGCTGTATGAATCCCAGAAGGCGGCGGAGGCAACGGCGCTCAAGGGCCGCGCGGAGGCCGAGGCGATTCAGCGCAAGGCGGAGGCCATGCAGCAGTACGGGCAGGCGGCCATGCTGGAAATGGTGGTGGATAAGCTGCCCGAAGTCGCGCGCGCCATCGGCGAGCCGCTCAGCCAGACGGACAAGATCATTCTCTTTGGCGAAGGTGCGGCAACCGGCCTGACCCGCGACATGACAGGCTCCATGATGCAGTCCTTTGAGGCGATCAAGGCGGCCACCAGTCTGGATATTCCGCAGATGCTCAAAATGGTCGCCGCCGGCGGTCTGGTCGGCCGGCAGGTCGCCCCCGAAGCGGAAAAAGCAGAAGCCGTCGACAACGCGCCCGAAAACTGATTCCAACGAAAAACGCGGCGAGGCTTTTTCCCTCCGCACGTCCCTGAAGCCGGCGGTAATGGACGTATCACATCCGAAGATCCCAGCACGGCGCGCGCAAAATAGCCGCCCGGCAAAGGCAAAGCAGAAATCATCCCGTCAAATCCAAAGCGCTTCACCCTCAACGCATTGCCGCGAGGGCGGAGCGCTTTGATTTCTCCCCTTCTTCGCATGCCCAAGCCCGCCAGAGCAGAAGATCCAGTGCCGTCGCCCGACAATTTTCCAATAAAAAACATTTTGACAAGAAATGCAGGAAATACGAGATTTATCCGTCCCCAAATGCAAAATGTACAGAAAGGAAACCGTTTTTTCTATTTTATTTTCATGGCCGCACAGGTATAATACGCATTGGCAGTTTGGAGAAGGGAGGAAAGGCCATGCTTTTTGCCGGCGTCCAGAAGCTGACGCTGCTGGATTATCCCCAGCATGTCGCCTGCACCCTCTTCACGCAGGGCTGCGGCTATCGCTGTCCCTTCTGCCAGAATTCGTCCCTGCTGCCCTTCGCAGCGCCGGAGCAGCCGCTGACCGAGGCGGAAGCGCTGTCCTTCCTGCAAAAGCGCCGCGGTACGCTGGACGGCGTATGTCTCACGGGCGGCGAGCCGCTGATGCAGCCCGATTTGCCCGACTTCATTCGCCGCGTACGCGCGCTCGGCTTTCTGGTCAAGCTGGATACAAACGGAAGCCAGCCGGAGCGCCTGCGCCGCCTGATAGCGGAAGGGCTGATCGACATGGCGGCCATGGATATCAAAAACGGCCCGACGCATTACGCGCGCACCGTCGGCATTCCGCATTTTGATTTAACCCCCGTTCGGGAAAGCGCCGCGCTGCTGATGGCCGGCACAATTCCCTTTGAATTTCGCACCACGGTGACGGACGAAATGCATACCGAAGCCGACATGGCGGAAATTGCGGATTGGCTGGCCGGCGGTCAGGATTACTTCCTGCAGTACTACGCGGACAGCGACGGCGTATTGCGCCCGGGGCTTCATGCGCCGAGCCGCGAAAAAATGCATGGATTTTTGGAAATTCTTCAAAAAAAAATTCCGAAAGCACGCATTCGCGGCGAAAGCATCTGATTCAATCTTTCCCCCTCCGGGTACAATATATAGTGCCCGGCGTTTTATTTTTGTCAATATATTGACAGACGGCATCAAATATGGTAGCATGGAGACGTTGCCAAAATCACCTGCGACAGCATAAGGAGATACGCCATGTATAAGGTAATGAAGCGCGACGGAACCGTCGCCGAGTTCGACATCGCCAAGATTTCCAAGGCCATCACCAAGGCTTTCGAAGCCGAAAAGTGCGACTATCACCCCTCGGTCATTGATCTGCTGGCGCTGAAGGTAACCAGTGATTTCGCCGCAAAGATCAAGGACGGCGTCATCAATGTCGAGGATATTCAGGACAGCGTTGAAAGCGTATTGAGTCAGGCGGGCTATACCAATGTAGCCAAGGCCTATATTCTTTACCGCAAGCAGCGGGAAAAGGTGCGCAATGTCAAGGCCGCCATGCTCAATTATAAGGATCTTGTCGACAGCTATCTGGATTCCAGCGACTGGCGCGTCAAGGAAAACTCCACCGTCACCTATTCGGTCGGCGGCCTGATTTTGAGCAACAGCGGCGCGATTACCGCCAATTACTGGCTCAGCGAAATTTACGATGAGGAAATTGCCGAGGCGCACCGCAGCGCGGCCATCCACCTGCACGACCTTTCCATGCTCACGGGCTACTGCGCGGGCTGGTCGATCAAGCAGCTGATTCAGGAGGGGCTGGGCGGCGTCGGCGGGAAAATCACCTCGAAGCCCGCCAAGCATCTGGCCTCCCTGTGCAACCAGATGGTCAACTTCCTTGGCATTATGCAAAACGAATGGGCGGGCGCGCAGGCGTTCTCCTCCTTCGACACCTATCTCGCCCCCTTTGTGAAGGTCGATCATCTTTCCTATTATGACGTTAAAAAGTGCATCGAATCCTTCATCTACGGCGTGAATACGCCCAGCCGCTGGGGCACGCAGGCGCCCTTCTCCAATATCACGCTGGATTGGGTTGTGCCCAACGACCTGAAAAACATCCCCGCCATCGTCGGCGGAAAGGATATGGACTTCACCTACGGCGATTGTCAGGCGGAAATGGACATGGTGAACAAGGCCTTCATCGAGATCATGATCGAGGGCGACGCCAACGGCCGCGGCTTCCAGTACCCCATTCCCACCTATTCCATCACCAAGAATTTCGACTGGTCGGAAACCGAAAACAACCGCCTGCTGTTCGAAATGACGGCGAAGTACGGCACGCCCTACTTTTCCAATTACATCAACAGCGATATGGAGCCCAACGACGTGCGGTCCATGTGCTGCCGCCTGCGGCTGGATCTGCGCGAGCTGCGCAAAAAGAGCGGCGGCTTCTTCGGCAGCGGCGAAAGCACCGGCTCGGTCGGCGTGGTTACGATCAACCTGCCGCGCATCGCATACCTCGCCAAGGACGAAAAGGATTTCTATTCGCAGCTTGACCGCATGATGGATATCTCCGCGCGCTCCCTGAAGGTCAAGCGCACCGTCATTACCAAGCTGATGAACGAAGGCCTTTACCCCTATACCCGCCGGTATCTTGGCACGTTCGATAATCATTTTTCCACCATCGGTCTGGTCGGCATGAACGAAGCCTGCCTCAACGCCAAGTGGCTGCATGAGGATTTAACCTGCGCAGGCGCACAGCGCTTTGCCCGCGACGTGCTTAACCATATGCGCGAGCGCCTGAGCGATTATCAGGAAAAGTACGGCGATCTGTATAATCTGGAAGCGACGCCCGCCGAGTCCACCTCCTATCGTCTGGCCAAGCACGACGTCGAGCTTTACCCCGGCATCATTACCGCCAACATGGACGGAACGCCCTATTACACCAATTCCTCGCACCTGCCCGTCGGCTATACGGAGGATATTTTCTCCGCGCTGGACGTTCAGGACGAGCTGCAAACGCTCTACACCTCCGGCACTGTGTTCCATGCCTTCCTTGGCGAAAAGCTGCCCGACTGGCGCGCCGCGGCCGCGTTGGTGCGCAAGATTGCGGAAAATTACCGTCTGCCCTATTACACCATGTCCCCCACCTATTCCATCTGCAAAAATCACGGCTATATCGCCGGCGAATGCTACACCTGCCCCGACTGCGGTGAAAAGACCGAGGTTTACAGCCGCATCACCGGCTATTACCGGCCCGTGCAGAACTGGAACAACGGCAAAGCGCAGGAATTTAAGGATCGCAAGGTCTACAATATCGGCGCTTCCCGGCTGACGCACAAGGGGCCGCTGGCCGAATCCCCCGCCTGCGCGCCGGCGGAAACCGCCGCCGACGAGCCGGACGAGCTGCTGCTCTTTACCACCAAAACCTGCCCCAATTGCCGCATGGCGTGCATGATGCTGGACAAGGCCGGTATCCCCTATCAAAAGATCGACGCGGAGGCCGACGCGGCGCTCACGCGCAGGCATAACGTACAGCAGGCGCCCACGCTGGTCTACGTTCACCACGGCGAGGCGCGGAACATCGCCAACGCCTCCAACATCAAAGCCTTTATCGAAGAATACACGCTGCAGAGAGCCTGAGGAGCACTATGACGGATTTGCTTATCATCGGCGGCGGCATGGCGGGGCTCACCGCCGCGCTGTACGCCCTGCGCGCCGGAAAGCGCGTGCTGATGACCGAAAAGGAGACCTTCGGCGGGCAGATTACGTCCGCCCCTCGGATCGAGAATTATCCCGGCCTGCCGGGCGTGAGCGGCAATCAATTGACGGACGCCGTGCTCAGTCAGGCGCTGGAACTGGGGCTGGAGATTGAGCTGGAGGACATTCTTTCCCTGCGCAAAACGGCGGACGGCTTTATCGCCTCCGCCGCAAAGCGCGAATACGCCGCCAAGGCGGTCATTCTGGCCACCGGCGCAAAGCATCGTCCGCTGGGCATCGCCCATGAGAACGCATGGGTTGGCCACGGCGTTTCCTACTGCGCGCTGTGCGACGGCGCGTTCCATCGCGGCGAGGATGTCGCCGTTGTCGGGGGCGGCAACAGCGCGGCGCAGGCGGCGGTTTTTCTGGCCGATATCTGCAAAAGCGTCACCGTCATTCAGAACTTTGACCATTTCACCTGCGACCGGCGCGACCTTGCCGCCATGCAGTCGCGCGATAATATTCATTTCTGCCTGAGCAGCTGCGTTACCGCGCTGGAAGGCGAGGAACGCCTGCGCTGCATTCGGCTCGAGCATCAGCAGACGGGCGAGCAGACCGAGCTGCCCGTAACGGGGCTGTTCGTCTGCATCGGCCGTATGGCGGACAACGCGCCCTTTGCCAATCTTGTCGCGCTGGATGCGCAGGGCTTCATTCAGGCAGGCGAGGATTGCCGCACCAATGTGCCCGGCATTTTCGCCGCGGGCGATTGCCGCGTCAAGGCAATTCGTCAGTTGACCACCGCAGCGGCGGACGGCGCCGTTGCCGCTACTGCGGCCTGCCGCTATATTGGCTAAGCAGCCGCTTTCAGCGAAGGGCCCCGTATGCTTTGGCTGATCGAGCGTTACCCTAAATGAATACGCCGTCCTGCGCTTCGTTCTATGACCCTTCATGGTCATGGCCGAGGCGTTTTTTGTTTGCTGTGGCCGTCTGCGCGCAGTCGCATATGCTGATAGGGGAAGGGCGTCGCCCCTCCCACAGAAATGGAGGAATGAGCATGGCCACCTTTACCAATCAGGCCTCGCTGACCTATAACGGTTTGACCGCCACGTCCAATATTGTAACGGGCGAACTGCTCGAAACGCTGAGTATCACCAAGGAAGCGCTGAACATGCAATACAACGCAGACGGCAGCCTGACCTATGCCGTGAACCTGATTAACTCCGGCACAACCGCGCTCACCGGCCTGACCCTGACAGACGATCTGGGCGCTTACCAAATCGGCGGCGTCAGCCGCGCGCCGCTGCGTTATGCCGCCGGCACGGCGCGGTATTTTGTCAACGGCGTGCTGCAAACCGCCCCCACCGTCACCGCCGGCCCGCCCCTGACCATCGCCGGCATCTCTGTGCCCGCAGGCGGAAACGCCGCCATCCTCTATGAAGCGCTGCCCACCGCCTATGCGCCGCTGACCGCGGGCAGCCGCATCGTGAACACCGCGCAGGCAAGCGGCGCGGCCTTGCCCGGCGCGATAACGGCTACGTCCACCGTCAATGTCGGCACGGAGCCCGTGCTGAGCATCAGCAAAGCTGTTTCGCCCACCACCGTCTCCCCCAACGGACAGCTCACCTATACCTTTGTGATTGAGAACACCGGCAACACCGCCGCTGACGCCAGCGATTTGGTCGCCGTGACGGACGTGTTTACGCCTATTCTGACCGACCTGACCGTAACCTTCAACGGCGCGACATGGACGCCGACCACGAACTACACCTATAACGTCGCCACCGGCGCCTTCGCCACCGTTCCCGGCCAGATTACTGTTCCGGCGGCCACCTATACGCAAAGCACCGCCACCGGGGAATGGATTGTCACGCCCGGAGTAAGCACGCTGACCGTAACCGGGTTCGTCGCATAGCACACCGGCTGAGCGCAAAAGCAGGGGCTGTGAAAGAACGTTTACGCGTTCCATCACAGCCCCTTTGCAAATAATATTTTAGCTTTTCGGCACGCCGTAATCCCGCAGCATGCCCCGCTTACAGCGCAGCCGCATCGGCAGGCTTGACCCGCTCCCGCTTCGCGCTGTGCCTCGCCTTATTCCTCTTCCTCAATCGCGGCCTTCTGGCGGTTCACCCGCGCGATAACCTCCGGCGGGAATTTCGGAACACGCTGATAGGTATACAGGCCGTTCTGCTCCTGCTCCACATCGGTCAGCTGCGTATAGCAAAAGCCCATGTGCTCGGGATTTTGCAGCAGCGCCTCGGTCAGGCCGGTATAGCGGGAAATAAATTCTTCCTTGGATTGAGGCGCAACGCCGTATCCCCAGCCCGCCTGATCGTCCGTCCAGCGAATACCGCCGTACTCGCTGACAAACATGGGCGACGTGCCGTTGTAATGCTGCTGCCGCCGCTCGCCCAGCCGGTCGTAAAACTCCGCCCCGGGGCGATAGCGTTCCTTGTATACGGCGGGATCCTGTTCGTAATCGTGCGTATCGTAAATGTCCGTCTCCACATGCGTGCCGCCGCTGGCGTCAATCACGGGGCGCGTTTCGTCCGCCGCCTTGGTGGCGCGATAGGTCGCCTGCATGGTCAGGTTGCGCATGCCGTCGCCGCTTTCGCCCCACGTTTCGTTCCACGGACACCAGCCCACGATGCAAGGCGCGTTATAATCGCGGTCGATGCTTTCCAGCCACTCGCGCAGGAAAATTCCCAGCGTATGCGGCTTGGAGGGATCGATTCCCCACGAGGGCATTTCGCCCCAGCAGATATAGCCCATATGATCCGCCCAGTAAAGGAAGCGCTGCTCAAACACCTTCTGGTGCAGGCGCGCGCCGTTAAAGCCCATGTCCAGCGACAGCTGAATATCGCGCCGGAGCGCCTCGTCCGTCGGCGCGGTATAGATACCGTCGGGATAAAAGCCCTGATCGAGAATCAGCCGCTGGAAAACGGTTTTGCCGTTAATCTTGCACTTTTTGCCGTCAAAGCCGATGGTACGCAGGCCGAAATAGCTGCTCACCTCATCCTGCGCTTCCTCGCCGTCATAAAGCGAAAGCTGCAGGTCGTACAGGTTCGGCTCGCCCACGTTCCACAGATACTTATCCCGCACCTTGATCGCCATGCGGGCATGGCCGCCGTCCACGCGCACGCGGGCAACGCCCTGCGGCATATCGTTAAAGAGCGCGCGCGCCTCAACCTCCATGCCCTCCGCAGCGCCGTCCACCGTCACGTCCAGAAACAGGCTGCCGCTCATCGCGTCCGGAATCATGCGCGCCTTTTTCATATACGCCGGCGCAACCCACTCCAGCCATACCGTCTGCCAAATTCCCGTCGTGCGGGTATAGCTGCAGCCGTAGGAATGGTAGCGGTCGCTCTGCTTGCCAAAGGGCTGACGCCCCATGCGCATGAAATCATCCGCGCAGACGACCAGCGTGTTTTCGCCCTCGTGCAGCGCGTTTGTAATCTCGAAGGTAAAGGAAACATAGCCGCCCTCATGCACGCCGACGGATTGGCCGTTTACCCATGCTTCGCATTTGTAATCCACCGCGCCAAAGTGCAGCAGCACGCGCTTTCCTTCGGCATCCTTCGGCAGGGTAAACGTACGGCGATACCAGACCGACTGCATAAAGTCCGTATTATGAACGCCGGAAAGCTCGCTTTCAGGGCAGAAGGGGACGAGAATTTCTCCCTCCAGCTTTTCCTTTTCCACCATTCCGCGCGCACGGCCGGAGGCGCCATGATCGATTTCAAACTGCCACGTGCCGTTCAGATTCATCCATGTGGGACGAGCATACTGCGGACGCGGATACTCGGGGCGGGGTATCATTTGCATACTTCGTTCAGCTCCTTCGGTTTACATTTGCTTCTTTGCATCATTGTATGCGTTCACATCCAAAAAAGCAAGCAATAAACCTCTCGATATATTGACATATCCTATCGTTTCCGGTATGCTAAAGGTCAAGGAGGGGCAAAAGATGGAGATCCTGTTGATTCGCCATAACTGGCCGGAGCCCGCCGGGTTTACGCTCAACCGTCCGCAGGGCGCGAAGGACTATATTCTGCTGCATTTTCATAACAGCGTGGAAATTGCCTTCGGCGGGCGGCAGCACGTTACCATGCCTGGCGCTTTTATTCTTTTTTCGCCCGAAACGCCGCATTCCTTTGTCAGCCATGAGCAGCTGGTGCATGACTGGATGCACCTTTCGGGCGACGTGGAAGCCGACCTGAACCGGCTGGGGCTTGCATGCAACCGACTGTATCAGCCCTCCTGCGGCAGCTATATTTCCCAGATCACGGCAGAGCTGGAGGCCGAGTTCTTCGCCCGCCGCAGCCATTGGCATGAATACTGCGACGCGCGGCTGACGCAGCTGATGATTACGCTCTCGCGCGATCTGCAGGGCGAAGCGCCGCTTCCCGTGGCGCACGAGACGGCGGACGCGCTGCGCGCGCTGCGCGCCCGGATGCTGCTGCATCCCGAGCAGCAATGGACGAACGCCGCCATGGCGCAGGCAGTGGGCATCAGCACATCGCGGCTTTATCCGCTCTACCGGCGCATGTTCGCCATTTCCCCCAACCATGACCTGATCCTCATGCGCATTGAAAAGGCCAAGAACATGCTTTCGCAGGGCTGCAGCGTCATTCAGGCCGCCGACGCCCTCGGCTACGCCAACGTATTCCATTTTATCCGGCAGTTTAAGCAGATTGCCGGCACCACCCCCGGACAATACGCTAAATAGGATAAAGGGGCGCGGCCCCGTCGACTTGCACGCAGAAACGGCGGCCGATGGCTTCGGCGTCGTTTTTTAGGTTGCCCAAAGCGCCCGAAGCTCAGTTTTCGCGAAGCTGCAGCCGAACCTCCACCTGCACATCCGCCTCGCTGTAGGTATCGCGCCAGTTCAGCGCGTCCCATTGCGCCATCGTCATGCATTGACGCACGGCGATATTGCCAAAGCCCACCCCGTCGCAGCGCATTTGCTGCAATTTTCGAAGCATTTGCGTAATATCCATCTCCACCCGGCGGCGAACCGCCTCTGCATCCGGAACAAGGCCGGGCGCATACCGCGCCACGCACAGCAGCTGCACGCTGAGCGTTGCGGGGCGCGTCGACAGATCCACCCGCAGCGTCGCGGGCGACCGCGCCGAAATCCGCGCGGACGGGTCGTCCCGGTTGTCGATGTTCAGATCCTCCACATCCCCGCGCAGCAAATGCACCAGCGCCATTTCATAGCCCGTCAGCTCGCCGCTCACGCCCACGCCGTCCGTCGCCGCCGCGCCCAGCATCTCCACCTTATTGACGCTCTTGCGCGGCAGGTTGCCCGGCAGGGAATCGATGGGCATTTTTTCGTATTCCGGCTGGTCGAAACGATTCACCGCCCCGTATACCAGCAGCGGGTCGACAAAGCCCATGCCAAGATCCCGATGCGCCTGCCCCAGCGTGATCGTCGGAATAAAGCCCTTGCCCGCATAGTTTGAAATGGTCGTGTCTACATAGCGGCTCAGCCGAATGCCGACATACGGCTTCTGCGCGGCGACAAACTCCCTCGCTTCTCCCCGGCTGATGACCATGATCGCCTGCGAACGCATGCGCGGCAGCATATAGATTTTGGCTATCAGCGCGGCGAATTGATCGCCCGAGGCCAGCTTTTCGCCCACAACCACCTCGCGCACCTGACAAAAATTCAGCGTGCGCGGCGTCGTCGCATGCAGCAGCGTCATGGTGTCCTCAAAGCTTCCGCCCGTGGCCTCCAGCAGCAGATAACCCATCTGCCCGCCGCCCGCCGTAGCGTCGTCCTCGCCGGAGGTATTATCGCCGCCTGAATCGCCGGAGGCAGAGTTGCTGGGAATCTTCAGCACAAGGCGAATTCCATCCTCTGTTTCATCCACGCCCAGAATGATGACCAGCATCTGCTCCTCCAGCTGGCGGCTCATGCAGCCCGTCAGCACGCAGCAGACCATCAGCAACAGCAGCGCCAGCATGCGTTTCATGCGCCCGTCTCCCTCCCCCTGCCCCGCAGCCGCGCGAAAACGGCCGCGGCGCACATCGCCGCCAGCGCCAGCCAATAGCGCGCCGGCGCAATCATCAAAAGCGCCTCGCTAATCGCGCGCGTCCTGAGCGCCGCAGCGGGAACAAGCAGCGCAAGCAGCGCCGCCGTTGTGGCGGGCGTCGTTTTGCCTCGCCCCGCAATGCAGGAAATCATCGCCGATGCGTTGGTGACGGCAGCGGAAAGCGCAATAAGCAGCATAAACAGCTGCGCGCAGAGCATCAGGCTCCAGCCGGAAACCGACGAGCCGGAATTGGAAAGAATCATCAAGCGGCTGCCCAGCTCCTCTGCGCGCGAAAGCGCATAAAAGGGCAGCACATAAGCGGTAATCAGCGCCATAGCGGCCGCCGCCGCGACGCCGAGCAGCTGCTTTTTCAGGCAAAGGCCGCCGCGCGTCAGCGCCGCTGCGCCCTCCCGCGACTGCAAAATCATCGGGCAGCATACGCCCGCCGTACAGCCGCACATCCACAGCGCGCCGCGCGCAACGCTTTGCACCCCCTGACCCAGCAGCGGAAACAAATGCCCGATATTGCCCGAAGGCACCGCGCCCAACACACAGTAAAAAAGAATCGCCGCCAGCACCCATGCCATCAGGCGCGCCATCCGCGCCAGCGCATAGGTATCCTCGCCGCCCAGCGCCAGCATCGTCAAAAGCACCACCGCCGACGCCGTAACCAACGGACGAATGCCGGGAAGCACCTCGCTAATCATCGAAACCAGCGCATACAGCGCCATTTGCGCGTCCAGCAGCATCGCCGCGGCAAGCGCCAGCAGCACCACGCGCTCCCCAACCCGCCCCGCCGCGCTTTCAAGGGGGCGGCGTCCGGGGGCCGCGCGGCGCGCGACATAGGCCGAAAGCAGGTACAGGGCCGCAGCCGCCGGTACGGTCAGCAAAACGGAAAGATATCCCGGCGTGCTGACATGCCCGAATAAGTACATCGCCATACCGATGCGCAGCTGCGCATACAGCGTAAGGCCGCTCAGGGCGCTTTGCTGGCTGGAAAAAATCTGCGTTCGCTGCGCCAGCAGCTCCTGCGCCGTATGGATGGTTGTGGTCGTCTGTCTTCGCATGCTTTTGCCGTCCCGTTTATTTTTTCGGCCGATCCCATGCGCGCATGCGGCCCTGCGCCCGTTCCATCTGTGCGGGATTGGCGATGTAGCCGCGAAGCCGCTGCCGCCAGATCGGCAGGCGCAGCAGCGTATCGGGGTTTGACACCCTTCGGGGCGCGACCGGCGCCAGATACGGATAATGCAGGCTGGTCAGCCCGGCCAAACGCATTAAAATGAAAAACAGCCCCAGCACCATGCCCAGATACCCCGCAATACCCGAGGCCAGCACCAGAAAAAACTGCGCGATGCGCAGCGATAGCGTCAGCGGAAAGCTGGGAACGGCATAGCTGCCAAGGCCGCTGATGGCCACCACGATAATCAGCAGCGGGCTGAGCAAATCGGCGTCCACCGCCGCCTGACCCAATATCAGGCCGCTGACGATGGAGAAGCTGCCGCCCATCGCGCCGGGCACGCGCGCGCCGGCCTCGTTAATCAGGCTGAACACCAGCAGCATCAGGAGCATGGACGTAAACAGCGACAGCGGAACGCGCGACTGCGACTCAATAACCGACGTAATCAGCGACAGCGGCATGCCCTCGGGATGAAACACCGTCAGCGACACGAAGACCGCCGGCAAAAGAAGCGAAATCAAAATGCCCGCCATGCGCAGCAAGCGCAGGAACGTGCCGTATTGCCAGCGCATGCCCGTATCATCCGGAGCGTGAAAAAGATGCACGACGCTGATGGGCATAATCAACACGCTGGGCGCGTTCTCCATCACGATCACCACCTGCCCCTCGTTCAGAAAGCTCACCGCGCGATCCGGGCGTTCGGTGGTGACAACCTGCGGAAAAAGCGAAAAGGGCTTATCCTCAATCAATTGCTCCAGCATCCCGATGCTGGAAACATAGTCCACATTGCAGCCGGCGATGCGTCGCCGAAGCTCCTGCAGCGTCTCCTCGCGCGCGATGCCCGCAAGGTATACAAGGCTCAGCCGCGTAGGAATCTTCGCCCCCACGCTAAGCTGCTCGCTGATGAGACTGGGGGTGCGCAGCATCCGCCGCAGCAGCACCACATTATCCCGAAGCGATTCGTTGAACCCCTCATGCGGCCCGATAATGACCGATTCGTTGATCGGCTCGCCCACGCCGCGCTTGACAAAGCCCTTTACATCCGCCATCAGCGCACAGGGCATTCCGTCGCAGATAAGCGCCACGTCGCCGCTGAAGATGCGCTGCGCAGCACGCTCCGCCTGCGTCGTCGGGGT
This sequence comes from uncultured Clostridia bacterium, assembly GCA_934632155.1. Classification (GTDB taxonomy): domain Bacteria; phylum Bacillota; class Clostridia; order Christensenellales; family Aristaeellaceae; genus RUG563. The sequence continues at coordinate 31,594 of CAKTXZ010000015.1, read as the reverse complement.
CAACGAGCCCATCGGCACCACCTGACGGCACAGATAGTCCGCAAGCGCCGTTTCCTCCGGCGGCTCCTTGGCCTCGAGACAGGGCATGAGCAGAAACTTCTGAACCTTTGCATCCTCCGCCATGCCGTCGACATAGAAAACCGCTGCTTCGCGCCCCATCATTGTGAAGGGGTGCACAACAACGTCCTCATTCTCCCGCGCATGGCAGGCAGCGCTCAGCAGCGCCATATTCTGCGCAAAATTGCCCGTCAGCACGCCCCGCGGCTCCTGTTCCGCCTCGTTCGCCATCGCTTTTTTCCCTCCCAAGCGCTCCGTTAACTCTCTTGGTTATCATGTCCCAAAGCGTCAAAAGGCATGCGCTATACAAAAAGGCAAAAAAATTTCAAATTCCTGTTGACAACGCGCCGAATATGCATATAATATCATATGAGCATATGCTCAAGTGAAAGGATGAACAACCATGAAGGACGTCCCCTGTACCCAACCCTCCGCCAACGGCGAGCCGCATCCGGAGCTGATCTCCTCCGTGGACGCAAGCATGCCGGACGAGGAAATGCTCTATGATCTGGCGGAGCTTTACAAGGTCTTTGGCGACAGCACGCGCATCAAGATCCTCTATGTGCTCTTTGAGGCGGAGATGTGCGTGTGCGATATTGCGCAGGTGCTGGGCATGACGCAGTCCGCCATTTCCCATCAGCTGCGGGTGCTCAAGCAGTCCAAGCTGGTCAAGTGCCGGCGCGAGGGCAAAACCGTGTTCTACGCGCTGGCGGACGAGCACGTCCGCACAATCATCGATATGGGTATGGAGCACCTGTGTGAATAATCCCGATTTTGCACGAAGGCGAGGGAAAAATAATGGGCTGCAACTGTGAACATTGCAATCACGAGCACAATCATGCGCATAACCATGAACACAGCCATGCGCGCCATCACGACCACGGCTATGAGCATCATCGCGAGCACAATCACGACCACGGCGACGAAGCGCAGAGCAGGCGGATTATGCTCGCGCGCATCATCGTCAGCGCGCTGCTGCTGATCGCGTCGCTGGTCGTTCCCATGGGCGACACGGTCAGGCTGGTTATCCTGCTGGCCGCCATGCTGATCGTCGGCTATCAGGTCATCCGGGAGGCCGTTATCAACCTGCTGCACGGGCGCATGCTGGACGAAATGTTCCTGATGACGCTGGCCGCCGTGGGCGCGTTCGCGCTGGGCGATTACGCCGAGGGCGTGGCGGTCATGCTGCTGTTCCAGATCGGCGAAATGTTTCAGGATTACGCCGTGGACAAGAGCCGCGATTCCATCGCCGAGCTCATGGACATCCGCCCCGAATACGCCAATGTGGAAAAGGACGGTCAGCTGGTTCGCCTGCTGCCCGAGGGGGTAGAGATCGGGCGGGTCATTGTGATTCGTCCCGGCGAAAAGGTACCGCTGGACGGCGAGGTGCTGGAGGGCTATTCGGCGCTGAACACCGTAGCGCTCACCGGCGAAAGCGCGCCGCGCGATGTAAAGCCCGGCGACACGGTCATCAGCGGCTGCGTCAATATGCAGGGAACGCTGCGCGTCCGCGTGACCAGCCTCTTTGCCGATTCCACCGTCAGCCGCATTCTGACGCTGGTTGAAAAATCGAGCGATCATAAATCCAAGGCCGATCGGTTTATCACGCGCTTTGCCCGCGTCTACACGCCCATCGTGGTCGGGCTGGCCGTCGTTGTGGCCCTCATTCCGCCGTTGTTTACGGGCGAATGGGCTGAGTGGCTGCATCGCGCGCTGAGCTTTCTGGTTATTTCCTGCCCCTGCGCGTTGGTTATCTCGGTTCCGCTCTCCTTCTTCAGCGGCATCGGCGGCGCTTCCCGCCGCGGCATTCTGATGAAGGGCGCTAATTACATGGAAATGCTTGCCGATTGCGGCACGGTCGTAATGGATAAAACCGGAACGCTTACGCAGGGCGTTTTCAAGGTAACGCATACGGAAGCGGTCGGCATGCCGCCCGAACGGCTGCTTGCACTGGCCGCCGCGGCGGAAGGCTTCAGCACACATCCCATCGCGCTTTCGCTGCGCGAGGCCGCGGGCGAGCAGCTTTGCGCCGAAACCGCAGAGGAAATTGCGGGCCATGGCGTCATTGCGCAGGTTGAAGGCCGGCGGGTCGCGGTCGGCAATGAAAAGCTGATGGCGCGCGAGCAGGCGGCGTGTTCTCCCGTCAAGCGCGCCGGAACGGTGGTGCACGTTGCGGTCGACGGCACGTATGCGGGCTATATCCTCATTACCGACACAGTAAAGCCCGGCGCCAAGGAAGCAATCGCCCGTCTCAAGTCGCTTGGCGTCCAAAAAGTGGTCATGCTGACCGGCGACAGCGAAAGCGTTGCGCGGGAGGTCGCGCAGGAGGTCGGCGTGGACGAGGTGCACGCATCCCTGCTGCCCGACGGCAAGGTGGCGCAGGTTGAGCGCCTGTTGGATGCGCGGCAAAAGGGCGAAACGCTCGCTTTCGTCGGCGACGGCATCAACGACGCGCCCGTACTGGCGCGCGCGGACGTAGGCATAGCCATGGGCGCAATGGGCGCGGACGCCGCGATTGAGGCGGCGGACGTCGTGCTGATGGACGACGATCTGCGCAAGCTGGCCGACGCGATTCGCATCTCCCGCGCCACGCACCGCATTGTACGGGAGAATATCGTTTTCTCTCTGGCCGTGAAGGCGCTGATTATGGTGCTGGCCATCGTCGGTATGGATAGCCTTTGGTGCGCAGTGTTCGCGGACGTCGGGGTATGCTTTCTGGCGATTCTCAACGCCATGCGCGCAATGCATCTGGCGCGGAAGTAAGCGGACACCCTGGGTCGCGCCCCGCAGCCACGCGCACGAATGGCGCGCACGGAATTCCCTTATCCCAATCAAAATGAAAATCGATCAATACAAGGCATAACGCAAACGCCCTGCCTCGGCTTAAAACGCCGGACGCGGGGCGTTTCTTCATTCGGCGCGCTTTGCCCGACTCTGAGCGTCCGTGAACGCATGCATTCGTCCCCCCGTGCGCCGCAGGATCGCTTCATCGCAGCCTTGGTCGACGCATTTCCAAATTCTCCATGGACGCAGGCCGCTTCGCATGCTATAATATAGGTTGACAATTCGGCGCAAGCGCCCCTGTCCCGCAGCAGGCGTATTCCTGCCCAGTTTCGTTTGCCCTCGCGCAGCGGCGCGTTTTCCTTGAACAGACTCAGCCCGATCGGAGGAATGCTCATGCCCACCACGAAATTTGACAAGGAATCCATTCAGAAATCCATCATTGGCAAGCTGCAGCGCTATAACGGCCGCACGCTGGCCGACGCGACGGAGCAGCAGATTTATTTCGCCATCGCCTCCACCGTACGCGACCAAATCATGCAAAAGTGGGTCGCCTACCGTGAAAAGGATAAATCCAGCACCGCCAAGCGCCTGTATTACCTGTCCGTTGAATTTCTGACGGGCCGTAGCCTGCACTGCAACATCCTGAACCTGTGCAGTACGGAGGCCTATTGTCAGGCGATGGAGGAGCTGGGCATTAATTGGCGGCGCGTCATCCAAGAGGAGCCGGAGCCCGGCCTTGGCAACGGCGGTCTGGGGCGGCTGGCGGCCTGCTTCATGGACAGTCTGGCCTCGCTTTCCCTGCCCGCCATGGGCTGCACCATCCGCTACGAATACGGCCTGTTCCGCCAGCGCATTCTGGACGGTCAGCAGGTCGAGGTGCCGGATAACTGGCTGGCGGAGGGCAACGTATGGGAGGTGCCCGCGCCGGAGGACGCGTGCGAGGTGCGCTTTGGCGGCTATGTCGAGGAAAGGGCCGTCAACGGGCGGCTGCAATTTACCCTCAGGGACTATAACACCGTCGAGGCCATGCCCTACGACATGCCCGTCGCGGGATACGACTGCGAAACGGTCGACACCCTGCGCATGTGGAGCGCGCGTTCGCCCAAGACGATCGATTTTGCCTCCTTCAGCAACGGCGATTACACCAAATCCATGCAGGAGCAGGAGCTGGCCACCGTCATCAGCAAGGTGCTCTATCCCGAAGACAACCACTACGAGGGCAAGGAGCTGCGCCTCAAGCAGCACTATTTCTTCACCAGCGCCACGCTCCAATACGCGCTAAGGGATTTCAAGCGCCGCTACGGCTGTAATTTCATGCTGCTGCCCGACAAGATGACCATCCACATCAACGACACGCATCCCGGCCTTGCCATTCCGGAGCTGATGCGCCTGCTGATGGACGAGGAGGGGCTGGGCTGGGAGGAGGCCAGCTGGATTGTGCAGCACGCCGTCGCCTATACCAACCATACCGTCATGAGCGAGGCGCTCGAGCGCTGGCCCGAGAGCATGATGAAAAACCTGCTGCCCCGCATTTACATGATTCTGCAGGAAATTAACCGCCGCCTTTGCGCCCGGCTGGCCGACCATTACCGCAACGGCCGCGACCCGCGCATCGCGCGCATGGCCGTCACGGCCTACGACATGGTGCACATGGCGAACCTGTGCGTCGCGATGAGCTATTCCGTCAACGGCGTAAGCCGCCTGCACGGCGAAATTCTCAAAAAGGAAACCTTCCGCGATTATTACGAATTCATGCCCGAAAAATTCTGCGCCATTACCAACGGCATCACGCACCGCCGCTGGCTGATGGTGTCCAACCCCGGCCTGCGCGATTTGATTACCGATTCCATCGGCGACGGCTGGGTACGCGAGCCTGCAAAGCTGCGCGAGCTGCTCCCCTTCCGGGACGACGCCGCTTTCCGGGCGGAATTTGAAAAAATCAAGCGCAGCAACAAGGTCAACTTCTCCAACATGCTCATGCAGCGCCAGAAAATGAGCGTCGACCCCGATTTCATGTTCGACGTTCAGGCCAAGCGCCTGCACGAATACAAGCGTCAGCTGCTCAACGCGCTGCACATCCTCGTGCTTTACAACCGCATCATGGACGACCCGGGCTTCACCATGACGCCGCGCTGCTTCGTCTTTGGCGCGAAGGCCAGCCCGGGCTATTATCTGGCCAAGCAGATCATCCGCCTGATTATCGCCATCAGCAAGCTGATTGACCGCACGCCCCGCGCCAAGCGCTTCCTGCGCGTCATTTTCCTTGAAAATTACGACGTTTCCAGCGCCGAGGCGCTCATGCCCGCCGCCGATCTGTCCGAGCAGCTCTCGACCGCCGGAAAGGAGGCCAGCGGCACGGGCAACATGAAATTCATGATGAACGGCGCCGTCACCATCGGCACCATGGACGGCGCGAACGTGGAAATTTACGAGCAGGTCGGCGAGGAGAACATCTACATTTTCGGCATGCGCGCCGAAACCGTCAGCGATATGTACCGCGCCGGCAATTACGCGCCTATGCATATCTTCGAGGCCAACGCCGAGCTGCGCCGCGCGCTGACGCAGATCATCGACGGCACGCTCTTCCCGGATAACCCCGCCGCCGTGCAGGATATCTATCATAACCTGCTCTTCTCCGATCCCTATTTCGTGCTCAAGGATTTCGGCTCCTATTCCATGGCGCAGCGCCGCGTGGACGCCGATTATCAGGATCGTGAAAAATGGCTGCGTATGGCGATTACCAATACCGCCTGCTCCGGCGTTTTCTCCTCCGACCGCACCATCCGCGAATACAACGAAACCATCTGGCATCTGCGTTAAGTCCGTGGGAAATGCGCCTTCGTCCGGCGGCTTTCGCCCCCGCGCTTCCTGTAAAAAAGACGCTTGAGCTCAAGCGCCTATAAAAGCATACGCTCCGACCCTGAAGCAGTCCCTTCGGTCGGAGCGTATGTTTGCGTTTTAGGGCAATCAGGTTTGCATGCAGCCGCGCTTGCTTCGGCACAGCTCCGTGATAAACGCCTGATCCAGCGGCGTCAGCTTATAATCCCGGCGGTAAATCAGAATGTCCTTATATTGCTTTCGGTTTTCCGGGCAGTCGCGCTGCACAAGCCCCCATCTTTCCAGTATTTCCTGGGGCATTGGCGATACCCACATATAGGTCTCCGGGTTTCCGGAAAGCAGCTCGAACTGACTGCCGCGCTCAAACAGGAATATCCTTCTGGCGGCGTCGCCCGTCTGCTCCTCCTTTTTCACCACCGCCAGCGGAACGGACGGCACAAACGGGTCGGCATGCGCCAGCTCGATGTATCCCGCCAGATCCGCCCGCGAAATTGTCTCCGCGCCCGCAAGGGGATGGCGCTCGCTCATCAGCAGCGCGTAGTGAAATTCCGTCACCAGCTCATAGGCCAGCCCCTTTTCCTCCAGCATTTCCTTGAAATGCTTGTCAAAGCTCACGGCGTAGCGCAAAATGCCCAGCTTATACTCCCCGCCGATCACGTTCTGGAGCGTGCGCATGGCGTTCGTTTCTTTATAATAGACCTCCGCCCGCTCCGCCGTCAGGCTGCGTGAAAAGGCGGTAAACGCCGCGGAAATATAGCTTGCACGGGCCACGGAAATGGAAAAGCGCTGCGGCGGAGTGATGCCGGTTTTATAAAGCTGCTCGACCTCGTCGATCTGGCGCAGAATCTTCTTGGCATAGCCCAGAAATTCCTCGCCCTCGGGCGTAACATAAATTCCCTTGGCCGTACGGTCAAAGATGGTAATGCCCAGCGAAGACTCTAAATCGCGAATGGCGCGGCTGAGATTGGGCGGATTCATGTACAGCGCCTCGGCTGCCTTGCTGATTGAGCCGGCCCTCGCAACCTCCAGCGCATATTTCAGATGCAGGATATTCAAAGCTTCGTCCTCCTTTGCGGCTTCCCACGCAGCCGCCGCTTCGGCTCCGCGCCGCTGCCTATATTATACGTGCGCGAACGTTTTTTGTAAAGCCGCGACATCCGGAAAGCGGCGCCGCGCCAATCTTGTCGGCCGGGTAAAAGGGTTTTTCCGCCGTATCGCCGAATTCAGCGGCATGGGAGCACGGCCGCGAGACGCCCTTCGCCGTCAAGCGCTTCCGAAGCAGGCTCGATTTTTTGACGAAAGCGAGGTAGAAGCCAATGCAAACGCAAACCAACCCGCGCGCTGACAACCGTCAGCGTCTCGGCGAAATCATGGCGGTCATTCGCCGCCACGAAATCGTCAAGGGCGTTACGCCGGAAAAGCTGTGCGGCGTGATCGAGGATTTGGGGCCGACCTTTATCAAGCTGGGACAAATTCTCTCCATGCGCTCGGATATTCTGCCGAAGGAGTATTGTCAGGCTCTCACGCGCCTGCGCAGCAGCGTTGCCCCCATGCCCTTTGAGCAGGTCAAGCGGCTGGTGGAGGACGCATACGGCCGCCCGCTGGAGGAGGTGTTTTCCTCCTTCAGTCCCGAAACGCTGGGCAGCGCGTCCATCGCGCAGGCGCACGCCGCCGTGCTGCACACCGGCGAACACGTCGTGGTCAAGGTGCAGCGCGAGGGCATTCACGATACCATGAGCCGCGATATTATGCTGCTCAAGCAGGCGTGCCAGCTGCTCAAATATACGCCCATCAACGATTTGGTGGATTTTCAGCAGGTGCTGGACGAAATGTGGATAACGGCGCAGGAGGAAATGAATTTCCAAACCGAGGCCGCCAATCTGGAGCGATTCCGCCTTCTGAATCAGGACGAGGCCTTCATAGCTTCTCCCCTTCTCTATCGCGATTATACTACCACGCGCATTCTGGTAATGGAGCGTATCGACGGCTTTGCAATCGACGACATGGAGGCGCTGCGCAAGGCCGGGCTCAAGCCGAGCGAAATCGGCGAAAGGCTGGCCGACAACTACGTCAAGCAAATCATGGACGACGGTTTTTTTCACGCCGATCCGCACCCGGGCAATCTGCGCGTGCAGGATGGCAAAATCGTCTGGCTGGACATGGGCATGATGGGCAGCCTGACCGAACGTGAGCGTCGCCTGATCGTCAAGGCGCTCACCGGCGCGGCGCGCGGCGATGTGGGCGCATGCCGGGACGCGGCGCTGGGAATCGGCGAGTTTCGCGGGCAGGTTGACAAGCATAAGCTGTACCGGGATATCGAAGCCCTGCTGGATCGGTATGCAGACGCGGATCTGGGCAGCATGGATCTGACCGAGGTGCTCGACGGCGTAACCGCGCTGATGCGCGAAAACAACATCGCCATGCCGGCCGGAATGACGATGCTGGCGCGCGGACTGGCAACGCTCGAGGGCGTGGTGGCCGCGCTGAGCCCCGAGCTGAACGTGATGCGCATTCTCACCGCGCGGTTGGGCAAAAAAGCGCTGAAGGACGTCGATTGGCAGGCGCTGCTCAAGCGAGACGCCGGCGCGCTTTATGAAAGCGCGCACAAGTCGCTGAAAATCCCGTCGCTGCTGGCGGATATTCTGCACGGCGCGGTCAGAGGGCAGATCACTATCGGCGTGGAGCAGCAGCCATCCGTCGAGATGACGTCCCTTTTGCGCGACAGCGTGTTTCTTGTTTGCCTGTCGCTGCTTTGCGCCGCGCTGCTGCTTTGCGGCGCGCTGACGCTCAACGCCGCGCTGGCGCTCGGGCGCTTTCCGTGGTGCGGCCTCCTTTGCTTTGTTTTGGCCGCCGCCATGCTGGTTTATATCCTCCGCCAGCGCGTCCGCCAAAAGCGCCCCTGATATGTTTTGATTACGCCGCGGCTTTCGCAGCGTTTATTCGTTACAGCCGCCGCCACAGCGTCCAATAGCCCTTGCCGTCCATGCCGGGCTGATACCGATAGCCCGGCAGAAACGCGGGCGCGTGGTGCGGCGTTCCCGGCACGGCGTAGGCGACCTGCCGCACGCGGCAATCGGACGCGTACATGCCCACCGCGCAATAGCCGACGCTGCGAATGGGCGACGGCACGCGCACAAAGCGCCATCCCGGCGCGTCGAAGGGACGGATGGGCGGCTGCGTATCAAAATACGGCTTCAGCTCCGCCGCCTCCTTCGGCCATATCAATCGCGGCAGCGCGTCCACCGCCTCGCCGGTTCCCTGCCGCAGCTTTGGCTGCGCCGGTTTCCCAAGCTTCCCCTGCGCCCCCGCCGGCGCTTCCGCTTCTTCAGGCGTTTTATTATCGGCTTCTAATTCCGCTCCCGTCGGCTCGGACGGCGCGGCTGCCGTCTCCGCCTGCGCCGTCTCCTTCGGCGCTTCTTCAGGCGTTTCATTGCCCGCTTCTAATTCCGCTTCCGTCGGCTCGGACGGCGCAGCTGCCGTCTCCGCCTGCGCCGTCTCCTTCGGCGCTTCCTCAGGCGTTTCATTGCCCGCTTCTAATTCCGCTTCCGTCGGCTCGGACGGCGCGGCTGCCGTCTCCGCCTGCGCCGTCTCCTTCGGCGCTTCCGGACGCTCCGCCGTTTCCTGATATGCCGCCGCTTTTTCGCGCGCCTGCCGCTGCGCCGCCGCGAGCATCCTCGCCTGCGCGCGCAGCAGGTCGCACGCCTGACAATACCGTTCCTCCGCCCGGTCGTCCTCCCAAAGAACGGGCCGCCCATCCAGCGCAAGAAAAACCGGCTGCGCACCGGAAAGCGTAAAGCGCGCCATGCCCGATGCGTCCGCCGTCCGGCGCGCATGCTCCCTCGCGCCCCCCGGCGTGACGCAATAAAGCGTATAGGTCTTTCCGGCGTGCAGTCCGCGCGCCGTTACCGTCTGTCCGTCGTCGCCGCGGGCATAGCCCTGCGCGCCGTCCCTGCCCGCCAGCAGCCGATAACCGAATGCGTCCATCTTCCTCCGCTCCTCACCTTTTTCTGTGCTTCCGCATAGCATTCTATGTTCTTCCGCGCGCCCCGCATGCTTGCGCGCGGAGCGATTTTGCGCTATAATTATCAATGGTGATTTTTCGCTGAAAGGAGCCTGCCATGCACATACTCATTACCAATGACGACGGCATTTTCTCCTCCGGCATCAGGACGCTGGCCGACTGCGCCATTCGCCGCGGACACCGCGTAACCATCAGCGCGCCCAGCCGTCAATGCAGCGCCAATAGCCAGCACATCACGTTGACCTCCCCTATTCTGACCCATCGAATCGATTGGCCGGGCGCGGAGGCATGGGCTGTCGACGGTACGCCGGCCGACTGTGTGCGCATTCTGGCCGATCAGCTTCAGGACAAGCCCGATCTTTGCCTGTCGGGCATTAACGACGGCGAAAATGCCGGGCCCGCCGTCTATTACAGCGGAACGGTCGCCGCCGCGCGCGAAGCGGCCACGATGTATATTCCCGCCGTCGCAGTTTCCATCATGCGCGGCTCGGACGAGGCGATGCGCCGGAATCTGGCGGAAATCGCGCTGACGCTCGGCGAGCAATACGCAAAAATGCCGCAGAAGCGCTTCACGGTGATGAACCTCAACGCCCCCGCCGTCGCGCCTGAAAAGCTTGGGCCGCTCACGCTCTGCCCGCTTTCACAGGCGTACTATCTGGACGGCTACGAGGAACGCGCTTCGCCGCATGGGCAGCCATATTACTGGCTGCGCGCCACGGATTCCTCCGGCCTGCCGATGGAGCCCGTCACCCCCGGCAGCGATTATGCATTTTTGCAGGAAGGGCGGCCAACCTGCACGTTTGTCGGCCCTTATATCGATTACAACGCCGATTTTTCCGTTGAAATGCAGCGGTTCATGAAATAGACTTGCATTTTTCCCTGCATTTCCTGTATAATATAGCCATCCTGACGGATGAGAGGGGCTGGGTATGGAAAGCAAGCAGGATTTGATCGAGCGGCTGAACCTGAGCGGCAAGCGGCTGAGCAAAAGCCACCGCCGCATTGCCGAGTACATTGTGACGCATTATGAAAAAGCCGTTTTCATGACGGCGGCCGCGCTGGGCAAAATGGTTCATGTCAGCGAAAGCACGGTCGTCCGCTTCGCCGTAGCGCTGGGCTACGAGGGATATCCGCAGCTGCAGCATTCCCTGCAGGAGTTGGTTCGTCATCGCCTGACCGCCGCGCAGCGCTTTGAAATGACGTCCGAGATGCAGGAATCCGAGGTGCTGCCCACCGTGCTCAAGGCGGATATGCTCAACATCCGCCGCACCGTGGAGCAAATTGACGCAGGCGCGTTTGCGAAGGTTGTGACCCGCCTGCTTCAGGCGGACGCCATCTATGTGCTCGGCCTGCGCTCCGCCGCGCCGCTGGCGCAGTTTTTCGGGTATTACCTCCATTTCATCTTCGACGACGTGCGCATCGTCGCCTCGGGCATCAGCGACGTGTTCGAATCCATTTCCCGCATCCGGAAAAACGACGTGCTCTTTGGCATCAGCTTCCCACGCTATTCCACCCGCACGCTGGAGGCCATGCGCTTCGCCCACGAAAGCGGCGCGCAGGTCGTCAGCCTGACGGACGGCCCCATGAGCCCGCTGCACGCGGAGGCGGATATCTGCCTTTCCGCGCATACGGACATGGCCTCCTTCGTGGATTCCATGGTAGCGCCGCTTTCCGTTATCAACGCGCTGCTGGTTGCGCTGGCGCTTAAAAAGAAGGATGAGCTTGGCCGTCATTTTGAAAAAATGGAAGGCATCTGGGACGCCTACAGCGTCTACCTCAACAAGGAAAACCAGTAACCTTCCAAGGAAGGTCGACGCTTTCTATGCAGCCTGATCTGATTGTCATCGGCGGCGGCGCGGCGGGCATGGCGGCCGCGCTCTTTGCAGCCCGCAGCGGCGCACGGGTCGCTCTGCTGGAGCGGAACGAAAAGCTGGGCAAAAAGGTGTACATCACCGGCAAGGGGCGCTGCAATGTAACCAACCTTTGCGACGTGGAGGAATTTCTGCGCAATGTGCCGCGCAACCCGCGCTTTTTGTACGCCGCGCTGCATCGCCTGCCGCCCGAAGCGCTGCTGGCGCTGCTGAATTCGCTTGGCTGCGCAACAAAGATCGAACGCGGCCGCCGTGCGTTCCCCGTATCGGATAAGGCCAGCGACGTTACCCGCGCGCTGACGCACGGGCTTATGCAGGCCGGCGTCGATATCCGACTGCATACGCGCGTTTCTCACATTCTGCTTTCGGAAAACGCCGTGCGCGGTGTGGCGCTGGAAAACGGCGCGACGCTGCCTGCGCGCGCTGTGATCGTCTGCACCGGCGGGCTTTCCTATCCTTCGACGGGCTCGACCGGCGACGGCTACCGCATGGCGGAGGAAAGCGGGCTGGCGGTGATTCCCTGCCGCCCTTCGCTCGTGGGGCTGACCACGGCGGAGGCATGGCCGAAGGCGCTGCAGGGACTGTCCCTGAAAAACGTCCGGCTGACGGGGCGCGCCCGCGGCAAAACGCTTTACGCGGAGCTTGGCGAAATGCTCTTTACCCATTTCGGCATTTCCGGCCCGCTGGCGCTGGAGCTGTCCGCGCATCTTCCCGAAAACGGGCGAGCAGACGCGGGACTCGACCTCAAGCCCGGCCTGACGGAGGAGCAGCTGGACGCGCGCCTGCGCCGTGAGCTTGCCGCCGCGCCGCGCCGGCATCTGGCCGCGATTCTGACGTCCCTGCTGCCCGGCCGCCTTGCCGATGCTTTTCCCGCGCTGTGCGGCGTGGACGGAAGCGTCGGCTGCAGTCAGGTTTCCGCGGCGCAGCGCAAGCGCATCGTCGCGGCGCTCAAGCATCTGCCCCTGACGATAGACGGCGCGCGTCCCATCGCCGAGGCCATCATTACCAGAGGCGGCGTGGATGTGCGCGCGCTAAGCCCTGCAACCATGGCGGCCCGCGCCGTGCAGGGGCTATATTTCGCGGGTGAAATGATCGATGTGGACGCCCACACGGGCGGCTATAACCTGCAGATTGCCTTCTCCACCGGCGCGCTGGCCGGCGAAAGCGCGGCAAGGTTTCTGCAATCCTGATACGCGAGGTCGTTGCCTGTATGCAGTATATCATTCTGGATCTGGAGTGGAACCAGCCCCTGTCCTATTCCTCCCCCGCCTACAAAAGCGTAGGCAGCAAGCTCCTCTTTGAAATGATTCAGATCGGCGCCGTCAAGGTGGACGATCAGTACCGTATCGTTGATTCCTTCAGCCAGCTTATCCGTCCCGTGCATTATGCGAAGCTTCACCCGCGCATCATGCGCATTACGCATATCCGGCAGGAGGATCTGGACGCCGCGCCGGATTTTAACGACGCCGTGGCCGCCTTTGCCGCGTGGTGCGGCGAGGATTATGTCCTGCTCACGTGGGGCTGCGACGATATTTCAGTGCTGAACCAGAACATGACGTTCTTCCAATGTGAAACCAAGCTTTCCGGCATTTACGATCTGCAGCGCCTCTTTGGCGACGCCATGGGCAATTCCGCCACGCGAACGGGATTAAAGGCCGCCATGGAGCATTACCAAATCGAGCCGGACGAAAGCCTGCCCTTCCATGACGCGCGAAACGACGCGTACTACACCGCGCTGGTATTTTCCAAGCTGCCGGATCCTAACAAGGCGCTTGATTACCCGCTGGCGCCGCGCAAGCTCAAGCATCTGGACAGAAGCAAGCGCGAAAATCAGGCCATCCTGCGCGTACGCTCCCTGAAGGACGCGCTGCAAAGCGCCGCCGCCATGAAGCCGCCCTGCCCCATCTGCGGCAAGCATCTGACCGTCCCGGAGGGCTATGTCAAAAGGGCCGCGGATCAATACATGGGGCTTGGCGATTGCCCGCAGCATGGGCTGGTTTTTATTCGCCTGCAATTTGGCAAAAACGATGAGGGTAAGCGCATCATGACGCGCGCCGCGTCCCTGTCCGATGAACAGAACCCCGCCTACGTCCACACCAAGCACCTGCAGTGGGCGCAGAAGATCGCCAGGCAGGCGGCCGAAGAAAACCAATAAACCAGCAGGGGGAGCGCCCGAGTACGGCGGCTCCCCTGTCGTGTCCATATTCCCGAAAGGAGGTCCCGTCGCTTTGTTTACCATTCGAATTTTAGGAAAGGAGCAGGCGTTTTCCGCGCCCGTCACCGTGCTGGAGGCGCTGAAAGCGCTTGCACCCGGCAGCGTCGGGGGTGCGCTTGGCTGCTTTTGCGGCGGCCGCGCGCTGGAGCTGACGCAGACCGTCGAGGACGACTGCTCGCTGTTCCCCATTACCTTCCAAAACGAAGAGGGGCGGCGAATCTACGAGCGCTCGCTTCGCTTTGTCATGCTGCTGGCAGTGGAGCGCGCGCTTCCCGGCGCGCATGTGCGCATTGAGCATTCCATCGGCTACGGCGTATATATTCGGCTGCTGAACCGGCAGCCGGACGAGGCGGCCGTCCGCGATATCGAAAACGCCATGCGCGATATCGTGAAGGAGGATTTGCCCTTTACAAAGGAAACGTGGACGCGCGAGCAGGCGATCGCCTACTTTGAGCAAATCGGCGAAACCGACAAATCGCGCCTGCTGGCCTATCGTCCCTACGACTATTTTACGGTGTATCGCTGCGGCGGGATGGCGGAATACTTTTACGGCGCTATGCTGCCTTCCACGGGCTATGTGCCGCATTTCGCGCTTGCCTACAACGCGCCCGGCTTCGTAATGCAGATGCCCTCGCCGCAAAATCCGTCCGTACCCGCACCCTTTGTTTCACGCCCGAAGCATCTTCGCGCCTTCGCCGAATCCAATCGCTGGTGCGACATTCTGGGCTGCCGGAACGTCGCGGATCTCAACGACATGATCGTGGGCGGCAGGCTGCCCGATTTTATTCGCGTCAACGAAGCGCTGCACGACCGTTCTATCGCCGAAATTGCCAGCGGCGTCGCCGAGCGTCACAGCCGCGCCGTCTTCATCGCCGGCCCCTCCTCCAGCGGAAAAACCACCTTTGCCAACCGCCTGTGCATTCATCTGCGCGTGCTGGGGCTTCGTCCCGTGCTGATTTCACTGGACGATTTTTATCTGAATCGCGATTTACTGCCGCTGGAGGCGGACGGTCAGCCCGATCTGGAGGCGCTTTCCGCGCTGGACGTTCCGCTGCTGCGCGCGTGCCTGAAAACGCTGCTTTCCGGCGGCGAGGCCGCTATGCCGCGCTTTGATTTTTCTGTCAGCCGGCGCTGCCCGGAAAGCTATCCGCTGCGCCTCGAGAAAAATCAGGTGCTCGTCATGGAGGGAATCCACGGCCTGAATCCGAAGCTGCATCAGGGCTTCGACCGGCACCTGATCGCCAAAGTGTATATCAGCGAGCTGACCTGCCTGAATCTGGACAATCACAATCGCATTCGCACCACCGACGCGCGGCTTTTGCGGCGCATCGTGCGCGACCATCAATTCCGCTGCACGCCGCCCGAGGAAACGCTGGGCATGTGGAACAGCGTTCGCCGCGGCGAAGAAAAATGGATTTTTCCCTATCAGGAGCAGGCGGACTTCGTTTTTAATTCGGCGCTGCATTATGAACTGCCCGTGCTCAAACGCTACGCCTACGAGCTGCTCAAGACCATTCCGCCCGAAAGCCCGGCTTATCTCGCCTCGCGCAGGCTGCTCAAAATTCTGCATTATATGCTGCCCGCGACGGACGAGGCGCTGCGCGATATTCCTCCGCTGTCGCTGCTGCGGGAATTCATCGGCGGCTGTACGCTTTATTGATCGTCTCGACAAAAATCGACACGTTTTCCCGTTTTTCCCTTTGATAAACGCTTGCCTCCTTGCGCACAATAGCCGCGAGGAGGCGATTTTCTTGAAAAAAATCTGGTTGCTTTTCATTCTGCTGGTTCTCTCAACCGCCCTGCTGGCCGGCTGCGCCGGCAACGCGGACACGCTGGCTTCTCCGTCGCCCGGCGCGACAGGCAGCATGATGCCGCAGGTATCGCCCAACGCGGCCGACGGCATGAACGGCCTGACGCCCGACGCTTCCGCAGCGCCGACGGACGGCACGGGCAGCGGCATTCTATCGCTTGAGGACGCCAAAAAGGCGTCCGAAGCCATGGAGGACGCCATTGTCAAGCTGACGGAGATCGACGACGCGTACGTGATCGCGACCGGCGACACCGCCGTCGTCGGCCTCAAGTTCGACCAGCAATATCAGGGGAAGCTGGACGACCGCATCAAAAAGATGGTGCTCACCCGCGTTCAGACCGTAGACAAAGCCGTCACCGGCGTCGCCGTCACAACGGACGCGGCGCAGGTGAAGGAAATCGAGGCGCTGGCGCAGGCATTGGAAAGCGCGTCGTCGCTTGACGCCGTGAAAACGCAGATGGACGAGCTGGCCGCGCAAATCACGGTTTACAGAGAATGACGCGCAGTGCCGCCCGCATGCGCAGATGGATGCTGTCCGGCGCACCGGCGCTTGGCGCGCTGTGCCTGACAGGGCATGCGGGCGGCGTGGCGGCGGGGCTGTGGCTTTGGGCGCTGCTGGGCATACTGCTCCCCGTTTCTCCCGCCTATTCAGGCTTTCGCCGTAGGGCAACGCCCTTACGGCTGCTTTTTGCGTGCGCCGCGGGCACGGCGGTTCTGTTGGCCGCCCGGCGCTTCCTGCGAATTCTCGCCCCCGAAACAACGGGCGCCGCCGGCGCGCTTTCCCTGCTGGCCGCGCTGCTGCTCGCGCTGCCCGCCTGCGCGCGGGCGTTTGTTCTTCCGCTCAGGGCAAGGCCGCTTTTTCTGCTTATCCTCTTATCGGCAGTTATCGCGCTGCTCAGCGTCTGTATATCATTACCGGCGCGTCGGGCTTTTGCTCCAATTGCGGGTTATACGCCGCCAGCGTTTGAGGCGATATGCGAAAGCGCTTGGCCACGTCCCACGCGCGCTCGCCCGGCTGCAGGAAGTACAGCGTCAGGCCGCGCTCGGGCTCCTGCGCCGCTACGGGTACCGCCTCGGTAACAACCTCGATTTCGCCCTTGCGTACGCCCTCGGCGTTCAGGCGTAAAATATATTTTACCTCTACCCGGTCGCCCGTAACCATGCTGGCCTCCATCTGCGTCGCCGTCAGGCTCAGCGCGTCGCTCGGCTCGGCCTGCGTGGCAAACACGGCGCGGAAGGGCGTCTCCTGCGCCGTGGAGACGGGAATTTCGGCGTCCTCGGCGGCATAGATCAGGGTCGTTACCAGAACGCCGTCTATGGCCAGCTTTCCGCCCTGCCGCTGCGCCCGGACAATCTGCGGGCGGCCAAGGGCCAGCAGCGCCGTCTTGACCCGCGGCGAATTTTCCGGCAGCATCAGCACGGCGCGGCCGCTCTCAGCCGTTTGTTCGTTTATCATGCCCGTGCGGTAGGTCACGCGCTGACGCGTATTATCCAGCATATCGCCCGCCGTGGTATATACGTCGCGAAGCACGGGCAGCTTGACGTTTTCCAGCGCGGAAACCACGGTATGCAGTTCGACCTCCGCGCGCATGATCTTGCGTCCGTCGCCCGCGTCCTGACTGAGCACCGCCACATCGCGCACGTCGCACTGCGCGGCCAAGGCGTCGCCCGAAGCGCCGGAAAGGCCGATCGTCTGCTCAAACGGCATCGTATGGCGCGTGTATACCAGCGGCCGGCCGGGCATATCGGCCGTATGGTACGCCTCGATGGCGATGGTGCCGGTAACGGTCGCGCGGC
This sequence comes from uncultured Clostridia bacterium, assembly GCA_934632155.1. Classification (GTDB taxonomy): domain Bacteria; phylum Bacillota; class Clostridia; order Christensenellales; family Aristaeellaceae; genus RUG563. The sequence goes on along the minus strand of CAKTXZ010000015.1, from coordinate 14,201 downwards.
CGTCCGCGCCGCCCAAAATATCCTCCACCTGCGCATGCCCTGTAGCATAAAGCGTTTCGCGAATTTGCAGCACGTCGGAAAGCTCAAACTCCTCCTTCTGAAGCGATTGAATCTCCCCTTCGCCCACCACGCGCTGCACGTCGATCTCCACCGCGTCCTTTTCAACGCAGCTTTCACCCGTCGCGTCGCACACATAGGAAACCGGGCGGAGCGCCTCCGCATCCGCCGACAGGCTCAAAACCGCCCGGAGCAGCAGCCGCCCGTTAAAGGCCTTGGCGCTTACCTGCTCTACCGCCGCGCGCGGCGCAATGCGTACCCCGGCGGCGCTTGCGCCGTCCTCGCGAATCGGCAGCGCCTGCGAAAAATCCGCCGTTGCTTCCAGCGCGGCTACATGGGCCAGATTTCCCTGCGCATACAGCACGTGAAAGGTCACGCGCCCATCCACGGTAATTCTGCCGCCCGCCAGCTCCGCCCCGTTTGTCTGCACGGTCGCCTCGGCGCTGTAAACCCGCGCCTCGTCCCGCAGCCCGCCCGGAAGCGCCGCCTCGGTCTCGACCACCGCCTGCATCGGTTTGGCGGCGAAAACCTGCGCAGCCTCCATATTTTCACGAACGATCTTTACTTCCATGCTCTTTCCCTCCCATCAAGCCTGCTCATGATTATGAATGCATGAGGGAAAATATGCCTCCCGCGCCGAAGGATTCGTTCCCGTGAAAGCACGACGCCGGCGCGAAACGAGCGGAATGCGTCCCCGGCCCCATTCTCTTATCATTCGGTATAACCGCACGAGTGCTTTCGCTTCTTTCAAGCATCAGGTTCGTCCCTTGCCTTGATTTTCCGCCGTTCCATGTCTGCAAGAGTTTCCGGCGCAGATGCCCGCGCAGCCGAAATGCGGCGCGCATCGCGCTAAACTCCGCCGAAAGAAGAATGGACGAAGCCACGCTGCGGTTCGCCAAACGGCTGCCGCATCTTTTCGCTCCGTCCATTTTGTTCGATTGCTAAAGGTCTGCGCCGCCAAAGCGCCTTATTCGTTTCCCCTGACGGCGACGCGCTGCCCATTCCGTGCGGCTGATTCATAAGCGGCGTTCATAAAGTATACCATCTGCGCCGCCGCGTCGACGTCGTAAGGCGCAACGGAGCCGCCCTCGGTGCAGGCCTTGTACCAAACGCTTACGGGATCCGGCACGGGGCTGGGCAGATTGGCAGGAGACAGCTGCTTTCGCCCCTCGCCGTCTATGTTCAGCTCAGCCATGTCGCCGCCGCCAAAGCGCGCGTAATAAGAGCCCTTGGTGCCGTACAGCGCCAGCTCAAACACGCTCAAGCAGGCGGAATCAAACGTCGCGTCCAGCAGCCCCATCGCCCCGCTTTGGAAGCGCACATTGCAGGAGGCGCAATCCTCCACGGGCTTATGCAGAATATCATAGCCGAACGAGGCGCTCACGGATACAACATCGCCCATGATGTAGTGGGCGAGGTAGGCGCTGTTAAAGCCCAGATCGATCATCGCCCCGCCGCCGGTAAGCTGCGGATCGTACCAATAATCAGGCAGTTTATCCTGCACGCCGCCCGCGTGGCCGCACAGGCAGCGGAACATGACCGGCGCACCCAGCACGCCGTCGGCGAGGAGCCGCCGGGCATACGCCAATTGCGGAATACCAATGCGTGTAAAGGCGATGGCAAACCGAATGCCGCTTTCATGCACAAGCCGCCGAATTTCCTTCGCCTCGTCCGCATGAAAGGACAGCACCTTTTCCGTAAAAACGTGCTTTCCATATTCGGCTGCCAGCGCATAAATTTCCATATGGTCAGATGGGTTAGAGGTTACGATCAGTCCGTCCACATCCTCCCTTGCAACGACCTGCCTCAGATCGGTGGAAAAATCCGCGTTATACTCCTTCGCCCATGCCGCGGCGGTTTTCGCATCCCGATCCCATACGCAGCGGACGCTGCATTCCGGGAAGGACAACAGCTTTTTCACATACCGTTCATCCGGCTTTTGCGAATGCGGATGCCAGCGGCTAATCAGCGCAACTCGAAACATGGCCTTTACTCCTTTGCCTCATCGAACATATAGGGCTTTCCGGTACGGGCAGAAATGTAAATACCCTCTAGAATCTGCGAAACAACAGCGGCGGCTTCCGGCGTCGTTACCAGCGCCGCCCGCCCGCGAATGGCCTCGAGGAAGGCTTTTTGCTCCTCGACCGCCGAGCTGTACTTTGCGCCGTCATAGAAGCTCACGCCGCCTGCGGCCAGATCCGGCGTGGTGATATACTGCTTGTCATTGCACACGCCGTTGATTTTGAAAACGCCGTTATAATTATCCACTCCCGCGTGCGAGCCGCAGACCATGTAGCGCACGCCGGCGGTATCGGTCGTATTCAGCGCCCAGCTGGTTTCCAGAATAATCGTCGCGCCGTTCTTCATCACCACGTAGCCGAACGCGCTCTCCTCCACATCGTAATCCTTAACGTCCCAGTGTCCGAAGGGATTGCCATACAATCCGGTGTTTTTGATCTTGTCGTAGGTGGAACCAATGCACATTTTGGGCTCGTAGTTGTCCATCAGGTACAGCACGACGTCCAGCGCGTGGGTGCCGATATCAATCAGAGAACCGCCGCCCTGCAAATCAAGGCGCGAGAATACGCCCCATGTGGGCACGCCGCGACGGCGGATGACGTTCGCCTTCGCAAAATACATATCGCCAAAGGCGCCCTTGCGCGCTTCCTGCTTTGCGTATACGACGTCCGCGTCAAATTTATGCTGATAGCCGATGGTCAGCAGCATACCGGTTTCTTTTTGCACCCTGAGCATTTCCTGCGCCTGCGCATAGTTCATGGCCATGGGCTTTTCGCACATCACGTGCTTGCCCGCGCGCATAGCGTCGATGGACATCTGCGCATGCAGGTAATTGGGCGTGAGGATGCGGACGTTGTTGATCTCAGGAACCCTGAGCAGCTCGCGATAATCCGTATACACCTTCGCCCCGGGCGCGCCGTATTTTTCGGCGGCGGCCCGCGCCCTTTCCGGAATAATGTCGCAAAACGCAACCATTTCAACGCCGTCAAGCTGTTGGATAGATGGCATATGCTTGCCGTTCGCAATGCCGCCGCAGCCGATGATGCCGATCTTCAAGGGTTCCATGATGCTCTCTCCTTTGCTTCTTCATTCATATCCTGTCTGGCGGGGCGCAGCGCCCTTTGCCAATTGCGTGTTCGCCATGCGGCGGAATGCGGAGGTTGCAGCCCCCTCGTTCGGCCGTGCTGTCGTCGCCGTAAGGGCACGGGAGCGCGATGCCCCCGTGCCCCGCCGGCACTTTACTTCATCATTGCTTCGTAAGCAGCCGCGGCCTCGTCGATGATATCCTGAAGCCCTTGCGTCTTAAGCTTGGCGTATTCAGCGAAGAAATCGTCAATACTGATGTTGCCGGCAATCGCCTGCGCTTCCAGAGAATTCATCTGCGCGCTCAGGTCGGCATAGTATTCCACGTATGCGGGCGTGCTAAACGTCGGCACGGGGGCCTGACCGTAGAACTCGTTCTCATTCAGCTTCGCGCCCTTGGAGAACTGTCGGGAAACGTTATCCATTTCCTCCTCGCTCAGGCCATGCGTAAACACCTGCACATACGCGTCGCCCGTCCACACGTGGGTAACGGGCTGATAGTTCATGCCCCATGCGCGGTAGGTGGAGAAATCCACGGTGAATTCGGGACGCAGTGTGGGAACGCCGTCCACCATATCATAGCTCACGCCCTCGATGCCGAAGGAGAACACGCGTTGACCCTCCTCGGAATAGACCCACTCGAAGTATTTGAGCAAATCGATCGCCTTGTCCTTGGCGGCGACGGTGATCGCGGCAGCATTGCTGTTGCCGTAGGCATAGCCGCGGCCGGGCTGCTTCTGCGTGCCGGAGGGGCCGATGGGCGGCGCCATGTAGATATACTGCGCGCCCTCGATAGCGTCCACGTCGTGCATGTTGTTCATGAAGGTGAAGCAGCAGCCCACCAGATCGTTCGCCATGGCGGCCTTCAGGTTACGCTCGTTCAACTCATTGTTGCGGTCCAGATATTCCTTATCCAGCAGTCCCTCGGCATACAGGTCGCGCATCGTCTGCAGGAAGGCGCGGTAGTTGGGGTGATCGTACATCAGAATGTAATTTCCCTCGGCGTCCAGACAGAAGATATTGTTAAAGTAAATGTCGAAGGTGTAGCGCAGGTTCTGCACCATGCCGGAGAGCGGAATCTCGTTCGAAACGTCGCCGTCGCCGTTAGCGTCCATTTCCTTGAACGCCTTGAGCGCCTTGACCCATTCCTCCCACGTGGCGGGGATTTCCAGATTGCAGCGATCCAGCCAATCCTTGCGCATCATCCAGCTTTTGGTGATGGGCGTAGTGCCGGCGAAGGGCAGGTAGTACACATGGCCGTCGGCATTGGAGGCCTTGGCCAGCTTCCAATTGGTTTCGCCGAAGTATTCCACGATCCCGGGCGCATGCTGCTCGATCAGATCCTCCAGCGGCAGCAGCGCCTCCTGATCCAGCAGAAGGTTCATCTGCTCGTCGCCGCGGAACTGAATAACGTCCGGAAGCTTACCGGTGGCCAGCATGGTCTGCAGGCTCTGCGCATAGGTTTCCAGCGGCGCCAATTGGAATTCGATTTCCGTGTTGGACAGGCGCATGGCTTCCTGCATGGGCGCATCCTCAACGCTCCATGTATCGGAGGTAATGGTCATATAGGTGAATTTGAGCGGTTCGGCGCTCTCGGCCTGCGCAAAGGGGCAAAGCGTCAGCATCAGCGCCAGCATGAGAACCAGAGAAAGCAGTCGTTTCATGGGAAAATCCTCCTTACATATTTTCAACGCGTTCGCGAGGCGAGCCCGGCGTGCTTCTGCAGCAGCACTGCGGGCCTGTCCGCGTGTGCGTCGTTATCCCTTGACGGCGCCGATCATGACGCCCTTGACAAAGAAGCGTTGAAAGAAGGGATAGATCGCCAGCATGGGCAGCATGGAGATAATGCAGGCAACGTATTTGAGTTGTTCGCTCAAGCCCTGATTCTGGAGCATGTTCTCAGCAGACTGCGCCGTGGTTTCATAGTTGAGCAGCTTGGTTTTGAGCATTTCCTTGAGCACCAGCTGCAACGTGTAGCGGCTCTCGTTTTTAATGTAGATGCTTACCGTCAGATAGTCGTTCCAATGCCCCACGATAATCCACATTGCGATGGTGGCCAGCACCGGCTTGGCCAGTGGAATGACGATGCGGAAGAGAATCTTAAAATCGTTCGCGCCGTCAATACGCGCCGATTCCACCAGCGACATGGGCAGCGATGCGTAAAACGCTTTGACGACCAGCACGTTATAGGCGCTCACCAGCGCCAGCAGAATCAGCGCCCAATAGGAGTTCAGCAGGCCGTAGCCGGTGACGGTGATAAAGGTGGGAACAATGCCGGCGCTGAAAAAGTGTGTAATCATGATCATGGCGCTGTAGAGCTTTTTGCCCGGCGCGTCCGTAAACACGATGGGATAAGCGGCCATGGCGGTGGCCAGCATGCTCAGCAAACAGCCGGCCGTCGCCAGCAGGACAGTGTTTCCCAGGGCGGGAAGAACCTTGTTATCGGCGAAAACCTCCTGATACGCCAGCAGGGAAAAGCCCTTGGGCCAGAACAGCACATCCCCCTTGAGCACATGATACGATTCGCTGAAGGACAGCGAAATAACATTCAAAAAGGGCAGCAGGAAAAACAGGCTGAAGATCACCAGTACGGTATGCATAACGATGGAGAAAACAACGTCATCCCGGCCGCGAATGCGGGAATGCACGTTTTCCGGCGCAATACTTTTCATTGGCTTTTCCTCCTTAAAATACGCCGATGTTATCCGACAGCCGCTTGGAAAGCGCGTTTGCCAGCAGCACCAGCGCAAGGCTGACCACCGACATGGCAAAGCCGATGGCCGTCGCATAGCTGTACTTTCCGTTGACAAGGCCAAGCTTATAGGTATATGTATTGAGCATTTCGGACGCCGAATAATTCAGATCGTTTTGCAAAAGCAGCACCTTTTCCAGATTGCCGCCCGCAATCAGCGCGCCGACGGACATGGTCAGCAAAATGGCGATGGTGGGCAGGATGGAGGGAATGGTGATATGGAAAATACGCTTGATCCGCGTAGCGCCGTCCACCAGCGCAGCCTCGTAAATTTCGGTATCGATGCCCGAAAGCGCCGACAGGTAAATCACCGAGTTCCAGCCCATGCACGACCATACGCCGGAAACGTAATTGATGAGGAAGAAATACTCCGGCTGCCCGAGGTAATAAACCGATTCCAGCCCCAGAGAGCGCCGCCACGCGTTCAGAATGCCAAGCGACGGGGAAATGAAGCTGTTGATGATGGTTACCACGATTACCGTGGAAATAAAGTACGGCATGAAGCTGATGGTCTGATAAACCTTTTTCACCTTCTTATTGCCGACCTCGTTGATGAACAGCGCAAAAACGATGGGCGCGAGCGTTTGCCAGAAGATTGCGCCGATGCTGAAAAGAATCGTGTTTTTCGTGATCGGCCAGAAGCTTGGCGAACTGAAGAAGCGCTGGAACCACTGCAGGCCGACATACCTGCTGCCGGAAAAGCCCTTGAGAATTTTGTAATCGTAGAAGGACAGGCGCATGTAGTAAATGGGGATGTACTTGAACATGACAAAGTATACGACAACGGGAAGCATCATCACGTAAGCCCAGCGGTTGCGCACAATCCTTCGAAGCAGCTGCTTCGCGTTGCTGTTGCGGTGCATCGACGGTTCCTTCCTTTCTGCTTTGCTATTCGGCGATTATTCGATCGATAACCAGTTTCCTGAAGGCCGGACTCAAGGCGGCGAAATAGGCCGTGAAGCCAGTTACGCGAACGATCAGATCAGGATGCGCCTCCGGATGCTCATAGGCGTCCAAAATAGCCGCTTTATCAATCACATTGATATTAATCAGCGTGCCGCCCATGGCAAAATGCGTTGTAATCATCGAAAGAAGAATTTCAACCGTTTCCGCGTCGCTCAGGCCGGAGGGGCTGTATTCCATCTGCAGCGGCGCGGTATTGCCATAGCCGCATTGAATCTCGGCCACGGCGGTTGCCTGCGCGGTGAGCGCGCCGTCCTTCCGAAAGCCCGGATGCGGATTGGCGCCGTGGGATATCGGCTCGCCGGCCCTGCGCCCGTTTGCGGTCGCGCCCACCTCCAGCCCCAGATTGATGGTGTTCGCCCACGAGAACAGGCCGGGAATCATGAGAACGCCGCCGGGGGTACGACGGGAGATGATGATGTCGGCAAAATCGCGCGAGATGCGCTTCGCCCATGCGTCGCCGCGGGAAAGGCCGTGGCCGAATCGGTCGGAGGCCTGCAGCATCCGGCGGATATAATCGCCCTCCGCGCCCTCAAAGTTCGTATGAACGGCGCGATAGCAGTCCTCCCAATTCAAACGCTGCTCATCCTCAATTCGCTGCTGCAGGGCGGCGAAGGAATCGGCGACCGTGGCCAGCGCCGCGCCGTCCACGCCGATGTTGTAGTATTCCATGCCGCCGTTGGAGGCGTCCAGCCCTTTTTCGATGGGCCCGTGGCAAAGCAGGTTCAGCATCAGCTCCGGCGCGTTTTGATACTGATGCGCCAGATGGAAATCGATTCCCTCGGCCACGCAATCCCGCGCGGCGCGCAGATGCCGCAGGAACAGCCGGTACAGCGCCTCCACCGAGCGCGCGCCTTCCGGCGCAGCCATGTATTCGTCCAGCGCCACCTCCATGACCTTCGCGAAATTGATTTTGATCAGGTCGTTCAGGGTATATTCCAGCCCGGGAAGAGACATCCACTGGCATCCCACCGCAATGCGTCTGCAGGCCAGCTCTTTGGAATAGCCCAGCCGCATAAACCCTTCTACCAGCGCCCTGTCGCCCGAAAAGCGGGGGCAGGCCTTTTTATCCGCGACAAGAATTTCCACGCCCCGGCGCAGCAGCGCGGGATTCAGCCCGTCATGCACGCGGATGGTTAAATTGACGGTGGTTCCCGCCATATGCGCCGCTTCCAAAATCAGGAAGGAAAGCTCGGACGTCATGTCGGCCCCGTTTTCGTCCGGCCCGCCAATCTGGTAATAAACCGGATCGTTGATAAGCAGGCAGGCGAGGATAAATTGGGCCTCCTCCGCCGTCAGCAGCCCGTTTTTGACGTCATTTTCGTAGTAAGGGCGCAAAATTTCGTCCAGCTGCATGCCCGAACCCGCGCGATTATATGTGCGGTTGAGCATATTGCACCACGCAATCCACTGGCACGCCTCGCGGAAGGTTTCCGGCCTTCCGGCAATCAGCTTTTCGTTGACGGCCTTCATGGCATGCAGGTTTTGCCGCAGCTCCGGATCCTGCTCTGCCTGCGCCATCTGCGCAATGGCCTGAACGGTTCTGCCGATCCAATCCTGAATACCGTCCAGCACCATAATTTCCGCGTCATAGAGCCACGCCGCCTCAGGGCGCAGCCTTCTGTATTTCTCCACCTTGTCCCGCAGACCGCCCCAGCCCAATTGAAGACCGATGCTGAAGTCCGGCGCGAAATGATGCATTTTCCCGATGCCCGGAATGATGCCGTATTTTTGCTGCACGGGCTTCAAATGGCTGTAATCGAAAATCGGCGCCATTTCCATGTTGTTGTTGGAGGTTGCGTTTTCAAATGGACGCAGCCGCTGCAAAATAAACATCCAGCGTCCGGCCAACGCGTCCTGCGCGTCCACATATACGGGATGCGCGCGCAGCAGCCGGTTGAAATTCTTCGCCCACAGCGCCGCGCCATAGAAGGTTTTGTTGACCGGGTCGTTAAATTCGATATCCAGCCGAAACCCCTCCGGCCCGGGAACGCTTCCATAGTCGTCCTCGTTCATATAGTCGCCGTTGCGGCGAAGCTTTTCCGCGGTCTGCGCCGCCTTCATCTGACGTAGATGCGCGATTCGGCTTTCATAGGATAGCATTGGTCATGGCCTGCCTTCTTCGAATATTTTTCCGTTCATCCGAACGGGAATCCCCTGCCGGGCGGCGGCGCGGCCCAGCGCCTGCATGGCTTCCTTTTTCGGAATATCAAAGCGCGGCTGACGCAGCCCAAGCTCCCGCGCCTTTTCCACGCCCAGCGGGTGATAGCTAAGCAGCTCGTAATAGCGCAACGCATCGTCGCCCGCGAGCATGCGCGCGATGTCCTCGATCATCTGCTCGTCGTCGTTAACGCCATGAATGATGGGCGTACGGATAATGTGGGGAATGCCGGCGCGCCTGAGCTGCCTTATATTTTCCGTTACATTGCCTAATCCGCTGCCGATGTGTCGACGGTAAACCGCCGCATCCATCGTTTTAACGTCGGCCATGATGAGATCGAGAAAGGGCAGCAGCGCCGCATATTCCCGCCACGGAAAGGAAAGGTTCGTTTCAATCGCGGTATGCACGCCCGTCGCCTTTAGCCTGCGAAGCACGTCGGCTGCGAACGCCCGCTGACACATTACCTCGCCGCCCGAGAGGGTAACGCCGCCGCCGGAGGCGTCATAGTACGCCTCGTCCTGCGTCAGCTGCTCCGCCAGCGCGGAAGCCGTAAATCGCTTTCCAGCCGCCATGATCGCGCCCGAGAAGCAAACGGATGCGCATTGAAAGCATTCATTACAGCGTTCGCGGCGCAGCATGTGCCCGGCCGCGCTGATTTCATGCGCCTGCCGGAGACAAACGTTCGCGCAGGCGCCACACAGGACGCATTTCTCCGCATCAAAGAGCAGACTGGGCTTGGGGCTGATTCCTTCAACATTGTGACACCAGCTGCAATGCAGGTTGCAGCCCTTGAAAAAGGCAACCGTCCGAATACCGGGGCCGTCCCTGACGCTGAAGCGCTCGATATCGAAAATCAGGCCGGATGCTTCCTGCATGCTATCCATGCGTCTCCTCCCTTTCCCCGGCGTCTCAGGCGTTGTCCACCTTGGAATAATATAATTATAGAGGAGGCAAAAATCGAAAAGTGTCCCGATATTGTGCTTTTGTGCACGTATATTATTGAAATTTGACGAATTTGGCAAAAATTCGACGTTTTTTGCCAAGTATTAAAAACGGTGCAGGCCGCGGAAAACATATCTCCGCATGCCTGCACCGCTGCGTTGTCCTGGACGAGAGCGCGACTAATCCTCCGAAATCAGGCCGTTCTTTTTCATATACTGTCCCGGTGTGCAGCCCAGCGTTTTCCGGAACAGCGAGATAAAATAGGATATGCTTTCAAAGCCGCAGCGCTCCGTGCATTCGGTCACATTGCAGCCTGTTTTCAGCAATTGCTGGGCTTTCTGGATGCGCACGTTGTTGAGATAATTCAGGTAGGTCATGTTGGTGGCCTGCTTGAAAAACTGGCAGAAATAATACTTGCTCATATACAGCATTTCCGCGACGGCGTCCAGCGTCACGTGCTCGCTGTAATGCTCGTTTGTCCAGTGAATCAGGCGCAGCAGACGGTCGTCCTGCGCCGGCTCGAGCGGGGCTTCCTCCTCGCTCTCTTTCCGGTTGTCCCGTGTAATGAGGTAAAACAGATCCAGCAGACAGTGCATACGCGCGAAAATATCGTCGTCCTGTTCAATGAGCCTTTGCACGATGCGCATCATTTCGTCGTATGCCTCCGGCATAAAAAGCCGCCGAAACAGCACACGGCGATCCCATTCCACAATGGCGGGAATGTTCATAAAGGCCTTCAGCTCCTCAAAGGACACCTTGACGTTATACAGAAAGCCGTCGTTCCTTTTGCAGTTGGTGGAATGCACATAATACGGCGGGATGATCACCACGTCCTGCGGCAGAAAAGCGTGGCTTTTCTTTCCCACGATTATGCTTCCGACAACGTCCTTTACGAGAACAATCTCCATGGTTTCCGCATAATGCAGCGGAACGATTTCATCAAAAGGGAAGCGCTTAAGCCGCACGGAATGCGGCGCATCGGCAGAAAACGCGACCTTTTCCTGAAACGACAGCGTGTTGATTGTATGATCGTCAACCCTTTTTCGCATACGCCTTCTCCATTTCGAATGATGCGGACGGTGTGCCCCGCAAGGCCTGAAAAGCATGCCCGACACGGCCAATGATACTATATTCGGCCGCTTTTGTAAACAGCGCGGCGGCAGACCGCCATAGGCGCCGGCACACGAAAAAATGTCCGCCGTTCTCATAGCCTCATTTTACGGCTGTTTTCGCAATGGATGTAGCCGAATATTGCGTTCTACTATCGCATTATTGACATTCAGACGCCTTGCAGGGCGAATACGAAACGGACACTGAAGACGGCTGGCCGTCAATAGCGCCGCGCCTATCCTCTCCCCGCCGTATAACGCGCCGTTTCGGCCGCTGCTTTCCCGGGACAGCACGTTTTCAGATTATTTGCTTTCCCGGTTTGCAAAACGGCATTTTTGTGATAAAATATCGGTTGCGGCAAGCGCCGCGATCAATTCGCAGGAATAGAGAGATGAAAACCATGACGAAAATCGATATTTTTTCCGGTTTCTTGGGCGCAGGAAAAACCACGCTCATCAAGAAGCTGATTGCCGAGGCCTTTCAGGGCGAAAAGCTGGTGCTGATTGAAAACGAATTCGGCGAAATCGGCATTGACGGCGGCTTTCTGCAGGACGCCGGCATCCAGATCACCGAAATGAGTCAGGGCTGCATCTGCTGCAGTCTGGTGGGCGATTTCGGCAAAGCGCTGGAAAAGGTGCTGGCGCAATATGCGCCCGATCGTATCCTGATCGAGCCCTCGGGCGTTGGCAAGCTGAGCGACGTCATTCGCGCCGTGCAGGGGCTGAATATGCCCGGCATTTCCCTCAACAGCTTTACCACCGTCGTCGACGCGAAAAAGTGCCGGATGTACATGAAGAACTTCGGCGAATTCTTTAACAATCAGGTCGAAAACGCCGGAACGATCATCCTCTCCCGCACAGCCGGAATGGACGAAAAGAAGCTGGCGGAGGTTGTCGCCATGCTGCGAGAGAAAAACGCCGGCGCAGTCATCATCACCACCGACTGGAACGAGCTGACCGGCGCGCAGATTCTGGAGGCCATGGAACGCCGCGATACGCTGGAAATGGAGCTCAGGCACCTGAGCGAGGATGAGGACGTTTGTCCTGTCTGCGGCCATCACCATCACGACGACGATGACGACGACGAGCACGAGCATCATCACCACCACGACGATGACGACGACGACGAGCACGAGCATCATCACCATCACGACGGCGAATGCTGCTGCCACGATCATGACGGGCATCATCACCACCATCACGGCCATGACGCGGACGAGGCGTTCGTCAGCTGGGGCGTGGAAACGCCCAAGAAGTTCTCCACGGATGAGATTCGGGACATCCTGACGGCGCTGGATAACGCCGAACGCTTTGGCGCCGTGCTGCGCGCGAAGGGCATCGTCGCAGGCGCGGACGGCCAGTGGATTCATTTTGACCACGTTCCCGGCGAGCAGGACGTTCGCCACGGCGCAGCCGCCGTTACAGGCCGGCTGTGCGTAATCGGCAGCAAGCTCAACGAGGACGCGCTGGCCAAGCTGTTCGGGGTGTAAGCGATGGAAATTCCAGTATATCTGTTCACCGGTTTTCTGGAATCGGGAAAAACCAAATTCATTCAGGAAACGCTGGAGGACGAGCGCTTCAACGCCGGGGAAAAGACGCTGCTGATCGTGTGTGAGGAGGGAGAGGAGGAATTCGATCCCTCCGCCTTCTCCGCACCCAACGTGTACATTGAAACCATTGCCGAGGAGAGCCAGCTCACCCAAGCGCTGCTCAAGCAGCTGCTCAAGAAGCATAACGCCCGCCGCGTCATGATCGAATATAACGGCATGTGGCTGCTCAACACGCTGCTCAACGCGCTGCCCGACAGCTGGCCGCTGTATCAGATTTTTCTCTTCTTTGATTCCTCCACCTTCCTGAATTATAACGCCAATATGCGCAGCCTTGTCGTGGACAAGCTGCAATTGTGCGATCTGGTCGCCTTCAACCGCTTTACCAAGAGCATGGATCAAATGGCGTTTCATAAGATTGTCCGCGCGCTGAATCGCCGCGTGACCATCGTGTATGAATACACTGACGGCAAGGTGGAGCAGGATGATATTCAGGATCCGCTGCCCTTCGATTTGAACGCGCCGGTCGTGGAGATTAAGGACTGCGATTATGCCATCTGGTACAAGGATATTACGGAGGAGCCAAAGAAATACGCCGGAAAAACGGTGCGCTATCGGGCGCTGGCCGTTCGAAATGCAAAGCTTGGCGACGACAATTTCGTCGTCGGCCGCCAGATGATGACCTGCTGCGTCGAGGATATTCAGTTTGCCGCGCTGGTCGCCAAGAACGAATGCGGCTATGTTCCCAAGGCAAAGGAATGGGTCATGATCGAGGCCGCGGTCGAGGTTCGCTTCAGCAAGGCCTACGGTAAGGCCGGGCCGGTTCTCATTGCCCGCAAGGTAACGCCCGACCGCGCGCCGGAGGACGAGGTCGCAACATTCTATTAAGCGCTCGAGGGTGCGCCGGGGCGGCGCGGCTTCAGGAAACGCGCTTTGCGCCGCTCCTGCCCGTAGGGACGCGCCGCGGATGCGAAGAGGCTGTGAAAAAGCGAAGCAAAGTATTTGCGGGGTTGTGAAAAAGCATATTTTCAGTGACGAGGAGGTCGGTTTTTTTCGCAGCCCCTTTTCCTGTGCAGGCAGCAGAAAATGAAGTTGCCCCGCAATGGAAATATCGCCTTGGGATACTGCCAACAGCGGAAATATTCCCATCTTTTGTGATTATCTGCTTCCGCTCTGCCATGAAAGATGCCGTTGTCTGCACCATCTCCGCTGTTTCCATGTCTCCCGCTTCTTTATCCAATGCCAATGTCAAATTTTACCGCAAGCGCTTGCTTGAATAATTCATATGTTTTACCGGACTGCGCACAAACTTCATTGATATCAAACCATGCATCGGTGGAAGGAGACTCTGTCAACAGCTTATCAGCTTGCTTATGCTGCAAACCCACAAGATATATAACCGTCCATTTTTCGAGCCATCCCGCTTGGCTTGCCTTCAGATGCGCTTTCTCCGCTTCACCCGCACGATTGTGTACATTCGCAACATCTTGTCCGCCTTTAATCTCGATACAAAGAAGCTTTTCTTCTGATGGTTCTTCCAAGAAAACAGAAATATCTGGATCAGAACT
>CAKTXZ010000014.1 GCA_934632155.1 uncultured Clostridia bacterium | reverse complement strand
TCGCTTCCCAGCCATTCCCGAATGAGCGCATAGCCGCCCTGATAGAAAAAGACCCGGAGATGCTCCCTTTCCCTGTCTGAGAAGCCGGCGGGAATGGCCATATCGAACTGCATTCGAATGGCGGGCAGGTTGAACAGCTTGTCCGAAAAATCCCTGTCGGGCAAGGAGCCGGCCAGCGTCATAAAGGCCTGCTCGTCCGCCAGCAGCGCCTCCAGCACCCGGCACAGGCTGTCCCTGCCGTCCGATGCGTTTTCCGAGAGCACGTCCTCCAGCTTGCGGAGGTAATCGTTCTCGGCGGCGGTCAGCAGCTCGTACTGACTGCCGTAGTATTTGTAAAAGGTGGTGCGGTTGATCTGCGCAGCCGCGCACAGCTCGTAAACGGTAATCTTCTCGATGGGCTTCTCCTTCAGAAGCCCCATCAGCGCGTTTTTCAGCATGGCCTTGCTCAGGCGGATCCGCTGATTTTCCATAAACTGCTTCCTTTCCTCAACAAACAGATATATTTTGTTGATTTAACGACATCTTTATCGTGAAATGTATGCATTACGTCAGCGTGAAATAAACAGTCGGTTGCTTTTAAGTCTTATTGTAAGTATACTTCATACAGATCTGCTTGTCAAATCCAAATGTGGAAGGAAGGAAATCTAATGCGAAGTGCGGCTTGCTGGATCGTCAGGCGGCGGAGACGGATTCTTGCGCTGACCCTGATGCTGGCCGCGGTCTGCGGCGCTCTGATTCCCGGAGTCCGGGTTAATTCGGATATGACCCAATATTTGCCGGAGGATTCGCAGATGCGGGCGGGCATGCGCCTGATGGAGACGGAATTTCCCGCGGAGGAAGACGCCTATACCGTTCGCGCCATGTTCGGCGGCCTTTCGCCCGAGCAGCGGGAGCAGCGGCTGGAGGATCTGAGGGCGCTGCCCCAAGTGACCGCCGTGGCCTACGCGCCGGACAGCCCGGATTACAACCACGGCGATTGGGCGCTGTACGTGCTGACCACAAAATACGGCTATAATACGCCGGAGGAGGCGGCGCTGGAGCGCACGCTGCGAGAGGAGCTCGGCGCGACCGTCGCCAACGACGATACCTCTGCCCCGGAAATTCCCCTCACGGTGTACGTCGTGGCCTTCGGCGTCATTCTGCTGATCCTGCTGCTGGCCTGCGACAGCTATTTCGAGCCGCTGCTGTTCCTTGTGACCATCGGGGTGGCCGTGGCGCTGAATCTGGGCACGAACTACTTTCTGGGCGAGATCTCCGACGTGACGGCGGGCGTGGCCGCTATATTGCAGCTGGCGCTGTCCATGGATTATTCCATCATCCTGATGAACCGGTACCGGCAGGAGCTGGCCGTCACGGACGACCGGACGGAGGCGATGGAGAACGCGCTGACCGCCTCCTTTGGGGCCATCGCCGGCAGCGGCTTTACCACCATCGTGGGGCTGCTGATGCTTTTGTTCATGAGCTTTCAGATCGGCACGGATCTGGGCGTGGTGCTGGCCAAGGGTGTGGCCTTCAGCATGCTGTGCGTATTTACGGCGCTGCCCGGCCTGATCCTGCTGTTTCATAAAGCGATTGAAAAAACGGCCAAGAGACGGAAGCCGCGACCGGAGGGCAGGCGGGATCCCCTTGCGGCGCTGGGCGGCTTCAGCTACCGCCTCCGCCGGTTCATCGCCGCGGCGTTCCTGCTGGTGTTTGCGGGCGGGTACCTTCTTCAGGGACAGACGGCCACGGTATACACCCTGTCCAGAGTCGATCCCGTAGCGGAGGCGTTCCCCAGAGAGAACCGGCTGGTGCTGCTGTATGAGAGCCGAGACGAGGCGGCGGTCGGAAGCATTGCGGAGACCCTGTCCGACCATCCCGCCGTCCGCAGCGCCGTTTTCTATTCGGGCACGCTTGGAAAGCCCTGCACGGCGCAGGAAATGGCGAACGCCCTGTCCGCCATGGACGGGGAGCTGGCGGTTCCGGACGATATGCTGCGGATGATCTACTATGCTTACTACAGCCCGGACGGATCGCCCGCCCTGACGCTTGCGCAGTTCGCCGCCTTTGCGCAAAGCTGCCTGACAGATTCCCGGCTGTCCGGCTATGTGGACGAGGAAATGCAATCCCAGCTTGCCCGCCTGCTGCCGCTGACGGACAAAGACGCGATTCAGACGCCCCTGACGGCTTCGGCGCTGGCCAAAGCGATGGGAATGAGCGAGGCGCAGGCGACGCAGCTGATGAAAATGAAGTACGGCGCGCAATACGCGCCGGACAGCGCGCTGTCCGTCCACGAATTCATCGTTTTTCTGACGGATAACGTATTGAGCAAGCCGTTTGCCGCAGCGATGGTCGACGAGGCGACGGTCGCCGCCCTCCGGCAAATGCGCGACGTGACCGATGCGGTGGTTTCAAACGCCGCCTTTACGCCGGAGGAAATGGCAGGGTTGCTGCCCGGCGCGGATGAAAACGCGCTGCGTCTTCTGTACCTGTACCGCGCCAGCCGCACGGAGGGCGACCCCGCGTGGACGCTCTCCATCGCGCAGCTGCTGGATTACCTGAACGCGGCGGCGAATGATCCCCGGATCGCTCCCGCGCTGGACGACGATCTGCGCGCGCAGATAACGGAAGCGAAGCGGCAGGCGGACGAGGCGGCAGGGCAGCTTCGCGGCGAGAATTACTCCCGGCTCATTTTCCAGACTGAGCTGCCGGAGGAATCAGCGGAGACGGAGACCTTTATCCGCGAGCTGCGGGAGGCCTGCGACGCGTCGCTGAGCGGCAGGTATTATCTGATTGGCGCCAGCGCCATGGTGGACGAGATGGAGCGGGGCTTTGATCGGGAGCTGCTGGTCATTACGCTGCTGACGGCGCTGTCCATCTTCCTTGTGGTAGCGCTGACCTTCCGTTCCCTCGCGATCCCCGCCCTTCTGGTGCTCATCGTGCAGTGCGGCGTGTTCCTGACGGTATCCGCCGTGGGCGCCTTCGGAGGCTCCATGTACTACCTGGCGCTGCTGATCGTGGAGTGCATCCTGATGGGCGCGGCCATCGACTACGGCATCCTGTACGCCAGCTACTACCGGGAGATGCGGCGGATCATGGACGTCAGGGAGGCGCTGGTCGCCGCCTATCGGGGAAGCATCCACACGGTGCTCACCTCCGGCTCCATCATGGTGCTGATTACGGCGCTGGTCGGCCCGCTGTTTAAGAACCCCACGATCGAGGCCATCGTCCAGACGCTGTCCATCGGCTGCCTGTCGGCCATCCTGCTGATTCTGCTGGTCCTGCCCGGCATGCTGGCGCTGTTTGACCGATGGGTGGTTCGCAAAAGCTGACGATACAAAGGCCCCTTGCCCGGAAACGGACAAGGGGCTTCCGATTAATGCGACTCCGGACAGCCGGCCCCCCCAGAAAGCGCAGAAAGGCCTTCGCCTGATTGCCCGGCGCCATCTGATCTCGGAGCGTAAGCGTCAGCCTGCCGCTGGCAAGGGCTTCCGCGCTCGGGGCGACGCCTGTCCGCGGCTCCTCCATGGGAATAGCCCGGATCGTTCAGCGCACGGCCCGAACCTGAACGCGGAGATTGTAGTAACCGCCCTGCGCGGGAAAAACGGCGGGGCGAACGGTCATATGAGCAGCATACTCCGGAAGGTATTTTTCCAGAAAGTGAACCGCCCTCATTGGGGCGGCGTCCGCCGCGTCGTCGCCGAATTTGCAGGCTGCGGAGCAGTAGCCCCCGCAGCTGTTCATTTCAAGCAGCGCGCCGGCATGCGCGTTCAGGGTGACATGACGGGACAGCTGGCCGGATTCAAGGCGGCGGAAAACGTCCTTGGCGGCTTCCTCCGCTGCGCCCGACAGCCGGCGGCAGTCCTGGGCGTCTCGGATCTCCGCCCGACAGCTCAGCCGCGCCGTGAGCCGCTTATCCTCCGTGCTGTATCGGACGCTTTGCAGGGCATAGCCCTCGGTAACGCCCAGCGCCGTCATGCGCCGCACAGCGGCGTCCGGCTTCTCCTCCGGCAGAGCGTCCCCCAGCTTTTCGGCGCCCGCGATTTCCGCCTGCGTCAGCCCCTTTTCTCCGGCGTCTGCCTCCGCCTGAGCGGGCGCGTCCATCAGGCTCTGCTCGCCGCGACCGGCGTTCAGGTCGTACATCTCTCCGGAAACCGCCAGTAATGTCCGGCGTCCTCCGGAGCATAGCGCAGCTCCGCCCGGCTTTCACCGTCGGACACGTATTGGAGCGTCGGGCGGACGGCGCCCTTGAGCAGCTCGTCCGCTTCGGTCAGCCGCTGCCAGCCGTCGCTCCGCCAGAAGGAGCGCACCGTCGTTTCCTTGCGATCGAGCTCCAGCGTACAACGAATATCCGTCCTCAGTCCCTCCCCGAGAAGCCTTCCCTCCAGATAAACGCCACCGCCGGGGTTCAGGTTCAGCCGCTTTTCGGGGATCTTGAGCCGATAGTCCTCGTTTTCGCGCAGCGCGTTGTTCAGGAACGCCTGCGCGGCGTCTCGGAGGCTTTCCAGATCATCGCCGGGAACACAGGGGGCGAAATAGGTCTCATATTCCCGCAGCCTGCTTTCAGAGCGGGAAAGCTGACAGGGATAGCCGTCGTCGCCGCAGGTAACGCTGAAGGCGCCGTTTTCGTTCCACCAGCGCAGACGCCAGCGAGCCCCGCCTTCCTCCACGCTCTGATCGCCGCTGAAGCCGGTGTAGCGGTCGGAAATGCCGCATCGCTTCCTGACCCGTTCGATAACGGCGCGCAGCCGCTCGTCCGGATTGGCGCGGATGACCGTTTGCATGGCCTGCGGCTGATGGGCGGCGGACGGCGAATATGCGGGCGTTTCCGCTGCGGCGGCGGGCAGGCATCCGCTTACCGGCGCGGCAGTCTGCGGACTATCATTTATTCCAAGGATGTGCTATAATAAAACCATGAAGGACCTCTTCGACGCGACGTTTCCCTCCGCCCGGCCCATGCGGTGATCCAAATGTCTTGCCGCGCCTGATTTTTCAAGGGCAGCCGCCTCCCCTCCGGAAGGCTGCCTGACTGCAGGGGATACGGGACAACGTTCTCATATCATATGGAAGCGAAGGCATCAAGCCATTCCGCAAGGAAGCGCCTGAAAAAAGGAAAGGAGAAGCGCCATGAACAGGATCATCACCATTGGCCGTGAGTTCGGGAGCGGCGGGCGCGAAATCGGCCGCCGGGTCTCGGAAGCATTGCAGCTTGCCTACTACGACCATGAGATCATCACGGAGGTCGCCAACCGCACCCAATTGTCCGAGGAATACATCCAGCGGATCAGCGAACGCAGGCCCCTCATCGCCTTCCCCATCCACATTGGGCACAGCTTCTACCCCGTGACTGATCCGATGATTCAAAACAGCGTTCTGATTTTTGCCGAGCAGCATCGCTTGCTGGAGGAGCTTTCCAGAAGGTCGGACTGTATCATCGTGGGCCGGTGCGCGGACTACATTCTGCGGGACATGAATCCCTTCCGAATCTTCGTATACGCAGACATGGAGAGCAGGCTGAAGCGCTGCATGGAGCAACGGACGGAGGAAGAAGGCTTCACGGAAAAGGAAATGCGGCGGCGCATCGAAGGGATCGACCGGGATCGGGCTAAATATTACAACTATTTCAGCAGCCGGAAATGGGGCGCGCGGGATAACTACGACCTGATAATCAACACCTCGGGCAAGGACGTTAAGCAGGTGTCCGCCGCGCTGGCGCAGTATCTGAAGGCGCTGTTCTTCTGACGGACGGCAGCGGAAGAGGATCCTGCCCCTGCAGGGCGAGTCGCCCCGAACCATGCCGGAGGCAGAGGCGCCTGCGTGTCAAAAGCGCAGTTTGGCGACGCGCGCCCTGCGGGATGAAGGGCTTTATCCTGCGGGGCAAGGCTGCGGAAAGGCTTTTGCCGCGCGAACGTTCGCAAATTCTCCCCGCCCGGCAAAGCCGGGCGATACGAATCAAAACCACCGGCTAAGCCGGAGGTATGCACCATGCCTTCAAGGCAATGATACCAGCCGCGCCTAAAGGCGCATTGAACAGTCCGGCAACCGCAGTACTTTCTCGGGCCGCCGCCAAAGCGGCCTTTTCTTATGCCTTGGAGTTCCTGCTGCCCGTAAACGGGTCTATGTACTCCTTGAAGGACAGCTGGTCCGCCATGATATCCTCGTCCAGCCGATGCCGGATGTATTCTGCAATTTTCTCTTTGTTCCGTCCCACCGTGTCCACATAGTACCCTCGGCGCCAGAAATGTCGATGCCCATGCTTGTACTTCAAGTTCGCATGTTCGTCGAATATCATCAATGAACTTTTTCCCTTTAGATATCCCCCAAACTGCGATACGCTGATATTGGGCGGTATGCTCACTAACATATGGATATGATCCGGGCATGCTTCTGCCTCGATGATTTCCACTTTCTTCATTTCGCATAGCTGCCTGATTATCCTTCCTATATCCGCCTTGATTTGCCGATATACCACCTGCCGCCGATACTTTGACGCAAATACGATATGGTATTTGCAATTCCACTTCATGTGTGATAAAATACCATTGTCATTTACCATAAATGGCTCGCCTCCTTTGCTTTTGCTGCGGTTGCCAGACCTGCTCTCATTATAGCAAAGGAGGCGTTTCCTGTATGGGAGGTATTCATCATGGAATGCAGAAAGCTCACAGCGAAACTTCGGGACGCGGTGCCGGTTTGCTTCATCGAGAACGGCAAGAAGGTCAAGCGCTTCAAGAACATCGAAATCCCCGACGAGATCAAGAAGCTGCCCTATCAGGACTTCGAATTCAGCGTACCGGTTACTGGAGCCATCACCTTCAAGATTATGTTTGAGGAAGGCATCCTGCCAAAGACCTGGCCGGAAGCACGGACGCGCAAAACGCGGAAAGCAAAATCGGAAGAAGCACCCATGCCTGAGAAAATCACAACCGGGCTTCAGGCAGCATTAGAACAAGCGGAGGCCGAGTGCCAGCCTGTGGCAGAGATCGCCAAAGCAACCGCGCAGGGCGTGGAGATCACTGCCGAGCTGAATGGGCAGGAATTGACCATCACGGCCCACGAGCCGGAGGCAATGGAGGCGGCCTTCAACGTAACCGGCGAGCGCCGCAAGGCGCTGGCAGAGGCCGTCAAGGCTTTCGTAGACGCGCCTGCCATATACCAGAACGCGCCCAGCTTCGCCTACGTCATCGGCGACTACACGGTCAGCAAGACCGGCACGGTATTCGGCCCGGCAAACGAGGCGCTCATGGCAGCACTGAATGCGAAGGGCTTTATTGCAGAATAAGGCGTAGATTCCCCGCTTCGGCGGGGTTTTTATGTCTGAGACTGAAGGTTGCACCATTCCACAGAAATTAGGCGTCAAAAGCTGAAATCAGACGTCTTTGCAATAGTGCATCTATCATGTGCGCGAAGCAAAAATCTATTTGTGAGCCTTCTCGTGTATTCCTGCCAATCTAAAGGGCAAAAAGGGATATGGAGGCACATTTTTGCATGAAAACAAACAAGCCTATCTTCTCAGATAAGCTTGCTTGCACCAACTAATGTCGGTTTTCATGGCACCCCCAATGGGATTCGAACCCATGTTTCCGCCTTGAGAGGGCGGCGTCCTAGGCCTCTAGACAATGGAGGCAAAAATGGCTGGGGAACAAGGATTTGAACCTTGACAATACGAGTCAGAGTCGTAGGTGCTGCCGTTACACCATTCCCCAATCAATGCGCGGAGAAAAGCACCTTTTAACCGCGAAAATCATTATAGAAGAACTTTCGGGGTTTGTCAAGCGTTTTTCAAAAAAATCTTGCATTGGCCCCCAATATGCGCGGAATTGCGCGCCGCATTTCCGGGTTTGCCATTTTTGAAGCCCGCCGAAGCCCCGCCGCGCGCCTTTGCGGCTTACGCCTGCCGGACGGAATTCCCCGGACGGTCGCATAAGCGAGCCGCGCAGCCGGGCAAGGCTCTCGGCAGTTTTTTCTTCACGGCGCTTCAGCCGCGCAGCGTAATCTTGGCCGTAAGGACGCTGTTTTGCAGGGCGAAGGCGCTCGCGCCGCCGTTCTTTTCGGCAATGCGGCGAACGGATTGAATCCCGCCGCCCCCTTCCGCTTGGAGGATTGAAGCACGCCGTTTTTTTTATGAATTTCGCCCTCGTAAGCGTTTTTTTGCCTGAGACGGCCGGAGACGGCCGGAGTACATATACGCCCGGACGCCGATGCTGCGCCGCGCCGGATATGAAGACCGGCGAGGCAGTCGCGAGCCTGCCCGTGCTTGACGATCTTCCCGAGGGCTATCAGGCGGCGGTCGAAAATTCCGCCATCGTCTACAACGACGGCAACGGCACGGTCAGCACGATTATGTGCAGCTGGTTCGGCGCGCGCCTTGCCAACCCTGACGGCGATTCCGCCAGTTGGCAGCGCGGCCAGCCGGCTGAACATCGTTTCCATGCGCAATGCCCCCAATACGACCGTGGCCCTCCGCATGAACAACCTCGCCGGCAACGCCGCTGAAGGGAAGCGCCGCGCCTACGGCGCGGATGGAAGGCGGGAGCCGATTGCGTCCGAAATACGGTCGATCACGGATAAAAACGGTCAGGCGGAGGAGACGCTCGAGAACGGCGCGCCGTATGAGCTGCGCCTAATCGTGGCCGACAACGGCGCGTTCGACCAGAACGAGGCCGCAAAGGAAATCAAGGCTTCGGCGCTTCTCGGAAAATAATCATGCCCGTTTCGCTCCGGCGGCTTGCGCGCCGGAGCAATTTTTTGCGCTGCCTTCGCCTAAAATGCGCCGCGCCGCGCAACGCACCAGACTGCTTTTTCGACAGTCTGTAAATACAAGTCCGCTAAAGCGGTCTTGCATTTGAACAATCATTTTTCTGTAAGCCTACGGCTTACGGTCGGAAAATGATCGCGGAAGCGATCGTTCCTACCGCTCCTCGAACCGGCAAAGCCGGTTCTGCGGATAAAAAATGAAGGAGCCGCAACCCCTTCATTCCTCCCCGAAGCTTTAACAAGACTTTTTTGACAAACAGGTGCGGCGCATGCGCGCCGCGCTTTTTCGGCTCATCCGGCCTGAGGAAAACGCAGACGCTTGCCGTAATTCTCCGGCAAACGCGGCCTGAATATGCTTTTTCCGGCGCTTCGCATTGCCGGTATTCGCGTTTTTTTATTTGCATGCGCCTTCCAATAAGGCGCGAAAATCCTTGATTGCATGAAAGGTAATCATGTTGCTGTTATGATAAGAATCAGCGCCATTAATCGCCGTGCGAGAAAGAATCAGCAAATCGTTTCCGACCATCTGCGCATCAGGATACTGGAACGCGACCAGCGCGCTGTCCGCTTCACGCATATCAACGGCACGGCAGACAACCGTCCAGTCCGTAAGATTCCGAGACACGGCGACGGAAAGCACGCTGCGGGCGCCGGGCCGGCTTTCGTCGAAAAATTCATTCCCAACCGCAACATAGCGCCGGTTTTCCTGCAATATAACAAACTTCGAGCTTGCCCCCAGCGGAAAATCGATTACGCGTTCAAATTGCAGCGGCGCGTCTGCACTGCGCAAACGCAGCATTACGGCTTGCCCGCCGTTGGGGCTTGCGGCGTTCTGCTGCAGACGCAGGATGTTTACAACGCCGCCATCCGGAGCGACGACCGCATTCCCCTCCAAGCACCCCTTCAAGGTTCCCTGCGGCAAGCCGTCCCAGCCGTGATCAAACGCCAGCGGCGCCGTCAAGTGCCAGTTGGCGGGGTTCAGCAGGTCGGCGTCCGCATCAACGGACAAAATGCAGTTATCATGCCCGCCGTATTTCCATGCGCCGTAATCAATCGCCGTGTAAAGCCTGTGATCGTGCAAAATCACCGGCACGGGCGCTTTATGGAGGCCGATTTCCTGCGCATTGCTGCCATTGAACAGCCGCACCGGCGCGGACCATGTATGCCCCTCATCCTCGGATACGCCAATCAGCAAATCGCCATATTCGCAGGCCATTGCCAGCATATAAACCTTGCCCTGATGAAAAAACATTTTCCCCCAGAAGCAGGGATACAGCTCCGTCACATACTGCCACGTTTCTCCCCCGTCCGTTGATTCAAAAATCAGCGTGAGGTTTTGCGCCTGCTTGGGCCCGTAAACATCCATGGAGGCCAGCAGCTTGCCGCCGGGCAGAGCCAGAATGGCCGGGCTGCACAGATACCTGCCCGAGAACGCGTAGGTATCATCTTCCGGATGCAGGTAGTTGACGACGCGGCCCGGGCAAGCGCCCGGCCGAACCAGACGCACATGCGTTGTGGCGCCGTCTGCATCGCGGCGGACGGCAATCTCATAATCCGCGCCGTTCTCCAGCCCCTTGGCTGATCCGGTTTGCCCCGCAAGC
Source organism: uncultured Clostridia bacterium (assembly GCA_934632155.1). GTDB lineage: Bacteria > Bacillota > Clostridia > Christensenellales > Aristaeellaceae > RUG563. The sequence continues at coordinate 54,525 of CAKTXZ010000014.1, read as the reverse complement.
GCTTTCTCGCTCCATGCGTCCTGCCCGCGAAGACGATACAGGAGCGTATGCGCGCCTGTTTGCGCGTCCCGGAACGCCATGGAGAAGCCGTTAGCCGCCGGCTGAATCTGACAAATGAAAAAGCTTTTCTCCGCATCGCTGGCGTTCAGTCGTGCATAGGGCGTATAATTCCATGCGGTGATTCCCTTCATTTGTTTTTCCCCCGATCAATAAACAAGCGTTCGGAAATTCTTCACGCGATGCAGCGTAATCAGATTGCCATCATGCGCGCTGCGCGCGCGCCAATCGCCAGATCGGCTGAGAACCAGCAGATCCTCGCCGTCAATCGCCATGCTGGCGTAATGACGAGAGGCCTTTTCCATTTCACCAACGGCAACCAGCCCGGCAAAGCACCAGTCCACCAAATTGCGCGAAAAATGCAGCGTCAGCCGCCGCCGTTCGTTATTGGGCAGATTATAGCGGTCGTCAGGCAGCAGCTCGGAGCGCGTCATGCTGTCTGTTGCCTGTGTGCTCAGCAGCCAGTAGAGCCGGGTTTGCGGATCATAAAGAATATGAAACCGCATTTGGCCGCCCGGCATGGGCAAAAACACCTGACGACGCCCGGACGGAACATGCTCAAAGCAGGTTTGCATGCTGCCGTCCTCCTGCTCTACCACCTTGGCAAGGCATGCGTAGCCCGTTCCGCCGGTGTGCGCGCGCGCAAGCAGGTGGTAGGTGCGCCCCTGAGGGTCGAACCAATAATGCTTTTCATCCATGACCCGTGTCACATTGGTTTCCAGCCAGCCAATGGGGGCGCAGGTACGCTTTTTGATTGGCGAAGTATCAATCACGCCGCCGCGCGGCACCTCAAAAAAGGGAACGCCGAAATCATCCAGCTTTTTCTGATCCACCGCGTCGCGGAAAAACACCTCGCTGGCAAACGTCCAGCTTTCCCGTTTAAGCAGATCGTCGTGGATATTTGCCCGCAGCAGCACCGGGGCCATCGCCGCGACCGGCCATGAAACGCAGTCGGGCGCCACGCGATGCTCCATCGCCAGATACACCCGATCCTCCGTATACCACACGTTGGCCGCGGTGGAATGCCAGCCGCAGCCCTCGCCCTCCGGCGGCGTGATGAAAGCGGGCTCGCTCCAGGTTTCCCCCCAGTCGTCCGACCGAACGATGCCAATTTGCTGCGCCACGCCGATGATATACAGCTTATCGCCCGCTATGAACGGCCTTGCGTGCACAAAGGGGAAATAGGCGGAAAAACGGAAATGCGTTCCGTCGTCGGACAAAAACACCATTCCCTTTTCCTGCTGAGGAATGTCGGGATATTTGTGATCCAGCGTGGCGATGATACGCCCGCCGGGAAGCACACAAATACCGGGCGTGTATACGTATTCCTGCTTTTCCGTATCGGATTCATAGACGGTGATATAGTCGTTGGCCAACGGTTCAATCTTTCCTGCCATTTTATATTCCTTTCCGGCGAAAAAGGCTCACCCTTTTATAGAGCCCATCGTCATGCCTTTTACAAAGAAGCGCTGCAGAAAGGGATAAACGCACATGATCGGCAGCGTTGATACGATAATCAGCGCATACTTCATCGACAGCGCCAATTGCGTCTGCGCCACATCGTCGCCCGAGGAGGTTTCAAGAACGTCCTGCATCATGCCCGTCTGGCTGATAAGCAGATTGCGCAGCACCATCTGCAGGGGCATCATGCTGTCGTCGCGCAGATAAATCATAGCGGTAAACCAGCTGTTCCATTGCCCCACGGCGGTGAAAAGCGCAATAACGGAAATCACCGGCAGCGAAAGCGGCACAACAATGCGCGTGAGGAAAACGGTATGGCTGCAGCCGTCCAGAAAAGCGGCCTCAATCAGCGATTCGGGAATATTGCTTTGAATGAACGTACGAACGATTACGATATTCCGCACGCTTACGCAGCCGAGAATGAACACGATGGGCCACTTATCGACCAGCCCCAGACTTTTTACCGTTAGATAAGTGGGAATCAGGCCGCCGGAAAAGAACATGGTAACGGTCATATAGATAACAATCAGCTTTTTCCCCACCAGATCCCTGCGGGAAAGCGCATAGCCCGCCATCACGGTAATGACGGTGGTCAGCGTCACGTCGCACAGCGTATACACGATCGTGTTCAGATAGCTGCGCCAGATGGAAGGATAGGTGATTACCTGCCGGTAGCCCTCCGTCGAGAAGCCCTGCGGCCACAGAATGACCCTGCCGAAGGATACCGCCGCCGGATCGCTGACCGAGGCGATGATAACAAACCACAGCGGATAGGCCACGATCAGCAGCAGCAGCGCCAGCACAATATACACGGCCACGTCAAATGCCAAGTCAGACTTGATGCGGTGAATTGTTCTGCTTTCGATATTCATCTGCTTTCACCTCACCATAATGATGTTTCGCTTACCCTTTTGGAAATGGCGTTCACAGAAATCAACAGAATAAAGTTGATGGCGGAATTAAACAGATCAATTGCGGTGGAATAGCTGTATTGCACCTTCTGCATGCCCTGCTTGTACACATAGGTGCTCAGCACCTCGCTGGCATTGAGGTTCATGCTGTTCTGCATCAGATAGGCTTTCTGGAAGCCTACGTCCATCATGTTGCCCATGCGCAGAATCAGCAGCATGATGATGGTGGGCACGATACAGGGCAGATCAATGTGCCGGCAGCGCTGCAGCTTGTTGGCGCCGTCCATGATTGCCGCCTCATGCAGCGCCGGGTCCACGCCGGAAAGGGCGCTGAGATATACGATGCTGTTCCAACCCACGTTGGACCACACGCCGCTCCATACGTACAAATGCCGGAAGGAGCCTTCGCTGAGCAGCACGTTCAGATTGCCCTCCAGCAGCCCCAGCTTTTGCAGCACAATCGTGAATACGCCGGTGGAGGGGGAGAAAAACAGATTAATCATGCCGACGACTATGACCGTGGAAATAAAGTGCGGGGCGTAGGTGACGGTCTGCACCAGCTTTTTGAAGCGCGGCGCAGCACAGGCGTTCAGCCCGAGCGCCAACAGAATCGGCAGCGGAAAGCCCGCCAGCAGGGAATATACGCTGATGGCAACGGTGTTTTTCATCAGCTTGGGAAACATGTTCAGCCCGATAAAGCGCCGAAAATGCTTCAGGCCAACCCAGCTGCTTCCCCAAATGCCCTTGAAGCTTTTGAAATCCTTAAACGCGATCTGAACCCCATACATGGGCATATAGCTAAACAGAAAAAGCACCAGCATGACCGGCAGCAGGTACAGATACAGCTCCCAGTTTCGCGCAATTCTCCTAGCAAGCCTGCGGTGATTTACGGCGCGATTCACGTTTGCCTTGGCGCTCACTTCATTAACCTCCTTGGTAAAGCAAGCATTCCCCCGGCAGCCTCTCTGCCGCCGGGGGAATGAAAATGCATGTGTCAGTTCAATCCCAGCGTATCATACGCCTGCTGCCACAGCGCCAAGTATTCCTGCAGCCCCAGATCGTTCATTTGCTTCACATAGGCGTCCCATTCGGCGTCGATATCGCCCTGACCGGTGATCCAGCGGGCCAGCGTTGTGGAGCGCAGATTATCGATATCCACCTGCAGATCGCCGCGGCGCTGATCCAGATCCGTATCGCCCGTTGAAGCCTTGCGCCAGTTTGTTTCGCCCTGCGGCACATAGTCCTTGTATACATGCTCATAAGCCCATGCGCGGGAGTTGGGATCGTTATAGGATACGTCGTTGTAAACGGCGTAGAAATCCTCGGCGCGGATGCCGCAGATGAAGTTGCCAAAGCCCGTGTTCAGATTCCATTCTTCCTCGCCGACCTTTTCCTTTACAGCCAGCTTTGCCTCCTCGGTGAAGGGCGTAATTTTTCCGTTTTCATCATAATCCCAGGAATAGCCCTGCATGCCGAGCTGGAAGTTTGCCACGGCTTCAGGATCGCTTGCCAGCCAATCAGCCAGCGCCAGCGTTTCCTTCAGATATTTGTTGCCGGAGAAGATCATAAAATCGTCGCGGCCGCTGGAAGTAAACTCCTGCTTGCGGATCACAGGCTTCACGCCGGTTTCCGTATCCATGGGAGCCACGGGAATGTACACATCCTTCTTGCGATTGTTAAACGCCGTGAAGAAGCCCAGATAAGGCGTTTCGGAGGAGGTGCGGGCGATGGACATATTGCGGTCGTCCGTAAAGGATTCGGCAGGGGTCAGCCCCTTGGCATACAGCTCGGCCAGATATTTGATCGGCTCCTTGATGGCAGGGTTTACGCCCTGAAAAACAACTTTGCCATGATCGACCGCCAGCCAATTGGTCTGCGTAACGGTGATGCCCCAGAAGCCCAGCACATCGAACATGCCGGAGATACGGTGATCCCACTGATAGTAGAAGGGAATCGCTTCGGCGGGAATGGAGCCCTTGCCGGCGTTATCCTTAAAGGCCTGCAGCACGGCGGTGAATTCCTTGACGGTGGTAGGCACCTCAAGATTCAACTCCTCCAGCCACACCTTGTTCATCAGCAGCAGATCGCGCAGATTGCCCACGTATTCCACATAATCCACATTCGGCAGGCCAACGCGATAGCCGCGGTGCAGGGTATCGGCCTGAGGATTCTCCTGCAGGAACTTTGCCCAGTAGGGCGCATACTCCTGCAGCAGCTCGTCCGTAAGCTCCACGATATAGCCGCCCTCGCAGGCGTCGGCCAACAGGTCGCTGTTCATATCCAGACGCAGCGCCAGATCCGGCAGATCCTCCAGCGTTGCCAGACGCAGGTTCAGCGCCTCCTGCTGAGACATGGAGAAGACGGTCACATCCAACCGGATGTTGGTTTTATCAAACACCCAGTCCAGCAGCTTGGAATCAGCAAACTTTCCTTCGTTGTTTACGTCCAGCACCCAGCAGGAGAGCGTGATGGGCGTCTCCGAAATGGGCAGCGTTACGTCAGCCGAGGCCATGGGCGTCATAGACGCCAGGAGCATGGCCAGAGTCAGGGCAAATACCAGAATGCGCTTCATTTCCTTGTTCCTCCTTATTTTTCACAGGCTTGTCGCCCGCATGGATTCCGCTCAGCAGGCTTCGATAGGGAGCGCACGGCGGATTTCGTCCTCCATGGCCTTCAGCGCCTTCACGCCCGCGGCCAGCGTATCATTCCAATTCGCCGCGCTCTTGGAGCGCGTGGTCAGCGTGGCCGGAATACCCAGATATTTCAGATGATCCTTGCAGCAAACGGGGTACAGCTGCGTTTCCATCAGCGAGGCCAGCGTGAGGAAGGCCTGCAGCCGATCCGCCCGTTCATCCTTATTCAGATAGTACCGATACAGCGCGGCATACAGGTCGGCATGAAAGTTCGCCATTACGCCGCTGAAGCCGCAGCCGCCGTCGCGCATGGATTGCAGCAGCGTCGCAGTATTGGCGTTGAACAGCTGCATGCCCGTTCCCTCCGTGATTTTCAGCCGGCGGCGAATGCGCTGCGCGTCGCAGCAGGTGTCCTTCAAAAAGCCGATGCGGCCTGTGCCGGCAAACCATTGCAGCAGCTCGTCCGACGCCAGACGCTTATAGGGATAGGGGCATTCATAAATGCCAAACGTCACATCCGGCATTGCCTGAAACAGTCTTTCGGCGTTTCGACGCACAACGTCCTCCGGCTCATCTGCCATGGCCAGACGATTGAGGATGACGACCGGCTCATCCGCGCCATTTTCCAGCATATCGGAAAGCTGACGCACACCCGTTTCCACGTCGGCCGATGTATGCGCGGAGGCAATCAGCGACATGCCCTGAGGCCGGTGCTCGCTAATAAAACGCATCATCTGGCGCATTTCCCGATCGGATAAATGAAAAATCTCGCTGGACAGACATAACGCAAAAATGCCGTCGCAGCGGCACGCGGCATAGTAATGAAGCAAAGCCTCCAAGCCGGCATAGTCTATCTGATTATCTGCTGTAAACGTGGTAATCATCGTAGGGTATATCCCTTGCCGAATGTGTTTCATTCGTTCCTCCATGCATCCGCCGTTGTTTTTGTTCTGCATTCGTTCATCATTGTTGAACATCGTTCTTTTACATGCCCATTATACACGACGTCATGCTATATGTCAATATCCTTTTTTATTTTGCCAAATTGAACATTGCCCAGTTTATCCATTATCCGTATCGACTGCCCGATCCGCTTATTTTGTCCGAAACGGTCGTTTGACACACGGGCAGAAATTGCATATAATGTCATCGTATAGTTTCGGCAAAACGATGTTGGTAAAGGGTGGAAGCGCAGGCATGGATGAAAAATATATTGTAAAGTCGCTTGTAAAAGCCATAAACGTATTGGAGTGCTTTTCAGATTTGCATCCCGAGCTTGGCGTTTCCGAAATCTCCAAGATGCTGCGGCTGCAAAAAAGCACGGTATTTAATATTTTGTGTACCTTTGAGCACTGCGGCTATGTGACGCAGGACCCCAAGACCAGCAAGTACCACCTGGGGCTGCAGGTGCTGCATCTGGGCTATATTGTCAATCATCATATGGGGCTGCGCGAGATCCTGCAGCCCTACCTTTCCCGCATTGCCGATACGACGGATGAGATTTGCTATTTCGGCATTCTGGATCAAAACGAAGTGCTGTATATCGATTCGGCTTATCCTAATCATGTTTCGCAAACCCGCAATATTCTGGGCGAACGCGCGCCGCTTTACTGCACCGGCCTTGGCAAAGCGATGCTTGCCTTTATGCCCCCGTCGGAGCAGCAGGCCGCGCTGAGCATGGGGCTAAAGCCCTTTACCAATTATACGCTTACCGACTGCGCCACCCTGCAAAAGCAGATCGAGCAAATTCGTGCGCAAGGCTATGCGGTGGACGATATGGAGCATGAATTTGGCATTCGCTGCGTGGCTGTGCCGCTGTTCCGCGCCGATGGCAGCGTATTTGCCGCCGTCAGTGTGTCCGGCCCATCCATGCGCTTTGACAGCGACATTTTGCAGCGGGATGCGCAGATCATTCAGGATACGATCGCTCCGCTGCAGCGCTGCCTCTAAGCAGGCGCTTTGCGCCCACGTCCCGAATGCCAACGCGTGAAGGCGTGGGGCTTGTGAAACGGCGGCAGGCGTATGGCAGATCACGGCTATGCCTGCGCGAGGAGAATTTCCTTCCCGCCCTGAACAAATGGGGGCGGCCGGCAAGGGCTTCGCGCAGCATATCAGCCGATGGGACGACCATCGCGGCTTACACGCGTTGAAAAAACAAAAATGAAGGGGCGGAAGCCCTTCATTGAATCCCGCAGATAAGGCTGCGGGGCTTGGGAGCAGCCCGTCGCGCCCGTTTCGCTTGTAGCAGGCGCGATTTGGATGGACGCTCCCTATTTGCGGCAGGCATAAACAAGCGCGCGCAAGCCGTGCGACAGCTTTTTTTTGCGCCCGAAACCAGCGTGGACAACGGACGGCCGCTTTGCCGGTTTTAAGCCTGCGGCAGCAGCAACGCCAGCGGCGGCTGCTCGCTCAAATCGCCGCGGGTAACGCGCAGCAGCGGCATGGGCGCGACGCGTTCCGCGCCCATCAGGCGCAGGAACGCCTGCTCGTCGGCGATGGGCCAGTCGGCGTTGACGGCGGTTTTATAATGCATGGGAATCACGACTGCCGGGCTCAGCGCCCGGACGACGCGGCACGCGGCGCGCGCGTCGATGGTGTAAAAGCCGCCCACGGGCAGCATCAGCACATCCACATGCCCCAGCGCCGCGCATTGCGCCGGCGACAGCTCCTCGCCCAGATCGCCCAGATGCGCGACGGTCAGCCCCTCCATTTCAAGCTTCATCATCAGGTTTTTGCCGCGCAGCGCGCCCTGCCGGTCGTCATGAAAGGATGGAATGGCCGTAACCGTTATTTCGGGGCTGAGCCGCCATACGCCCGCGCCGTCCACAATCGCAGGCGCGCCCAGCGCCTTTTCCGTAGCGTTATGGTCGCCGTGCGCGTGCGATACCGTGACCGCATCGACCGTCCATGCGCGCATGGGGTAACCGACCTGCGCGTCGTATGGGTCGGTCAGGATCGAAAAGCCGCCTTCGCCCTCGATGAGAAATTCCGAATGCCCGTGATAGGTAATCAGCATGTCTTTTCAGTCTCCTTTCGGGGTCGCAAGCGCGGACAGGATCATTTTTCCCGCCAGCGCGGGCAACGGGAGGCGCAGGCGCTGCAGCCGCGCGACCTCCGGCGCCAGATAAGCGTACAGCGCCGCGGGCGAAGCGTATTCCAGCCGCTTGACCACCTGATTCAGGCAATGCACCGGCTGCAGGCAAACCGGGACGGCTTCCCGCGTCAGCTGAAGCGCCAGCGCATACAGCGGCAGCGCTTCGTCCGTCGGGCGTATGGCCGCCGGAAGGGCAAGCGCCCCGTCCAGCGCCGCAAAGCGCGCCTGCGTCGCATCCAGAAAGCAAAGCCCGTCCCGTGGCGTTACGCAGTAGCCCAGCGCCGTGATGCGCGCCGTAATCTCCTGCGCGTTTCCATTTTGGCGCGGATAATCGGTGGCCAGCAGGTGCTCGCCCGTATCGCGGCGGAAAAAGCCGCGCGGCGCGACTTGGCGCAGCTCCTGCCGCCAGAGCGCCAGCAGGCTCATGCCTTCCCGGCGGGACAGAAGCGGATGCGCAGCTCATGCATGGCGGCGAACTGCCCCTGCAGATCCAGCTGGTATTTCAGCTTCACCTCGCCGTTGGCCTCCTCGTCCACACAGTAGCGCACCAGCGTCGGGAAAACGCCCATGTCCAGCGAGCCGTAGGGCGTATCGTAGCTGCCCTCAAAGCGGCAGCCCTTTTCAAAAACCATGCTGGTGGCAAAATCGCCGCGGCGCTGCATGGTCACCACGCCGCCGCCCAGCGTCAGCGTGACGGCGCTTTCCTGACTATCCGGCTGCGTTTCCACGTAATCCAGCCGCCACGCATCCGGCCGGCCGGAGAGCGTGCCCGTCGTCAGCAGGTGGACGGCCTCGTCCTCCGCCTCTTGATTTTTCGCCAGCCCCGTGACCGATAAAAGCACGCGGCGCGCATCCTTTTCGTTTTCTTTTTCCTTCATTTCCATCCAATCGTTCCTTTTTTCATTCTCGGCTGCTTACCGATATGATTCCCAAATGAAAACGCGTACTATGCGAAACGCATTTAAGCCCCGGCCAAGCCGAACGAAGCGAGCCGGCATTGGGGCGAACAAGGCGCGGGCAAGCGGCGCGCTTTGAGCGGCGAACCGTGCGAAGCCGACGCCCGCAGCCGATAACCGGCGCACAGACCCGAAGCCTGCGCCCGAATCGGGCAAAAACCGCCTTGATTTGAAAAAGAACCGCCCGGATATCCCGGACGGCTCTTGCAGGGCGGATCAATACTTCCGCTTGCGGGCGGCTTCCGCCTTCTTCTTGCGCTTTACGCTGGGCTTTTCGTAGTGTTCGCGCTTACGAACCTCGGCCAGCACCCCGGCGCGCGCGCACTGACGCTTAAAACGCTTCAGAGCACTTTCCAGGGACTCGTTTTTGTTGACATGAACCTCAGACACTTGTTTTCCCTCCCTTCGCACATCTCGCCTTACAACCGCGCTGTCTGCGCAGCGCTTCGCCGTTTGGACGGCAGATGGCGACCGTGAGTGTATTATAACGCTTTCCGGTCAAAGCGTCAACAGCTTTTTGGACGGTCAAAATGTTTTTACACTTTCACCGCCGATACGGCGCGAAGCAAACCGTTTACGCCATCCTGTCCGCCATTTTGCGCCCGCCGAGAATGTGAAAGTGCAGGTGCTGCACGCTCTGGCACGCGTCCGCGCCGCAATTGCTGACCACACGATAGCCGTTTTCCAGCCCTTCCTGCCCGGCAATCGCGGGAATGGCGCGCAGAAGGGCAGCCAGCGTGCCGTCGGGCAGCGCGGCGGCCTCGCTCAGGTTCGCCACGTGCGCCTTGGAAACCACCAGCACATGGGTGGGCGCCTGCGGGTGAATGTCCCGGAAGGCATAGCAGTATTCATCCTCGTAGACCTTGGCGGAGGGAATATCCCCCGCGATGATTTTGCAGAACAGGCAATCGCGCATAACGTATACTCCTTTCAGCGGCTTATTTCAGGAAAATGGGGTTACTCCAGGCGGTGCGGCCCTGAGCGTCGGTCACTTCCACGCGGATATAATTGGTATCCGGGGTAATTCTCACCTGCGCGCCAGTCATATCCTGACCCTTTATCTGGGGATAGGGGCAGCGGAAATGGCGGAAGCGGATGGCGCTGGCCGGGGAACAGATCACCACGGCGATATCGTCCTCCACATAGAAATCATAAATTTCGGGGCCGCAGGAGGCGTAGAACGCGCCGCGCTTCAGCGCGTCCAGAATGGAATCGGCGTTCTTTTCCGCCCGCACCCGCACAAAGCCGCGGCCCGCCTGCTGGGGATGGTGGGTATCGTCGGAGGCCACACCGTAAATCACCCGGCCCTGCTCCAGCAGCTCGTCCCAATAGGCGGCGTTGGTATCCAGCTCATTTTCAATGGCGCAGCCCGAATTCCAAATCTCCATCAGGGAAAAATCCTTCAGCGCCGCGATTTCGGCGGCAGTGTTGCCGCTCCACTGGGGGTGGCAGAAGATAGGCAGGTTATCGGCCCGGTTCACGGTATCGACGATCTCCTGCGCATCCTCCCAGCGGTTCAGCTTCCAGGATGCAAAGCGCTGATCCTGCGCAAAGCCGTTGTTCGTCTGCGGGCCCACGGAAACGATATGGGCGCAATGCACCCGGGGCCATTTCGCGTCCGGCATGTTGCCGTCCAGCTCCATGCCGGGCAGAATCAGCAAGCCCGCCTCGGGGGCAAAATCCTGATCATTATAAACGCGATGATCGGTAAGCGAAAGGAAATCAAAGCCCATGGAGGCGTACTGGCGGATGGCAGCGTAGGGGGTGCTTTGGCCGTCGGAGCGGGTGGTATGGGTATGCATATTGCCCTTGAGCATTTTGCCGGGAGTCTCAAAAGCCGGCTGATGAATACGCATGAAAAGCGCTTCCTTTCTTCCGTCCCGGACGCGGGGGGCGCGCCCCCGCCCGGAAACGTTCTATATTTTATTGCAGCAGTTTTTTCAGCTCCTCCACCGTTTCGGCAAAAACGCGCAGCGCGGCGCGCACGGCGTCCGGCTTTTCCATGTCCACGCCCGCATAGCGCAGCGCCTCGATGGGCGGCACGGAGCAGCCGGCGGAAAGGAACTTCTTATAATCGCGCACGGCGCTTTCGCCCTCGTTGAGGATGCGCGTGGCGATAGCGACCGCCGCGGAAAAGCCCGTCGCGTACTGGTACACGTAGAAATTGCGGTAGAAGTGCGGAATGCGCATCCATTCGACCCGGATGATATCGTCCACCACGCATTCAGAGCCGTAATACTTTTCATTCAGCGCCAGATACGCCTTGTTCAGCGCTTCGCTGGTCAGGGGCTCGCCCTTTTCATGCATCTCATGGCTGATTTTTTCAAAGGCGGCGAACATCGTCTGGCGGAACACGGTGGTGCGGAATTCCTCCAAGAGCTGGTTGGCCAGAAAGGCCGCGGCCTTCGGATTGTCCTTGTATTTATTCATCAGGTGACGCATGAGCAGCACCTCGTTGCAGGTGGAGGCCACCTCGGCCACGAAGAGCGAATAATTCGCCTTGGCGAAGGGCTGCGCGCCGTTGCTGTAGAAGGAGTGCATGGAGTGCCCCAGCTCGTGCGCCAGCGTCATCGCCCCGCCCAGATCGTCGGTATGGTTCAGCAGCACATAGGGATGGCAGCCGTAGCAGCCCCACGAATATGCGCCCGAGCGCTTGGATTTGTTTTCATATACGTCGATCCAGCCGCCCGCATAGCCCGCGCGCAGCTGCGCGATATACTCCTCGCCCAGCGGCGCGAGCCCCTCGCACACCAGCTCGAACGCCTCGGGATAGGACATCTTCATGTCAAAATCGCCCACGACGGGCACGTACAGGTCGTACAGGTGCAGTTCGTCCACGCCCAGCTTTTCCTTGCGCAGCTTCAGGTATTCCGCCAGCGCGGGCAGCGCGGCGTCCACCTCGGAAAGCAGGTTGTCATACACGGCCTCGGGTATTTCGTGCGGCGCGAGGGACGCCTGCCGCGCGGAGTCGTAATGCCGCGCACGGGCGGAGAACACGTCGCCCTTGACGGAAGCGGCGTAGATGGCCGACACCGTGGCGGAGAATTTTTCAAACGTGCCCATCATGGCCTCGAAGGCTTCCTTGCGCACGGCGCGGTTCTGGCTGCGGATGAGCGGGCCGTAGTTGCCGTGGGTCAGCTTCACCTGTTCGCCCTCGTCGTTGGTTACCGCGGGGAAGGGCACGTCCACATTATCGAACATGCCGAAAATCTCGCTGGGCGCGCCCAGCACCTCGCCCGCCGCCGCCAGCAGCGCCTCCTGCTCAACGGGCAGGGTATGCGGCTTTTGCAGAATGAGCAGCCGGATAAATTCGCTGTATTCGGCGAAGTCCGCGTCCCGCTGCATGGCCTCCAGCTTTTCGGCGGGCAGCGCCAGCAGCTCGGGGCTGAGGAACGCGCCGGCGCTTTCGGCCGCGACCAGCAGCGCCTCCAGCCGCGCCGCGCGCGCCTGACGCGAAGCGTCGCCGGTATCCTCGTCCTTGTGCATCAGCGCATAGGCCGCCAGCCGCTCCAGATGCAGGTTCATTTCATAATAATCGCGCACAGCCTGCTCGGGGTCGTTTTTGACCTTGCCCTGCCATGCCCTGTACATTTCCACATCGTCCTTGGCCTGCGCCATGGCGGCCTCAAAATCAGCCTCCGTGGCGAAAATATCCTCCAGCCGCCATTGCCAGCGGGCGTCCATTTCGCCGCGCGTTTTAAGCTCCTGTGCCATATCGTCAAACCTCCTGTTTGCTGTAATCGCCGGCGCCGCCGGCCGCATGCCGCGTTGGTTCGTTTACATCATATCACTTCCTGCGAAAATTTGAAAGCCCCGCGGCGCAGAATGTCGGCCGGAATGGGAAATTCGGCGCGCTTTTGACCGGAACGGCGGCAAATTTCTCCGGGGCTGTGTTGCGAAACAGGGCATAATATGGTATCATTAAGCGTATTTTGCAGATTGGGAGAGGAGTCGCTTTTCATGAACATGAGACAGCGCATTGCCGCTTTAACGGGCGATATGATCGCCGCTTCGTTTCCGCAGGCGCAGGGGCTGCCGGAGGACCTGAGCGCCCTGCTGGAGGTGCCGCCGGATCCGTCGCTGGGGGATTATGCGTTCCCCTGCTTCAAGCTGTCCAAGGCGCTGCGCATGGGGCCGCCCATGATCGCGCAAAAGCTGGCCGCCGCGCCGCATGACGAGCGCGTCGCGCGGGTTCAGTGCGTGGGCGGATACCTGAATTTCTTCTTCAACCGGGAAAATTTCGCACGGGAGCTGCTCTCCGCCGTGATGGCTGCGCCCGAACGCTGGGGCAGCGGCACTGCGGGCACGGGAAAAACCGTGGTGCTGGATTATTCCAGCATCAATATTGCCAAGCGCTTCCATATCGGCCACCTGAGCACGACCATGATCGGCAATTCCCTGTGCCGCATCTATGGTTTTCTGGGCTGGCACACGGTGTCGGTCAACCATCTGGGCGACTGGGGCACGCAGTTTGGCAAAATGATCTGCGCCTATAAGAAGTGGGGCAGCAAGGAAGAAGTGGAAAAGGGCGGCGTAGACGCGATGACCGCCCTGTATGTGCGTTTCCATGAGGAGGCCGAAAAGAACCCCGAGCTGGAAAACGAGGGGCGCGCTTGGTTCAAAAAAATCGAGGACGGCGATCCCGAGGCGCTGTCCATCTTCCAATGGTTTAAGGATGTAACGCTCAAGGACGCCATGCGCGTTTACGATATGCTGGGCGTGCAGTTTGATTATTACACGGGCGAGAGCTTCTATCACAATAAGACCGACCGCGTGGTGAACGAGCTCAGGGAGAAGGGCCTGCTGACCGAGAGCGACGGCGCGCAGGTGGTGGATTTGAGCGACGACAATATGCCGCCCTGCCTGATCCTCAAAAGCGACGGCACCACCATCTACGCCACCCGCGATCTGGCGGCCATCTTCTACCGCAAGGATACCTTCCATTTTGATAAGTGCCTGTACGTCGTGGCCTATCAGCAGGATCTGCACTTCCGTCAGGTGTTCCGCGTAGTGGAAAAAATGGGCTATCCGTGGGCGAAGGACGAATTGGTGCATGTGGCCTTCGGCATGGTCAGCTACGAGGGGCAGAGCCTGTCTACGCGCAAGGGGCACGTGCTGTATCTGGACGAGCTGCTGGATCGCGCGCAGGAAAAGGCGCTGGCCATCGTCGATGAAAAATCGCCGAACCTGCCGAACAAGGCCGAGGTCGCCCGTCAGGTGGGCGTGGGCGCGGTGGTGTATTCCACGCTGCAGAACAGCCGCATCAAGGATATTGACTTCTGGTGGGACCGCGCGCTGAATTTTGACGGCGAAACAGGGCCGTATGTGCAGTATACCTTCGCGCGGTGCTGCTCGGTACTGCGCAAGGCGCCCGAGGGGCTGCCCGCGCCCGACTACGCCGCGCTGACCGACGACGAAAGCCAAGCGCTGCTGCGGCTTCTTTCCCGTTTCCCCGAGGCGGTCGAGGAGGCGTGCCTGCGCAACGAGCCCTCCATCGTCACGCGCGCGACGACCGACGTCGCCAAGGCGTATAACAAGTTCTATTACGAGCACCGCATTCTGGACGACGACGCGGCCGCGACCGCCGCGCGCCTGGAATTAACGCGCGCCTGCCGCGCCGTCATCAAAACTGGGCTGTATCTGATTGGCGTGGACGCGCCCGAGCGTATGTAACCAACCGGAACCGTGCAACATAAAATAAGAAGCATCCTGGGATGGGAGGTGGCTGCATGCATTTTACCAAGATGCAGGGCATCGGGAACGATTATATCTATGTCGATTGCTTTGAGGAAGTGGTGAACGATCCGTCCCGGCTGGCGCTGGTGATGAGCCGGCCGCATTTCGGCGTGAGCGCGGACGGGCTGGTGCTCATCGAGCCGTCGGACAACGCGGATTTCGGCATGCGCATCTTCAACGCCGACGGCAGCGAGGCCGAAATGTGCGGCAACGCCGCGCGCTGCATCGGCAAGTATGTATACGAGCGCGGCCTGACGGACAAGACGGCGCTGACGCTGGAAACCAAGGGCGGCCTGAAGCAGCTTTGGCTGGAAGCGGAGGGCGGCAAGGTTCGCCGCGTGCGGGTGGACATGGGCTCGCCCGAGCTCAATCCGCGCCTGATTCCCGTCGATTTGCCGGGCGAGATTGTGCTCAAGCACCGGCTGCAGCTCATGGGGCAAACATGGTTCATGACCTGCGTCAACATGGGCAATCCGCACGCCGTGCTCTTTGTCCGCGATCCGGATGTGATCGACCTGCCCGTGATTGGGCCGATGCTCGAGCATCTCCCGCTGTTTCCGCGGCGAACAAACGTCGAGTTTGTGCGCGTGATTGACCGCGGCGTTTTGCAAATGCGCGTATGGGAACGCGGCGCGGGCGAAACGCTGGCCTGCGGCACAGGCGCGTGCGCGGCGCTGGTGGCGGCGGTGCTTTGCGGCCTGAGCGACCGCACCGCCCAGATGAAGCTTTCGGGCGGCAACCTGCAATTGCATTGGAGCGCCGACGATAACCATGTTTACCAAACCGGCTCCGCCGCCTTTGTGTTCGACGGCGAATGGCTGGAGGAATAATCATCCCGCGCGCCGGGAAGCCGGCCAGAACAGAAACGCTTTGGAGGTGTCTATGCGTCTTAACGCTTCTCTTTCCGCCATGCCGGCCGGCTATCTGTTCGCCGAGGTGGCGCGCCGGGTAAAGGCCTATGTGGCGGCGCACCCGGACGCAAGGCTTTTGCGGCTGGGCATCGGGGATGTGACGCTGCCGCTCGCGCCCACGGTGGCGCGCGCTTTTGCGGACGCCGCGCAGGCCATGGCCACGCCCGAGGGCTTTCACGGCTACGGGCCGGATTTCGGCTACGATTTCCTGATCGACGCGATTTTGCGGCACGACTACGCGCCGCTGGGCGTGGCGCTTTCGCGCGAGGAGGTATTTGTTTCCGACGGCGCGAAGAGCGACGTGGGCAACCTGCAGGAGCTTTTCGCGGCCGATGCGCGCATCGCCGTGACCGATCCGGTCTACCCCGTGTACGTTGATTCCAACGCCATGGCCGGGCGGCTGGGCGCCTGTGAAGGCGGCCGCTGGGCAAGGCTTACGTATCTGCCCTGCACGGCGGAAAACGGCTTTGTTCCGCCGCTTCCGGAGCGGCCGGTCGACGTGATGTACCTGTGTTATCCCAACAACCCGACGGGCACGGTGCTCACGCGCGCGCAGCTTAGGCGCTTCGTCGATTATGCGCTGGCAAACGAAGCGCTGATTATCTACGACGCGGCCTATAAGGCCTACATCGCCGATCCTGAAATTCCGCGCAGCATTTATCAGCTGCCCGGCGCGGAACGGTGCGCAATCGAATGCTGCTCCTTTTCCAAAACGGCAGGCTTTACGGGCACACGCTGCGCCTACACGGTGGTGCCCAGGGCGCTGGAATTCGGAGGCGTATCGCTCAACCGCCTCTGGGCGCGCCGGCAGGCGACCAAGTTTAACGGCGTATCCTATCCCGTTCAGGCGGCTGCCGCAGCGGCGTATTCCGAAGCGGGCGAAAGGGAAATTGCCCAGAGCATCGCCTATTACCGCGAAAACGCGCGAATTATTCGCGAAGGGCTGCTGCGCGCAGGCTATACGGTCTTTGGCGGGGTAAACGCGCCGTATGTCTGGCTGCAAACGCCGGGCGGCATGAAAAGCTGGGATTTTTTCGACCTGCTGCTCCAAAGGGCGCAGGTGGTCGGCACACCGGGCGAGGGCTTCGGCCCCTCGGGCGAAGGGTACTTCCGCCTGACGGCCTTTGGCGCAAAAGAAAACACGCAATCGGCCATTGAACGAATCGTGGCCTTGCGATAAAGGAGGAGCAACAAACATGGTACGCGCGATTGTGGGAGCAAACTGGGGCGATGAAGGCAAGGGGAAAATTACCGATATGCTGGCGCAGCAGAGCGATATCGTCGTTCGTTTTCAGGGCGGCGCCAACGCGGGCCATACGATTATTAACGATTATGGGAAATTCGCGCTGCATCTGCTGCCCTCCGGGGTATGCCACAGCCATGTAGTGAATATCATCGGCCCGGGTGTGGCGCTGGATATCGAGGCGCTGCTGCGCGAGGTTGCCTCGCTGGAGGAAAAGGGCGTGCCTGCGCCCAAGCTCCTCATTTCCGATCGCGCGCAGGTGCTCATGGATTATCATGTCGCCTTCGACTGCTATGAGGAGGAACGGCTGGGCAAGAAGAGCTTCGGCTCCACCAAATCCGGCATCGCGCCCTTTTACGGCGACAAATACATGAAAATCGGCGTGCAGGTGTGCCAGATGCTGGATAAGGAGCTGCTGCGCCAGCGCCTGCAGAACGCGGCGATGCTTAAAAACGCCATGCTGGAAAACCTGTACCATAAGCCGGCGCTGGACGTGGACGCGCTGACGGAAAAGTATTTCGCGCTCGCGCAGCGCATCGCGCCCATGGTGTGCGATGTGGCGCAGTACCTGAACAAGGCGCTCAAGGCAGGAAAGCATATTCTGCTGGAGGGTCAGCTGGGCACGCTGCGCGACCCCGACCACGGCATTTTCCCCTTCACCACGTCCTCCTCGCCGCTGGCGGGCTTCGGCGCGGTGGGCGCAGGGCTGCCGCCGACGGCGTATGAGGAGATCATCGCCGTGACCAAGGCGTATTCCTCCTGCGTGGGCGCGGGCCCCTTTACCACCGAGCTTTTCGGGGACGAAGGCGAGCAGCTGCGCCGGCGCGGCGGCGACGCGGGCGAATACGGCGCAAAAACGGGCCGTCCCCGCCGGGTGGGCTGGTTTGACGCGGTGGCGACGCGCTACGGCTGCATGGTGCAGGGCGCGACGGACTGCGCCATGACCAATATCGACGTGCTGGGCTATCTGGACGAAATCAAGGTCTGCGTCGCGTACGATATCGACGGCGTGCAGACGCGCGACTTTCCCGTAACCCCGCTGCTGGAAAAGGCCAAGCCCGTATACGTCACGCTGCCGGGCTGGAAGCAGGATGTACGCGGCATCCGCCGCTATGAGGATCTGCCGGAAAATTGCCGCCGGTATATCGAGTTTATCGAAAAGGAGATCGAATGTCCGCTGACGATGCTCTCCAACGGCCCCAGGCGGGATGAGATTATTAATCGCGCCCAATAATGCGCGCAAAGGGCGGACGTCCGGCAGGGCGCTTTGCCCTTTGCCGTATGCGACACGAAAGGAAGAGGAATATGCTGCTGTTTTTTCTGCGACATGGCGACCCGATCTATGACCCGGATTCGCTGACGGAGCTGGGACGGCGCCAGGCCGAGGCGCTGGGGCGGCGGCTGGCGGCGTACGGGCTGGACAGAATTTTCGTTTCCACCTCCAACCGCGCGGTTGAAACGGCACGCCCAACCTGCGAGCTGCTGAAGCAATCGCCCGTGATGGCGGACTGGGCGAACGAGGCCCACGCGTGGGACGAGTTGGCCGTGCCGAAGGAGGACGGAACCGGCGAAAGCTGGCCGTTTTACATGCAAAAGTATGTCGATCTGTTCCTCACGCCCGAAATGCGCGCGTTGGATATGGCTTGGGCTGCGCATCCCGCCCTGCGCGGTACGAAGCTGGAAAAAGGGATCGCGCGCATTCAGCGCGACGCGGACGCGTTTTTGCTTTCGCTTGGCTATGCGCACGACCACGCGCGGCATGTTTATCAGGCGCAGCGCGTCAACCGCGAGCGCGTGGCGCTTTTTGCGCATCAGGGCTTTGGGCTGGCGTTTCTCAGTGCGGTCATGGATATTCCCTATCCGCAGTTCTCCACGCACTTTGACATGGCGCACACCGGCATGACCGTGCTGCACTTTCCGGAGCGCGAGGGCGTGGTCGTTCCCCGAATGCTGCAGCTTTCCAACGACGCGCACCTGTACGCCGCGCGCCTGCCCACCGCCTATCAAAACGAGATTCCGATTTAATCCCCCTGTTTCTTATATTGGCCCCTTGGCTTATGGCAGCCGGCCGTAGGCATGGGAGCGCTCGTTGCCGAAGCTGTCAGAATAACGGTGCAATGGTTCGGCCTTTCTCTCCCAAGGGCTTATAGGCCCGTTTGAAGGCCAGTCAGCCGTTCCCCTTGGAAAAGCGCTCTTGCCCCCTTCGCCGCTTTCCCGCGGCGTCAAAAAGAAGCAAAAAGGAAACAGCGCTCCGCCCCGCAGGCAATCCATCGCTTTGCAGGGCGGAGCGCCTTGCGCCGCGCGGCTTCAATCCTCCAGAACCGGATGAACGACGATCAGCTGACAGCCGTGAATCGGCACAAAGCCTTCAAAAGCAAGCCGCCCCTTGACGCTTTGCAATACATCCGAGGAAATACGGGGAATAGCCGCGGCGCGCAAATAGGCGGTTTCGTCCGCGGTAAGCTGCGCGTTCGCCCCCATATTCAGCCAAATATCATAAGCGCTTCCATACTTGCGATTCAGCTCATAGCGCATGATGCGATACTGGCCGTCAGGACAGGAAAAGCTGATAGAAAAATGGCGGGACGGCTTTTCCTCAAACAGGAAATACAGATTATCCTCCTTGGCGGTTGAGAGAACGGCGTTAAGCTGCGTCAGCTGATCTAAATTCGCAAAGTTATACAGCAGCAATTGATAGCAGTTATGGCGGCGTGTCAGAATATAGCCGTCGCCCTCCTGCAATACAGTGTCGCCCAGCTTGTTGAGCATGAAAAACGCCCAAAATGAGGGTTTTGGAACGCCCTGCATATTGATAAGCCCCAATCCGCCGTGGAAAGGCTCCAGCGGCGCTTTCAATTCTTCAATCAAATCCGTAATTGTCCAATAGGACAAAGACCTGATATGATCGCGGCAGGCCAGCGCCGTCTTAATAATGTAGGGCGCCATAAAGGTAGTATCGCGCAGTGTAAAGCGGGGCTTGGCGGATATATTCCATTCCGTCGCATGGCATTCCGGCACATTGCGCCCGGAGTCCTTCATCGTCCGGCTGTGCACAGAGATCAGATCGCATTCCATATTTTCCTCAAAGTGTACTGTGGACGACATCTGAGGAAATACGCCTGTTCCTTTGGACGAATAATTGGATGAAAGATCGGCGTAAATATGGTAGGAAATAAAATCGACCGGCAGTTTCTTTTGAGTTGCAAAAGACAGGAATTCTCGAATCCACGGCGTTTCCCGGTAATGAATATGCGTAATGGCCGGGCCGCCGACCTTAATGGCCGGGCAAACCGCCTTGACCGCTTTTGCGCTGGCTTCATAAAGCTGGAAGTAATCCTCCATCGTTCCTTCCCAGAATACGTTTTGATAATCCGGCTCATTCCAAACCTCCACATACCATGTGGAAACCTCCGCAATTCCATAGCGGGCAATACAATGGCGCAAAAGCGCGCGCACCAGCTCCGCCCACGCATCCAAGTTGTTCGGCTTGGATATATTGGCCTTATACCAAAATAGAAAATTGTTGCTGGAGCTCAATTCGCTGGGCGTAAAATCCAGCTCCAAAAAGGGCTTGAGATGAACGCTTTGCAGGAAATCAAAAATCTGATCCAGATAGAGCCAATTGTAAACGATCGTCCCGTCTACTTTATGGTTATAAATCATCATTTCATCGCCAAAGATACCATGAAAGCGGATATACTGATACCCCAGCTCCTTTTGGGCGCGGGCAACCTGACCTTGCACGGCGCTGCGCATTAAATCACTCGCGCGCCCGCAGGAGCACAGCACGGACCAGCTGTGGGGCAGGGGCTTTCCCGGCGTGCGAAGATCCGCCTGAATTTCATGCTCCTCGTACCGTACGTCCAGCGTCGGCGACGCCAATCGGGACGGGGAAATGAGGGAATAAATATAAGAAAGATCGGTGCTGGCGTTTACGGATAAATAAAAAAGATTATTTTCGTTGCCAAATGCATAATCATAAGCGGTGCTTTCGCCGTTTGCGGCTGTTAGGAAATGCCGCCGGTATTCTCCGGGCTTAACGCCGTAGCGTTCCTTGAAGGCCGCCGTATAGCCCTTGGCGGAGGAAAAGCCGTGCGTAAGCGCGATAGTCAAAACCGAATCCTTCGTGTTTTTTAACGCCTTTGTGGAATTATGCAGCCGAACGTTTGTTACGTATTCGCGAAACGTTACGCCGGCAACCTCCTTGAAGACGCGAGAAAGGTGATAATAGGAAATGTGTTGCTCGTCCGCAATGGCATGGAGCGACAAATCGTCCGTATAATGGGCGTTGATATATTCCAATACATGGCTGATTCGCTGATAGGAGTATTCCTCGCTCTTGGTATGCATCGGCTTTTCGGTAAAAAAATCATTACGAATTAATTGCGCCAAAATAAAATAAACGTGGGAAGCAACCATATAGCGGTAACCCTTGGGATGCTTATTGTATTCATAAACCATGTTGGCAATCACGTTTTTCATTTCCGGAAAAAGAGCGGAATCAACCGTCTGGCTTTGCATAAAGGCGCTTCGCCGGAAAAAGCAGGTTTTCAGCTCGGGAAGCAGCTTGAAAAATTCGGCGTCAAATTGCACGGAGATCAGCATATTGTCCTCATCCGTGCGATTAACGCTGTGGGGCTCCTTGTCGGAAATGTACATGAAATTCCCTTCGCGCAGAATATAATCCTCGCTGTCGATGTGCAGCAAAATCGAGCCCTTTACCACATACAGCAATTCGGGGTACTGATGCCAATGGAGATTAAAATGATTCGTCCGCTGCACGATGATTTTAACAGGCAGTGCATTATCGAAAAGCACGTGCTCAAAGCTTTGCGTTATAATCGTACTCTCCTCCTTGCCAATAAGCTGATAGATATGCAGAAAAAGCATCATGATAATATACCACAGTCGGAGCGAAATTGTCGAGTGCCAATCCATGGCTTTTGAAAAACCGCAAAACATGGCTGCTTTTATAGCAAAAGGCAGCTTTGCTTCCAACTTTGACAAATGCTATACTAGCCCCGTCAGATACCGTGATCGATTGGAGCGCGGTACAATCTGTTCATCTGCGCTGATCGCATCCGTGCTGCAGACCGGGTGTGGGACGGCGCCGAAAGAAAACGAGAAAGGAAGAGAATGAATGAAGAAGTTCGTATCGCTGATCTTGGCTCTGATTCTTGCGCTTTCCTGCACGGCTGCTTTCGCCGAGGGCATCACGCCCGTCATTTTGGAGGTTGAGGGCGGCCGCATCATGGGCTTCCACATGGGAGAGGTAAACGTTTTCAAGGGAATTCCCTACGCGCAGGCCGAGCGCTTCGAAATGCCCGCCCCCGTAACCCCTTGGAACGATATCCGCGCCTGTCTGAATTACAGCGAAGTTTGCCCGCAGCATCAGTATTCCAATAACGCAAACGATTTCTGCTCGGTTTCCAATTACTTTGTGGAAGACCGCGAAGAAAACACCTTCCTCACCGTGAACGTATGGACCAAGAACACCAACCCCGACGTTCTCAAGCCCGTGCTGTTCTGGATTCATGGCGGCGGCTACGGCAGCGGCTCCTCCGGCGAGCTGGAAACGTATGACGGCTACAACCTGACGGAATTCGGCGATGTGGTTTTCGTCAGCGTTAATCATCGCCTGAACTATCTGGGCTACATGGATCTGTCCGCCTACGGCGAAGACTATAAGTACACCGGCAACCTCGGCCATGCCGACCTGATCGCGGCGCTGGAGTGGGTGCAGCGGAACATCAGCAGGTTCGGCGGCGATCCCGCCAACGTAACCATCGAAGGCCAGTCCGGCGGCGGCTCCAAGGTAACGCAGTTGATGGGCATGCCCGCCGCGCAGAACCTGTTCGCCAAGGCTGTCGTTCAGTCCGGCGGTTCCGCGAAGGTCACCCGTACCACGGAAACCGCGCAGGCGAGCACCGCGAAGCTGGTTTCCTATCTGGGGCTGGATAAGTATTCCAACGAATACATTATTTCCGCGCTCAAGACCATGCCCTATGACGATCTGTACGAAGCCTGCGTTGCCTCCGGCGTTTCCTATGGCGCGACGGTTGACGGCGACTTCTATCCCACCGGCACCTACGAGATTTCCAAGGACAAGCCCGTGATCTTCAGCACCGTTCTGGGTGAATTCACCACCAACGCCGGCTGGATGACCGGCAAAACCTATCCCAAGTACCTGACCGACGAGCAGATTGCCACGCACTACCGCTCCGGCATCACTGAAGAGGCCGCCATGGCGCGCATTAAGGAAACCTACGGCGATCGGGCGCAGGAGGTTGTGGATGCTTACCTGAAGGCCTATCCCACGCACGAATTCAAGGATCTGCTGTATACCACCAACCGCAATAACACGATGGCCACCACCATGGCGAACTATGGCAACGCCAATGTGTTCCAGTGCGTGCAGGCATACAACATGCCCTACATGGGCGGCACGACCGCGCAGCACACCGCCGGCGACATTCCTTACTGGTTCCGCACCATTCAGCACACCGACGCCAAGTTCATGATCTATGGCGACGAAGAGTGCGGCCTGAAGGTCAGCAACGAAATGTCTCAGGCGCTGGTAAACTTCTGCTACACTGGCAATCCCAGTCAGGATGGGCTGGAGTGGAACGCGTTCACCGTTGAAAACGGCGAGACCATGATCTGGGATCGCGTCAGCGAAGTACGCGGCTATCACGACAAGGCGTACATGGAGCTGATCGCCGAAATTCGTGCGGCTCAGGCTGCCGCCAAGTAAGGTTTTCCCATGTCCCTTCCGGCGCGCCGCAAGGCGCGCCGTTTTTTCTGCCTTCACGCAGAAAACTGTTCAATATGGAAATATTCTTGCCTCAGCATAGGTTCGAGCACCTAAACGCCACCCGGAAGCGAGCCGCAGAAAACAGCAAAAAGCGCCCCGATAATGCGCAAAAAGAAGCGTTTCAGGAAGGATTGGCACATGCTATACTGACAACACAAAATTCAATGGCAAAGCCCGTTGATAAAGAAGGAGGAACTTACTGTGAAAAAGCTCATGGGTATCCTGACGGCGCTGGTGTTAGCGTTGGGAATGGTTTCCGTCGCAGCCGCGGACGATACCAAAATTCGGATCGGCCTTTCTTTGAATTTGCAGGATGAAATGAACGTGAGAATGCAGCGCTTCTACGAAGAAGAAATTGCCGCCAACTATCCCAACGCCGAGCTGATTGTGACGAACGCGCTGGGCGATACCGCCCGTCAGCTCAACGACGTTGAAAGCCTGATTATGCAGGATTGCGACGTGATCGTGCTGCGCGCGATCGACGCCGACTCCGGCGTGGCCTGTGCGGAAGCAATCCACAACGCCGGCATCTTCTTAGTGCTGCACGACAGCTCTGTGAATACCGATGTATGGGACGTTCGCGTTATGGGCGATCAGCTCGATCACGGCAAGGCGATTGGCGACTACATTGCCAAGTATCTTGCGGAGGATGAAACCCGCGTCGTCAACATGGGCTACATCCATGGCGGCACAACAGAAAACATCATGAAGCGCGAAATGGGCATCTACGAAACCTGCAAGAGCGACCGGCTGCATACCATCGTAACCGGCTGCGCCACATGGAACGCCGAAAAAGCCATGGCGTTTGCCGAAGACTGGCTGCAAACGTATCCTGAAATCAACTGCATCGCCGCCGCCTCGGATGAAATGGCGATCGGCGTTATTCAGGCGCTGGAAGGCGCGAACGTGGATATGGATAAGTTCCTTGTGTTCGGCGTTGACGGCACTGAGGCCGGTCAGGAATACATCCGCTCCGGCGAGCTGGACGCAACCTCTTATCAGGATGTGCCTAAGGCCGTTTCAAAGATTCTGGAAGTGTGCGTCGGCCTTGTAAACGGTCAAACCTTCGACAAGGAAATCAATCCTCAAAACTACTTCCCCATGACCATCGATAATATTGATGAATTAGTTGGCAGCGCCGCTAAATAATCAATAAACAGAAAAACAAACGACTGGCCGCGTTCATTTGAATAGCTCCAAAGCTTGAGGATGAAACGCGGCCAGTTTTTTAAGGGGGCGGATCCAACCTATGGAGCAACAGCGGCAACCGATTCTATCAGTCAATAAGGTGTGTAAAAACTTTCCCGGCGTGCGCGCCTTAGATCATGTGGACTTTTGCGTATATCCGGGAGAAGTTCACGCGCTGATTGGAGAAAACGGCGCAGGAAAATCCACCTTGATGAAAATCATTTTGGGCTCCTATTCCATGACAAGCGGTTCAATGCTTTTCAAAGGAGAGCCTTATGCGCCCGCTTCGCCGCACGAAGCGCTGCAAAAGGGCGTCTCCATGATTCATCAGGAAATCAGCCTGATACCAACCTTTACCGTAACGGATAACATTTGGATCGGCCGCGAGGATCGCTTCTCCAAAATGAAAGGAATTTATCATCGGACGGCGCAGCGAGCCGCAGCGCAGCAGATATTGGATCAGCTCGGCCTGAACATCAGCGCGGATGCGGAGGTTTCGCGTCTTTCGGTGGCCGAAATGCAGATGGTTGAAATTGCCCGCGCGGTTTCCTATGATTCCGACATTGTGATTATGGATGAGCCGACCTCGGCGCTCACCAACGATGAAATCGACAAGCTGTATGAAATTATCACCGATTTGAAAAAACGCGGAAAAAGCGTTATTTTCATTTCACATAAGCTGGAGGAAATCTTCCGCATTTGCGACAGCGTTACGGTTTTCAGAGACGGGCAATTCATTTCCCGTCATCCGATCACAGAAATAACGCAAAGCCAGTTGGTCAGCCTGATGGTCGGCCGCGAAATGAAGGATATCTACCCCAAGGAAAACGTGAAGATTGGCCAGCCGGTGCTTGAAGTAAAGAATTATTCGCGTCAGGGAAAATTTGAGGATGTGAGCTTTACCGTTCATGCCGGTGAAATACTGGGCTTTGCCGGCCTTGTCGGCGCGGGACGTACGGAAATTGTGCAGGCAGTGTTCGGTATCGATCCCAAGGATACGGGCGAGATGTACATGCACGGCAAGCCGATTCAAGTACATAACGTATCGCAGGCCATTGAGAACAAGATGGCCATGGTCACGGAAGACCGTCTTCGCCGCGGCTCCATTCATCTGTTGTCCGTCCTGTGCAACACCACCATCGCCTATCTGGACAGGGTAACGCGTCATGGCTTTATCGATAAAAAGCAGGAAGCGGCGGACGGCGGAGGCATGGTAAAGCTTTTATCGGTCAAAACCCCTTCGCTCAATACGGAAATGACGCTTCTTTCGGGCGGCAATCAGCAAAAGGTCATCATCGGCAAATGGCTGCTGACCGATCCGGAGGTGCTGATTCTGGACGAGCCGACCCGCGGCATCGACGTAGGCGCAAAGGCAGAAATCTATCGACTGATCGGTCAACTGGCCAGGCAGGGAAAAGCAATCATTATGGTATCCTCCGAATTGCCGGAGCTTATGGGGATCAGTGACAGGATCTGCGTCGTAAAAAGCGGCAGGATCGTCGCCGAATATGATCGAAACGAATTTGATCAGGAAAACATCATGATGAGTGCGTTTGGCGTAAAGCAGAATGGAGGAGAAAACGCATGACAACGGTACAAGCGAAAAACAGAAAAAGCAATTCTGCCATCGTAATGTTCTTTTTAAACAATAAGGCGCTGCTGCTGATGCTGCTGATAGCGGCGATTGCGCTTATCAGCACGGGCGGTCGTTTTGGCAGAATCCAGAATATCGACAACGTAACGCGCCAGGTTTCCGTATTGGCGATTGTCGGCGTGGGCTATACCATCATCAGCGCCGGCGGCCTGCTGGATCTGTCCGTCGGCGAGGCCATCAGTCTTGCGGTTGTTACTTACGGCACCCTGAACAAAATCGCGCCCATCTGGGTCAGCATGCTGGCGGCAATCGCCGCGGGCGCCATAACCGGCGCTGTCAACGGGTTTATGATTCGCCGCTTCAAGCTTCCGCCCTTCGTGCTGACGCTGGCAACAGGTCAGGTGTTCAAAGGCATCGCGCATATCATTACCAACGGCGCGTCCATCCTGCAAAAGAATGAAACGGTCAAGTTCATCGGTCAAGGGCGTTTGTTCGGCTTCTTGCCCTTCCCGTTTATTATCGCGGTCATCATGATGCTTCTGGTTGCAATCCTGCTGAATAAAACGCTATACGGCCGGCATCTGTTAGCTGCAGGCGGCAATGCGGAGGCGGCGAACGTATCCGGCATTCGCGTGAACAAGGTGAAAATTTCCGCCCATGTTATCGCAGGCGCGATCTATGGCGTAGCGGCGATTGTGCTGACCGGTCGTGTCGGCAACGCCATTCCCACCGCGGGCGACGGCTATATGATGGACGCAATTTCCGCCGTGGTGATTGGCGGAACGCCCATGCACGGCGGGAAGGCCAAGGTCGTCGGTACACTCTTTGGCGTTTTACTTATCGGCATCATGAACAACATGCTGAATCTGCTGCGGGTAGACACCTTCTACCAGTGGATTTTTAAGGGCATTATCCTGATTGCAGCCATTCTGCTGGATGGGATGACCGAGGCTGTTATGGCGAAGCAGCGCGTCGCGATTCAGACGATTAGCAAGCAATGAGCAAAAAGCCAGTAAAACTGGAGGGTGAGGTTTTGAACAATGCTGAAGGAAAAACCGTTTTACCTGTCCGATGAGCAAATACAATGGGTCGACCAAACGCTGAAAAGCATGAGTCTGGAGGAGAAAGTAGGCCAATTGTTTTGCGTTCTTTATAAAAACGGAACGCAAGAGGAAATCGACCGCATCCAAAGCGTCCTATCGCCGGGCGGCGCCATGTACAGAACCATTCCGATCGAAAACGCGATTCAAGTTACGCGAAGGCTGAATCAGGTAAACCGCATTCCGCCGCTGATTGCGGCAAACCTTGAAAAAGGCGGAAACGGCGTCGTCACGGAGGGTACGCTGTTGGGCTCTCCGCTGGAGGTTGCCGCCACGGACGATGTGGAAATGGCGGAAAAGCTGGGAACGGTCTGTGGTCGGGAAGGAAGGGCCGTCGGCGCCAATTGGTCCTTCGCGCCGATTGTTGATATTGATGCAAACTTTCGCAATCCGATTACCAACACCCGCACCTTCGGCTCGAACCCGGAGCGCGTCAAGCGAATGGGAGCGGCTTATGTAAAAGCAATACAGAAGCTGGGGCTTGCCGCCTGCATCAAGCATTTCCCCGGCGATGGGCAAGATGAGCGCGACCAGCATCTGGTCACCAGCATCAACAATCTCAGCTGTGAAGATTGGGATGCAAGCTATGGTCAAATCTATGCGGAAGGAATTCGTCAGGGCGCGTTAACCTGTATGGTTGGTCATATCATGCAGCCGGCTTACAGCCGTTATTTCAATCCGTCGCTCAAGGACGACGAAATCCTGCCGGCGTCATTGTCCAAGGATCTTGTGAGCGGCCTGCTTCGCGGCAAGCTTGGCTTCAATGGGCTGATCGTAACCGACGCGACCACCATGGCCGGTTATACCACCGCCATGTCCCGAAAAAACGCCGTTCCCGCGTCCATTGCAGCGGGCTGCGATATGTTCCTATTCTGTCGAAACCTTGAGGAGGATTACGGCTTCATGCTGCAGGGCGTAAAGGACGGAACCATTACGCCCGAGCGATTGGACGAAGCCGTTACGCGAATACTCGCAGCAAAAGCCGCTTTGGGGCTTAACGTCGCCGTAAAGCATCCTGAGCTGCAGGAAGCCCAGACAGTGATCGGCTGTGCAGAGCATCTTGCATGGGCAAAGGAGTGCGCCGATAAAGCCATTACGCTCGTGAAGGAGGAGCCGGGCGTTTTGCCGATCACAAAGGAAAAGTATCGGCGGGTGCTGTGCTATCCGATTGAGGCAACCGGCGGATTCAGCCAATACAGGGTAAGATCCGGCGCATGCGAAAGGGTGTTTGACGGCCTGCAAAAGCTCGGCATTGAGGTCACGGTTTTCACGCCGCCGCAGGGAAGCGAAGGATTTACGCCGCCCGTGACGGACATAACCGAGCAATACGATCTGATTCTCTATGTCGCCAACCTTGCCACCAAGAGCAACCAGACGGTGGTTCGAATCGAGTGGGAGCAGCCTATGGGCGCAAACTGCATGCACTACCTAAACGATGTGCCAACAGTATTTGTGTCGCTGGAAAACCCGTATCATCTGCTGGACGTACCACGGGTCAGAACCTATATCAACACTTACAGCTCCAATGATGCGGTGCTGGAAAGCCTGCTGGAAAAGCTGACTGGCCAATCGGCGTTTCAAGGCGTAAGCCCGGTGGATCCGTTTTGCGGAAAATGGGATACGCACCTATAAAGCTTTGCGAAAAAAGCATCCCATGCCGCTCGCCTCAAAACGCTTTTATAAAGCTGCGAAACGCCAGGCTGCGTTCACTTTTGCCGCAAGCACAATTTCCTCGGCGTATCTGTCGCACGCTGCCATTTGAAACGGCAGTACAGGGAACGGGAGGGCGAAAACTTTGCGCGGTATCATATTTGATCTGGATGGCGTCATTTGCTTTACGGATGAATACCATTATCAGGCATGGAAATGCTTGGCAGACGAACTGGGAATTCACTTCGACCGTGAAATCAACAATCGTCTGCGGGGCGTAAGCCGCATGGAAAGTCTGGAAATCATTCTGGAAAACAGCGATAAAGCCTATACGGCGGCAGAAAAAGAGGCTTTTGCGCAAAAGAAAAATGCAATATATCAACGTTTGCTCAGCAAAATGTCTTGCTCCGATTTGTCAGACGAGGTGCACGATACGCTCTGTGCGCTGCGTTCTAAGGGGCACCTGCTCGCAATCGGCTCGTCCAGTCGGAACGCGCCGCTCATTCTGAAAAGAATTGGGCTGGAAAACTTCTTTGACGCGGTCGCGGACGGCAACAACATCTCGCGTTCAAAGCCGGATCCTGATGTTTTTTTGAAAGCGGCAGATTTGCTGAGGCTTGCGCCGCAGGATTGTCTGGTCGTAGAAGACGCAAAGACCGGCGCGCAGGCCGCGGCAGCAGCCGGAATGCAATGCGCCTGCCTTGGCGACGCGGCGCGCCGCGGCGCAGGAGATTATCAGCTCGCATCATTCGCCGACTTGCTGAAAATCTGCGCTAAGGACTGAGCAATTGCGCCTTCCCGCGAAAAACGGGCTATATAGCCCGTTCCAGACCGTCAAAAAGGCAGCGAACAAATCAGCGGGATGCAATGAAGGGCGGCCAGCCCTTCCTTTTTGTTCGTACCGCCCGGCCTTGCCGGGCGGTCGGGGAGATTTTGCGGAGCGTTCGCGCAGCAACATCATTTCCGCAGCCTTGCCCTGCAGGATGAAGCCCTTCATCCTGCAGGGAGCGGATCAAAAACGTCGTTTTTGGGGAAGCGCAGAAATGCACGCCCGCCTGGCCAGCTCCGCCGCCGCAGAGTCGCGCTCCCATTGCCCGCCGCCGCGGCCGGCTCCTGCCGCCGGGGCTGACGGCTTGCAGGCGATTGCTGAAAAACCGGAGGCCCTGTAGCCTCAACGCTTTCGACCGCCCCTTCTCCGGCGGCTTCGCCGAAGCCCGCAGCAACGCCGTGAAAGCCCTCAAACGCGCGGCCTTTGGTTTCCGTAATTTCACCCGCCTCCGCGCTCGCGTTTCAGGGGCTGTGAAGCCTGCTTGCCCCGATATTTGACAAGGGGACGGAAATGAAGCGTTTTTATCCGATCCGACCGGCTATTCGCGACCGGCGAGGATCGGATTGCCGGCCGGTTTGTGAAGCGCAAAGCGAACGGCGTATTCGACCGCGTTGCGCAGGCTGATTTCACTGGCCGTGCCCATCCCCGCCTGATCAAACGCCGTGCCGTGATCCACGCTGGTGCGGATGATGGGGAGGCCCAGCGTGATGTTGACGCCGCTGACCGCCTGCCATTTCCCGGCGCTGCGGTCGTAGACGAAGCCTGACAGCTTCAACGGGATATGGCCCTGATCGTGAAACATGGCCACCACTATATCGTACCAGCCGCCTCGGGCCTTGCTGAACACGGTGTCCGGGGACACGGGCCCATCCGCGCTGATCCCCTCAGTCCGTGCGGCCTCGACAGCGGGGATGATCTCATCAATCTCCTCCCGACCAAACAGGCCGCCCTCCCCGCAGTGAGGATTCAGCCCCGCCACGCCGATCCGGGGGCTGTCTATGCCCATGTGACGGCAGGCCGCGTGGGCCATGCGGATCACTTCCAGCACCCGATCCTTCTTCACCCGGTCGCAGGCCTCCCGCAGCGAAATATGGGTCGACACATGCACGATGCGCAGGTCCTCATCCGCCAGCAACATGGCATAGCGGCTGACGCCGGTGTAATGGGCATAAATCTCGGTGTGGCCGGCGAAGGGATGTCCCGCCAGATTCAGCGCCTCCTTGTGGAGGGCGTTGGTTACCGTGGCATCCGCCTGGTTCGTCATGGCCAGCTGGATAGCCTTCACAACATAGCAAAACGCGGCGTGCCCCGCCATGGGACTGACCTGCCCCAGAGGGATATCCTCCGGCGCGCAGATTTTCAGGTCCAATACGTCCAACGTACCGGGGACATACCGCGCCTCCCCGGGCTGGGACACGGGATGGATGCGCATGTCAGGCATATTGGGAAAGGACTGCGCCCGCCGCAAAATGGCGGCGTCGCCGATGATTAGCGGGCGGCACAGATCGAAAACGCCGGGGTCGGCAGCCAGGCGCAGGCACAATTCCGGCCCGATGGAGGCCGGGTCGCCCATGGTGATTGCCAGGACGGGCTTCATTCAGCAGACCCCCTTTTTCGTCAGCGCGTGAAGCGTTTCCTTCAGCACAGCCATACCTTCGTCGGACAGCTGATTGAAGGGCGCGCGGCAGGGGCCAACGAGGCGGCCCATCAGCCTGGCCGCCGCTTTGACCACCGTGTTGGGATTGCCGTAGCGGAAGCAGGATCGGAAGGGACGGATGCTTTCCTGCGCCTGCCTCGCCTTTTCGAGGTCGCCTGCCAGGGCCCAATTGTAGATGGACACCATGTTGGCGGGAAAAATGTTGGCGCAGCCCGAAACGCCGCCTCTGCCGCCGGCCAGCAGCGTCCACAGGATCAGCGCGTCGTTGCCGGAAAGCACGGAAAAATCAGAGCGCCACCGGGTGGTCGCGATGAATTGCAGGATGGCGTCGAAATTACCGCTGGAATCCTTCACAGCCTGAATGTTTTCTACGCGGCTCAATGCCCCCACTGTGGCCGGGTGCAGGGCGTTTCCTGTGCGCGAAGGGATATTGTAGAGCACGATGGGCAGCTTGACCTGCCGGGCAATTTCCCGGTAGTGGACGATCAATTCATCCTGGGACGCGACGGCGAAGGATGGGGTGATGATGGACAGGGCGTCCGCCCCCGCCTCCTGGGCCCGCAGCGACAGCTCCACCGTTTCCCGTGTGGAAATACAGCCGGTGCCGGCGTACACGGGTACGCGCCCGGCGGCTTGCTCCACGCACACGCGGATCACCCGCAGCTTTTCCTCCGCCGAAAGGATGTAGCCTTCCCCGTTGGTGCCGCAGGGGAAAATGCCGTGCATCCCCGCCCGGATCAGCCAGTCCACCTCCAGACGCAATTGCTCTTCATAGATGGATTCATCCTCCCGCATAGGGGTCAGGATGGGTGCGATGATTCCCCGTATCTCCATGGCGTCCTCCTTACGAAAGTACCTGCCGGTAAATCGCCCGGGCATCCTGCGGCGTCACTTCTCTTTTGTTGTTTTTCAGCAGCCGAGACTCCCCCATGCCGGCTTGCACCAGTTCCTCCAGGCCGTCCATTTTTACGCCGTAGGCGCTCAAATTTCCGGGGATGCCGATCTGCGAAAGCAGCGCTTCCATTCTCTCCAGCAGGGCCTGTGCCTTTTCATCCGCCCCCTGGGCCCCCTTCATGGACAGGGCGTCGTACACGCGGGCCAGCCTTTCCCGGCATGCCGATAAATTAAAGCGCATCACCGGCAGCAGCAGCACCGCGTTGGCGATGCCGTGGGGGATGTGATATTTCCCGCCCAGTGGATAGGACAGGGCATGCACCGCCGTGGTGCCGGAGCAGGCGATGGCAACGCCGCCGTAGAACGCCGCCGTCAGCATGGCCGCCTTGCTTTGCAAGGCCTCCTTGGAAGCGCAGGCAGGGGCCATGTGGGGGAAAATCAGCTTCAGCGCCTCCAGCGCGTACAGATCGCTGAAGGGGGTGGCGGCCCAGGAGGTGTAGCACTCGATGGCGTGGCACAGGGCGTCCGTGCCCGTGGCGGCGGCGATGGTTCGCGGCAGGGTGCGGATCATTTCAGGATCCAGCACGGCGGCGTCGGGGATCATGGCCGCGTTCACAATGCCCGCCTTCACCTGTTCCTCTGGCACTGCCACGATGGCGTTTGGGGTGGCCTCCGCGCCGGTGCCGGCGGTGGTGGGAATCATGATGGTGCGCAGCGCCTTTTTCCCCTTTTCGGGCGATTGAAGCAGTTCTTTTACCGTTACGTTGCCATCCGCCGTGAGGGAGCACAGCTTGGCTGTATCCATCACGCTACCGCCGCCCACGGCCACCGCGGCATGGAACCGCCCTGCCGCCACCTCCTCGGCCAGCCGCTGCACGTCGGTATAGGCCGGCTCCGCCGGCACCTCGTTCAGGATCCGCACGTGAGCCCCGGCCCGCTGCAGCGCCCACAGCGCCAGGTCGGCGCAGCCTGCTTTCTCCACGCCGGGATCGGTGATCAGGGCTACATTTTCCCCGCTGCCGATCAGCGTTTGCAGGGAGGAGAGGGCCTGGCTTCCGGCAAAAACTGAGCCCGGGATCCGCAGATTAAACATAATTTTCTCTTCCTTTCAGCGCGTCCTGCCATGGAGCGGCTTGGGTATCAATGGGCTTGGCGGAATCAATGGCTTTGCGCATGCAGGCGGCCAGGTAGGCATCCTGCAGGGCGTTGGACAGGGAATAGGCATTTCCGTCCACCCTTTCGCCCCGTGCGATCCGCCCCATCCGCTGCATGGCGACAGCCACGGCGATTTCATCGTCCCCCAGAGACGCCAGGGGGAAGGGGGAAAGAACCAGCCATCGCTCCCCTAATGTGATGCCCTGGAACCGGTATTCGCTGCAGCCCCCGACGCCGTATTGCCGCCGGGCCAGCTTTTCCTCCACCGGATAGCCCTGATCGTTCAGATACCGGATGCGGTTGTCGGAAATTTCTCCCTTTTCGCCCTGCACGCTGAAATGGCTGAACCGGATGGCGGAATGATATTGCTCGCCGCAAAAATCGTAAAAAGCAGTCTTTCCGCTGTCAAAGGCGATCACCGCCTGCTCCCGGAGGGGGAGATGGGTTTCCCCATCCAGAATCAGGCCGCTGCGGTCCCCCGTTTTTTGTACGGGGAAACGGAAGGATTGGCCGCTAATGCGGGCGCTTTCCCCGCCGACCTTCAAAAAGGCGCGGATCAGCGCCATTGCGTGATAGCCGTGGGCCATGGAGACGCGCAGGCTGGATACAGGGCCCAGCAAGCCTTGATCCACCGCCGCCTGCCACGCCTGAAAATACGGCTGATCAGGGTACTGCTCGGCGACATAAACCGGAGCCCTGCGATGTCTGACCGCCTCCCAGACATCAAACAGCCGGGGGAGCTGCACCGCGGGCGGCGTTTCCAGAAGCAAGGGCACGTCCCGCCCCAGCATTTCCATGACGTAGGGGAAGGAATACTGCTTGTTCAGCGCCACCACGGCAAAATCCACCGGCTCGCGCAGGACG
This sequence comes from uncultured Clostridia bacterium, assembly GCA_934632155.1. GTDB lineage: Bacteria > Bacillota > Clostridia > Christensenellales > Aristaeellaceae > RUG563. The sequence goes on along the minus strand of CAKTXZ010000014.1, from coordinate 19,778 downwards.
TCCGCCGGCGTCCCGGCAATGCGTCCGCCGAACCGCTGCCGCCATGCCTCCGCTTTTTCGGGGCTGTGTACCCAGGTGGCGGTCAAATGAAATTTTTCCGGCATTTTCCGGGCGATCCGCGCGTAGAATTCCGATCGCCACCCGCCGCCCACCAAGGCGAACCGATATGCGCTCATGATACTGACCCCTCTTCCTTTTTCCACGTGGCGGAATAGGCATGGTCTTCCTCCTGCTCGGGATAATCCAGCCGCAGATGGGTTCCCCGGCTTTCCCTCCTCTCCAGAGCGGCCCGCAGGATCAACTCGGCGGACAGGCACATATCCTGGGTGTCCTCGTCCTGCCGCACGGGCTGCTCGCATCTGATGGCCTGGATTTCCTTCAGGGCCGCCCGCATGGTTTCCGCGCTTCGATACACGGGCAGGCCTTGGGCCAGCAGGCGCTGAATACGGGGCTGATACCGGCGAAAGACGCCAATCTCGATGCGGCGTTCACAGGGGAAGCGCCGGTTCAGCGCCACCTGGCATACACCGGACTCTGCGATCCTGTCCCCGCAGATCAGCCCGGATATGACGGCCTGGCTGGCGGCGTTGCCGGCGCAGCGGCAGGCTCCGTGGATGCCGCCCGCCGCCTCGCCGACGGCGAACAGGCCCTTGATCGTGGATTCATAGCCCCGGTTCACTTCGATGCCGCCGGAAAAGCTGTGAGGCATGGGGGCCACCTCGATGAGTTCCCGGCAGGGATCCACCCCGGCGTGCAGAAGCCGCTGATAGAACCAGGGGTATTTTTCCAGCGTTCCGCGGGAGATTTCCCGCAGATCCGCCCAGCAGCCCCCGTGAGGGGAACCCAGTCCCTGACGAATTTGCGCCCAAATACATTGATTGATCACGGATTTGGGCGTGCCCGCCTCGCCTTGGGGCCGCGCCGCCAGCAGAAACCTTTCCCCCCTGCTGTTAACCAGATGCGCCCCTTCGCCCAGCATGGCGGTGGGGCACGGCTCACCCACCGTGGCCTCGGGGGACGCCATTACCATGGGCTCGTATTCCACGAATTCCAGATCGCACAGCGCTGCGCCGCTGCGGTACGCCATGGCCAGGCTCCGACCGTTCACGTCGGCGGGATAAGTGGTTTGAGGGAACAGATGCCCCACTCCGCCCCAGGCGGCGATCACCGCCGAGGCGTAGATATTGTCAATTTTGTTGAAGCGCGTTCGATCCAGCAGCGTGGCGCCGTATACCCTGCCCCCGTCGGACAGGAGCCGCACGCATTCGCGACGCAGGAAGGTGACGCCCCTGCCTTTGAGAAGCTCCCGCAGTTTGGCGCGCATCTGCCCGCCGATCAGTCCATCAGTCTGGCACAGGGATCGGGGATGGCTGTGTCCCGACAGATGGCGGTACAGCAACGCCCCGTCCTCCTTCATGGCGAATTGCACGCCGCAGCGGCGCAGCATCTCATAGGCGGCCACGCTGCAGGCGGCCATATCTCGCACCAGCGCCTGCCGCCCAATGCCGTAGCCGGCGGCCAGCATGTCCTTGGCGTATTGCTCCGGCGTGTCGCCGTATGGGTTGCCCGGCAGCACGAAATTGACGGCGGCGATGGACGGGGTGCCGCCCGGGCCGGATTCCACGATCAGAAGATCGGTCACATTATTTTCTGTCAGCCGCACGGCGGTGGCCAGCCCCGCCAAGCCTCCGCCGATGATCATCGCCTGATAATGGTGCATGCCGATCCTCCTTCTTTACAGCGCGTGCACGTACTTTTTCGGTTCTGCCGCGTGGAATATCTCTTTTCCGTCCAACGAAACCGAAAAGCCCAATCGTTCGTCCAGTGCAACGCGCACCGTGTGCCCCCGCAGGGGTAAATCGTCAAAGTCAAAGCGCTTCAGGCCGATGAGGACGGGGTCGACCTCGAACCCTTCTTCGGTTGGGGTGAAGCCGGCCACGTGACGAATCAATAGATCGATGAAGTAGGAGTGGTTATAATCCGCTTCGTCGCTGAGCATTTCTCCGGTCTCAGCATTGTAGTGCTCCACCAGGTAGGGCTCGCGCAGGCTTTGATTTCTGAAATGCTCCCAGCAGTACTCCCGCAGAAATTTGCCAAAGAGGGCGTCGTATCGATGATCGGCGCGCTTGCTTTGCAGCGCCATAGCGTCCAGCACGATGCCGGTGGTGTAGGGCCAGGAAGGGCCGTTCCACATGCAGCCGTCCCGGCCCTTGAAGAAATGCCCTAACCAGCCGCCCTGGGGCCGGTATGCTTGGCATTTTTTGCTGACAGACGCAAAGCAGGAGCCCACGGCAAACTCCTCCGGGTTCGCAAACGCGTCGATCACCGACAAATGACGGCTGTCGGTGATGCCGGCCCATAGCGGATAAATGCCGTCGATACATTTCACACGGGCCTGCGCTTCGCTTTCGTGGTGCAGGCCGTAGAAAAATCCATCCTCCGGGTTCCACATTTTATTCAGGATTTGATTTTCCAGCCGATCGGCCAGATCGGAAAACCATTTTTCCTCCGGATCGCCCGTTTTTCGGCACAGGCTCGCCACGCCCCGTGCATCCATATACAGATAAATCGAGGTGTCTACCCGTTTGATCCAGTCATAGCTCACTTCATTGTTGGCGTTTTCGGGGTAATGCCGGAAATACCAGAAGGCCGGCTGGTACTCCTTGCCGGTGCGGCGATGATCGTACACGATCTGCAGATCGTCCCGGTCGTTTTTGTGCAGCGCCCACATGCCGCGCACGTTCTTTTTAAGGCCTGGCAGCAGCGATTGCACGTAGGCAAGATCTTCGCCGTGCACCAGCAGATACTGGAGGATGGCCCACTGGCTGAAATTGGGAAATATGAAGGAGAATTTGTCCATCATCATGGTGCGGAAGGCCCCGTCCTGATCCATGCTGTCCAGCAGGGTCGCCATGGCCTCCCGGCACGGACGCCCGTCCCTTTTCCAGCGCCCGTCCAGAAGGTGCATGGGGGTGGACATGGGGATCAGCTGACTGAACTCGTGACCCCAGGGATCCATTTCGTCCTTCACCACCTTGTGAGAGCGCCCTTCATAAAACACCCCGTGGCAGAAATTGCCCGCGTCCGGCTCGGCATAGGAATTGCGCATCAGATACCAGCGATACCACCAGGTGCTTTCCAGCAGGGGATCGCTGCAGCGGAAGGAGGGGATATCCTCGAACCATGCGCCGTAAGCCTTTTCCTGCATCGCCGGCAGATCCTCGCCCACAAGGGCATCCGCGGCCCTTTGCAGCATTTCCTTTTCTCCGGCGTGGCTTCGACAGTCCAGCGCCGCCGCCAGGCGGAGCTCCACGATTTGCCCCGGAGGCACCGTGAGACACCCTTCCCGGCACAACCCCTCCGGCCGGGAGACCATGCCGCCCACCAGCGCGAAATCGTGGCTGTTCACATCCCATGTAAAGGCGCGGGCGCCGCCCAAGGGATGCGAGGACAGGGCATGGCACGCTTCAAAACGCAGCGTCAGGGGGGCGGCGGTATGGTTTTCCCAACGCTGGCAGGATACGGCCGCGTCCTCCCAGGTGATCCATTTATCCTCGGAAAAGCTGACGCCATCCCGTGAAAAGGACAGATGCAGATGGCTGGGGTACCACACCGCCTCCGCCGCCTCCGAAGCGTCCTCCATGCCCTGAGGCAGCACCCGGTACAGCCCCGGCAGGTTCAATTTGTGAATGAAGTCGATCCGGCCCCAGAACCCCGGCGTCTTGTCCAGATAATCGGCGAACAGCCGTCTGCCTGTGGGCCCCAGCAGCAGCTTGCCGGGCCGGGTGCGCAGGGTGCGGTTGCGGCTCTCCAGCACCTGGTCGATTTGGATCATGCTTTGTCACCCCGTTTTTTCAGGATCATCTTTTTGTTCTATCGGCGTATGCTTATCCCTTCACCGCGCCCACCATCATACCCTTGACGAAGTACCGTTGCACCGCGGGATAGATAAAGAGGATAGGCACCGTGGTGACGATGATGCTGGCGTATTTGATCGTTTCGGCGTACAGGTCGGAGGCCGAGGCGCCACCGGAGGTGGAGGAGATGAACAGGATCTCCCGCAGAATCAGCTGAATGGGATAGAGCTTCCGATCCTGCAGATACAGCATGGCGGTGAACCAGGTGTTCCAGTGGCCCACGGCGTAATACAATATCAGAATGGCCACGGTGGGCAGGCTCAGGGGCACCACGATACGGGTCATGATCTGGAATTCGTTGGCCCCGTCCAGCCGGGCCGATTCCTCCAGGCTGGCGGGCACGGCCTCAAAGCCGGTGCGCAGGATGATCAGATTGAAGGTGATAATCAGCTTGGGCAGGATCATGGCCCAGCGGGTGTTGGCGATGCCCAGAGCGTTCACCTGCAGATAGGTGGGGATCAGGCCGCCGTTGAAAAACATGGTGAGCATGACGAACAGCGACAGCGTCTTTTTCCACATGTATCCCCGGCGTGACAGCACGTAGGCCGACAGGATGGTGACGCCCATCTGCAGGACGGTGCCCACCGTGACATAAAACAGCGTGTTTTCATAGCCCATCAGGATGTTGGGGTTTTTCAGCACGCAGGTATACGCCCCCACGTCCCATCCCAAGGGACGCCACAGCGCGCCAGAAAACCGGGCGAAGGGGATGGGATCGGACAGAGAAGCGAAAATCACGTATAAAAACGGGTAAAGCATGATCAGGGAAATCACGATCAGCAGAGCCGTGTTGACCCAAGCAAAGGCTCTTTCGCCCCGGGTCAAGCGGAGGCTTTGGCGGCGCCGGGCTTCCGTCATGGCGTTCTCCCTCCTCACCACAGGCTGGTGTCGTTAATCTTCCGGCTCAGGGCGTTGGCGCTGAAGACCAGAATGAAATTGATGACAGAATTGAACAGGCCCACGGCGGCGGCGTAGCTCCAGCTATACTCCTGCACGCCTTTGCGGTACACGAAGGTGGAGATTACGTCGGCCACGGAATAGGTAGAGGAATTATACAGCAGAATGATCTTTTCATAGCCCACGTCCATAATGGAGCCGGTCTTGAGCAGGAACATCACCACAATGGTGGGCAGAATGCCCGGCAGGGTGATATATAAGATTTGCCTGAGCTTGCCCACTCCGTCGATGCGAGCCGCCTCATAGAGCTGCTCATCTACGCCGGTCATGGCCGCCAGATACACGATGGAGCCCCAGCCTACCTCCTGCCAGATGCCGCTGATGATGTAGATGGGGCGGAAATACACGGGCTTGAGCAGCATGGTCACGCGTTTTCCGCCAAGGAGCGCCGCCAAGTCGTTGATAAGGCCGTTGCGCTTGGTGAATTCCGATACCAAGCCGCATACCACCATGAGGGAAATGAAGTGGGGCAGATAGGTCATGGTCTGCACGGTACTTTTGAACCACTTCTTCTGCGTCTCGTTGATCATCACCGCCAGCAGGATCGGCGCGGGGAAGGAGAAGAGCAGCTGCTCCATGCTCAACACAATGGTGTTCGTGATGATCCTGCCGGCGTACACGTCGGTGAAAAACGCCTCAAAGTGCTTCAGCCCCACCCATGGACTGCCATCGATGCGCAACTTGGGGATGAAATCCTTGAAGGCAATGGTGGCGCCGTACATGGGCTGATAATGAAACAATAGATAAAAAGCGATCATGGGCAGAGCCATCAGATACAGCATCCAGTGCTGCTTGAAATCCCGCCGCACCCGTTCTCCAAAGCCGCTGCGCAGATGAATGGCCGCCTGCTGTTTCATGGGTACTCCTCCCTTTCCTGACTGAATGGCCCGTTAAGCGCATGTGAAAAAGCGCCGCATAATCTTCGTGCTCTTTCGTATATGCCTGGAAGGGGCTTTCCTCTCACCCGGCAAGGGAGCCGGGTGAGAGGACGCTTTGCTTGTATTACCTTTCCTGATACCGGGTCAGGGCGGCGTTATAGATGTCCACCACTTGCTCAATGCCCATTTGCTTGGCCTGCTTCACCATCGTGTCGTATTCGTCGAAGCTCACGATACCCTGAATCATGTTGCCCACCACTTCGTCCCGGTAGGTCTGCACATTGTTCAGGATCGGGGCCACCACGCTGCTTTCCGCGGTGGTGGGCGTCAGGGGCGGAAGATCCAGCGCGTCGGAGGCCTGGCCCCAGATTTCGCCGGCCTCATACTGGCCGGGATAGGTGCGCATGAGCTTGAAGGTTCTCACGTCGCACAGGGAGGCCCATGTGGTAATGCCGCACACCAGGTAACGGCCCAGCACATCGTCTACAGAGGAAGCGTCGATCTGCGCTTGGATGGCATCGGTCCACCGGATGCTGCCGTCGGCGTCGATGACGTAGGTTTCATTCTCCACACCGAAGCTGTTCAGCATAATGCCTTCCGGGGAGTACCCGTAATCCAGATACTTGAGGGCGGCTTCGATGTCCTTGCAGGCAGGCGTGATGCCGACGCCGAAGCCGCCGTTCACCGTGTTGATTACGCCTGCCTGGGAGGTATAGGCGTTGCCGTCGGGGCCGATGGGCCAGGCGCCGATCTGCAGCTTAGCTTCTGGCATGGCGGCGGCCATCACCTTGGAATAGGTGACGTAGTTGCCGCCCTGAGCGCCGATGAAAGCGAAGGCTTCGCCGCTGGTCACCTTGGCGCGCAAATCATTGGCGGAATTGGCCAGATAATCGGCGTCCAACAGCTCCTCGTCATACCACTTGGCCATGGTTTCCACAAACAGCTTGAACTGGTCGGACAGAAGACCGAAATTTACTTTCCCATGGTCGATATACAGGTTGGGCCGGGCGCCGAACACGGAGGCCAGGGTGTAGATGCTGGTGTTGGCTGTGGTGGGGCCGGCGGCGGTGAATGGGATCATGTCGGGATAATTCTGCTTGACGGCCTTGAGCACCTCATACCAGTCGTCGATGGTAACGGGCTCCGGCATGCTGAGGGCGTCCAGAATATCCTTGCGGTAGATGGGGCCCACCCAGAAGGACTGGGCGTGGTGCTCCGGATCCAGGGCGTCGCCGTTGATGCGGGGGAAGAAGTAGGTATGCCCCTCGTCAGTGGTGCACTGCTTTTTCAGCTCAGGATACCTTTCATACAGCGCTTTCAGGTTGGGCATCTGGTCGATGTAGGGACTCAGGTCGATGAGCAAGCCGTCGCTGATGGCTTTTTCAGGGCCGCCGGCATAGTTCCACCAGTTCCAGGCGATCATGTCGGGATATTTGTCGGGGTTGGCGATCATCAGGTTAAACTGTGAAGCCTCGTCGCCCACCGGCGGCTCTGTCCACTCGATGTGGATGCCGGTGGCCTCTTCCGTCTTCTGAATGGCCACGATATCGGCGTTGGTGGTTACCGAGCGGGCCGATTTGGCGTTCAGCGCCGCCCACATGGTCAGCGTGAGCTTGTCCTCCGCCAGGACGGGGATCGCCGCCGTGCACAGTATGATCAGGGTGCACAGAAGGACAAAACGTTTCAGGTTCCCATGCTTCATAGCGTCGTTTCCTCCTTTTTCATGATAAAGTGGATTATTCTCAGGCGGCTGGCCGCGATTTGATCCTGCGCCTCCTTTCGACGGGCCAAGCTCCGCATTCGGCACATGGTTCAATCCATATAGGTGCCGCCGTTGATGTTGATGGTTTCGCCGGTGATGAAGGCCGCCGCATCGGAGGCCAGAAAGCAGACCAGCGCCGCTACCTCCTCCGGTCTTCCCAGCCTGCCCAGCGGGATGGAGGCCAGCTTCTTTCGGCGGTAATCCTCGTCCCACTGGCTGGTCATATCGGTTTCGATGGGCCCGGGGCATACTGCGTTGACCCGGATGCCAAAGGGAGCCATTTCCAAGGCCAGCTGCCTTGTCAGAGCGTTCAGCGCGCCCTTGGACGCGGCGTAGCTGGCCGCCGCCGTGGGATGGGGCGTTTTGGCTGCCGATGAGGAAATGTTCACCACACCCCCCCGCCGCTGCTCCGCCATGTAAGGCAGGATCTCCCGCAGCATATGGAAGCTGCCGTCCAGGTTCACCGACAGCATCCGCTCCCAGTCCGCCGCCTGCAATTCCAGGAAGGGGGCCCGCAGATTGACGCCAGCGTTGTTCACCAGCACGTCGATCGCCCCGAAGGCCTTCAGTGCCGTTTCCTTCATCTTGACGGCGGTTTCAGGCAGCGCCACGTCGCCCGCCACCAGGGCGCACCGATCGGGCATGCTTTTCGCTGCCGCTCGCAGCCGGTCTTCATGCCGCCCGCTGATTACCACGTTGTCGCCCTGGTTCCAGAACGCCCGTGCAATGGCCAGCCCGATTCCCCCGGAGCCGCCGGTGATCAGGATCGTTTTGCTTTCAGGCATAGGTTTTTTTCCTCCAACGCGTCCATAAGCTTGATCAATATATCTTCGCTGCCGATACCGCCGGACTTGGACAGCATCCATTTTTTTTCGCCGTTTTTTTCGTATGTGGACAGCACGCACCCCGTTTGCGGCTCGCACCCCGGGCGGATGCCGCCGCAGCCCGCAGCACGCAGGAAGCCAGATAGCGTGTCGCCGCCGATGAGCATGGGGATGAGGGCGCCGTCCATTTTGCACAAAAGATCGGTCAAGCGGCCCAGCCGCAGGGAAATGGTGCGGCGCACGTCCTCCCTTTCCATGCCCAGCTGTCGAGCGTATGCCATTTTTTCCCCCGGCACCCCGGCATCCGCTGTGGTAACGGCCAGGCTACCGCCCGCCGGCACCTTTTGCAGCAGCGCCCGCGCTTCCCTTTCCGCGTCGAAGGCGGGGTTCATGATGACCTCCGCCGGCAGGGTCACCACCGGCAGACCCCTTTGCCCGGCCCGCTTCAGCTGCCGCTGGGTGATGGGGTTCACACTGCCGCATATGACGCAAAGACGCCGAGCCGGGATCCGCAGCTCCTCCGGCGCGCCGCCTTCCAGATCCAGCATCTGGGGAAGACAGGCGGCAAACCCGGCGCAGCCCGCAGTGAGCCGCTGCCATTGCTGTTTTTTCAGCGCCCGGGCCGCCGCCTGCATGTCCTGCAGGGTTTCGCTGTCGTACACCCAGATGCTTTTTTTCGCCGGCTTGCCGCTTGGCGCTTTGTCCGTCTGGCCAATGGGCACGCAGAAAACGGGGATGCTGGTCTGCTCCCGGATGATTTGCGGGATGGAGGCCTTTGTGATCGGGGCGTAGCAGTCCTGAGCGAATACTGTTTTATGGACAGGCAACCCATGATCCAATTGGCAGCCGTTCACTGTGGTGCGTCCCTGGGCGGGCAGCGCCGGTACATAGGCCAGGAAGCGCTCTCCCGACGCGTCCAGCATGGCGGCCAATTCGCTGCCGATGTTGCCCCGCAGCGCCGAATCGGTTTTTTTGTACAGCGCCGCTTGGGGCCACGCCTCGCGCGCTTTGCGTATCAAACGGTACACCGTGTCGTATGCCTCCCGGGGGCTTTGATGGCGGCTTTCGGTGCTGACCACCAGTACGTCGGGGGTGGGCAAGGCCAAGGCGCGATCCGCCTGGCCGGCGTCCACCACTGCGGTGGATACGCCCTGCTGCGCCAGCTTCACGCCGGTATCCAGCGCGCCTGTATAATCGTCTGCGGCAATAAGTAGTTTCAAGTGCGGATGCCCTCGCTTCCTGATCGTCGGTCAGCCTTCATTCTATTCTCAATTTCAGCTTCATTATACAAGGCTTTCGCAGGGAAGAACAGACGTGAATTCCTGGAAAATGTTTAGATTTGCAACATTTCAAAGGATGTGTTAAAATATCCATTGAAAATAGTTTGAAAATGAAACAAAAGAAAGGAGACGACGATATGGAAACCCCGGTGCGGATTCTGGGCATCGTGCCCTACGAGGGCATGCGGATCATGCTGACCCGGGCGGCGGCCCATCACCCGGAAATCTGTTTGGACTGCCGCGTGGGCAATCTGGAGGAAGGCCTGCAGACGTTGCGCAGCGCCCGGATGCAGGATTACGACGTGATTGTGTCCCGGGGCGGTACGGCGGAGATGCTGCGGCAATCGTCACCGCTGCCCATCATCGAGGTGGCGCTGTCGGTATACGACGTGCTGCGGTCTCTGCGGCTGCTGGACCAATATTCCCGGCGCTATGCTGTGGTGGGCTTTCCCGCCATCACCCAGAGCGCCTATATTTTGAAGGACCTGCTGCGGGCACATTTTGATATCGTGACCATTCACGAGCAGGAGGAGGCGGAGCCTCAGCTGATGCAGCTCAAGGAGGCGGGCTATGAAATGCTCGTGGGGGACACCATCACCTGCGCCACCGCCCAGATGCTGGGACTGGACAACATTCTGATCAATTCCGGCGCGGAAAGCATCGAAAACGCGCTGGAGGAGGCCGTCAGCTTTCACCGCTACTGCCAGAGTCTGAACCGGAAAATCCGGGTGCTGGAGCAGGTGGTTCAGCCTAACGTGGCGGTACTGGATCAGCAAAAGCATTTACTGTTCAGTAATCTGGCCGTAGAAGATGAAAACCGGCTCCTGTCCTCCATGCGGCACGAATGCGACACGCTGACGGCAAAGGGCAGCTGCTTTTTTCAGCGGCGCAGCAAATCCAGGAACACGCTGTATCAGGTTACGGGTAAGACGATCCCATGGGAAAAGGAAGCGGCAGACTTTGTTTTCTCAGTGCTGCCCCAAAGCACATCAGAGGAGGATATCCTGTATTTGACGGCGGACATGCTGAAAAAGCGCAGCACTGGGTTTTCGGAAAGCCGGTTTCACTCCCTGGAGGTGCAGCAGCAGCTGGAGGATTTTATGGGGATGCCGTATCCCCTGATCATTTATGGGGAGACGGGCATTGGCAAGGAGAGTCTGGTGCATCTGCTGTACCGGCGTAGCGCGTACGCCGAAAGGCCGCTGGTCAGCGTGCAGTGTGAAAAGCTGTCGGCGAAAAGCTGGACGTATCTGCTAACCAGCCTGCAGTCCCCCCTGAACGGGGAGCGCACCATGATTCTTTTGTCCCACTGCGAAAGGATGCCGCCGCTTCAAAGGCAGCAGCTGATCTCCCTGATGGAGGGCGAAACGCTGTTTGCCCTCAACAAGGTGCTTTTCACCTTCACCCAGGACCGGCAGCCCACCGATCCTCTGTTCCTGTGGCTCGCCGAGCATACCCGCGCCATGAAGGTGCATCTTCCGCCGCTTCGGGAATCAGCGGAAGATATTCCCAACATGATTGCCCTGTCCATCAGCGCCCTGAACCGGGAGCTGGGCACCCAGATCATCGGCATGGATCACAGCGCCGCCCATCTGATGCAGACATATTCATGGCCCGGAAACTATGCCCAGTTCCAGCGGGCGCTGACGCAGATGGTCATCTCTGCCAGGGGAAACATCATCAACGAGGACGTGGCGCGCAAAATCCTGCTCAAGGAACCCCCGCCCCAGCTTTCCTCCGTTTCCATGCTCCTCCATCAATCCATGACCTTGGCGCAGTATGAGCGCCTGATCGTCCAATCGGTGCTGGAGAAGGAGGGATACAACCAGACCCGCGCCGCCGCCCGCCTTGGCATCAGCCGCAGCACCCTGTGGCGGATGCTGAAAAACGACAGTCAGAGGAGCCCCATTTGCGTTGAGCGCGACCGTTCATGATTTCAGGCTTTCAATTGGCGCTCCGCCCGTTATTCACGCGACGGGCTCCAAGGAAAAAAGGGGCTGTCGCCCGAAGCCCCAACAAAAAGGCGGAAGCTCGAGAAAACAACTCCGTTTTGGGCGTATATATAACTGCCGTGAAATAATGCTATTTCCACTGCGTGGAGCGGTTTGTCAGCATCGGCGCCAAGGGCATGATTCCGGACTTCCTCGCAGACGGCGCCGGGGCCGGCGTCGGCAAGGCGGCCGAAGCCTCCGGACATATCGAATGCGGATACCCGCAGACGCTCTCTTCTCCGCCGGCCATCGCCTACGGTGGCACAGGCGCGACATCTGCGGCTGCGGCCATCGCGGTTCTGGGCGGAGTGAAGAAAACCGGAGGCAGGATCGGACAGGCGCACCTTCAGGTCGTAGCTGTTCAGCGCGTCGTATGTCTGGGTCAGCAGCTTGTTCACCGCGCTCAGGCTGTAGCTGGTGATGGCTATCTGCTCGGCGGTCGTCCATGCGGACGCGCTTTTCAGCTTGTAGTTCACCACGCAGGACAGGCCGTTCTTGTTATTCAGCGCGGTGACGCTTCCCTGAAAGCTGTATCGTACCTTGGCGCTGTCCAGCCGCGCTGCCGACCCGTCCGAATTGCACCGTTCAACGGAAAACTGCCGGATGGAGGGTACCGCGTAATCCAGCACCGTGATGGCCTTTGTGTACGTCGCCGTCCGGCCCCGGCTGTCAGTGCCGTGACGGTAATCGCCATGCCTCCCGCTGCGGAGAGCCGTTTCGATACCGTGAAGGACGCGGCGGTATAGGTCACGCCGTCCAGCGAGGTACGGTAGGAAGAAATGGTGCTTCCGTAAACGCCTGCCGCCGTGATGGCCACGGACAGGGTGCTCAGGGATTTCACATGCGCCTGAATCCTGTCCGCAACCGTTGTGTTCGTATCCTCCTGATACCAAAACGGGAAGCAGCGGAAGTTTACGGAAAAAGCGCGGTGAGGATTCCCGCGCAGCGCCTTTTCAAAGGTGATCTGGTTGGCGATCCGCGCCTTGTAATATCCGCCCTTCCGGTTGGCAAAGGTGACCGTGCCGCGGCCCTTCAGCCATGCGGCAATAGCCGGGCTCTGCGCCGGATCGGAGACAAAGCAGGTCGCTGTCAGCAGCAGGTCGTCGTACACATCGTCGCCCGCCAGCTGCGTCAGGCTTCCCGGCCTGCCGGGCGCATTGGTCTGGGTGCTCCGCTCGGCGGGAATGGTAAAGGGCGGCTGCTCCGTTCATTCTTTCTACGCACTTGACGACTTTGCAAAGCAGCTCCCTGTCCGCAACCGACGCTCTAACAGCCCGCCCATGAGACTCCTCCGCCGGAGGTATCCCGCGAACCTCGCCGTCCACTATGTTGGACAAACCTGCGCCCGATGCAAGGGTTCCGATCTAAAAGGCAGTTGACAATCCGGGCGTCTGCTGTATAATAACAAGCGAAGCGCCGCTTCTTTTGTGGACAATGCAGAATGGGGGACGATCTGTGCCGAGGAACGCTGAAAAGGATCTGCGGGAAGAATCCCGCAGAAGAACGCGGATTTTGGAGGCGGGGCTCGCGCTTTTTTCCGCGCAGGGGATCGAATCGGTCAGCATGAACGCTGTCGCGGCGGCGGCCGGCGTAGGGCCGACGACGCTGTTCAAGTACTACCAGACCAAGGAAAAGCTGGTCGTTGCCATCAGCGCGGCGGCATGGAGCAGGGAATGGGCGCTGGCTGCAGAGCGGTGCGGCATGGAAAAATTCATGAATTTCACCGCCTATGAGATGATCCGCTATTACACGGACTGGACGATCAGTCTTTATCTGAGACAGCCTGCGCTGCTGCGCTTCAGCGAAAACTACAAGGCCTTCATTTGCCGTCAGCGCACGCAGATGAAAAATCTGCAGGAGCATCTGGGCCCGCTGCAGCCCGTTCGGGCCGCTTTTCACGCAGCCTATTTGCGTGCGCGGGAGGATCGCAGCATTCGCACGGACGTTTCAGAGGACGTGCTGTTTTCCGTTGTTGCCGTCGGGATGCTGTCCATGGCGGAGCGCTACGCGCAGGGGGTCGTTTGGGCCAGCCGCAGCAATGCGGACTACACCGAGGAGCTTCGCATTGTACAGGAGATGATCCTGCGCTGGTGCGAAGCGGAAGGAACGAAATTGCCGGAGGAGAGCATCCCGTTCTCTTTTAAATGAGCAGCAGGTATGATCGAGCCGTAAGGGAAACCGGCAAGGAATCGACTGCCGATCAAGCTGTTCCATATCATATAAGGAGGAAAATAAATATGAAGAAAATCGCAACACTGCTGCTCTGCATGGCCATGCTGCTGTCCTGTTATGCAGGAACTGCCAGGTCGGAGGAGGCTCCGCCTGCCGGAGACGTGTGGGAAACCATCGAAAAGGCTTACATTTACGCATTTCCGCTGGTGCTGATGGACGCAACGAAGACCTCCGCAACGAATACGGAGGCAGCCGTGCCCGGCAAGGCGCCTGTCAATCAGTTCATGCACGGCGTAGCGCTGGCCAACGCGCAGTTCAAAAACGTGGTCAGTCCCAATGTGGACACCATTTATTCGCAGGTGTGGTACGACCTGAGCGAGGAGCCGATGGTCTATGTGCTGCCGGAAACGGATCGTTTCTGCAAGGTGCAGGTGCTTGACGCGTGGACCAATACCGCCGCTGTCCTCGACCGTGCCGGAGCCTATGCGATCACGCGCGCAAATTGGAGCGGTGACCTGCCGGAGGACGTGACCCGCATCGATGTTCCTACCGCTATGGCGTGGTCCATCACCAGAACGGTGCTCTCCGGCGAGGCGGATCTTCCGAATGTATATGCCATTCAGGCGCAGATGCAGCTTTTGCCGCTTTCCGCCTACCTGAGCGGAGGCGCGTACCAGCCCCCGAAGGGGAGCTATCAGGAGGAAAACAGCTATGTCCCCATCAACAAGGTGCTTTCGCTGGATCCGGTCACGTTCTTCAGCAAGGCAAACGCGCTGATGGAGAACAATCCGCCGTCCGCCGCCGATGCGGAAATACTGGAAAAGCTGGCGGCGGTCCAGGTTGGCCCCGGTATGGAATTTGACGCGTCTGTTCTGACCGGGGATATTCAGGCAAGCTGGCAGAAGATGCTTCAGGGCCTTCGGCCGAAGCTTGTGGCAGAGGGCATGAAGTATTCAAACAAGCTGGGGCAGTGGAGCTATTTCGGCGCGCCGATCGGGGATTTCGGTACGGAATATGCCTACCGCGCACTGGTGGCGATCGCCGGGCTTGGAGCCAATACCGTGGAGGTCGCCCTGTATCCCAAGACGGATAAGGATGCCGATGGAAATCTCCTGACAGGAGAAAAGTCCTATATGCTCCATTTTGAAAGCGATCCGCAGGTTCTGGACGGCGGCTTCTGGTCGATCACCGCATACGGCGATGACGATTTCCTTATCGATAACCCCATCGACCGCTACTGTATCAACGACCGTTCGGGGTTGAAGCGGAATGCCGACGGCTCTGTGGATGTGATCCTGTCGAAGGACGCGCCGGCGGATACAACAAACTGGCTTCCGGCCGGCGACGGCGGCTTTCATCTGTATATGCGTATCTATACGCCGGATATGGATGCACTCAAGACATGGACGGCGCCGGTCATTACGGCGATCGACTAAAAGGAGGGCTGGTTTTGTGATCCGGCCTTTCATAGATCACAAAAAAGCTGCGGAAATGATGTTGCTGCGCGAACGCTCCGCAAAATCTCCCCGCCCGGAAAAGCCGGGCGATACGAATGAAAATGAAGGGCTGGCCGCCCTTCGTTGCATCCTGCACATTTGTTCGCTGCTTTTTCAACAGCCTGAAGCTGCCGGGGAGATTGGCTCCCCGGCGGCTTTTTTCATGCTTTCTGTTTCTGAAGTGCGGTCTTGCATACCTTCTCCGCACTTGATTCCGTTCTCTGCGTGTCGGCGTCTCCTCCATCCGTTGGCCCAAGAGCGTCCGTCGCATGAGACGATCGCAGACAATAGCGGGATCGCGGCCGCAGCGGAGGGAGACCATATCGTAGCCAAGCCATCGACAAGGCCATTGAAGGGCTGTTTGAAGCGAATATCTCCGGCAAAATCACCGATGAGCGTTTTATAAAAATGACCGCCAGCTACGAAAAGGAGCAGAAGGAGCTGCTGGAACTTATCGCTGACGGCAAGAAAAAGCTGCTGGATGTGGGACAAACCAAGGTGGATTTGAGGCCGCTGATGAAAGCGCTGCGGGACGATACGGATATCCGGCAGCTTACGCCGGAGATCGTCAATGCGCTGATCCGCCGTATCGAGATCCACAGCAAGGATAAGGAAACCAAAAAGGTCAAGGCAGATATTTACTTCACCGCCGTTGGGCTGTTCTCTATTCCTGCGGAAAAAGAGATACAGGCTGCAATGGAGGAAATCTGCCAAAACCCGCAGCAGTTCAAGCTTTCTGCATAAACCAGAACACGGTGCAGCCCCTTTTCAGAGACTGCACCGTATCCTACAAAAACTTCGGTATCAGTCCGCAGCTTTTTATGTATCATTTTTTCATTGTACTATTAAACGGAGAATGCCGGCAAGCTTCAGATGAATTTTCCCGTAATGCTCTCCTTACAGCTCCGAATGTCCTTCTGTGAGCCGCAGGCGACGATCCTGCCGCCGTCCTCTCCGCCCTCCGGCCCCATGTCGATGAGATGGTCGGCGCTGCGGATGACGTCCAGATCATGCTCGATAACAACGACCGTCGCGCCGTTGCCAATCAGGGCGTCGAACACCTTCAACAGCGTTTCCACGTCCTGCGGGTGCAGGCCGATGGTCGGCTCGTCGAACACAAAAACCGAATCCGTCTGCTTCCTGCCCATCTCGCTGGCCAGCTTCAGTCGCTGCGCCTCGCCGCCGGAGAGGGACGGCGTTTCCTCCCCCAGCGTCAGATAGCCCAGCCCCAGATCGCGCAGAATTTCCAGCTTGGGGCGAACCGAATCCATGTGGCGGCAGTAATGCAGCGCCGTATTCACATCCATATTCATCAGCTCCGGCAGGGAGCGTTCCTCACCGTCCTTGTTGGTGTAACGGATCAGCTTCGCCTGCTTTCCATAGCGCGAACCGCGGCACTCCGGACAGGGAATGTCCACATCGGGGAGGAACTGAATATCAAGAGAAATCGTTCCCGTTCCGTCGCAGACCGGGCAGCGCAGGCTTCCTGTATTGTAGGAGAAGTCCCCGGCTTTGAAGCCCTGCCGCTTTGCCTCCGCCGTTCCGCCGTAGATCTTTCGCAGCTCGTCATGTATATTCGCATAGGTGGCGACCGTGGAGCGCACATTCACGCCGATGGGCGTCGCGTCAATCAGCTTGACCTGATGAATGCCGCCTGCTTCGATTTTTTTGACATGATCTGGCATCCGCTTACCGTAACAAAGAGCTTCCAGCGCGGGAACAAGGCTTTCCAGCACCATCGTTGTCTTTCCCGAACCGGACACGCCGGTGATGACGGTCAGCCGACGCTTGGGAATATCCACCGTGAGCGGCTTGACCGTATGAATAGAGCCGGTCTCCATGTGGATGACGCCGTCCGAAAAATCGGGCTTTCGATCCGGTCGGCTTCTGTTTATGGCCGTGCCGGACAGATACGGCCCAATCACGGAGGCCTTGTTTTCCGCAATGCCCCGTATCGTCCCCTCGGCGATCACCGTACCGCCGTCCGCTCCCGCGCCGCGCCCCATTTCAACGAGCCAGTCGGATTCTTTCAAAATCTGCGTGTCGTGGTCAACCAGCAGGACGGAGTTTCCGTCCCGGACAAGATCGTGCATCACGCCGTTCAGACCGACGATGTTCGCCGGATGCAGACCGATGGAAGGCTCGTCCAGAACATACAAAACACCCGTCGTCCGGTTGCGCACCGCCCTTGCAAGCTGCATCCGCTGCCGCTCCCCTGTGGAGAGCGTGGAGGAGGCCCTGTCCAGCGTCAGATAGTCCAGCCCCAAATCCATCAGCCTTGCCGCGACCTCCAGATAGGACTCGCAGATATTCTCCGCCATATTCCGCATTTCTTCTGGCAGAGACTCCGGCACGTGCTTCACCCATGTGATGGAGTCCTTCAGTGTCATCTTACAGGCATCTGCCAGTGAAATGCCCATGAGCCGCGGCGCTCTGGCTTCCTCCGAAAGCCGTGTGCCGCCGCACTCCGGGCAGACCTCCTCTTTCAGAAACTTCTCCACCCGCTTCATGCCCTTTTCATCCTTCACCTTCGCAAGGGCGTTTTCTACGGTATAGACGGCATTGAAATAGGTGAAATCCAGTTCTCCCGCTTGGTTAGAGCCTTTTGGATGATAAAAAATATGCTTTTTCTCTGCGGGACCGTGATAAACAATCTCTTTTTCATGCTCGGTCAGATTGCGGAACGGTACATCGGTACGCACGCCCATCGCCCGGCAGACGTCGGTCATCAGCGACCACATCAGGCTGTTCCACGGGGCGACTGCGCCCTCATCAATGGTAAGTGAATCATCGGGAACAAGGGAGTCCGTATCAACCGTCCGAACCATTCCTGTGCCGCCGCAGCACTTACAAGCTCCGGTGGAATTAAACGCAAGATCCTCCGCGCCCGGCGCGTAGAAATGCTCGCCGCATTCCGGGCAGACCAATTCTCCGTTCATCGCCGCCACATGGATACTTGGCTTCACATAGTGACCGTTGGGGCAGCGATGACTGGAGAGGCGGGAGAACATCAGCCGCAGGCTGTTGAGCAGCTCCGTCCCCGTCCCGAAGGTGGAGCGGATACCGGGAACGGCGGGCCTTTGGTGCAGGGCGAGGGCGGCAGGGACGTACAGCACCTCGTCCACATCGGCGCGCGCCGCCTGTGTCATGCGCCGCCTTGTATAAGTGGACAGGGATTCCAGATACCGCCGGGAGCCCTCGGCGTACAGCACGCCAAGAGCAAGGGAGCTTTTTCCGGAGCCCGACACGCCCGCAATGCCCACGATCCCATTTAAGGGAATGTCCACATCCACATTTTTCAGGTTGTGGACTCTGGCTCCTCTGACCTTAATTTTGGTCGGCTTGTCTTTCGTATTCATGCCGTTTCCTCCGTCGGGGTACGATTCAGCAGCTTCTGTAAATATAGCATTATATAGAAAAATCATACTTTTTCTCATAGATACTCTGCAATGTCCAAGATCGTGTATTGCGAAAGCGCCGCCTTCATTGCGTCCTGCGTCATCTGAAGCGGCCTGTCCATCGCCTCCAGAATATGCCCGCCGATGGGGCGTTCGGCGTTCGGATGCTGCGGCGTTTCAAAATCAGCACATCCTCCGCGGCGCGGACATCCAGCAGGCTGATCTCCTTCGGCGACCGGCTGAGCGACGCGCCGCCGTCGAACCGTTGCTGACCGTCAGCAGCCCCGCCCTCTTCAGCCGGGCATTCAGCCGCCGCGCCACGACGGGGTTTGTATTGATGCTCACCGCCAGCTCCTCCGAGGTAATGCGGGGGCCTTTCATTGCGGGATATGTCAAAATATGAATGGCGACCGGAAACCTTGCGTTTGCCTTCATCGTACCACGCTCCTGTTTGCAACCATTATAGTTACGGTTTGAGAAAAAGTCAATGACGCTGAGAAAGCACTGTTTCAGGCCGCACGATTCATTGCGTTGCCTGCATATATTCTTTCATTATTGAGCAGGGCAAAGAAAAGGTAACGGCCGCATTCGCGCTCTCGGCGCCGAGCGACAACATCCGAAGATCCATCACCCTCTGCGGCGGCGTTCCAAAGCTCATTGAGCGCTACCGCAGGGTCGTTATGCCCAAAATTCCCAAAATGGTGGAAATCTGAGGGGGAAGCCCCTCTTTTTCGCGATTTCGGGCGTTGAATGGGGGATTTTTGCATGAGCGAGGTGCAGACGGTCTGCGCCGCCGTCCATGAGATCGCCCACTCCAGGCTCCACAATAAGGACGAAATCGGGGAAAAATATCAGCAGGTCGAGCTGTTCGGCAAGCCCGCGCTGTTTTCAAACGGACGCATCGACCGGGATAAGCTGCCGGAGGGCTTGTATGTATATGACCTGCGCGGCTCGGATGACGATCCGGGTATGCCGATAACGCTTGAAAGCCATGTCACCGTCAATCACGCCGCCTCCGTCATCACAGCAGCGCCCATTGAGCTGCCGGAGCAGGGCTTTTTGTATCTGGGCGAGGACGGGCTGAACTTCACGGGCGGCGAGCA
>CAKTXZ010000013.1 GCA_934632155.1 uncultured Clostridia bacterium | reverse complement strand
CTGTTCGTGGGCTTACGCCGCGCGCGCTGGGCGCGGATGGAGAAACCGCGCGGAGCGTCGCTGCCGTGGATTACAGGCTTTTGCGCTGTTCGTGGGATTTCCTCCGCGCACGGTTGCGCCGGGGGAAGGGCGGATTGGAAAAGCTACGCGGCGCTTTTCGCGCTTGCCAAAGCTGCCATGGGGGCGTTCCGGGCCGGAACGCCCCACACATGCCGCAATTTAGTAGTGACAAAGTGCGCGGCGATGTGATATACTATAAAAGGCGGGAACTACCCGCACGATTCAATGAGCAGAACGGAGCAAAACGCCTTGGGAAAGTTAACCAAACAGAAGCGAGGCAAGCTGCTGAACGCGCTGGTTATTTTTTCTACCATCGGGCTGGTTATATTTCTGGGCGCGCGCAACGGCGATATCGGCGACGCGTGGCGCGCGCTGTGCGCTTCCGACCTGCGGTGGGTGGCGGCGGCGGTCGCTTCCTATGTTGTATTTGTCAATTTTGAGGCGCTCGGGCTGCATGCCTTTTTCCATATGCAGAAGCTTCGCGTTCGCTATCGGGATTCTCTGCTGGTGTCGCTGGTGGGCATGTTCTATTCCAATGTGACCCCGGCGGCGACGGGCGGGCAGCCGATGCAGGTGTTTGCCTTCAAAAAACGCGGCGTGCCCACCGGCATTTCCTCCTCCGGGCTGGCGGTGAAATTTTTCTGCTTTCAGGTGGCGCTGCTGACGATGGGCGCGCTGCTGTGGGTATTTAATCCGGGCATTGTGGGGCAATGCGTTGCGCGCGGCCGGGTGATTGTGGCGACGGGCTTTGTGCTCAACGGCTTTACAGTGGCGGCGGTGATTCTGCTGGCCATCAGTAAAAACATCGTCCGCTGGATCATCACGCTTTTCATTCACATCGGCAAATGTCTGCGCCTTGTCAAGGACGTTCCGCGCGCGACCTCGCGCGCCGACGCCGCGCTGGGCGATTTTCATGCCAGCGTGGATATGCTGACGCATCATCCGCTGCAACTGCTCTGGCTGGTTGCGATTTCCTGCGTGCAGGTGCTGGCGCTGATGAGCATCGCCTATTTCGTCTACCGCGCGATGGGGCAAAGCGCCTGCAGCTACGGCGAGATTCTGGCGCTGCAGTTCCTGCTTTACATCGCGGCGTCCTTTACGCCCCTGCCCGGCGCCTCCGGCGCGCAGGAGGGCGGCTTTTACCTTTTTTTTCAGGACGTTTTTCCCGAAAATAAGCTGCTGGGCGCGCTGCTGCTCTGGCGCTTTTTCACCTATTACCTCACGCTTATCATCGGCATGCTCTGCGTCGTTTTGGACAGCGCGCACGGCATGCGCCACAGGCCGGAAGCGCCTTCGCGCGCGGGAGACGCCCCCGACGCGGATACTTCCGGGAAAGGAGCGGAATAATTGCGCAAAAAAATCGAAACGACACTCAATACCCTCATGCCGCAGCGCCACGCGATTAACAAAAAGCTCAAGGAGAAGCTGCGCGAATCGATTTCCTCCGTACTGCCCATCACGCTGCTGGTGCTGGCGCTGAGCCTGCTGTTCCTGCCGGTGGATCTGGGCATGCTGAGCATGTTTTTGCTCGGCGCGCTGCTGCTGATTGCGGGCATGGGGCTCTTTACGCTGGGCGCGGACATGGCCATGCTGCCCATGGGCACGCATATGGGCGCGCACCTGACGCGCAGCAAGAGCATTTGGCTGCTGGGCGTGATCGCCTTCCTGATGGGCGTGCTTATCACCATGGCCGAGCCCGACCTTTCTGTGCTGGCCAATCAGGTGCAGGGCGTGCCCAATATGGTTTTGATCATGACGGTCGCGGTGGGCGTGGGCATTTTTCTGGTAGTAGCGCTGCTGCGCATCCTCTTCAAGCTCCGTTTGTCCTATATCCTGATCGGGCTGTATGCCGTGGTTTTCGCACTGGGCGCGTTCATCAA
This sequence comes from uncultured Clostridia bacterium, assembly GCA_934632155.1. Taxonomy (GTDB): domain Bacteria; phylum Bacillota; class Clostridia; order Christensenellales; family Aristaeellaceae; genus RUG563. Next base: position 67,634 of record CAKTXZ010000013.1, on the reverse strand, counting down.
GCCCGAGTTCCTGCCCATGGCGTTTGATTCCGGCGGCGTGACGACGGGGCCGATGACGGTGCCCTTCATTCTGGCGCTGGGCATGGGCGTGGCCAATGTGCGCGGCGGCAAGGGGGCGCAGGACGATAGCTTCGGACTGGTGGCGCTGTGCTCAATCGGGCCGATTCTGGCCGTCATGCTCATCAGCCTGTTTTATCCGAGCCTGACCAACACGCCCGGCGAAAGCGCCGCGGCAAGCGTCAGCACGACACGGGAGATGATGCAGACCTACGCGCAGAGCCTGCCCACCTATCTGAAGGAGGTTCTGGTCTCGCTGCTGCCGATCGTGGCGCTGTTTTTCCTGTTTCAGATTTTCGCCCTGCGCCTGCCCGCGGCGGAGATTAAACGCATGGGCGTGGGCGTTTTATATACCTACGCCGGGCTGGTGATCTTCCTGACGGGCGTGAACGTCGGCTTCCTGCCGATGGGCGATTATCTGGGCCGCGCCATCGCGGCGAGCCGGTATCGATATATGCTCATTCCGCTGGGCATGCTGATGGGCTATATGGTCGTCGCGGCGGAGCCCGCTGTGCACGTCCTCAACGCGCAGGTGGAGCAGGTGACCTCGGGCGCGATCAAAAAATCCGTCATGATGACCACGCTTTCCATCGGCGTTTCGGCTTCCGTCGGCCTTGCCATGACGCGCGTGCTCACGGGCATATCCGTCTGGTGGTTCATCGCGCCGGGCTATGCCATCGCGCTGGGGCTTTCCTTTTTCTCCGATCCGATTTTTACCGCCATTGCGTTCGACTCGGGCGGCGTGGCGTCCGGCCCCATGACGGCGGCGTTCATGCTGCCGCTGGCGATGGGCGCGTGCGGCGCGCTGGGCGGCAATATTCTTCGCGACGCCTTTGGCATTGTGGCGATGGTCGCCATGACGCCGCTGATCGCCATAGAGGTGCTGGGCGTGATCTATCGCGTCAAATCCAAGGCCGGCGCGCGGCGGCAGCCCGCGACGGACGAACGCGCGCCGGGCGACGATGAAATCATCGACGTCTGAGGCGTACTAAGGGAGGAAGTATGCAAAACGCATCGTTGAAAATGCTCTTTACCATCGTGGATCGCGGCAAGGGCGACGGCGTGGTCGCCCTGCTGCGGCAGCAGGACGTTCGGGTGCATTTCGTGTTTCTGGGCACGGGCACGGCGCATAAGGGCATTCTGAGCCTGCTGGGGCTGAAGGACACGGCCAAGGACGTGGTGGTCAGCTTCGTGCAAAGCGGCGTGGCGCGTCGCGCCATGCGCTGCCTGTCCCGCGCGCTGGATATCGATCTGCCCGGCAGGGGCGTCGCCTTTACCGTGCCGGTGGGCAGCATCGGCGGTTCGAAAACAAAGGAATATCTCATGGGCGCGGAGTCGCCCGCCGCTATCGAGGAGGGGAAAAACGGCATGCAGCAGGAGAACGCAGCGCATGATCTGATCATTGCGATCGTGAACAAAGGGTATACCGAGCTGGTGATGGACGCCGCGCTGTCCGCCGGGGCGCGCGGCGGCACGGTGGTGCATGCGCGCGGCGCGGACGCGAAGGAGGCCGCGCAGTTTCTGGGCATCACCATTCAGCCCGAAAAGGAAATGGTGCTGATTCTGACGGAGCATGAGGATAAAACGCCGATCATGCAGGCCATCACCAAGGGCGCGGGGCTGACAACGGAGGGGCACGGCATTGTTTTCAGCCTGCCGGTGACGGATGTGATGGGCGTCGCCCGCATGGCCGTGCCGGAGGAGGATGCGGAATGAAGCGGCTGATAAGCGCGCTGGCTGTGCTGGCGCTTTTGCTTCCGCTGGCGTGCGCGGCGGAGGGGCTGCCGGATACGGTGCTGCTGCGTCCGGGCGCAAGCCGCACGCTGACGCTGCCCTACGAGGGCTATTGGGAAAGCGACGATGAAAGCGTCGCCTATGGCCGGGAGAATACCATCGTCGCCGTGGCGGAGGGCTTCGCCACGCTCACGCTGGTTTCCGCGCAGGGCGCGGAATGGCAGCTTGCGGTAGAGGTATCGCAGGACGCGCCCGAAGAGGCTTCGCAGGCGGACGACGTGCCCGCCGTCATTCGGGAGGCAATCCGCATCGGCTTGCGCGAATGGGAGGAAAATAAGGGCAAAACCTTCTCCAAGGAGCCTAAGCACAATAAGTACACCAAATGGTGGGGCTATGCCTGCGGCTGGTGCGGCGCGTTTGTGGGCTATTGTCTGGATACGGCGGGCGTGCCGCTGGAGCCGACGGATACCTTCCGCAAGGTCAAGCCCCATGCGGGCGGCGTGCCCTACGGCGTTCGCGAGGCCGCCGTGCCCAAGCTGGATACCGCCTTTACCAATATGGAACGCGTGACGAATATCCCGCGTCCGGGCTATCTGGTGATTTACGGCCAGCGGGATTATTACGCCTTTGTGCATGTCGGGCTGGTGACCGACGTTGTCGACCGCGGCGACGGCGTGTATCAGGTTTTCACCGTGGAGGGAAATATGTCCAGCCGTATCAAGCGCTATTGCTATCTGTACGACAGCAACGCCAGGGCGGACAGGAATATGTCCGCCGCCCCTGAAAACGAGCGCACCGAGCCGGACGTCTTCCAGTATACGCCGCATAAAAACAACTGGTATGTCAACGAATTCTGCCAGACGTGGTATTAGCCCTATGGATGCGGGACGGCCTTCCCGCGCCGCTCCACAGATGCGACAAGGCATGGCCGCGCCGCTAAATATCCGGCGCCGCGTCAACCGCTCTGACCGACTGAACCGAGAGGAGGATCGCCCCATGAGAGGAAAACGCATCATCGTTTTACTGCTGGCCGTGGTTTTGTTTTCCGCCGTCCTGCCCGCGCAGGCCGCCTGCAAGCATCAATGGAGCGGATGGGAGATCGCGCAGGAGGCGACCGACAACGCCATGGGTGTACGTCGGCGCGTATGCAGCAAATGCGGAAAAACCGAAACGAAGGAATACTATCCCGAGGGCGCGCTGTATCAAAGCGTCAGGGATCGGAAGGCGGACGTGCGGGAGATGCAGCGCAGGCTGATCGCGCTGGGCTACCTGAAGGACAAGGCGGACGGCGTTTTCGGCGTGAAGACCAAAGCGGCCGTCGCCAGATTTCAGAAGGCGGCCGGGCTTTCGGAGACGGGCGTCGCCTTTCCCGAGACGCTGCGCCGCCTGAGCGAGGAGCACCTGCGCCTGACGAATCCGGGCGCCATCACAACCCCGGCGCCCGCGCCGAACGCCGAGAACGCGCCCGACGGCGAATTCGTCTTACGCGCAGTCGGCGCGACGCTGCAATTGCTCGACGGCACGAGGGAGGTGGGTGCGAAAACCGACCGGCTGACCTTTTCGCGTCAGGGCAGCGTGGATTTCCGCGTGGCGTACGATTCTGCCGCGGGCAAGCGCATCGATTACTGGGTCATCGACGGCGTCGCCTATCATTTTAATAACCGCGTAAAAAGCTTCACCGTGCGCGGCCTCAGGCAGGATATGATCATCGAATGCGTCATGGACGGCAAGGGGAGCGTTACCAAGCCGGACGCCGAGACCGTGCGGCAGCGCAGAACGGGCGAGCCGCTGCTGGTCAAGTCCATCAACGCCAAGATGTGCTTCCTGAAAAGCGCATCTTTGACCAGCGGCGCGGGCGGATATTTCAACGAGTTCGATTTTACGAACGACTACAAAAACCGCGCCTCCAACCGTCAGGAGGAGGGCGGCAGCGTTACGCTGCGCGTTACGGCCAGTATCCCGAAGGGAAAGAAGCTGAGTCACTGGAAATTCAACGACGTCAGATTCTATTTTGGGCCGGCGACGGAATATTTCAAGGCGGAGCAAATCGCCGCCTGCATGACATACGAGGCCGTATCGGGCGCCGCCGCGTCCACCGCCGCGCCCACCGTCGCCCCTTCCCAGATGCCGCCCCTCAAGTTTTACACGGTATCCTGCAGCGGCTGCACCTTCTCGGGCAGCGGCTATAACGGCGCGCGCTCGGGAAAAGTCATCGCCGGCGCGAAGATCACCGTTACCGCCGATTCAACGCCCGGCAAATGGTCGGGGAATATGCCCTTCGCGGTGAGCAATGCCCAGGCGTCCTTTTCCTTCCAAGTGAATCAGGACTACAGCATCTCGCATTCGCCTACCGTCAACTGACACGGCGGCGCGCTTGACAAGGGGCAGGGGAAGTCCGCGCCCTTCCGCGGCGGCCGCAGCCTGTCAAAAAGGCGGCGAACAAATCAGCGGGATGCAGGAGCCGTGAAAAAGCGCATCTTTGCAACGTAGAAGCTGGCACTGCGGCAAGCAGACCGCCTGCTGCTGTAAAATGCATGCGGCCTGCTTGGAGGGGCGCGGGAGAAGCGCCCTTTACATCCAAAGAAAGGATCGCCCCTAAACCGCGTGAAACCACGGATGTTCCTTGATTCCGTTTCATTTTGGACAGTTTGATGCGGAAAAAAGGTTGCCGGAAAAACGGGGCGAAACGGCGTTAACTGAACGGGTCGAAAGCGGGCGTTTTTCTCAACTGCAGCGCGCCTGCAGCGGAGGGAGAGCTCTGCGGCAGGCGCGCTTGATCTATCGCTTTTTATGGCCGAAAAGGGCTGCGGCCGCGCTTACAGGCTTTTGAGAATCAGCGACGCGCCGGAAAGGATCAGCAGCACGATGACCAGCCGCTTGACCAGCCGCTCGTTCAGCCTGCGGGCGCTTTTGACCCCCAGCAGCAGCCCCAGCGCCGCAAAGGGCAGCAGCAGCGCCGCTTGCCGCAGCGCGGCCAGATCAAATAGCCCCAGCGCAAGGTACATCGCCATGCGAAAGGTGCCCTCCACGCTGAAGACAATGTTAATATTTGCCTTGAACGCGTCGTTCGTATCCGTTGTGCGGCTGACATACGCCGCCAGCAGCGCGCCCACGCCGAAAAGGCCGCACAGCAGCCCCGCCGCTATGCCGATTACGCCCAGCAGCACCGGCGGCAGGCGGCGCTTGGCCCCCTTGCGGTATTCGTCCAGCAGCATCTCCAGCCCGATGAACACCACCGCCGCGCCGAAAATAATCTTCACCATCCCCGCGTCCACATTCTTGAGCAGCAGCGCGCCCGGGACGCTTCCTGCAAGCACCAGCAGAGACAGGGGGATATACACCCGGGGAAGCAGGAATTTTCGGTTTTTCCATGTCATCGCCAGATTGGCGGGATAGCTCAGCAGCAGCTCGACAGGGGAAATGCCCGCGTTGCTTACGCCGTAGCTCAGCATGGTGGTAAACACCAGCGTGTTGGCGAAGCCGCACAGCCCCTTGACATAATACGCCGCCAGCGTCGCGGCAATCCACAGCATGCCGTACCCTCTTTTCCGCGTTCCGCATGCGGCTTTGCCCGCAAGGACGCTTTTTCTTTTGAAGCGGTTATTGCGGCTTCAGCATCGTCAGGGCGATGCGCTTTTTCTTTGCGTCGACCTCGACGACCCATACTTTGACCACGTCGCCGACCTTGACCGCCTCGGAGGGGTGGCGAATGAAACGGTTGGCCATGCGGGAGATATGCACCAGCCCGTCCTGATGCACGCCGATATCGACGAACGCGCCGAAATCGATCACGTTGCGCACCGTGCCCGTCAGCTCCATGCCGGGCTTTAGATCCTGAATATCCAGCACGTCGGTGCGCAGCACGGGCGCGGGCAGATCCTCGCGCGGGTCGCGGCCGGGCTTTTGCAGCTCGGAGAGGATATCCCGCAGCGTCGGCAGGCCGACGTCTATTTCGCGCGCCAGATGATCCAGCCCGTATGCCGCCGCCTTGTCGCTCACGTCCGGCACGCCGCCGCGGCGGAGGGCTTTCAGGTCGTAGCCCAGCCGTTCCATGAGCGCCTTGGCCGCGTCGTAGCTTTCGGGGTGCACGCCGGTGGCGTCCAGCGGGTTTTTACTGTCCATCACGCGCAGGAAGCCGGCGCACTGCTCAAAGGCGCGCGGGCCGAGCTTGGGCACCTTTTTCAGCGCGGCGCGGGAGGGAATGCCGTTTTCCTCGCGATAGGCCACGATGCTTTTCGCCAGCGCGGGGCCGATGCCCGCCACGTGGGAAAGCAGCTCCGCCGACGCGGTGGAAACCTCCACGCCCACGGCGTTAACGCACTGCTCTACCACGCCGTCGAGCGCTTCGGTCAGCTCGTTTTGCTTCAGGTCGTGCTGATACTGCCCCACGCCGATGGCCTTGGGGTCGATCTTGACCAATTCGGCCAGCGGATCCTGCATGCGCCGGGCGATGGAAACCGCGCTGCGCAGCGATACGTCGTATTCGGGAAACTCCTGCGCGGCCAGCTTGCTGGCGGAATAAACCGACGCGCCCGCCTCGCTGACGATCACATACGCGACGCCGGGCATTTCCGGCAGAAGCGAGGCGATGAATTGCTCGCTTTCGCGGCTGGCCGTGCCGTTGCCGATGGCGATGGCCGTGACGTGATGCTCGCGCACCATGCGGTGAATCAGCCTGGCGGACTGCTGCTTTTGAAATTCCTGCCCGGGCAGGGTGAAATGCCCCACGCCGGTTTCCAGCACCTTGCCGTTTTCGTCCACAACCGCCAGCTTGCAGCCGGTACGGAAGCCCGGGTCGACGCCCAGCGTTACCTTGCCCTTGACGGGCGGCTGCATCAGCAATTGATGCAGGTTCTGCGAAAAAACGCGGATGGCCTGCGTGTTGGCGCGGTCGGTCAGCTCGTTTCGAATTTCGCGCTCCAGCGACGGGAAGAGCAGCCGCGTCCACGCGTCCTCGCACGCCAGCGCCACCTGACGCGCGGCTTCGCAGCCCGGGCGCACGAACGCGTTGTCGATAACGCGCAGGGCGGTTTCGTCCGGCGCGCGCAGCGTGACCTTGAGGAAAGCCTCGCGTTCGCCGCGGTTGAGGGCCAGCACGCGATGCGCCGCGACGCGGGAAACGGGCTCCCGGTAATCGTAATACATGCGGTAGACGCTGTCCTCGTCCTTGGCCGCAGTGGATTCAAGCACGCCCTCGCGCAGCAGCAGCGCGCGCAGATCCTTGCGCAGCGCCGCGTCGTCGCTGACCGATTCGGCGATGATATCCCGCGCGCCGCTCAGCGCGGCCTCCGCGTCGGGCACATCCTGATCGGGGCGGACGTATTTCGCGGCCTCCGCCGCCGCGTCGCCCCGCGGCAGCTGCAAAAGCAGCCAAAGCGCCAACGGCTCCAGCCCGCGCTCCCTGGCGACGGTGGCGCGCGTGCGGCGCTTGGGGCGGAAGGGGCGGTAGAGATCCTCCAGCTCGGAAAGCGTCTGCGCGGCGGCCAGCTTTTGCGCCAGCTCCTGCGACAGCACGCCCTGCTCCGTCAGGGATTTTTCAATTTCCTGCTTTCTTTTTTCCAGCCCGCGCAGGTATTCCAGCCGCTCGGCCACCTCGCGCAGCACCTGATCATCCAGCGAGCCCGTCGCTTCCTTGCGGTAGCGGGCGATAAAGGGGATGGTATTGCCCGCGTCCAGCAGGGCGATTACCGATTGCACCTGCTCGGGGCGAAGGGAAAATTCCTTGGCCAGTATTGAAACAAAATCCATCGTTCAACCTCCTGAATTTGCAGGGAGTATTATACCGGATGCGCACGAAAAATGCAAGGCGCGCCCGCCTGCCCCCGGCGCGCGAAAAAAGGCCTTGCGCGACGGCAGGAACATGTTGTACAATGAGCATGTCGAATACGGGCGGCAAACGCCGTATCAATACAAAGGAGAAAAGACGATGAGACGAGCGCTTTCCGTTTTCTGCGCGATTTTGACGCTGCTGGCATTTTCGCTCTGCGCCGCGGCGGAAAACACGGTATACAGCTTTATCCGGTTGGGCGACAGCGGTAAGCAGATACGGACGCTTCAGCAGCTGCTTAACGTGGTGGAGAAGGACGCGCAGGGCGAGTATTGCTTCGGTGAAAAAACCAAGGCCGCCGTGGAGGCGTACCAGCGCCGGGAGGGCGTCGCCGTGACCGGCGAGCTTACGCCTGAAACGCTGTGCGCGCTCATGGGTGAAAGCGATGCGAGCCGTCTCGTCTGGATTCCCCTCAAAAGCGGCGAATGCTACCATTGCAAGGCGAGCTGCAGCCGCATGAAATCGCCGCGTCAGGTTCCGCTTGCCTGTGCGGAAAAGCTGATGACGCGCGCGTGCAAAAAGTGCTTCCGGCTGACGAAATGCGTGCCCTATCTCGCCGCGCAGCCGGCGAAATGAAGCGCCTTACGGGGAAAACAGGCCGCGCGTCAGGCCCTCTTTCGCGTAGCCTGAAAAAACCGATACGGCAGCGGCGAGCATTTAGCGCCGGGCGCTCCGATCCGCCGACGGGCATGGGCGGACGGGGCGCTTTTCGTGCGCCGGGCGGAGCCTGAGCGGCGCCGGGCGCGCGCTGTGGCACGCTCAAAAAACCGAAAACCCGCATTTTTTAAGCGTTGCGGCGCGTAATTATCCCCCATCGCCATTGTTGACTTTTGCCCCCCTGTGCCGTACAATGAAAGCGCTTTGATAACCAAAGAGAGAGAGGGCCGGATACGCGTGAAGGTAGTGCTGAAAAACCTGACGAAAATCTTTCCCAACCGCGATAAAAAGCAGGGCGGCGACGTGATTGCCGTGAACAATTTTAATTTTGAGATTCCCGACGGCAAGCTCATCGGCCTGCTGGGCCCGTCGGGCTGCGGCAAGAGCACCACGCTGAATTTAATCTGTGGCCTGGAAAAGCCCACTGCGGGGCAGATTTTCTTTGGCGACGACGATGTGACCCGCCTGCCGCCCGATCATCGCGGCGTAGGGCTGGTGTTTCAGAATTACGCGCTTTATCCGCACCTGACGGTGGAGGAAAACATCATGTTCCCGCTGCAGAACCTGCGCGGCAAACAGAAAATGAGCCGTCAGGAGATGCAGGAAAAAACGCTGGAGGCCGCAAGACTGGTGCAGATTGATACGCTGCTGGCGCGCAAGCCCAGCGAGCTTTCCGGCGGCCAGCAGCAGCGCGTCGCCATCGCCCGCGCGCTGGTCAAGCGCCCGCGCGTGCTGCTGATGGACGAGCCCCTGTCCAATCTGGACGCGCGGCTTCGCCTGAAAACGCGCGAGGAAATCCGCCGCATTCAGCGCGAAACGGGCGTTACCACCGTTTTCGTTACGCACGATCAGGACGAAGCGATGTCCATTTCCGATATGATCGTGGTGATGAAGCAGGGCGTGGTGCAGCAAATCGGCAGGCCGCAGGAGGTTTACGACGCGCCCGTCAATCTGTTTGTCGCCATGTTTCTGGGCACGCCGCCCATTAACGTCTTCGACGGGCGCGTGGAGGACGGCCGGCTGATGATCGGCGGGGACACGGTGCTTTCCGTGCCCGGCGCGGCGGACGGCGCGGTCAAGATCGGCGTGCGGCCGGAGGGCTTCGTTCTTACGCCGGACGGCCCGCTCTGCTGCCGTCTGCGCGCGGTGGAGGTCATGGGACGCGACACCAGCGTGGTCGCGGAGCATGCGGGCGCGGCGGAGGGCGCGATTCGCGCCATTATTGCCGCGGAAAACAGGGTTGACCCCGCGCAGGAAACCGTGCGCTTTGCGCTCAAGCCGCATAAGACGTTCATTTTCGACCCCGTCACGGAGGAGCGCGTTTTCTTCCGGACGGAGGCAGGGGGCGCGCATGAAGAAAAATAATTGGAAAGCATGGCTGTATCTGCTGCCCGCCATGCTGTTTCTGGGGCTGTTCATGGTGTATCCCCTGATCGACGTGCTGATTTATTCGCTGGAGGAGGGCTATAATTCCGCCTCGCAAAGCTATTTCGGCGTGGGGCTGTATAATTATGCTTATGTGCTGCGCGACCCGTACTTCCTGCAGGCGGTGAAGAACACCTTCCTGCTGGTTATCATCACCGTGCCGCTCTCCACCGGCATCGCGCTGCTGCTTTCGCTCGGGCTCAACGCGATCAAGCCGTTGCGCAACCTGTACCAGACCGTGTATTTCCTGCCCTATGTCACCAACACGCTCGCCGTCGGGCTGGTGTTTATGATTTTGTTTCAGAAAACGGCGTATACCGACGGGTTGGTCAACCTGATGCTGCGCTGGTTCGGCGCAGGGCCGGTGGATTTTATCGACGGGCCGTACTGGGCGAAGATGTTCGTGCTTTGCTTTTACACGATCTGGGTGGTCATGCCCTTCAAGGTGCTCATTCTCACCAGCGCGCTGGCCTCGGTCAACCGCGAATACTACAACGCCGCGCTGCTGGACGCCACGCCGCGCTTCCGCGTGTTTCGCAAGATCACGCTGCCCATGATTTCGCCCATGATTTTCTATCTGGTCATCACGGGCTTTATCGGCGCGTTCAAGGCCTACAGCGACGCCATCGCGCTCTTTGGCACCAACCTGAACGCCGCGGGCATGAACACGATCGTGGGGTATGTATACGATATGCTCTACGGCAACAGCGGCGGCTATCCTTCCTTTGCGTCGGCGGCGGCGCTGATTCTCTTTGCCATCGTGCTGACCATTACGTGCGCCAACCTGCTTGTCAGCGGCAAGCGCGCGCATACCTGACGGGGTGAAGCGTATGACCGAACGAAAAATGGATTTTGACCGCATCGAGCGCCGTGCCGCCGCGCGCCGCCGCGCCTTTCAGGCGGCGGATTACCTGCTGCTGACGCTGTGGGGCTTGATGGTGCTTTTTCCCTTTTACTGGATGCTGCTTTCCTCGCTCAAGAGCTACGGCGCTTACAACGCCGAATATATTCCGCAGTTTTTTACGCTTTCGCCCACGCTGCAGAACTATGCGGATGCGTTTACCGCCGTGCCGCTGGCGCGCTACTTCGCCAATACCGTGATCTTCACCGTCGCCACCACGGGGCTGATGATGCTCGTGATTATTCCTGCCGCCTTTGCCTTTGCGCGGCTGGAATTCAGGGGGAAAAGGCTTGCCTTTACCTTCTTCCTTTCGCTGATGATGATTCCCAGCGAGCTGGTGGTTATTACCAATTTCGTCACCATCACCAATTGGGGGCTTCGCAACACCTTTACGGGCTTGATTTTGCCCTCGGTCACGTCGGTGTTCTATATTTACCTGCTCAAGGAAAATTTTGAGCAGATTCCGGATGAATTGTACCGCGCCGCGCAGGTGGACGGCACGTCGGATTTCAAATACCTCACCCGCGTGATGATGCCCATCAGCAAGCCCACAATCGTCACCATCATCATTCTCAAGGTGATCGAATGCTGGAATTCCTACGTCTGGCCGCGCCTGATTACCGATAACGAGGCGTATTTCCTTGTTTCCAACGGCATTCAGGAGATTCGTGAAAACGGCTTTGGACGCGAGAATATTCCCGCCATGATGGCGGCAGTGGTGGTCATTTCCGCCCCGCTGATCGTGCTGTTTCTCATTTTCCGGAAAAAGATCATGGCGGGCGTGTCCCGGGGAGGCACCAAGGGATGATGAAAAAGGCGCTGGCAATCGCGCTGCTGTGCGCGCTGTGTCTGGGGCTGGCGGGCTGCCACGGCTCCAATCGTTCCGCGGCGTTCGCGCTGCCGGGCGCGCTGGATGAGAGCCGCGATTTTGAGATTACCTTCTGGGCGAAAAACGACACCAACAAAAACCAGACCGCGATTTATGAAAAGGCCATCCGCGATTTTCACGCCCTTTACCCCAATATCAGCGTAAAGCTGCGCCTGTATACCGATTACAGCCGCATCTATAACGACGTGATTACCAATATCGCCACCGGCACCACGCCCAACGTGTGCATCACCTATCCCGATCATATCGCCACCTATCTGACAGGCAACAACGTGGTCGTGCCGCTGGACGCGCTGATGGCGGACGCGCGCTATGGGCTGGGAGGAAGCGAAGTGCGCTTTGACGCGCCGCGGCAGGAGGAAATCGCGCCGCAGTTTCTGGCCGAGGGGCAAATCGGCGGGCGGCAGTACGCCCTGCCCTTCATGCGCTCCACCGAGGCGTGCTACATCAACAAAACCTATGTGGAAAAGCTGGGCTTTACGCTGCCTGAAACGCTGACGTGGGATTTTGTCTGGCAGGTTTCCGAGGACGCCGCGCAGAAGGATGAAAACGGCGTGTATGCCGTCAACGGCCAGAAGGTCATGATTCCCTTCATTTATAAATCCACCGACAATATGATGATTCAATTGCTGCGCCAGCGCGGCGCCGGCTATTCCACCGCAGCGGGCGACGTGCTGCTGTTCAACGATGATGTGAAGGCGCTGCTTTACGAAATCGCCTCGCATGTGAAGACCGGCGCGTTTTCCACCTTCAAAATCTCCAGCTATCCGGCCAATTTCCTCAACGCCGGCCAATGCGTTTTCGCCGTGGATTCCACAGCGGGCGCGACATGGATGGGCCCCGACGCGCCGCTGCTGGACATCAGCCCCGACCAGCTGGTTGATTTCGAAATTGCCGTGCGGCCCGTGCCGCAGGCGGATCCCGCGCATCCGCAGATGATCTCGCAAGGGCCCTCCGTGTGCGTTTTTAACAAGCAGGATTCGCAGGAGGTGCTGGCCGCGTGGCTGTTCACGCAGTACCTGCTCACCAACGACGTGCAGATCGCCTACGCCGAAACCGAGGGTTATGTGCCCGTCACGCAAAAGGCGCAGGCCGACGCGGATTATCAGGACTACCTTTCCCGCGGCGGCGAGGATAACGACGCGCATTACGCCGTGAAGATCCAAGCCTCGCAATTGCTGCTGGATCATACCGCCGACACCTTTACCACGCCCGTTTTCAACGGCTCGGCCTCCCTGCGCGACGCGGCGGGGCAGCTGATTGAGAACGTGGCCAAATCCGTCCGCCGCAAGCAGACGGTGGACGAAGCGTACATGGAAAAGCTCTTCGCCGACGTGACCTCGCTTTACCGGCTGGATCAGAAAAACCCGCAGGGCGGCGGCGCAATGGGCAAGGCGGCGCTGGGCGAAATGCCCTCCACGTCCGTCGCGCTGCTGGCGGCGCTGGGCGCGGCATGGGTGCTGATGCTGGCCTACGCCCTGAAAAAGAAGCTTAAGAAAAAGTAAGACGCGCGCCGTGCGCGGCGCTTTCCGCCCGAAAGCGCCGGCGGCGCCTTTTTGCGCTCCTTCCGCAGCGTTTTCGCTTTCTGCAAAAAAATCTTGCTATCGGCGGCTTTTGCGTGATATAATAAAAATTGGGTTTCTGTGCCATTCGTGCGCAGAAACGCAATGCAATGTGAGGAGAAAAGGCATGCTTGATTTTTTGAAGAAAATGCTGGGCTTGGGCAACGACGCGCAGCTCAAGCCGCTTTTGAAAATTGCCGACCAGATCGACGCGCTGGAGCCTGAAACCGAGAAGCTGACCGACGAGCAGCTCTGTGCCAAAACCGCCGAGTTCAAGGCGCGCTATCAGAAGGGCGAAACGCTGGATCAGCTCCTGCCCGAGGCCTTCGCCGTGGTGCGCGAGGCCAGCAGGCGCACGCTGGGCATGCGTCCGTTCCGGGTGCAGATGATCGGCGGCGTGGTGCTGCATCAGGGGCGCATCGCCGAAATGAAAACGGGCGAGGGTAAGACGCTGACCGCCACGCTGCCGGCATATCTGAACGCGCTGACGGGCGAGGGCGTGCATATCGTTACGGTGAACGATTATCTGGCCTCCTTCCAGGGCGAACAGATGAGCAAGCTGTTCAGCTTTCTGGGCATGCGCGTGGGCGTGATTGTGCACGATCTGGACGGCGCGCAGCGGCGCGACGCCTACGCCGCGGACGTGACCTACGGTACGAATAACGAAATGGGCTTCGACTACCTGCGCGATAATATGGTGCTGTATGAAAAGGATATGGTGCAGCGCGGCCATGCCTTTGCCATTGTGGACGAGGTGGACTCCATCCTCATCGACGAGGCGCGCACGCCGCTGATTATTTCCGGTCAGGGCGAAAAATCCACCGATATGTATGAAAAGGCGGATCGCTTTGTCGTGCGTCTGAAGGCGGAGGAGGACTTCACCGTCGACGAAAAGGACAAGACGGTCATCTTCACCGAGGAGGGCGCCCGTAAGGCGGAGAGCGCCTTCGGCGTGGAAAATCTTTCCGACCCGGAAAATAACGACCTGAACCATTACCTGCTGCAGGCGCTCAAGGCCAACGCCCTGATGAAGCGCGACGTGGATTACGTGGTGCAGAACGGCGAGGTCGTGATTGTGGATGAATTCACCGGCCGTTTGATGGTCGGCCGCCGCTATTCGGACGGCCTGCATCAGGCCATCGAGGCGAAGGAGCACGTGAAGGTGGCGCGCGAAAGCAAAACGCTGGCGACCATCACCTTCCAGAATTACTTCCGCATGTACAAAAAGCTCTCGGGCATGACGGGCACCGCCAAGACGGAGGAGGGCGAGTTTCAGGGCATTTACAATTTGGACGTCGTGCAGGTGCCCACCAACAAGCCCATGATCCGTCAGGATCTCAACGACGTGATTTACCGCACCAAGAAGGGCAAATACAACGCCGTGGTGGAGGAAATTATCAAGCGCCACGCGACGGGGCAGCCCATTTTGGTGGGCACGGTGTCCGTTGAGGTGAGCGAGCTGATCAGCCATATGCTCGATCTGCGCGGCGTGCAGCACGAGGTGCTCAACGCCAAGCATCATGCGCGCGAGGCGTCCATCGTGGCGCAGGCGGGCCATTTCGGGGCGGTCACCATCGCCACCAACATGGCCGGCCGCGGCACGGATATTCTGCTGGGCGGCAACCCGGATTTTCTTGCGCGGCGCGCCATGCGACAAGAGGAAATTCCCGAGGAGATCATCGAGGCGGCCACCGGCTTTAACGAGAACGTGCCCGAGGAGGTGCTCGAGGCGCGGCGGCATTACCGCGAGCTCAAGGCCGAATTCAAAAAGACCACGGACGTGGAGCACGACAAGGTTGTGGCGGTGGGCGGCCTGCACATCATCGGCACGGAGCGCCATGAATCCCGCCGAATCGACAACCAGCTGCGCGGCCGCGCCGGCCGTCAGGGCGATCCGGGCTCCTCGCAGTTCTTTATCGCGCTGGAGGACGACCTGATGCGCCTCTTCGGCGGCGAACGCATTCAGCCGCTGATTGCGCGGCTGGGCATGGACGAGGATACGCCGCTGGAGGCGGGCATGCTCACCAAGCAGATCGAGAACGCGCAAAAGCGCGTCGAAAGCCGCAACTACGAGGTGCGCAAGCATGTTTTGCAGTATGACGACGTGATGAACCAGCAGCGCGGCATTATCTATGGCCAGCGTCTGCAGGTGCTGCGCGGCGAAAGCATGCGCGAGGTAATCGCCGGCATGGCGGCCAGCCTGATCGACGAGGCCTGCAGCCGCCACCTTACGGGCGAAACCAGTAAGGAATGGGACCTGAACGGCCTGCGGGAATATGTAGAGCGGCTGTGCGTCCCCGCCGGAACGATCGAGGCCAACCGCGACGCGATTCTTTCCTTTAAGAAGGAGGAGGTCGCCGAATTCCTGAAAAAAACGGCGGCGCGCTTTTATGAGGCGCGTGAGGCGCACTTTGCGGAAATGGGCATCGATATGCGCGAGCTGGAGCGCGCGATTTTGCTGCGCGCGGTCGATATGCGCTGGATGGATCATATCGACGCGATGGATCAGCTGCGCGACGGCATCGGCCTGCGCGCCTACGCGCAGCGCGACCCGGTGAACGAATACAAGCTGGAATCCTACGATATGTTCGAGGAGATGGTGCGCCTGATCCGCGAGGATACGGTGCGCCGCCTGTACCAGATCAAAATTGAAAAGGCGCCCGAGCGCCGTGCCGCCGCGCGCCCCGTGACGGAAATGCACGGCGGCCCCACGGCGCGCCGGGACGCGCCGCGCAGCCCCGTCAAGGCGGGGGAAAAGGTGGGGCGCAACAGCCCCTGTCCCTGCGGCAGCGGCAAGAAATATAAAAACTGCTGCGGGCGTACCGCGGGCGGCGATTAACGCGTTTCCTTCCCGTCAACGCGTCTATATCCGGAAAGAAGCGCTTTCTGCCGAACAGTGAAGGAGAGAAAACATGATCGTAGAAATTCAGCAATACACCGCGCGGCTGAGCGACCTGCGCCAGAAGCTGGCGGAGGTGGGCGATGGCCTGCATATGGACAATATGGAGCGCGAGCTGCAGGAGCTGCGCGAGGAAATGAACGCCGAGGGCTTCTGGGATCATCTGGAACGCTCCACCCACGTTAACCGCCGTATCGCCACGCTGGAGGGTAAGATCAAGCATTACAACGCGCTGGTTTCCGCCTGCGACGATATTGAAACCATGATGGAGCTGGCGCAGGAGGAAAACGACGAAAGCATGATCGTCGAGGCCGGCGCGGAGATTGACAAGCTGACCAAGGATACCGACGCGCTGGCGCTGGAGACGCTGATGCGCGGCCAGTATGACGACAGCGACGCCGTGCTTTCGCTGCATGCGGGCGCGGGCGGCACCGAGGCGCAGGATTGGACGAGCATGCTCTACCGCATGTATACGCGCTATTGCGAGCGCATGGGCTTCACCGTCAAGCTGCTTGATTTGCTGGACGGCGACGAGGCCGGCATCAAGTCCGTCACCTTTGAGGTTTCGGGCGACCATGCGTACGGCTATCTGCGCGGCGAAAAGGGCGTGCACCGGCTTGTGCGCATTTCCCCCTTTGACGCCAACGCGCGGCGGCATACGTCCTTCGCCTCCCTGGATGTGGCGCCCATGCTGGAGGAGGACGACGACGATATCGAGATCAACATGAAGGATGTGCGCGTAGATACGTACCATTCCTCCGGCGCGGGCGGCCAGAACGTGAACAAGACCTCCTCCGCCGTGCGCATGACGCATTTTCCCACCGGCATCGTCGTTTCCTGCCAGACCGAGCGCGATCAGGTGCAGAACCGCGCCACGTGTATTAAAATGCTCAAGGCCAAGCTGCTGGAGCTGCGCGAGCGCGAGAAGGAGCAGCAGATGGCGGATATCAAGGGCGAAATGAAGAAGATCGAATGGGGCAGCCAGATTCGCTCCTATGTCTTCCAGCCCTATACGATGGTGAAGGATCATCGCACCGGCTACGAATCGGGCAATATCGACGACGTGATGGACGGCAATTTGGAGGGCTTCACCACGGCATACCTGAAGATGCAGTAATACGAACGCTCCATGCAAAAGGCGCTGTCTGCCCGCGCCCTGCCGCATGCTGAAGGGGAAAACAGACCAATCATGAAAGGACGCGCGGGCGGCAGGCGCTGCCCGGCGGCCTTTTTCGGCGGAGGAAGCATACGTGAAAGCTTTTTGGACAAGGCGGCTGCCCCTGCTGCTGACGGGGCTGGTCAGCCTGCTGACGCTGCTGTGCGCCGTCGTGGTAAGCGGCGTTACCAATCCGGCCCTGATAAAGCAGGGCTTTTTGCAATTTTCGGATACCCGCTCCTTTCAGGTGAGCGCCGTGCAGTATGAGGAAATCGCAAAGGGGCTGGCGCAATATCTGGACGGCAAGGCGGACAAAATTGTCTGGGCGAACGGGGGCGACATTTTCAACGAAAAGGAAATGGCGCATCTGGCCGATGTGCGCGGCATGGTCGCGCTGCTCAAGGCCGTTCGCCTGACGGGCGGCGGGATTACGCTGTGCGTGCTGGCGGCGCTGTACTGGCTGGAAAAAAAGCGGGGCGTTCCCGGACTGCTGCTGGGGCTTTGGCGCGGCTTTTCGGCGGCGGCGGCGCTGCTGCTGCTGGCGGCGGCGGGGCTGACGATCTGGGCATGCGTTGATTTTTCGGGCATGTTCTGGCGGCTGCATGAGGTTCTCTTCCGTAATTCCCTGTGGCTGATGGACAGAGAAACCGATCTTCTGGCCGGACTGATGCCGGAGCCCTTCTTTGTCTGGTATGCGCAGACGATGGGCAAGAGCCTGCTGCCCATTGCGGGCATGATGCTGTGCCTGATCGTCGCGTGGCTGAAAATCGGCCGAAGGCCGGAGGCGAAGGAGCAAAAAGCATGAGTTATCAATCGGAAAGCCGGCGCGCGCTCGCGTCGCTGCGCGAAAAGGAGCATATCCGTATTTTGGCGATTGAATCCAGCTGCGACGAAACGGCGGCGGCGGTGGTGGAGGACGGGCGCAGGATTCTTTCCAACGCTGTTTATACCCAGATTGACCTGCACGCGCTCTACGGCGGCGTGGTTCCCGAGATTGCCAGCCGCGCGCATGTGGAGAAGGTTGACAGGATGGTTGACGAGGCGCTGCGGCGGGCGGGCATGGCGCTGGGCGACGTGGACGCGATTGCCTGCACCTATGGCCCCGGGCTGGTGGGCGCGCTGCTCATCGGCGTTTCCTGCGCCAAGGGGCTGGCGTTCGCCGCGCATAAGCCGCTTGTGCCCGTCAACCATATCGAGGGGCATATCTGCGCGAATTTTCTCACCAGCCCGGAGCTGGAGCCGCCCTTTGCCTGTCTGGTGGTCAGCGGCGGGCATAGTCACCTGTTCTCTGTGGATGATTACGGTGTGTACCGCATTTTGGGGCAGACGCAGGACGACGCGGCGGGCGAAGCCTTTGACAAGGCGGCGCGCGTGCTGAACATTCCCTATCCCGGCGGGCCGCTGCTGGATAAGCTGGCCGAGGAGGGCGACCCCAAGGCGCTTCGCCTTCCGCGCCCGCATACCGAGGGGCGGTATGATTATTCCTTTTCCGGCTTAAAAACCGCTTTTATCAACGCCGTGCATAACGCACGGCAAAAGGGCGAAGCGCTGCGCGACGCCGATTTGGCGGCCTCCTTCCGGGCGGCGGTGGTTTCCTTTCTGGTGGATCGCGCGATGCTCGCCGCGGACGATCTGCACCTGACCAAGATGGCGCTGGCGGGCGGCGTATCAGCCAACCGGCTGCTGCGGCGCGAAATGACGGCGGCCTGCCGGAAGCGCGGCATTGCGCTGTATATGCCCGCGCTGAATTTGTGCGGCGATAATGCCGCCATGATCGGCTCGGCGGCGTATTATCGCCTGCAAAGGGGCGAGATGGCCGATTTGGCGCTCAATGCGCGGCCTTCGCTGCGTCTGTAATGATGGTAGACCATATGCACAAATAAAAGGGGTGCTCGAATGAAGTCCTTCCAATTGCTGAAGCGGTTCATGCCGTATTACCGAAAATACAAAAAGGCGATGATCTTCGATTTCTTCTGCGCGATCATGACCACGCTGTGCGAGGTCGTTTTCCCGCTGATCGTCAAGGAGATCACCAACCGTGCCAGCGCCATGCTTTCGGGCGGCGGCATAACGATCGAGCCGTCGTGGGTGCTCAAAATGGGCGGGATTTATCTGCTGCTTCGGCTGATTGACGCCGCGGCGAACTACTGCATGCAGTATCAGGGGCACGTTATGGGCACGCGTCTGGAGACGGATATGCGCTCGGATCTGTTCAACCATCTGCAGCAGCTGTCCTTCTCCTATTTCAACAGCACCAAGATCGGCCAGATCATGGCGCGCATTACCAGCGACCTGTTCGACGTAACCGAGTTTTCGCACCATTTCCCCGAGGAAATGCTCATTGCCGTGATCAAAATCACGGTTTCCTTCATCATTCTGTGCGGCATGAATATCGAATTGACGCTGTTGATCTTCGTGCTTTTGCCCTTCATGCTGCTGGGTACGCGCTATTTCCGCAATAAAATGCGGCAGGCGTTCAAGGAACGCCGCCATCAGGTGGGCGAAATCAACGCGCAGGTGGAGGACAGCCTGCTGGGCGTGCGCGTGGTGAAATCCTTCGCCAACGAGCATATTGAGCAGGAAAAATTCGAGGAGGGTAACCGGAAATTCTACGAGCTGAAGCGGAAAAGCTATCGATACATGGCGGGCTTCGGCACGGTTACGCGCCTGTTCGACGGGCTGATGTATATTGTGGTGGTTGTGGTCGGCGCGCTGTTTCTGGCGGATGGGCGCATTGACGTGGGCGATTATATGGCCTATCTGCTCTACATCTCCACGCTGCTCAATTCCATCCGCCGTATTGTAGAATTTACGGAGCAGTTCCAAAACGGCATGACGGGTATCGAGCGCTTCTACGAAATTATGGACGCGCCCATCGAGATCAAGGATCAGCCCGGCGCGAAGGATATCGGCACGGTCAAGGGCGAGGTTTGCTTTGAACACGTGGGCTTCCATTATTCGGACGATACGGAGCACGAGGTGCTTTCCGATCTGAACATGCATGTCTCGCCCGGGCAGAACGTCGCCGTGGTCGGCCCCAGCGGCAGCGGAAAGACCACGCTGTGCAACCTGATTCCCCGCTTTTACGACGTGACGCAGGGGCGCATCACCATCGATGGGCAGGATATTCACGGCATCACGCTCAAGTCCCTGCGCAACGCCATCGGCATGGTGCAGCAGGAGGTGTACCTCTTTTCCGGCACGGTGCGCGAAAACATCGCCTACGGCAAGCCCGGCGCTACGGATAAGGACATTGTGCTGGCCGCCAAACGCGCCGGCGCGCACGACTTTATTTCCAAGCTGCCCGACGGCTACGATACCTATATCGGCGAGCGCGGCGTGAAGCTCTCCGGCGGCCAGAAGCAGCGCCTGTCCATCGCGCGCGTGTTCCTCAAAAACCCGCCGATCCTGATTCTGGACGAGGCTACCAGCGCGCTGGACAACGAAAGCGAGCTGCTGGTGCAAAAATCGCTGGAGCAATTGGCCAAGGGGCGTACCACCTTTACCATCGCGCATCGCCTGACCACCATCCGCAACGCGGACGTGATTTGGGTGCTTACCGAAAAGGGCGTGGAGGAAACCGGCACCCATGAGGAACTGCTGAAAAAGGGCGGCATCTACAGCCACCTGTACAGCATGTATGCCGGCAGAGGCGCTTGCTGAAGCATGGCGCCGGGGTTTTGACCGTGCGCTGCGAAAATGCAAAAGTTTTTTGACGAAAATTCGGAAAAGGGCTTGCGCTTTTTGCGGCGGTATGGTATAATTAGCAATGCTGATTATCAGCATGAATTCCGTGAGGAGGTGAAGGAAGTTGCCGAACATCAAGTCCGCCATGAAGCGTGTCAAGGTAAGCGAAAAGAAAAATCTGCGGAATCGTATGGTGAAGACGGGCGTCAAAACTGCCATTAAGAAGTATCAGGTTGCTCTGATGGAGGGTGCGCAGCCCGCTGGCGCGCAACTGAGCGCCACCACCTCCGCTATCGATAAGGCCGTTGCGAAGGGCGTTATGCATAAGAATACCGCCAACCGCAAAAAGGCTCGTCTGGCTAAGGCGCTGGCCAAGGCAAACGCGTAAGATTGCTTTCTTTTCAAAGCCCGCTTCATGGCGGGTTTTTTGTTTTTGGGTTCGGGAAATTGAAAGCGTGTTGACGAAAGCATGGCGTACGTTCTTGACGACTGCGTGAGCGTGACGCAGCAGGATCAGCGGTCAGGATAGCCTGCGCCGTATCGCCGCCTTGAACGGAAAGCTCCGCCCCACAGCAAGCGTGAGGCGGAGCGCGGTTCGTTTTGCTCCGTTTTTTAGTGTAAGCGCTTTGCGGTGCGCGTCAAGCGATGCGAGCGCGGCGGCGTCGCTTACCGAAGGCTGCGGAAGGGGTGCGACGGCGAACGCCGCCTCATATCGCGTCCGGGAAGGGATAGCGCTTCCGGTCGGCCAGAGTCGTTTGCTGCCGGCGCTTCGTTTGTGCCTGTAAAGACGATTGCGGCTCGTGTCCGCGCGTGTTGGGCGGCATGCATGCGCCTCCTGATCGTCGCCGGTGCGCGTTCGTCAAGACTTGCGCTTGCGCAAGAGGGCACGGCAGACGTTCGCTGACTGTATGCGGTTGCCTCGTTCGCCGTGGCTCGCGCCAGCGCGCGTGGAAACGGGTTAATTCGGCAATATGTCCCTGCGATGTATGCCGGGGTATATGCCTGTGCGTGGAGAGGGGTGCGACGGCGATCCCCTGAGCGGCGTCGAGCCATGATCGGGTTCCGCGCCTGCGTACAGAATAAAGTAGCGCCGCCGCTTTGCCTGTGTTGGTTAAGGAACGCTTCGACTCGCGCCTGTGCGCGAAAGGAAGGTTTCTCCGAAGGGAAATGCATCGGAACGCTGCTGCTTCGACTCGCGCCTGTGCGCGAAAGGAAGGTGCTGGCGGGCGTGGCGGAGCGGTGGGGCGCAAATGCTTCGACTCGCGCCTGCGCGCGAAAGGAAGGACGGCGTATATGGCTTTTAACGGGAACGCGCCGCATCCCGGCCTCCTTTCCGGCGGCGCGGTCTTTCACAGGGCAACGCAGCTCGACCTTTTTTTGTTCAACCGAAGCGAAGCGGGGCCGCAGTCTGCCGCAGGAAGCCTGCGAATAGGATGGGGCGCGCCGCTTGATGGATTTGACGGCTCGCGCCGTTACATGATGAGCCTGCCGATGGCGTATTCGCCGCTTTCGTTCTGCTCCACCATCAGGTATTGCGTGTCGAGCACCGCCAGCTCCGCGTCGAGATAGAAAATGAACACTACGTCCCAGATCATCGACGGTCTGGGCGCATACAGAAACTCGACCTGATCGCCCTGCCGCACGTTTTTCATTTTCCATGCGCTGTCTCTGCTGAGGCTTCCATCCTCCTGCAGAACGCCCCGCGCCGGCCAGTACCAGCCGTCGCCGTCCGCCGCGACCACCGTGCCGCGATAGGCCCGCACGTACACGCGCGCGCATGCGGCGTTGTCGATGGTCAGGCGGAGCGTTTGCGAAAAGGCGAAGGCGGGCGCAAAATCGATAGCGCCGCAGGGCGGCTCAAGCTGCCCGGCGAGAACCGCAGGCAGCGGCTCGATATCCTCCGGCGGAAGAACCGCGGGCCTCGGCTCGATCGCGTCCTTGAGGACGGAGGCGGGCGTCGGCGTGCTCTCCGCGGCGCAAAGCGCGGCCTGTGTAAGGAGCAGCAGGGCAAGCAGCAGCGCGGCGCAAAGCCGCCGTTGGTTGTGCGTGTCCATGGCCGTACCTCCCTGACGCGCGATTGATTAAAGATTGTGTTTGCAAACAGGCTTATCCATTGATCCAGCAACAGCAAAGCATAGAGCCTGACTTTTCCGCAGCCGCATTTGAACCGCGTTTGTTGTATGAACTTAGCCCATGGGAAACGCCTCCCTTGCATTGGTGCGGTCGTTTCATCTCTTCTATTGCGATTTAAGTATAGCATATTACTATTTGAATGTCAACGATTTGGTAAAAAAAATTCCATAATAATGGTACTTAGGCGTAATTGGTTGCCGGAACGCGTGGCAAAGCGCGACCGTGCGGCCTTTATCCGCCGCTGCGCAGGAGAAAACGCCCATCGCGTCGAAACATCCAAGCGGACGGGGATCGTCCCATTTTGAACGGGCGAGGTGAACGCGCATGCCGACATACGCGGAATTAATCAGGCAATACGCCGGGCGGCGGCAGGAAACGCTGGTGGACAGCGTAACCGCCGGGCTTTCCTACGCCGATAACGCGGCGACGGAGCTGGGCCTGCTGGAGGACGGCGGCGTGCTGGACGGCCTGAGCATTGCGGCGCCCTTCGCCCTGATTGCCGTGACGGAGCAGCTGCGCGTGCTGCGGGGGCGTAAAACGGGCCAAGCCGGCGTAAGCGACGCGGTGCAGCGCATGCTCAAAACCGGCGCAGCGATGGGCGTGGGCGCATTGGCCGCCGCCGCAGGCGGGGCGATAGCCGCCGTACCCGCCGCCATGGGCACGCGCGCGCTGCTGGGCAGGTATCAAAGCCGCGCGCTGCTGGGCGTTCGCGTGCGCGACCGTACCCGCCGCCTGCGCGCTCTGCGCGGGGAAAGGGAAGCGCTGCGCCGCGGGGAAGCGGCCCCATGGGCGGATGAAGCGGAGCCCTCGCTGCAATTGCTTCAGGAGAAGAATCAGCCGAAGCGGTAAACCAAAGCCGGCGCTCCGGCCCGCAAGGCAGGATAGCCTGCAGGGCGAAGCGCCGGGTGCTTTATGCGTTTTTCACCGCGCGGGCGGGAAGGCTTCCGAAGCGCGTCAACCGCCCGATTCCGCGCTAGATCAGCCCGATGAGCAGCTGCACTGCGCCGCAGAGCAGCATGATGAGAATCGGGCTGATTTTTTTGCAGGTGCGCAGCAGCACGAACGCCGCGGCGAAGAGCGCCAGCGCGACGGGCTGGAAGCCCTGCTGCGGAAAAACCGCCTGACAGAACAGGGATACGCCCGCCGAGGCAATCAGCGCCACGATTACAGGGCGCATGAGCATGAGGATGCTTTGCAGCATGCGGCCCTTCTGAAAGCGCTGATATACAAGCGCCATGACGGAAACAATGATGCAGGAGGGCAGCACGCACCCGAACGTAGCGGCCAGCGCGCCGGGCAGCCCGGCGATGCGCATGCCGACGAACGTGGCGCTGTTGACGGTGATGGGGCCGGGCGTCATTTCGGCAATCGTAATCAGGTCGCCGAATTCCTGCATGGTCAGCCATTCGTGCTGCACGACTGCCTGCGCCTGAATGAAGGGCATGGCCGCGTAGCCGCCGCCGATGCTGAACATGCCCACCTGAAGAAAGCTGAGAAACAACTGCAGCAGCATGCTATTTTCCCTCCTTCTTTTCGGGCGTCAGGGCGCGTGCAACGCCCAGCGCCGCCGCGGCCAGCAGCAGGTAAACCACGTTGATTTTCATCAAGTACGCCGCGACGAACGCCAGCGCCATGACCGCCATGCACAGCAGGGATTTGCTTTTGACCACGTTCTTGCCCAGCTGCAGCACCACGTCGAAAATCACCGCCGAAACGCCGATTTGCATGCCGCGCAGGAACAGCGCCACGTATCGATTGGTCGCGAAGGCGTTATAGACCACGGAAATCGCCGTCAGGATCACGATGGGCGGCAGAATCGTGCCCAGCACGCAAATCAGCATGCCCGGCAGCCCCGCCATGCGCCAGCCCACCAGAATCGCCGCGTTCACGGCGATTGCGCCGGGACAGGATTGCGCGATGGCGGCGATATCCAGCATTTCCTGCTCGTCCATCCAGTGCTTTTCTTCGACGAATTTGCGCCGCATCAGCGATACGATGACAAACCCGCCGCCGGTGGTAAAGGTGCTGAGCATCAGCATTTCCCAGAACAGCTCGAGGCACAGCCTGCCTCGGCCCTTTTTTTTCATTTCCGCCGCCCCCTCTGCGCTTTCATCCACTTTTATATACTGCTTGCGAGGACATTTGTAAAATGCTATAATTTTATATATATCATGCATTTTTGTTATGCCATGGAGGCGAGAACATGACCATTCGGCATTTGCGCGTATTTCTGGCGGTTTATCAGGCGGGAAGCATTACCCGCGCGGCGGAGACGCTGTATATGTCCCAGCCTGCGGTGAGCCGCGCCATTCAGGAAATGGAGAAGCATTACGGCGTGCGCCTGTTCGAGCGGCTGAACCACCGGCTCTACGAAACGGAAAGCGGGCGGCGGATGTACGCATACGCGCTGCATTTGGTGGACGGCTTTGACCGGATGGAGCAGAGCGTGCGCAACGGCGACGAGATCGGCGTGATTCGGCTGGGCGCGAGCGTGACGCTGGGCGGCAGCCTGATGCCGGGATTGGTTCGCCGCTTTCAGGCGCGGCATCCGGGGCTGGAGGTGCAGGTGCGCATTGCGAACTGTGCGCGGCTGGAGGAGGCGCTGCTTTCCAATGGGCTGGACATGGCGTTGCTGGAGGGCAGCGTGGCGGACGGGCAATTGGATTGTCAGGCGTTTTCACAGGACGCGCTGCTGCCGGTGTTTTCGCCCGCACATCCGCTGGCCGCGCGGGAAACGCTTACCCTGCGGGAAATCGCCGCCGCGCCGCTTCTGATGCGCGAGGTGGGCAGCGTGGGGCGGTCGCTGGTGGAGCACGTGTTCGACGGGCAGGGGCTGACGCTGCGCCCCGCGTGGGAAAGCGTGAGCACGCAGGCCATTTTGCGCGCGGTGGAGGAGGGGCTGGGCGTTTCCATCCTGCCTGAGCAAATGGTGGCCAAGGAGCTGCGCGCCGGGCTGATCGTTACCCGCCCGGTTACGGACGCTTCCTTTGCGCGCCGGCATTATATTGCCTGGCATCGCCAGAAATATCTGACCGCCGCGTGTCTGGATTTTCGGGCGCTTTGCATGGAAAAGTCCTGACATGTCGACCGTCGCCCGCCGCGCTGCATACGATGGTATTACGGGAGGGAAGCCTCCTGCCATCAGCGGCGACGGCCGCCCGTTGGCTGTCGCCGACGGAGTGTGAAACACGTGAAACGTGGCGACATATATTTTGCGAATCTCGATCCCGTCATCGGCTCGGAGCAGGGCGGCGTACGCCCGGTATTGATTATTCAGAACGACCTCGGCAACCGCTTCAGCCCCACCGTCATTATCCTGCCGCTGACCTCGCGTATGGGCAAGGCGCCGCTGCGCACCCATGTGCCCATCACCCCGCCGCAGGGCGGCGTTCGGCGGCCGTCCATCATCCTGTGCGAACAGGTGCGCACGCTGGAAAAAAGCCGCTTGCGGCAGTTTCTCGGCACGCTCGGCGGCGATAAGATGGCGCTGGTCGAGCGCGCGCTGGCGCTGGCTGTCGGCCGGGCGGAGCCGGAGGAAAAGCTGCGGCCCGTGCCTGAGACCGATCCTGAGGCCGCGCCCGAGCCCGAGTCGCAGGCAGAGGAGGGTGAAACGCCCTTTCCGGAAGCGGCCGGCGAATGAACCGGATCCACACGCATGCGCCCCGCCCCATCGGCCGACGCTTCATGGGGCGGGGCGTATTTTTGCGCCGCTTGCCGCATCGCCTTTGAAAACGAAGCCCAAGCGGCGGAGGCGCCTGTGAACGGCTGCGAGGGGCGGAGGCGCGCTCTTCCTCGCAGGCCTTGCCTGTTTACGGCAAAAGCAGCACCTGCCCGATCACCAGCCGGTTTTTGTCCGGCAGGTCGTTGAGCGCCGTCAACGCGTCGACGGACGTGTCAAAGCGGCGCGCGATGCGGGTGAGCGTATCGCCCTTTTGCACGACATACGCGCCGTAGAAGCGGCGGCTTTCCGTCGGCACGCCAAAGCGCGTGAGGTGAATGATCTGTCCCGGCCAGAGCAGCGCGTCCGGCTGCAGGCCGTTGAAGGCGGCCAAATCGGCGGCGGGCACGCCGAACGCGTCCGCCGCCCGGCGCAGGCCTTCGCGGCGCTGGGCGATATAGACGTTGTCCAGCAGCGTATCGGGCAGGGCGAAGGCCGTGCGCACCGGGATGCACAGCACCTGCCCGCGCAGCACCCTGTTTTCCTCCGGGAACACGTTCAGCGCCGTTAAATCGGCGAGCGGCACGTCAAAATGCAGCGCGGTATAGATTGGACGCGTACGGTTGGGCGATACGAAAAGGCTTCCTGCCTGCGTCTGCGCCTCCGTCGCCGCCGCGGGAATGCGCAGCACCTGCCCGGGCAGCAGCCCGGCGCGCGGAATGAGGTTCCATTCCGCAACGTCCTGCGCCGAAACGCCGTAGCGCGCCGCGACGGCGGACGCAGTATCGCCCGGCTGCACGGCGTAATACGCGGCGGCCGATTCCGGGTGCGGCGCGGGCGCGGGCGCGGGCGCGGCCAGATAGATTTCCTGCGTGAACCGATCCAAATCGACCTGCCCGGCGACGCCCGGCATCCTTCCGCGGTCGGTGTACTGAAAGCCCGCCCAGCTGCGCCATTTGCCGTTGGCCTCGGGCAGCGCTACGCCGTAATTGGCCACCCATAACGGATAGCTTGTCAGGCTCTCGTCGTAGCGGTCGCGCGCGCCGGACGCGTCGCAGTAGATGCAGGGCGTTTCGCCTGTCAGGCGCTCCACCTCGCTCAGAAACGCGCGGGCGACGGCGTTCCATGTCGCGTCGCTCATGCGCTCGTCGCCCTCCAGATCCATCGCCGGGCGGCAGTCGGCCACGGCGTTTGCGCTTTGGAGGGTATCGACGAAAAAGCGCGCCTGCGCGACGGCCTCCTGCGGCGTTTGCGCCGTGAGGAAATGATAAAACCCGACGTCCAGCCCGCTGCGCTTGGCCTGCGCGTAGTTTCGGGCGAAGTACGCGTCCACATACCGCGCGCCCTCGGTGGCGCGGATATACGCGACGCGCGCCTCGCCCGAGCGTGCGACGGACTGCCAGTCGATTGCTCCCTGCCATGCGCTCACGTCCATTCCGGCGATCACGGGCGTGGAGGAGGGCGGAAAGGTGTCGGCCGCCCCGGCGAAGAGAGGAACAAGCCAGCACAGCAGCAGCGAAAGCCAGCGCTTTTTCATGCGCTTTCCCCCTTTTGAGTCATGTCGCTTCATCCTATGCGAAAATGCCGCATGATAAAACGTCGAAATGCGCATGCTGTGGGGGAGGTGAGACGGATGCTGACAGTTTTTGCGCGCACGGCGATTCTCTACGCCGTATCCGTGCTGGCGATGCGGCTGATGGGCAAGCGGCAGGTGGGGCAGTTGCAGCCCTATGAGCTGGTGCTGGCGCTGATGATTGCGGAGCTGGCCGCCGCGCCCATGGAAACGGTGGATACGCCGCTGGCGTACGGCATCGTGCCCATTGGGGCGCTGGTGTTTTTTTACGGGCTGGCAACGCTGCTTTCCGTGCGTTTTCCGGCCGTTCACCGTTTCCTCTCCGGCGGGCCGAGCGTGGTGATCCGTAAGGGCGTGATTCAGTACGGCGAAATGCGCCGCATATGCTATACCGTGTCCGACCTGATGGAGGAGCTGCGCGGACAGGGCTATCTGAACGTGGCGGACGTGGCCACCGCCGTGCTGGAAACCAGCGGCAAGCTGAGCGTGGTGCCGCACGCGGGCAAGCGCCCCGCCACGCCGGAGGATCTGGGGCTGACGGTCGAGGATGAGGAAATTCCCATGACGCTGGTGGTGGACGGCGCGGTGCAGCGCGAGCATTTGCAGGCGCTCGGCCTGAACGAGGCTTGGCTGCAAAAGCGCCTGACGCCGCTGGGGCTTGGCAAAACGCGCGATGTGCTCATTGCCAGCCTGGACGCCGGGGGGAAGCTTTTCGTGCAGGGAAAGGCGAAAAACGCGCGGGCGCATTTGATTGACACGCGCGCGGCCAAGGAGGCGTAGGCATGCGATACCTGACCGTTACGGTGGCCGTGGCGCTGGCGCTGCTCATAGGCGCCGGCGTTTACTGCACGCTCTACAGCAAGCGCGTCAGCGACGATTACAAGGCGCTCACGGCGCAGGTGGAGCGCGACGCGCGCCTGGAGGCGTGGCCGTCGGCGCAGGAGAAGGCGCTGCGCCTTGCGGCGGCATGGCGCGAGACGGGCGACGTGTTGTCCATGTGGGTGAATCATGCGGACGTGGACGACGTGACCATCGCGCTTTCACGGCTGCAAATTGCGCTGGAGATGCGCGACGCGGCGGAGAGCCTGTCCATTATCGCGGAGCTGAACGAAAACCTTTCCCATATTTATCACAGGGATTCTCTGTCGTTGAAAAATGTTTTTTAACGTGCTATAATACAAAGGATTCAGAAATGGGGCGAAGAGGAAATGAAAGAGAAGCACGAAAGAATTTGGAATGTTCCCAACGCGCTGACGATGCTGCGCATGCTGCTGATTCCTGTGTACTGGGTTTTATACATGAGCGGCCGCAGCTACTTCGCGCTGGCGGTTTTTGTTTTGGCCAGCGCGACTGATTTGCTGGACGGCTATATTGCCCGCAAGCATCATTTGATTACCAGCTTCGGAAAGCTGATGGATCCGCTGGCGGATAAGCTAATGGTCATCAGCGTGATGCTGAGCATGGTCGTCACCGGCGTGCTGCCGTGGCCGCCGCTGGCAATTTTGCTGCTCAAGGAGACGCTGATGGTGCTGGGCGGCGCGGTGATGCTGAAAAAGGGCGTGGTGGTTTACGCCAAAAAGGCGGGCAAGTATGCGCAGACGCTGGTGGTCGCCTCGCTGCTGCTGAGCTTCTTTGCCGATTGGTTCAATCGCGCCGTCGGCGTGCCCGTGCATCTGATCGCGCTCTGGTGCGCCGTCGCGCTGACGCTCTACGCCTTCGTTTTTTACGCGCGGGACGCTGCGCGAATCATGGCGGAAAGGTGACGCGGCGCTTCGGCAGGAGCGCTTCGTTCGCCCGCGCTTTTCCTTCGGCGCTGCTTTGCGCGGGCCGGCGCGTCTGCGCCGTCCTTTGCCTACGCCGGGATGAAAACGCGCTTCGTATCCCGGCGCATTTTTGATTATCCGCTTGGCGGGGAGCGATGCGGCCGTTCCCCCGATAAAACAGAAAACGGTTTTGCCACGCTCCCTGCGGAACGAAGCGCTTCATCCTGCGGGACAGGGCTGCGGAAATGATTCTGCCGCGCCGCTACATTGAAAAATATCCCTGCCCGTCCGGCTAAGCCGGTCGATACGAATGAAAATGAAGGGCCGGTCGTCCTTCATTGCGTTCCGCAGGTTTGATTGCGACTTTTCCGGCAGCTTAAAAACCGTTCCCTGACGAATCAAGGAACGGTTTTGCTATAGCGCTTGCAGTCGGCTTTTCCAGCCGCCGCTTTTCTTTACTTCGCGACAACCTGCACGGAGGTGGTGTGGGTGTTCGCGCCGTTGTACCAGTAGAGGAAGCCCTCCAGATCGATCGTATCGCCGATCTTCAGGTTCTTCACGGCCTGATGCACTTCGCTGTCGGTTCCGCACAGGTAGCGGCGAACGGTAAACTGCACGGGCTTGCCGCCGTTGAGGGAGACGAAGAAGTACAGGTCGCTCTGGCCTTCCTGACCGGAGCCGTCATAGTTGAACAGGTAGGGAACCTCGTTGCCCGCGGGATCCTTGCTGGGCTCGACGGTCAGACCCTTGAAGACGACGAACTCGTTCATGTGCTCGGCCAGCTTTTCATCGTAGAACAGGTCGGTCACGTCCGTCGCCTCGGCGATGTAGCTGCCCTCGAGGATTTCGAAGGTGGCGTCGATGATTTCGACCTCGCCGGACCATTCGGCCTTGTAGCCCGTAACGCGCAGTTTCGTGCCGGGCACGAGCTTTTCAGCGTCTTCCTTGGAGCAGGGCATGTCGTAGAGGAAATACGCGCCGTCCTCGGACTGGCAGTACACGGTGATCTTGTCGTTCCACCAGGACTGGGTGGCCTGCACGTAGGTTTCAACCGTCACTTCGGTATCGACGGCGGCGGCAACGAATTCCGCGTGCGTCATCACGCCGTCGGTCTTTTCCGCCACAGCGCAGGCGGAGAGCGTCAGCGTCAGCAGCAGCGCCAAGCCAAAGGTCAGAAGCTTTTTCATGGTTTTCATTCTCCTTTTCTATTGTTGGAAATTAACCGGAGACCTTTACTATTATACCAAATCCGCAGGAGAAGTAAAGCCCGGCGATTGCAAAAAACGAAATTTAACATAAGCCCGGCAGGCGAACGGGCAATGAGGTCAGGACGCCGCCAAAGTGCAGAAAATCCAGATATTACCACGCTGAAACAGCTCGCGCGGGGCGCGTTCTTGTTTGCAATCCCATACGCTGCAGATAATAAGGATGGATGGCAATGGACAACAGAATGCATGCTTACTGGCTTCTGCCAAAACGGCGGCGTGTATTCGCGCGCTGTGGGCCGGATGCGCCGGCTTCAGTGCTCGGGCATGGAGCATTAGAGGGCGGTTAAGTGGCATGCATAGCTTCGTCCCCTTGCGCAGGTTTACGCCGGCTGCCGCACGGGCGCGTTTCAAAAATACCGTGCAAAAAGGACGCTCTTGGATGCAAGAGCGCCCTTTTTGTTTATCAGGCTTCGTAGCCGCGGGGATTATGCTTTTGCCAGTTCCACGCGTCGCGGCACATGGCGGTCAAATCGCGGCGGGCGTGCCAGCCCAGCAGGCGCTCGGCCTTGGCTGCGTCCGCATAACAAACGGCGATGTCGCCGGGACGGCGCGGCGTGATTTCATAGGGAATTTTCAAACCGTTAGCCTTTTCGAAGGCGTGCACGATATCCAGCACGCTGTAGGGATTGCCCGTGCCCAGATTGACGATTTCCACGCCGCTGTGCTCCAAAGCGTATTTAATCGCGGCCACGTGCCCCTCCGCCAGATCCATGACGTGGATATAATCGCGCTCGCCGGTTCCGTCGCGGGTGGGATAGTCGTTGCCGAAAACGTGCAGATGATCCAGCTTGCCGGCGGCAACCTGACAGATGTAGGGCATCAGGTTGTTGGGAATGCCGGTGGGATCCTCGCCGATGCGGCCGCTTTCATGCGCGCCGATGGGGTTGAAATAACGCAGCAGAACGAAGGATCGCGTCGGGTCGGCGGCGGCGACGTCGGTCAGGATGCGTTCGCTGATCCACTTGGTCCAGCCGTAGGGATTGGTACAGCCGGTGGGAAAATCCTCGCGCAGGGGCATCTGCTCGCTCGTGCCGTAAACCGTGGCGGAGGAGGAGAACACCAGCACGCGGCAGCCGAAGCGCGGCATAACGCGGCAAAGCGCCATGGTCGCGTCCAGATTGTTTTGGTAATAATCCAGCGGCTTTTGCACCGATTCGCCCACCGCCTTGAGCCCGGCGAAATGAATCACCGCGTCGATGGTATATTGCTCAAAGACGCGGGTCAGGTCCG
This sequence comes from uncultured Clostridia bacterium, assembly GCA_934632155.1. Lineage (GTDB taxonomy): Bacteria > Bacillota > Clostridia > Christensenellales > Aristaeellaceae > RUG563. The sequence goes on along the minus strand of CAKTXZ010000013.1, from coordinate 35,215 downwards.
CCTCGCTGGCGCAATCGCCGACAATCAGGGGCGCCTTTTTTCCGGTAAGCGCTTCAACGCGGTGAAGCGCCTCGGGGCTGGCGTTGGAAAGATTGTCCAGAGCCACGACCTCGTAGCCGGCTTCCAGCAGGCACAGCGCCGTGTGGGAACCGATATAACCCGCGCCGCCCGTCAATAAAACACGCATGGGTCTGTCCTCCTTCAGCATTGGTTATCATCAACCGCATTTATTATTATATGCGCCGCAAATTCTCCTGTCAATCGCGCGCGCGGCCAAATTTTGTCCGATACGCGCGGGCGTTTTTTTTCACGTCGCCGCTGCCGAAAAGCTGGTATATATCATTTTCCGTTTTCTTGACTTTTTTATTTTGTCCCGATACAATGGCCGTATAGCCATGTGTTTTGCAAAGGAGCGCGTTATGCCTGCTTATGAGAATCCCGTCATTCCCGGCTTTTATCCCGACCCCAGCGTTTGCCGCGTCGGGGCGGATTATTATCTGGCGACCAGCTCGTTCGAATTTTTTCCCGGCGTTCCGCTCTTTCACAGCCGCGACCTGATCCGTTGGGAGCAGCTGGGCCATGTGCTGACGCGGGAAAGCCAGCTGCCGCTCGCCGGCTGCCGCGCGTCGGGCGGCGTTTTCGCGCCGACGCTTCGCTGCCGCGACGGCCGCTTTTACCTGACGACGACGAACGTCACGGGCGGGGGAAATTTCTTCGTCTGGACGGACGATATCCGCGGCGAATGGTCGGATCCCGTCTGGATCGATCATGAGGGCATCGACCCTTCGCTTTTCTGGGATACGGACGGCCGCGCCTATCTGATCGCCACGCACAACGATGAGCGCGGCGTGCAGTGCATCGGCCAGTTTGAGATTGATCTGAAAACCGGCGGGAGGCTCGGCCCGACGCTCCCCATCTGGTACGGCAGCGGCGGAAAAGCCCCCGAGGGGCCGCATATGTACCGGATCAACGGCTGGTATTACCTGATGATCGCCGAGGGCGGCACGGAATACGGCCATATGGAGACCATCGCGCGAAGCCGTTCCGTATGGGGGCCGTTCGAGGGCTGTCCGCGCAATCCCATTTTGACGCATGTCAACGCCGCGTGGCCGGATTTTCAGGCCGTCGGCCACGGCGACCTGATTCAGACGCCCGACGGCGATTGGCGCATGCTTTTCCATGGCATTCGCCCCTCTACCGCGCTGCTGCACCATATTGGGCGCGAGACCCTGCTTGCGCCCGTAACGTGGGACGCGGAGGGCTGGCCGGTCGTCAACGGCGGGAAAAGAATCGAGCGCGTCATGCGGCTGACGGAGGACGGCGACGAAAGCGTGCTGCGGCCGTCGATCGCATGGCGGGACGATTTTTCCGCCCCTCGCCCGCTTCCGCGCTGGAGCTTTCTGCGCAACCCGCGTATGGACGATTATGCCTTTGGCGACGGGCTGACCCTGCGCGGCGGCGCTGCGACGCTGGACGAGGCGGCCTCGCCTACCTTTCTGGGCGTGCGGCAGCAGGGCTTTGACCTGCGCTTCCGGGCGGCGCTGCGCCTATCGGGCGCGGGCACGGCGGGCGCGACCGTTTTTCATACGCACGAGCATCATTATGATCTTTGCGTCCAAAGAGCGGCCGGCGGGCTGCGCGTTTCGCTGCGCCGCCGCGTAGTGGATATGCTTATGGAGCAGACGCTGCTTTTGCCGGACGCGGACGAAGTGCTTTTGCAGATCGACGCGCACCGGCTGCGCTATGATTTTTACGCGGGACCGGATGCGAAGCGGCTTTCGTTTGTCGGCAGCGGCTGCACGCAGCTGTTGTCCACGGAATGTATGAATTTTACGTTCACCGGCTGCTTTTTCGCGCTCTTTGCGCAGGGAGACGCCGTAGCGCGTTTTCCCTTTGCCTCCGTTGAGACGCTTGCGGCGCAATAGCGGCCGCTTTCCCGCGGATATACGGAACGAAGCATCAGAAAGAGAAAGGTTGGGATTTTCTTGGAGGAAAAGCGCTGCCCTGCGCGGCCTGACGGCCTGATCGACATGATACTGGACACGGATACCTATAACGAGATCGACGACCAATTCGCCGTTTCCTACATGCTTGCCGCGCCCGAGCGGCTGCGCGTGCGCGCCATTTGCGCCGCGCCCTTTCACAACGAAAAATCAACGGGCCCTGCGGACGGAATGGAGAAAAGCTATCAGGAGATTCTCAAGCTGCTGCGCCTTGCGCGCCGGGAGGAGCTGAGTCCGCTGGTATATCGCGGCTCGGAGCGCTATCTGCCGGACGAAAGCACGCCCGTGGATTCGCCCGCCGCCCGCGCGATTGTCCGAATCGCCATGGAGTATTCGCCCGAAAGGCCGCTGTATATCGTGTCCATCGGCGCGATTACCAACGTTGCCTCCGCCCTGCTCCTTGCGCCCGAGATTGCGCGGCGCGTGGTGATTGTCTGGCTGGGCGGCAACGCGCTGCACTGGCCGCGCAACGATGAATTCAACATGATGCAGGATGTGGCGGCGGCGCGCATCGTTTTCGGCGGCGCCGCGCCGCTGGTGCAGCTGCCCTGCGCCGGCGTTGTGACCGAGGCGCGCGTTACAGGCCCGGAATTGATCCATTGGCTGCGCGGCCGCAGCGCGCTGTGCGATTATCTGTGCGATCATACCATTCAGGAGGCGGAGGCCTACGCCGCCGGGACGGCGTGGAGCCGCGTGATTTGGGATGTGACCGCCGTCGCGTGGCTGCTGGATACGGAAGGAAAAATCCTTGCCGACCGTCCCGAGCACAGCCCCGTTCCGCAATACGATCACCGCTACAGCTTCGATCCGGAGCGCCCCTTGATTCGCTATGTCTGGCGCGTGGATCGCGACGCGCTCTTTACCGACCTGTTCCGGCGGCTCGCCCGCCTGTGAGGGCCGGGCCTATCCTTTTCCTTCGGGGGAACCGGTTCCTGCCGCTCCTTTTCGGCGCGCTTCCATAGGGGGAAGCGGCGAAAGCGATGGGCGTGGGAAGGGTTCCCCCGAAGCATATCCGGCCTGTAGGAAGACCGCGCCCGATGCGCCGTTCGCCCTCGTCGTTTTTGTCGCGGCCTGTCCTCCTGCAATCGCCGCACGCTGCGCGGCCGGGGCGAAGCGCAAAATGCGCCCGGCATCGGGCCGTATGCGCGACGGAACGCCGGATAATGCAAAAAAAGTGCAACTTTTTTCAATTTTTATGCTTTTGCGCGCCGGGAAACGATTGACTTCCGCTTGCTGTTATGCTATACTCTACGATTGCATCAGTATCGGTAAGATGCGTTATTATGGCCGTCACCCAGCGCCCTTCGGCGAGTTCTCGTCCGGGCGGTTGGGTAGGGGGCGATATGCGTTTTTCCGTTTTCTGGGCAGGAATAAAGGGGTGATAGCTTTTATGGTGCACGAGGTCCAAATGGGGAAGCTTCGCAAACGTATGAGCTTCTCGCGCATCGACGAGGTTCTGGACATGCCCAACCTGATCGAGGTGCAGAAAAATTCCTATAAGCGTTTTCTGCAGGAAGATCTCAAGGAAGTACTGGCGGACGTGTCCCCCATCACCGATTATAGCGAAAATCTGGTGCTGGAATTCGTCGACTACTCGCTGGACGGCACACCCAAAAACTCCGTGGAGCGGTGTAAGGAACGCGACCTTACCTACGCCGCGCCGCTGAAGGTTTTTGTCCGCCTGAAGAACCGGGAAACCGGTGAAATCAAGGAATCGGACGTTTTCATGGGCGATTTTCCGCTCATGACGGAGCACGGCACCTTTATTATCAACGGCGCGGAGCGCGTAATCGTCAGCCAGCTGGTGCGCTCTCCCGGCGCTTATTTCGACGTGCAGATCGATAAGGCGGGCAAGCGCCTCTATTCTGCCCAGATCATCCCCAACCGCGGCGCGTGGCTGGAATACGAAACCGATTCCAACGACGTGCTGTGGGTGCGCATCGACCGCGCCCGCAAGCTGCCCATCACCGTGCTGCTGCGCGCGCTGGGCTATGGCACGGATCAGGAAATTACCGACCTGCTGGGCGAGGACGAGCGTCTGCTCACCACCATCGCCCGCTCGGACGCGACCAAGACCCAGACGCAGGGCCTGTTGGAAATCTACAAGCGCCAGAAGCCCGGCGAGCCGCCCACGGAGGACGGCGCGCGCGCGCTGCTGCGCAGCCTGTTCTTCGATCCCAAGCGCTATGATTTGATGCGCGTGGGCCGTTATAAATTCAACAAAAAGCTGGGCGTGGCCGCGCGCATTGCCGGCCAGACCGCGGCGGAGGACATCGTCAGCCCCATCAGCGGCGAGGTGCTCGCCGCCAAGGGCGACGTCATCACCCGTGAAAAGGCGAAGGAAATTCAAAACGCCGGCGTGAACGTGGTGCTTTTGCAGTGCGAAAACAACGTCGTGCACAAGGTCATCGGCAATAATTTTGTGGACGCGGCCAATTTCCTGCCCTTCAACCCCAAGGACGCGGGCATTTTGGAAATGGTGCATCTGCCCACCCTGCTGCGCGTGATGGAGGGCGTGGAGCCTGAGGAGCTCAAGCGCGTGATTACCGAAAACGCGCATGATCTGGTGCCCAAGCACATCATCATCGACGATATCGTCGCCTCCGTCAGCTACCTGCTGGGGCTGCCCTACGGCGTGGGCGTGACGGACGATATCGACCATCTGGGCAACCGCCGCCTGCGCAGCGTGGGCGAGTTGCTGCAGAATCAGGTGCGCATCGGCCTGTCGAGGCTGGAGCGCGTGGTGCGCGAGCGCATGGCCATTCAGGACGCGAACGACGTTAAGCCCGGCGACCTGATTAACATTCGCCCCGTGTCTGCCGCCATTAAGGAATTCTTCGGCTCCTCTCAGCTGTCCCAGTTCATGGATCAGCCCAACCCGCTGGCGGAATTGACGCACAAGCGCCGTCTGTCCGCATTGGGCCCGGGCGGCCTGAACCGCGACCGCGCGGGCATGGAGGTGCGCGACGTGCATTATTCCCACTATGCGCGCATCTGCCCTATTGAAACGCCTGAAGGCCCGAACATCGGCCTGATCGGCTCGCTGGCGACGTACGCCCGCATTAACGAGTACGGCTTTGTCGAAGCGCCCTATCGTTACGTCGATAAGGCAAATGGCGTGGTGACAGATAAGATCGTCTACATGACCGCCGATGAAGAGGACGATTACAAGGTCGGTCAGGCGAAGGAGCCGCTTACCGAGGACGGCCATTTTGTAAACAACCGCGTGATTGTGCGCTGGCGCGACGAAACCATCGAAGTGCCCGCCGCGCAGGTGGATTATATCGACGTTTCGCCCAAGCAGGTCGTGTCCGTTTCCACGGCCATGATTCCCTTCCTTGAAAACGACGACGCTAACCGCGCCCTGATGGGCTGCAACATGCAGCGTCAGGCCGTGCCGCTGCTGGTGCCCGAAGCGCCCATCGTCGGCACGGGCATGGAATACAAGGCCGCACATGACTCCGGCGTGGTGCTGCTGTCCAAGCATGCCGGCACGGTGTATTCCGTCGCCTCCGACGAGGTGGTCATTCAGGACGCTCTGGGCGTGAAGCACAGCTATCACCTGACCAAGTTCGCCCGCTCCAATCAGGGCACGTGCATCAATCAGCGTCCCCGCGTCCGTCAGGGCGAGCGCGTTGAAATCGGCGATCTGCTGGCCGACGGCCCCTCGACCGAAAACGGCGAAATCGCGCTGGGCCGCAATATGCTCATCGGCTTTATGACGTGGGAGGGCTATAACTACGAGGACGCCGTCCTCATCAGCGAGCGGCTGGTAAAGGAAGACCAATATACGTCCATTCACATTGAGGAATACGAATCCGAGGCGCGTGAAACCAAGCTGGGGCCGGAGGAAATCACTCGCGATATCCCCAACGTAGGCGAGGACGCGATCAAGGATCTGGACGAAAACGGCATCATCCGCATCGGCGCGGAGGTTCGCAGCGGCGATATTCTGGTTGGCAAGGTCACGCCCAAGGGCGAAACCGAGCTGACGGCGGAGGAACGCCTCCTGCGCGCGATTTTCGGTGAAAAGGCGCGCGAGGTGCGCGATACCTCCCTGAAGGTGCCCCACGGCGAGGGCGGCATCATTGTGGACGTTAAAATCTTCAACCGCGAGAATAAGGACGAGCTTTCGCCCGGCGTGAACGAAATGGTGCGCGTGTACATCGCACAGAAGCGCAAGATCTCCGTGGGCGACAAAATGTCCGGCCGCCACGGCAACAAGGGCGTCGTTTCCCGCATTCTGCGCGAGGAGGATATGCCCTTCCTGCCCGATGGAACGCCGCTGGATATCGTGCTGAACCCGCTGGGCGTGCCCTCCCGAATGAACATCGGTCAGGTGCTGGAGGTGCATCTGGGCATCGCGGCCAAGAAGCTGGGCTGGCATGTGGCCACGCCGGTGTTCGACGGCGCGTCCGAGGAGGATATCGAGGATTGCCTTGAAAAGGCGGGGCTGGGCCGCGACGGCAAGACCATCCTTTATGACGGACGCACGGGCGACCCGTTTGAAAATCCCGTCACTGTCGGCTATATGTACTTCCTCAAGCTGCACCATCTGGTTGACGATAAGATGCACGCCCGCTCCACCGGCCCCTACTCCCTCGTTACGCAGCAGCCGCTGGGCGGCAAGGCGCAGTTCGGCGGCCAGCGCTTCGGTGAAATGGAGGTCTGGGCGCTGGAGGCGTATGGCGCTGCCAACACGCTGCAGGAGATCCTGACCGTCAAGTCCGACGACGTCGTGGGGCGCGTTAAGACCTACGAGGCCATCGTCAAGGGCCAGAACATTCCTACGCCTGGCGTGCCCGAATCCTTTAAGGTGCTCATTAAGGAGCTGCAGTCGCTGGCGCTGGACGTCAAGGTGCTGGGCGACGACCATCAGGAAATCGAGATTCGCGAGCTGGACGACGAAGACGACGATATGGACGACGCGCTGCCTGCCGGCCGCGAGCCTTTGCCCGAAAGCGGCTATGAGGACGAAGAGGACGGCGCCGCCGCCGATACCGATTTGGATTTGGACGATGATATCTCGCTGGACGACGACTTCGCCGATTTTGAGGTGGACGACGTGCTGGACGATATCAAGCTGGACGACGACGACGATATCGAATAATCAAGTCGCGGGATAACCCGAAGCATACGCCATGCGGAGCGCCGCGCTGCGGCGGCGCTCGCGTCGTGGCCGGAAACGGCCAAACGGAGGGAGTAAACGATCCATGTTTGAACTGACCAATTTAGATTCCATCCAAATCGGCATGGCCTCGCCCGATCAGATTCTCGCCTGGAGCTACGGCGAGGTCAGCAAGCCTGAAACCATCAACTACCGCACGCTTAAGCCCGAACGCGACGGCCTGTTCTGCGAACGTATCTTTGGGCCGCAGAAGGACTGGGAATGCAACTGCGGCAAATATAAGCGCATTAAGTTCAAGGACAAGGAAAAGGTATGCGACAAGTGCGGCGTGCAGATCACCCGCGCCAAGGTACGCCGCGAGCGCATGGGGCACATCGCGCTGGCCGCGCCCGTGAGCCATATCTGGTATTTCAAGGGCATCCCCTCCCGCATGGGCATGCTGCTGGACGTCAGCCCCCGCGCGCTGGAAAAGGTGCTCTATTTCGCTTCCTATATTGTGCTCAACCCCGGCAACGAGGCTGCGACCAAGGTCAGCCGCAACGAGCTGATTACCGACGCCAAGTATCGCTCCATCATGGCGCTGCCGGCGGAGGAGCGCGGTGAATTCAAGGCGGGCATCGGCGCGGAGGCCGTTAAGGAAATGCTGCTGGCGCTGGATCTGGAGGCGCTGAGCGTTTCCCTGAAGAAGGAAATCGCCGACCTGATTGAAAAGGAACGCGACCGCGAGGGCGAGGGGCAAAAGCGTACGCACGCCATCAAGCGTCTGGAGGTCGTGGAGGCCTTCCGCCTTTCCCATAATAAGCCCGAGTGGATGATTATGGACGTTGTTCCCGTCATTCCGCCCGATCTTCGCCCCATGGTGCAGCTGGACGGCGGCCGCTTCGCCACGTCCGACCTGAACGACCTCTACCGCCGCGTCATCAACCGCAACAACCGCCTCAAGCGCATGCTGGAGCTGGGCACGCCGGATATCATCGTGCGCAACGAAAAGCGCATGCTGCAGGAGGCCGTGGACGCGCTGATTGATAACGGCCGCCGCGGCCGCGCCGTGACGGGCCCGGGCAACCGCCCGCTCAAGAGCCTGTCCGATCTGCTGCGCGGCAAGCAGGGCCGCTTCCGCCAGAACCTGCTGGGCAAGCGCGTGGACTATTCCGGCCGAAGCGTTATCGTCGTCGGCCCGGAGCTCAAGCTCTACCAGTGCGGCCTGCCCAAGGAGATGGCGCTGGAGCTGTTCAAGCCCTTTGTGATGGAGAAGCTGGTTTCCCAGCGTCTTGCGCATAACGTCAAATCCGCCAAGCGTATGGTTGAAAAGGTCAAGCCCGAGGTGTGGGATATCCTCGAGGGCGTGATTAAGGAGCACCCGGTGCTGCTCAACCGTGCGCCTACGCTGCACCGTTTGGGCATTCAGGCGTTTGAGCCGGTGCTGGTCGAGGGCAAGGCCATTAAGCTGCATCCGCTCGCCTGCACCGCCTATAACGCTGACTTTGACGGCGACCAGATGGCCGTTCACGTGCCGCTGTCCATGGAGGCGCAGGCCGAGGCGCGCTTCCTGATGCTCTGCGCCAACAATATCATGAAGCCGCAGGACGGTATGCCCGTTATCAGCCCCACGCAGGACATGGTGATCGGCTGCCATTACCTGACCATTACGCGTGAGGATGCGCTGGGCGCCGGGCGGGTGTTCTGCTCGCCGGATGAGGCGATGATGGCCTATCAGTGCCACCAGATCAGCCTGCAGGCGCCCATCAAGGTGCGTATTGAGCGCACGTTTGCGGGCGTGACGGAGCGCCGCGTGATCGACACCACGCTGGGTCTGCTGATTTTCAACGGCGTTGTGCCGCAGGATCTGGGCTTCAAGCCGCGCAACAATCTGGACGATATGTTCGTGCTGGAGATCGACCGCAAGGTCGTCAAGAAGGATCTGGGCGCGATCGTAGAGCGCTGCTTCCGCGTGCACGGCGAGAGCGACACCGCCAAGGTGCTGGACGCAATTAAGAATCTGGGCTATAAGTATTCCACCCGCGGCGCGATTACCGTGTCCGTGAGCGATATTATCGTCCCCAGGGAAAAAGAAATCTGGCTCAAGGAAACCGACGATCTGGTCGCGCGCATCAACCGCAAATATCGCCGCGGCGAAATGAGCGAGGACGAGCGCTACCGCATGATTATCGAGGCGTGGAACGACACCACCGCCCGCCTGAAGAACCGCGTTATGGAGGTTCTGCCGCCCTTCAACCCCATCAGCATGATGACGGGCTCGGGCGCCCGCGGCAGCGCCGGTCAGGTTGCTCAGCTGGCCGGTATGCGCGGCCTGATGGCGTCGCCTTCGGGCAAAACCATCGAAATCCCGATTCGCGCCAACTTCCGCGAAGGCCTGAACGTGTTGGAGTTCTTCATGTCCTCCCACGGCAGCCGCAAGTCGCTGGCTGATACGGCGCTTCGTACCGCCGACTCGGGCTACCTGACCCGCCGTCTGGTCGACGTGGCGCAGGAGGTCATCGTCCGCGAGATCGACTGCTTCGAGAGCCGCGGCGAGAAGGTGCGCGGCATCACGGTGATGCCTATCGGCGAAATCGAGCAGATTGACGACCGTATCCGCGGCCGCTATGCCGCCGAGGATGTATACCATCCCATCACGGGCGAATTGCTCGTGCATGTCAACGAGCTGATCGACTACGACAAGGCGCGGATGATTAAGAAGGCGGGCGTGACGAAGATGAACGTCCGCAGCGTGCTGACCTGCCGCACTGAAAACGGCGTGTGCGCGCGTTGCTACGGCATGAATCTGGCGCATGGCGGCAATGTGGATATCGGCGAGGCGGTCGGCATCATCGCCGCGCAGTCCATCGGCGAGCCCGGCACGCAGCTGACCATGCGTACCTTCCACAGCGGCGGCGTGGCCTCCGAAGACGATATCACGCAGGGTCTTCCCCGCGTTGAGGAGCTCTTTGAGGCGCGCAAGCCCAAGCGCGACGCGACGCTGGCTGAAATCGCCGGCCGCGTCTCCATTGTGGAAAGCAAGAAGAAGCGCGAGATCATCATCACCAGCGAGGAAGACGCCAACGAAAAGAAGGCCTACCAGATTCACTATGGCGCGCGCCTGAAGATTCAGGACGGTCAGGTGGTGGCGGCGGGCGACGAGCTGATCGAAGGCTCGATCAACCCGCACGACCTGCTGCGTATTCTGGGCGTTAAATCCGTGCAGGAGTATCTGCTTAAGGAGGTTCTGTCCGTTTACTACAGCCAGGGCGTTAAGATTGCCGATAAGCACATCGAGGTGATCGTGCGCCAGATGCTGCGCAAGGTGCGCGTGGAGGATGCGGGCGATACCGATCTGCTGCCCGGCGGGCTGGTGGACATCTTCCAGTTCGAACAGGCCAACGAAAGAACGATTCAGGCAGGCGGTCGTCCCGCCATCGCCAAGCGCGTGCTGCTGGGGATCACCAAGGCCTCTCTGGCGACCGAATCCTTCCTCTCCGCCGCCTCCTTCCAGGAAACGACGCGCGTGCTCACCGAAGCCGCTATCAAGGGCAAGGTCGATCCGCTGCTGGGACTGAAGGAAAACGTCATCATCGGCAAGCTGATTCCTGCCGGTACCGGCCTGAAGCGCTACAAGAATATCGAGCTTCAGGAAACCTATTGAGCATATACCGCATGGGGAACCGTTCCTTGACCATTCAGGGGATGGTTCCCTTTTTGATGGCGGCGATTTCCAACTTGCTCCGGCGAGCGCGCATGCACGGCGAACCGGCGGTTATCCGGCGAAAACTCCTTCAGCGCCCGCAGCAGGGCTGGCATGAAACGGCTTTTGCCGGTTCGCTTTATGCAGCTTGCAATCGAAGCTGCCCCCAATTGCCTGCGCCTTTTCTGCGGCGAACCGGGCGCTTTGATGAACGCGGCGGTGCTTGCCGGTTGCGCGTCGCGGTATTGCGCAGCGCGGCGCGCCCCGCTTCGCTTTATTTCTTCCTTTTGGGACGGCGCGGCAGGATTTTTCACTGGCGATTGAGAATACAATGAAGGTTAGCAATTCGAAAAGGGAGGAGAACGCCATGCTTCATCCGCCGCGCCGCGCGCCCGATGACGAGCAGCGGCTGATCGTGCTTTACGCCCTGCGGGAGCTTTCGCCCTGCACGGAGCTGCAGCTGCTGCAGTTTTTCTTCGAGTACGACCTGATGAACTACTTTGACATGATGTTTGCCCTCAACGACCTGTGCGACCGCGGACAGGCGGTGCGCGAAAGGAAGCGCGCGGGAAACGTTTACACCCTGACGCCCGCCGGGCGCGAGGCGCTTTCGCTCTTTGGCAATCGCGTTCCCAACAGCCTGACCGCGCTGCTGCGTGAAACGGGCGGCGAATGGCGCGAGAGGTTTCAGGCGGAGGACGAATACGAGCAGTCTGTTCGTCAGACCGAGCGCGGCGAATACGAGGCGACGCTTTCGGTTGTGGAGCAGGAAATGGATATGATGCGCCTGACGCTTTCGCTGCCTACGCGCGAACTGGCGGCGCAGCTGGCGGCGGCGTGGCCGCGCCGGGCGGGCGAAATATACGAAACGATAATTCGTATGCTGACGGAGGATACGCCATGAGCGTTTACGCTGTGCTGCTATGCGGCGGCAGCGGCTCGCGCATGGGCGCGGCGGGCAACAAAACGCTGCTGCCCGTGGGCGGCGTGCCGGCGGTCGTGCGCGCGCTGCGTGTCTTTGCCAAGGCGACGGAGGGCTGCGTGCTGGTCGTGCGGGCGGGAGAGGAAACGATCTTCCGAGAAACGCTGCGCGCCTGCGCCCTGCCCGATTTTCCGATCGTTCCCGGCGGCTGCGACCGCCAGGAATCCTGCCTGCGCGGGCTGGAGGCGCTGCCGGAAGCATGCGATATCGTCCTGATTCACGATGGCGCGCGCCCCCTTGTGACCGAGCGCATCATTGCGGATGCGATCGCCTCCGTGCGCGCGCGCGGCAGCGGCGTGGCGGCAATCCCTGCGCGCGATACCGTCAAGCGCGCCGCTGCGGACGGGCGCGTGCTGGAAACGCTGCGCCGCAGCGAATTGTATCAGATGCAGACGCCGCAGGGCTTTTATCGGCGCGATTTGCTGGCGGCGCATCGCCGGGCTGCGGCGCGTTATACCGACGACGCGGCGCTGATGGAGGCGGCGGGCTTTCCCGTCTATCTCACGCCGGGCAGCCCGGATAACCTGAAGCTGACTTCACCGGAGGATCTGCGTATGGCGGGCGGCTTGTTTTTGCCCCGAATCGGGTATGGGTTCGACGTGCATCGGCTGGTAAGCGGGCGCGCGCTGGTGCTGGGCGGCGTAAGCGTGCCCTATGAAAAGGGGCTGCTGGGGCACAGCGACGCGGATGTGGCGCTGCACGCGCTGATGGACGCGCTGCTGGGCGCGGCGGCGATGCCCGACATCGGCCGCCTGTTCCCGGATAACGATGCGCGCTACGCGGGCATTTCCTCGCTGACGCTGCTCGAGGAGGTCGGCAAGCGGCTGCGCGCGGCGGGCTACGAAATCGGCAATGCGGATGTGACCATCGTGGCGCAGGCGCCCAAGCTTGCTCCTTATATGGACGACATGCGCGCAGCGACTGCGGCCGCGCTGCAGGCGCCGCCCGAAAGGATCGGCTTTAAGGCCACCACGACCGAGCGCATGGGCTTTGAGGGCGAGGGGCTGGGCGTCAGCGCGCATGCCGTGGCGCTGCTCTACGGCATGGCCTGACGCAGAGAACGCGCGCAAAGGATAGAACAACAGAACACACCACGAAGGAGGAAATCATCATGCTGCTCAACGGCAACATCTGGCTGGGCACTTCACAGGAGGGAGCCGTCTGCCTGCTTCCCGCCATGGCCAACCGCCACGGCCTGATCGCGGGCGCGACGGGCACGGGCAAAACGGTTACGCTGCAGGTGCTGGCGGAGGGCTTTTCGCAGCTGGGCGTGCCCGTCTTTATGGCGGACGTCAAGGGCGACCTTGCCGGCCTTGGCAAGCCGGGCGAGGGGAGCGACCGAATCGACCAAAGGCTTTCGCAGTGCGGCGTGACGCACTTTCCGTTCCGCGCCTGTCCCGTCGCCCTTTGGGACGTGTACGGCGAAAAGGGCCACCCCGTGCGCACGACGGTGAGCGAGATGGGGCCGCTGCTGCTTTCGCGGATGCTGGGCCTCAACGACACGCAAACGGGCGTGATGCACATTGTTTTCCGCATCGCGGACGACGAGGGCATGCTGCTGATCGACCTCAAGGACGTCAAGGCCATGCTGGCGTACGTGGGCGAGAACGCCGCGCGTTATACGCTGGATTACGGCAATATTGCCAAATCCACCGTCGGGGCGATTCAGCGCGCCATCGCCATTTTAGAGGATCAGGGCGGCAATTTCTTCTTTGGAGAGCCGGCGCTGGACATTGCCGATTGGCTGCAGCAGGATGAAAACGGCGGCGGCGTTGTCAATATTCTGGCGGCGGAGCGTCTTTTCCGTAAGCCTGCGATGTATTCTACCTTCCTGCTGTGGATGCTGGGCGCGCTCTACGAGGCGCTGCCCGAGCAGGGCGACAGCGCGCTGCCGCGCATGGTGTTTTTCTTTGACGAGGCGCACCTGCTCTTTGACGATTGTAGCAAAGCGCTGCTGGAGCGCATCGAGCAGGTCATCCGCCTGATTCGCTCCAAGGGCGTGGGCGTGTATTTCATTACGCAAACGCCCACCGACGTGCCCTCCTCCGTGCTGTCCCAGCTTTCCGGCCGGGTGGAGCACGCGCTGCGCGCCTTTACGCCGCAGGAGCAGAAGGTTGTCCGCGCTGTGGCGCAGACCTTCCGCCCCAACCCCGCCTTTGATACGGCGGAGGCCATCACGCAGCTGGGCACGGGCGAAGCGCTCTTGTCCTTCCTGCAGGAGGACGGCGCGCCCTCCGTTGTGCAGCGGGCAGTGATTCTGCCGCCGCAATCGCAGATCGGCGCGGTTTCGGACGCGCTGCGCAGGGCCTTCATGGAAACCGATGCGATCGGCGCCAAATATGACGACGCATTTGACCGCGAAAGCGCCTATGAGGTGCTTTCAGCGCAGTTTGCCCGGCAGGGCGCGCAGCAGACGCAGGTCGTGCGTCCCATTCCGGACGCCGCGCAGCAGCAGTCTGCCGCCGCGCCTGCGCAGCCGGCGTATCAGCCTGTCGCCTTCCGGGTGTATAACCCCGCTACCGGGCAGTACGAGGAGCGCGCCATCCCGACCCTGCAGCAGCCTCCGGCGGCGCAGACGCAATATCCGCAGCCCGTCTGTGTGCAGCCGCAGTATCCCGCCGCGCAGGATGCGGTTGCCGCACCGCGCTCCGAAAAGCCGGAAAAGGCGCGCAAGGTTGCCAAAAAGCGCAGCGAAATGACGGTGGGTGAACAGCTGCTCGATTCCTTTACCAAATCCGCCACCACCAGCGCAGGCCGGCAGCTGGGCAGTTCGCTGACCCGTTCCCTGCTGGGCGTGCTGGGACTAAACGGCGGCAAAAAGCGCTGACGGCGCAGGGGCTCTGCCCGTCATGATTCGAAAGGAGGCTCGCGTTATGAAACGCAGGATCGGTATCTTGACCAGCGGCGGCGACTGCCCGGGGCTGAACGCGGCTATTCGCGGCGTCGCGCGCGCGGCGTATGAAATGTTCGACGCGGAAATCGTGGGGATTATGGATGGCTATCGCGGCCTGATCGAGGGCGAATGGCAGGAAATGAAGCGCAGCCAGTTTTCCGGCATTCTTACGCTCGGCGGCACAATTTTAGGCACGAGCCGGCAGCCCTTCCGCAATATGCGCGTCATCGGTGAAGACAATGTGGACAAGGTCAAGGCGATGAAGGCAAATTATGAGAAAATGAAGCTGGATTGTCTGGTGACGCTGGGCGGCAACGGCACGCACAAAACGGCCAACCTGCTCAGCGAGGAGGGGCTGAACGTGATCGGCCTGCCCAAGACCATCGACAACGATATCTACGGCACGGATTTTACCTTCGGCTTCCACACCGCCGTGGATATCGCCACCGACGTGATTGACCGCATCCATACCACCGCCGCCTCGCACGGGCGGTGCATGGTGATTGAGATCATGGGCAACAAGGCGGGCTGGCTGACGCTGTATTCCGGCCTTGCCGGCGGCGCGGACGTGGTGCTTTTGCCCGAAATTCCCTATGATATCCGGGAAGTGGCCAAGGTGGTCGAGGCGCGCGCCAATAGCAAAAAGGCGTTTTCTATTCTGGCCGTCGCCGAGGGCGCGATGGACAAAAAGGAAGCGAAAATGAAGCGGCGGGAGCGCGACGCGTATCGCGCCGAAAACGGCTTTAACGGCATTGCCGATCGCATCGCCAAGGATTTGAGCGCGCTGGTAGGCGTGGAGGCGCGCGCCGTTGTGCCCGGGCATGTGCAGCGCGGCGGCTCGCCCTCGGCGTATGACCGTGTGCTTTCCACACAGCTCGGCGTGCATGCCGCGCAGCTGATCAAGCGCGGCGAATACGGCGTGACCGTCGCGCTGTCGGGCAATACCATCACGCATAACCGGCTGAGCGAAATTGCCGGCGTGCCCAAGCCCGTGCCCGCCGATTCGCAGATGATCGAGGTGGCGCGCGATATGGGCATTTCCTTCGGCGATTAAAGCGCCGAACCGGGTGGATCGCTTACGGGAGGGACGCCGTCGGCGCATGAGGAACGCCTTGACGGCCGGCTGCGCCCTCCCGCGCCGTATGCGTATGGATGCTTCATGATCGCTTGGGGGCAACATGAAAAGGTCGGAGGGATGCGTCATGACCGGCACGCTCATCGTTAACGCATTTTGGCGCAATGCGTCCATGGAGCATATCGCTGCGCGGCTGCTTCAGGCGGCCGCGTCGCGCGGCGTTGCGCTGAACGTGCGCACGAACGCCGAGGCGCTTTACGCGCTGCCGTCGCTTTCGGCGCTTTCTCCCCTGCCGGAGAGCGATTTTGTGCTTTTCTGGGACAAGGATGTGCGGCTGGCCGCGGCGATGGAAAAGGCCGGCGCGCGGGTGCTCAATTCCGCGCGCGCCATCGCGCTGTGCGACGACAAGACGCTCACGCACCTGACGCTGGCAGGGCTGGATATTCCGACGCCCGAAACCGTGCTTTGTCCGCATTCGTTTCCGGCCGTCGGCTATCCGCAGGTGGACTTTCTGCGCGCCGCGGGCGAAAGACTGGGCTTTCCGATGGTCGTCAAGGAGGGCTGCGGCTCCTTTGGCGAGCAGGTGTATCTGGCGCGGAATGAGGCGGAGGCGGCGGCCATTGTGCGCCGCGCCGCAGGACGGCCGATGCTGCTGCAGCGCTTTATTCGGGAAAGCGCGGGGCGGGATATGCGGCTGTACATGGTTGGCGGCCGGTGCGTCGCCGCGATGCGCCGCGTCAACGCGCATGATTTTCGCGCCAATATTCAGCATGGCGGGCATGCAGAGCCCTGCGTGCCTGAGCAGGAGGAAATTGCGCTGGCGGCCCGCGCGTGCCGTGCGCTGGGGCTGGATTTTGCGGGCGTGGACATTCTGCGCGGCGCGGAGGGGCCGCTGCTTTGCGAGGTCAATTCCAACGCGCATTTTACCGCGCTGGAAGCGTTGACCCGCGCCGACGTTGCGGGTGCGATTCTCTCTTATGCCGTTGAGGCGGCGAAAAAGTCCTAGCCGCGCGCCAGCGGGCGCTGGAGGGAGCAAAGCGTGTGAGCCGAAGGCCAAATTCGTAAAATATTTCTTGTGCATATTGACAAAAAATCAAAACGGATATATACTCGCGTTGTTGGAAAGAGACGTTTCCTCCCCGAAACGCTTATCCGACATTTTTCGCGAAAACGTGTAGAAAACGTGTAGAAAAAGAAAGGTGGTATATCCATGAAGAAGCTGTTCGCACTGGCGCTGGCCATGATGCTTGCGCTGTCGATGCTGGCGATTCCCGCTAGCGCCGAAACCGGCAAGGTCTATTACCTGAACTTCAAGCCTGAGGCTGATGTGGCTTGGCAAACGCTTGCACAAACCTACACCGCCAAGACCGGCGTTGAGGTGAAGGTTGTCACCGCCGCTTCCGGCACCTATTCCCAGACGCTGACCGCCGAAATGGATAAGGGCGCGAACGCCCCGACGCTGTTCCAGTGCGGCAACCTGCAGGGTCTGGAGACGTGGGGCGATTATTGCCTTGATCTGCGCGGCTCCAAGGTCTATGAAGAGCTGAACACGCACGATTTCAACCTCTACGATGCGAGCGGCGAGGCCAAGGCGATCGGCTATTGCTACGAAGCCTTCGGCATCATCGTCAACAAGGCGCTGCTGGCTCAGGCCGGCTATCAGCTCAGCGACATCACCAACTTCGAAACCCTCAAGAAGGTTGCCGACGATATCCACGCCCGCAAGGACGAGCTGGGCTTTGACGCCTTCACCTCCGCCGGTCTGGACGGCTCCTCCTCCTGGCGCTTCTCCGGCCATCTGCTGAATATGCCCCTGTACTACGAATTCCGTGACGACAACGTGACGGCGCAGCCCGCGACGCTCACCGGCAAGTACATGGACAACTTCAAGAAGATCTGGGATCTGTACATCACCGACGCTTCCATCGACCCCGCGCAGCTGGCCACCGCGACCGGCAATCAGGCCGAGGCTGAGTTTGGCCAGAGCAAGGCTGTGTTCTACCAGAACGGCACGTGGGAATATTCCAACCTGACGGGCCCCGACTACGGCATGAAGGCTGAGGATCTGGCCATGATCCCGATCTACTGCGGCGTGGAAGGCGAGGAAAAGGCAGCGCTGGCTTGCGGCACCGAGAACTGCTGGGCCGTGAACGCCAAGGCTTCTCAGGCTGATATCGACGCGACGCTGGAT
The DNA here is from genome assembly GCA_934632155.1 of uncultured Clostridia bacterium. Lineage (GTDB taxonomy): Bacteria > Bacillota > Clostridia > Christensenellales > Aristaeellaceae > RUG563. Next base: position 17,261 of record CAKTXZ010000013.1, on the reverse strand, counting down.
TTCCTCTACTGGGTTGTGACCAGTGAAGAGGGCACCACGATGATGGCCGAGCAGTTTGGCCCCATCCCCTTCAAGGCTGCGAAGGCTTCCAATAACGTGTTCTTCAACGATGCGAACGCCTACATTGCCAACGGCAACTACGTTGTAACGTGGGCCTTCAACTACACCCCCAATGTGGACGACTTCCGTGCGGGCGTTGTGGCCGCTCTGCTGCAGTATTGCGGCGGCACCAGCGACTGGAGCGAGGTTGTGTCCGCTGTTGTGGACGGCTGGGCTGTGCAGTATAACAACCAGTAATTATTCCTGAAAAACCACGGAAGGGGGAGTGGGCGTGCCTGCTCCCCCTTCTTATTCAAAGGTTCGGAGGCGCCGCCTTATGGAGAAAAATAGCTCGTCTGTTCAATTGCCCCCGGTTCAGCGTGCCAAGGCAAAGCCGCGCCGCATGCAAAGCGCGGCCGTCAATTCATCCCTGATTCGCAGGCCGATTCAGCGCTGCTTCGCGCTTTTCCTGTTGCCGACGTTCATCGCCTTCTGCATCGGCTTTCTGTATCCCTTCCTGAAGGGCGTTCATCTTTCCTTCTGCAAGTTCAGAACCACGTCGGATGCGCAATGGATCGGCCTCGCCAATTATATCAAGGCGCTGAAGGATCCGGGCTTCCTGCATGCCTTCTGGTATACCGCGCTGGTCGCGGTAACGTCGTTGGTGCTGATTAACGTGCTGGCCTTTGCGGTGGCGTACGCGCTGACCCGCGGCATTCGGGGCGCAAACATTTACCGCAGCGTCTTTTTCATGCCCAACCTCATCGGCGGCATTGTGCTGGGCTATATCTGGTCTATCATTTATGCCACGCTGCTGCCGCAGAGCGTTTTGCTCAATACCACCTACGGCTTCTGGGGGCTGATTGTGCTGATGTGCTGGCAGCAGATCGGCTACATGATGATTATCTATATTGCGGGCATTCAATCCGTGTCGGAGGATATGCTCGAGGCGGCCAAGATCGACGGCGCGAACGGCTGGCATACGCTTACCCGCATCATCATCCCGACCGTCATGCCCTCCATCACCATCTGCACGTTCCTGTCCCTGACCAACGGCTTCAAGCTCTTTGACCAGAATCTGGCCCTCAACGGCGTTGGCCAGCCCATCGCCATTCAGGGCGGCATGCAGATTCGCACCACCGAAATGCTGGCGCTCAATATCTACAACACCTTCTATCTGAACGCCAATTCCCGCGGCGTGGGGCAGGCGAAGGCCGTGCTGTTCTTTGTGCTGGTGGCCGCTATCGCCCTGATTCAGCTGCGGGCGACGCATTCCAAGGAGGTGCAGCAGTAATGAAGCGCGATCATGAACTGAAAACCGCGTTGAGCGTCGCGTTCGCCGTGATCTGCGTGGTATACATGATGCCCATTATTCTGGTGGCGTACAATGCCTTTAAGAGCAATGCCGCCGTCAACACCAATGTTTTTGCGCTGCCGAACGCGGAAACCTTCATGGGGTTTGATAACTTCGTCAACGGCATAAACTTCGGCAATTATTCGTTCCTCCTGTGCGGCGGCTACAGCCTCGTCATCACCGTGCTTTCCGCGGCGCTGATCTTGCTGTGCACGTCGATGGCGGCCTGGTACATTTCCCGTGTGAACGATGCGTTTTCCAAGGTTGTCTACTACCTGTGCGTGTTTTCCATGGTCGTGCCCTTCCAGATGGTCATGTTCACGCTGGCCAAGACGGCCAACACGCTGCATTTGGATACGCCGTGGACCATTCCGATCATCTATCTGGGCTTTGGCGCGGGGCTGGCGGTTTTCATGTTCACAGGCTTTGTCAAGGGCATCCCGCTGGATATTGAGGAGGCTGCCGCAATTGACGGCTGCGGCCCGATTCGCACGTATTTCGGCGTTGTGTTTCCCATGCTCAAGCCCATTACGGTGTCCGTGGGCGTGCTGGAGATTATGTGGGTCTGGAACGATTATTTGCTGCCTTATCTGGTGCTGGATCGCACCAAGTACCGCACCATCCCCATTCATATTCAATACTTGCAGGGCAGCTACGGCCGCGTCGATTTGGGCGCGGTGATGGCGCTGATTTTGCTGAGCATTATTCCGATCGTGATATTCTACCTTTCCTGCCAGAAGCACATCATCTCCGGCGTAACGGCGGGCGCGGTCAAGGGATAACGGAATGGCTTGATCGCATGCCCGGCTTTGGCTGGCGGGAAATTTTGCAGAGCGTTCGCATAGCAAAAGCCGTCTCGCAGCCTTGTCCTGCGGGATACGGGATTTCATCCTGCATTCAGTATGTCAAAAATACATAGCTCTGGGGCATGCAAAGGAGCCTGCGGCAGAGGAAAAGCTCTGCGGCAGGCTCCGTTTGCATGGCGATTCATTTGGACGATAGACCGAAAAGGCTATTGAAGCGGCTGCTCATGCGGGCGGGCCTGCGGGGCGTCCAGCGGGGCGTCCTTGACGCAGGTCAGGCGGTTGAGCGATACCTCGTAGGCGGTGCGGTTGGCGATGACGCCGTCGGGCAGCTGCTTTTGGTATTCGCGGCTCTGAAAGCGCCCCTGAACCTGCAGCCGGTCGCCGACGCTCAGCTGCGCGGCATAGCGCGCCGTGCGTCCCCATGCGATGCAGGGAATATAATCGCTTTTGCCAAAGGCGCGGTTAACCGCCAGCATCAAATCGGCAATTTCGCGGCCAAAGGGCGTGGTGCGGAAGGAGGGCGGCTTGCACAGCGCGCCGGTAAGGTGGATGATATTGGGGTTTTCGCCGTCGTCGGGCGCCAGCAGGCGCTGGGCGAAGGCTGTGAGCAGAAGACGACCCGCGCCGCCCATGACCTTATTGTAGGAGCGCAGCTGGCCGGATACCTGAATGCGTACGCCGGGGGAAACCTGACTGTTCATCAGCCTGTCGCTGATGGTGACGGGCAGAAGATCGCTCGCGCCGGAAAGGCGCGGCACGCGCAGCTCCAGCCGGTAGAATTGCTCGCCGAAGACCTCGTGATCCAGCACCGGCGCGGTTTCGATCACGCCGCAGAGCGTTAACTGATTGCTTTCCGTATCCATGGTTTCTTTTTACACCTCCGGTGGTATAGTGGGCGCGACAGGCCGCTGCCTGCCTTGAGTATCGATGGTGGTTTCGCCGGCGAGCAGCAGCTGCGAGACGGGAACGACGCTCAGCCCCTGCTGCCGGTAGTGCTCCAGTATGGCGGGCAGCGCTTCCACGATATACTTTGAATCATTGTGGAACAGCACGATGTCGCCGCTTTGAACGTTCCTTGTGGCTCTGCGAACCAAATCCTCCGTGCCTTTGTTCTTCCAATCCAGTGAATCCACGCTCCACTGAACCACCTCATACCCCGCCGCGCGCGCCGTGCGCACAACGGCGTTGTTGTAATCGCCGTAGGGCGGGCGAAAGAGCGTGGGACGCACGCCGGTCAGCGCCTGCGCGTTGTCGCTCATCGTCTGCAGCTCGGAAAGAATTTTGCTTTCGTTCAGCTTGCTCATTTGCGGATGCGTGGTAGAATGATTGCCGATCTCGTGTCCGCGCGCGACGATTTCCTTGACCAGCTCGGGGAAACGCTGCGTCCAGATATCCACGAGGAAAAACGTCGTTTTTACCTCGTATTGATCGAGAATATCCAGTATCCTGCGCGTTTTGTCCCCGCCCCACGCGGCGTCAAAGCTGATGGCGATTTTGTTGTCGCTGCGCTCCACACAGTAGACGGGCAGCTCCCGCTTTCGGGCGACAACCTCCGCGCTGCGCGTGTGCAGGGCGTAAACGCTGCCCAGCGCGCACAGCATGACAAGCGCTGAAAGCGCTCCGCCCAGCCGCCGCTTCCGCTTTTCCCGCCCGGACGGCGTAATCTGCTTAATCATTCTCCGGCCCCCTTCCTGCTTTCATGCCTATGCGGGGGACGGAAAATGTAGAAGCGCAATTTTCTTCCTTTGCGCGTCCGCATGATCCGGTGCGTGTTTCTCAATTTGCCAGAACGCATTTTCGGCATCTTTTCATGCACTTTTGCGCTTTCAAGCTCTTGGCTTTTATCCTGAAATGCAGAAAAAGCGGTTCGAAGATGCGGCTGTCGCCTCCCGGAAACATACTCTAGTATATGAACGCCGGCATGCTAATATGCCTGCGATTTGAAAAAAGAAATGCGGCGGCTTTCTGCGCCGCGACCCGTCGCTTGGAAGGAAACGCGGGGCGCTTTGGAAGGAAGCGCGGGGCGGTTCCGCTTGAAATATCACGCGGAATGTGTCATAATCAGGGAGGGCGTTTCAAACGAAGCGCGATTGGAAACAGGAGGAACGGCAAGCATGGCTGCTGGCATTTGGGTGCGCCTGATGCGCAAGACGAAAATTGACCGGGACGTTACCGTCCCCTGTACGCATGAGGAATGGCGCGAAGCGCTGGAGAAGGCCTGCCACGACATGGATGTTCCGCATCCCGTGCTGCTGCCCCGGCACGAGCGCGACTGGGCGGAATTTTCACAGGCGCGCTTTTTGCGCGATCAATTCATGGAGGACGTGCCCTTTGACCGCATGGAGGTTGAATTTATCGACCCGGACAAGAAAAAACGAATCAACGAAATGTACCTGTAACGGATTCATAAGGAGGAAAACATGCGCAGATTCTGGCTTGTGCTGACGTTGCTGCTGCTTTTGAGCCTGCCCGCGAGCGCGGAGATCATCTTCAACGAGGTCATGGCCTCCAACGGCGTGTACACCAACGGCGAGGCGTATGATTGGCTGGAATTGTATAACGACGGCGGCAAAACGGTTGACCTGAGCGGCTATTATCTTTCCGACTCTGCGAAAAAGCCGACCAAATGGCAGTTCCCGGCCGGAACGAAGCTCAAGGCCGGCGGCTATCTGCTGGTTTATTGCACGGGCGAGGAGATGACGCCGGGCAAGGGCAGCGTGTTCTATGCAAATTTCAAGATCTCCGCCTCGGGCGATACGCTGTATTTGACCCTGCCGGATGGGAAGACCGCCGCCGCGACGCTGACGCTCGGCGCGCAGTATGGCAACGTTTCCTACGGTATACCGTCCGGCGGCCGGGACTATCAGTTTTTGACTGAGGCCACGCCGGGCAAGAAGAACGTCAAAACCGGCTGCGACGCGCGGCTGGACGCGCCCACGATTACCACGGCGGGCGGCTTTTACGATGCGGGCGTTACCGTAACCGCACAGGCGCCGGCGGGCGCGACGCTGCGCTACACGCTGGACGGCGCGACGCCAACCGAAAAATCCAAGGCGTTTCCCAAGAACGGCGTGAAATTTGACAAAACCGGCGTGCTGCGCGTGCGTGCGTTTGCCGACGGCATGCTGCCCTCGCCGACGGTATCGGCCACCTATTGGATCGGCGAGGAGCGCCCCGTCGCCGTGGTGTCGCTCACGACGGATAACAAATACCTTTTTGATAAGAAAACCGGCGCGCTGGTGAAGGGCAGCAACGCCGATTACCCCAATTATGAGCGCGAATGGGAATACCCTGTCAATATCGAGTTTTTCGGCGCGGACGGCATGTGCCAAATCAATCAGATGGGCACGTTTACCGCCGCGGGGCATTCGGCGCGCCAGAACGCGCAAAAATCTATCGCGATCTACGCGCGTAAGGCGTACGGCCCGGACAGGTTCTATTTCAATCCCTTCCCGAACAGGGATTATGACAGCTACAAATCGCTGCTGCTGCGCTCGACGAACTCGGACGCGTTTTCCACGCGCCTGCGCGACGTGGTGATTTCCTCCCTTGCCAAGCCGCTCGATATTATTTATCAGGACGCGCTGGCCATCGAGGTTTATATCAACGGCGAATATTGGGGCCATTACAACCTGCGCGAGAAGATCAACAAGCATTTCATCGCCCAATGGGAGGGCGTGACCGAGGAAAAGGACATTGACCGGATCGATATTTTGTCGCGGACGGGACGGGACGAATTTGTTCAGAACGGCGAGAATACCGACTGGCTGGCGCTGTGCGATTTTTGCAAAAAGAACGACCTGAACAAGCCGGAGAACCTGCAATACGTACTGGACAATCTGGACGTGGACAGCCTGTTTACCCACGCGGCGTTTGAAATTATCATCGGCAACGATGATTTTACCAACGTGCGGGTTTACCGTGTGCCGGGCGGAAAATGGAAGTATCTGCTCTTTGACGTGGAAGCGGGCTTTTTGTCGCTGGATCCCTCGCCGATGAAGTATTACCTGAAAAAGGTGGGGGACAAGGTGCAGGGCTTCCGGCATGAGCCGCTTGCCGCGCTGCTGAATGTGCCCGAGATGAAGGCGAGGTTCCTCACGCGCTTTGCGCAGGTGCTGGAGCTTTCCTTCCGCTGGCCGAATGTTGAGGCCGCCTTCGCACCGTGGGAGGAAACGCTGGAAACGCTTTTGCCGCGGCATTTGAAGCGGTGGCCGCACTTTACCATGGCGCAGTGGCGGCAGAATGTGAAGGCGGTGAAGTATTATGCGCGTGTGCGGCCGGTGAAAATCGTGGGGCTGCTGCAGAAGCATCTGAAGCTGACTGACGCTGAGGTGGAGCAGTATTTCGGTCGTGTGCAAAAGCTGCTGGAGGACGAAAACACGCTATAAGTGGAGAATGCAAGCCTGATATTCGATAAATATTGGGCGTTTGTGGAATTGTGCTGCCGAAAAATATGCAAATGGATGTAAAAATGGAGAAAAGAATGAGCATGCACGGAGACGAGTTTTCCCGCGCCGAGCTGCTGCTGGGGCGCGAGGCTGTGACGAGGCTGGCGGGCAGCCATGTGGCGGTCTTCGGCGTGGGCGGCGTGGGCGCGGCCTGCGTAGAGGCGCTGGCGCGCGGCGGGGTGGGGGAGCTTTCGCTCTTTGATAACGACGTCGTCAGCGTCAGCAACATCAACCGCCAGTTTGTCGCGCTGCATTCCACCATCGGGCGGCGCAAGGTGGACGTAATGCGCGACCGTGTGCTGGACGTCAACCCGGACGCGGTCGTCCACGCGAACTGCTGCTTTTACGACGCTTCCACCGCGCCGGGTATTCCTCTGGCGTTTGATTATATCGTCGATTGCATCGACACGGTGACCTCCAAGCTGCTGCTGATCGAAAGCGCGCACGCGCAGGGCGTGCCCATTATCAGCGCGCTGGGCGCGGGCAACAAGCTGGATCCTTCGCGCTTTCGCGCGGCGGATATATACGAAACCTCCGTTTGCCCGTTGGCGCGCGTTATGCGCAGTCAGCTGCGTAAGCGCGGCATTGCCGCGCACCGGGTAGTCTATTCTACCGAGCCGCCGCGCCCCACGCAGGAGGTTATCGTCGAAAACGGCCGTCACCTGCCCGGCAGCGTATCCTTTGTTCCGCCCGTTGCCGGTATGATTCTGGCGGGGGAGGTTATTCGAAGCCTGGCGGGCGTTTATCCGGCGGGGGAATGAGGGCGGCATGTGGCCGGGCCCGCGCCGCCGGAGCGGCGGAATGCGCTTAGCCCCAAACGCGCCGGTTGCCTGCCGCTTGCGCAGGCGTTGCGCTGGACAATCGAACCGGAAAGCGCGCCGGCGGAGTATCGCAGGTTGTGTGAAGAGCATGTAAACCTTTTGGACAGGCGCGCCGGGATGCAGGATTTTTTCTTTGACGGTGCGAATGTTTTAACTGGAAACCGGCGTGTGTTTTTCATTCGCTCGCGCGCTTTTGCGCCCTTGCGCTGCCGCTGGGAGCCTTGAAGGGCGGCGAAGCAGCGCGGAGCGGCGTTCGTTTTACGCTGAAAACACACGCGAATCGGGAGGAAACAAAATGAAATGTCCCCAATGCGGCCATTGGAACCGCGCGTCCTTTCCCCGCTGCTTCCGCTGCGGCGCGGAGCTGCCGGTATCCGGCGCAGCCGCGCCCACCCCGGCTGAGCAGCTGAGCGACGCTGCGCCGGGCAAAACCTATATTCAGATTAGCGAAGAGGGCAAGGCGACGCCGGCCATGGACGAGCGCGATCGGCTGGCCGATGAAATGAAGGATCTGCTCGCACGCAAAAACCGGGGCGAGGAGGAGCAGCGCCGCCTGCGTTCCGCAACGGCCGCGCAGGGCATCGCACCCACCGGCCGCAACGTTCAAACGCTGGACGGACGCTCAACCCGCTTCCCGCCCGTGCAGAGCACCTTCTACGTCTCCGATGCGGAGGATCGGGAGGATGCGCCGCGCCCGGATGCGATTCCGGTTGTCAGCAGCCGCACCATCGATTATGATGAATTCGGCAATGAGGCGACCTACCGAACCGGCCGCGTATCCGGCATGACGGCGCGCCAAATGCGGGTTCGCCATCGCTTTGGCCTGCGCCGGTTTACGCGCGTAGCCGCTGTGCTGCTGATTTTGCTGTGCGTCGTTGCGGCGGGGTATCAGTTCGTATATAAGCCGTTGGTACGCGACCGGCAGGACGCGCCGCTGCAGGAGCGCGCGATTATCACCCCCTCCATCTACAACGATATGCCCGCGCATACCGTTAAGCTTCCCGCGCAGGAGGGCGCGAGCATCTACATCAAGGAGCTTCGTAAGTCCTACACGGTTGCGGGCGGCTATGCGACGTTTCAGGTGGCGGACTACATCTGGTACGAAAACAGCGAAAGCGTCACGCAGGAGGAGGTCACCGCCACGCTCACGCCCTATATTAAAACCAGCGCGGGCGAGCAAAAGCCGCTGGACGTCGTGACCTATCAGGTGGAGATTCCGCTTTCGCCCTTGACGCTGGTCAGCCCGGACGTTTCCTACGCCGAGGTGTCCACCGCGCTGTACAATATTCAGTTCGAGGTGGCGAAAAACAGCACCGTTACCATCAACGGCGAGGATTTCTCCGACCTTGTAAACGCCCAGAACGGCCTGATTTCCTATAACGCGACGGTTTCGCCCATCGGTGAAAACAGGTTTACCATCGTCACCCGTTCGCAGTATTACCGCCAGAATTCCATGACGATTACGCTCTATCGCGAGCCGCAGGACATTCGGCTGGACCTTGCCGCCGATATTGCGCAGCGCTGGTCGCCGCTGCTGGACGAGGAAACGGGCAAGGAAATTGCCATGACCGTTCGCGGGACGACCGTGACATGGGCGACGATCAACGTGCTTTCGCCGCACCGCAATCTGGACACCACGCAGCTGGCCGTCAACGGCTCGTTTTCCTTTGAGCCGGTGTTTGACCATATCGGCACCAACACCATCATCATCGAGGCCTCCGCGCCCGGCACGGCTTATAAAACCAGCGTGGTGAAGCACAACGTGTACTATGTGCCCATCGCCGCCGTTTATACCCGCAAGGCGTGGGATATGGATGCGCAATACGGCGATTTTCTGAATTTCGCGGAGAAACGAATCGCCAATTCGCAGATCTACGTGTGCAAGGGCACGATCACGCAGATCAAATCCGAAAAGCCGCAGCTGGCTATCATGAAGCTGGATTCAACGCAGGAGCGCACCGTGATGATTGAAAACATGAGCACGGACAAATGGGAGGTCGGCAAGAAATACCGCGTATTTGCCGACGCCTTCGGCCTGTATGACGGCATGCCGCGACTGGTTGGCCGGTATACCTATATTCAAAAGGAGAAATAGCCGCCTGCGCGCTGAAAAGGCGGGATGAACGGGCGGCGGGGAACGAGCGCCTGAAAGGGCCGGGGGAAAACGCCGCCCGCTTCCCTTGCCCGCCAATGCGTTTTCTGCTATAATGCAAGCAACCTATGACAAAGGAGAGGCGGACATGGAAAATCTGCGGAGCAAAAAGGGCTTCCTGTGCGATATGGACGGCGTGATCTATCACGGCAATCAGCTGCTGCCGGGCGTGAAGCAGTTTGTCAGCTGGCTGCAGGAGGAGGGCAAGAGCTTTCTGTTTCTGACCAATTCCTCCGAGCGCAGCCCGCGCGAGCTGGCGCAGAAGCTCAGCCGCATGGGGATGGACGTGGATGAAAGCCATTTCTACACCAGCGCGCTGGCCACGGCGAAATTTGTCGCCAGCCAGAGCCCTGGCTGCACGGCGTTTGTGATCGGCGCGCCCGGGCTGTTTAACGCGTTGTATGAGGCGGGCATTACCATGAACGACGTGAACCCGGATTATGTGATCGTGGGGGAGACGAGCAACTATAATTACGAAAGCATTCTCAAGGCTGTTCATTTTGTGCAGAACGGCGCGCGCCTGATCGGCACGAACACGGACATGACCGGCCCGTCGGAGCGCGGGATCATCCCGGCCTGCCGCGCGCTGGTATCGCCCATTGAGCTGACCACGGGGCGCAGCGCCTATTTTGTGGGCAAGCCCAACCCGCTGATGATGCGCACGGGTCTGAAGATGCTGGGCTGCCACAGCGCCGAGGCGGCGATGATCGGCGATAATATGCAGACGGATATCGTCGCGGGGGTGGAAACCGGGCTGGATACGGTGCTGGTGCTCTCGGGCGTGACGACGGCGGAGCAGGTCAACGCGTTCCCTTATCGCCCGCATTATGTGCTTTCCGGCGTAGGCGAAATTTGCCCGAAGGATTAACGCCCTTCTGCTTGCCCAATGAAGGGCGGACTGCTCCTGCGTTATCTTGGAATGACCGTGAAAAAGCGATATCGGAATCGGTCTTTGCGCTTCGTTCTATCGGCGGCTGCCGGCAGAGCGGGGCGCTTTTGTCGCTTTACGGGACGCGGGCGGCTGCTTCGCCGAGCCTTTGACGCGGACGGCGGATCCCTCTTCTTCGCATATTTACCGGCGGGGGCGCATACGCATGGAAAAAAAGCATGGGAGGCGGAGAAAATGACAAATCAGGCGGTTCGGCGGATTCGGCGCGGCACTTCCGGCGCGCAGGCGCTGTGGCGCGGCCTGCTCGTATCGTTGCTGGCCACGCTGCTGATGGTGCTGGTATTTGCATTGATTATCGGGCTGACAGAGCCGGGCGACGGCGTTATTCGCATTGTGAATCAGGTGATGAAGGTGGCGGCCATCTTTTTGGGCGTGCGCGCCATTGTGCCGCGCGGGGCGGAAAACGGCGTGCGCCGCGGCGCGCTGCTGGGGCTGCTTTACATGGGCGTGGGGGTGCTGGCCTATGCGCTGCTGTCCGGGCAGAAGCTCAGCGTCATGGGGTATGTGATCGATGTGCTGATGGGGCTGGCGGCCGGCGGACTGTCGGGCATGCTGCTGAGCAGCTTGCCCGAAAAGAAATGATACGATTTCCTGTCTAAAGCGCTCGAGCTGCCCGCCCCCTTCCGCTTCGGCGCCGCTTTTCCCGGCACGTTTCCCTTCGGGCGTCGCGGCCGGAATGAAAAACGCTTCGTATTTCATCCCTATGAATGATGAACGCGCAAAAAAGCGGAAGGGGATTCCGCAGCGCTGCTGCCCGTATGGCTTCGCAAAGCGAAAATACGGGCCTTGGGCGGCAATCGAAGGATTGCCTGCCCCGCCGTCCGCAAAGGGCGGCGCGCGACGGAACCTCTTCCGCATGGATATAAAGGGCCGATGAGAAAGGAGGCGGATGCATGCGCAGGGGAACCTGCGGCGCATCCATGATCGTTGGCGGCGCGGCTTTATGCCTTTTGCACCGGGCGAATCAGAATCAACGGCGTCAGCTCGTCGCCCTGACCGGAGGGATTATCGCGCATGGCGTCCTGAATTTCATCGTCCGTCAGCGGGAAATCGCTGCATTTGCCCAGCTGGTTCTGCTCGATGTCGTTAGCGTCCATCAGCACGACGGGGATGCCCGTTTCCTTTTCCAGCGCGTCGCACAGCTCCACCGGGTTGGGCGGGTTAATCAGCGCCAATTCCTTATAGCGGTCAAAGCTGGAACGGAAATAGAAGCCGTCGATGCCGCCCACGCCCTTGCCGCAGACCTTATAAAACACGCCGTGAACGCCGAAGGGCTTGGTGACGGCGGAGCAGAACACCGCCAGCAGCACGCGCGGCAGGCCGCACATGTCGATGACCAATTGCAGCTTGTAGGGCTCGTGCATCCCCACGCCCGTATGGTTGATGCCCGCAAAGCGCCACAGGAAATTCGCCCAGAAGCCGGGCTTGACGTCCTGCCGGGTTTTGACGTTCTTGGTGCACATGGCCATGACCTTCGCGCCGAAGGAGAGCAGATCCCCCTCCTGATAGATCGGGCGCACGTAGCGCTCTACCAGCGCCGTCTGGCTTTCACCCACCTCGACAAAATGCGTCTGGATGGCGAAACGATCATATTCCCGGCCGTTGCGCCCCTGCACGCGGCCGCGATCGAAATATACGACGCCGTTTTCCTCGCGGCGCTGATCCTCCAGATTTCTCGACGGAATAATGCCCATAACAATTACCTCCAGCCCTTGGAACAGGATGCCCTATTTTACATCATTGTATCCACGCTTGTCAATCAAAACGCATGAACGCGGGAGGATTCCATGACGAAAGCGCATTGGCTTTTCCTTGCCGTCCTGGGCGCGATGACCGCGCTGCTGGTTTGCTTCGCCTGCGCGGCGCAGCCGGTCGGGCGCGCGTATCGATGGACGCGGCGCGTCTTCTGGGCGTTTGCCGCCGTTTCTCTTTCCGGCGCGCTGGGGGTGATGGGCGTGAACGGCGCGACGGTCGGCGCGGCGGCGCTGCTGGGCTGGCCGGGCTGGGCGGCGATGGCTGTGCTGCGGCTGCTCTGAAGGCGGCTGCGGCCAAGAAAAAAACTTGCATTTTCCGCGCGGATTGTGTATAATGCTCTCAATTCCACAGGCAAGGCGCGGCCCTTGCTTTCCCAACGACAGAAAGCGCGTCATCGGCTGAGAGCGCGCGCGGGAAAGCGCCCAGCCGCGCGCCAGCGGCTAATCCCCGCCGGGCTGCTCCCGTTACAGGGCATGAAAGCCGGGCGCGCACGCCGCGCCAAGCAAGGTGGTACCGCGAAGCAGCCCTTCGTCCCTGCAAAGGAACGAGGGGCTTGATTTTTTGAGGAGGGAAACGCATCATGGCCAAGGAAAAAAAGCAGGAATTTGTGCAGCATATCACCCCGCGGGACGAAAACTTCTCCCAGTGGTATACCGACGTGGTTACGCAGACCGACCTGATGGATTACACGCCCGTTCGCGGCTGCATGGCGCTCAAGCCCTACGGCAATCGAATCTGGGAATTGATTCATGAGCAAATGGACGCTATGTTCAAGGAAACGGGCCACGAGAACGTTTCCATGCCCATGCTGATTCCCGAATCGCTGCTGCTCAAGGAGGCCGAGCATGTCGAGGGCTTCGCGCCCGAGGTGGCGTGGGTCACGCAGGGCGGCGTGGAGCCGCTGCAGGAGCGGCTGGCGGTGCGCCCTACCAGCGAAACCATTTTCTGCACCATGTTTTCCAAATGGGTGCAGTCGTGGCGCGATTTGCCGCTGAAATATAACCAGTGGTGCTCCGTGATGCGCTGGGAAAAGACTACGCGTCCCTTCCTGCGCACGGCGGAATTCTGGTGGCAGGAGGGGCATACAGTGCACGCGACTGCCGAGGAGGCCGAGGCCGAGACCCAGCAGATGCTCAACGTATACCGTACCTTCTGCGAAGAGAATCTGGCCATGCCGGTCTTCGCCGGCCAGAAATCCGAGAAGGAGAAGTTCGCCGGCGCGCAGGCGACCTATTCCATCGAGGCCATGATGCAGGACGGCAAGGCGCTGCAGGCGGGCACGAGCCATAACTTCGGCACCAATTTCTCCGTGCCCTTCAATATTCAGTACCTGAGCAAGGAGGGCAAGCTGGAATACTGCTACGAAACCAGCTGGGGCGTCTCCACGCGCCTGATCGGCGCCATCATCATGACCCACGGCGATGAGCGCGGCCTGCGCCTGCCGCCCATGATCGCACCCTATCAGGCGGTTATTCTGCCCATTGCTGCGCATAAGGGCGGCGTGATGGAAAAGTGCGAGGAGGCGTATCAGGCGCTCAAGGCGGCTGGTCTGCGCGTGAAGCTGGACGACCGCGACAACGTTTCCCCTGGCTGGAAGTTCAACGAGTGGGAGCTCAAGGGTGTGCCCGTTCGCATTGAGCTGGGCCCCAAGGATATTGAAAACGGCGTGGCGACCGTTATGCGCCGCGATACGCTGGAAAAGTTTACGCTGCCGTTGGACAGCCTGACGCAGAACATAGAGCAGCTGCTGGCGGATATTCAGCAGAACATGTTCCGGCAGGCGGATGAGTTCCGCATGGCGCACACCAAGGACGTAAGCACCTATGACGAGCTGAAGGCGCAGGTGAACGGCGGCTATGCGCGCGCCATGTGGTGCGGCGACCGCGCGTGTGAGGACAAAATCAAGGAAGAAACCGGCGCGACAAGCCGCAATATGCCCTTCGACCAGACGCCCATCGGCGACCGCTGCGTTTGCTGCGGTAAAGAGGCGCACAAGGTCATGTATTTCGCTAAGGCGTATTGATCGCGTAAGCGGGGATGCGGTTTGCTTTTTTCACCAGAGCCAAACCGCATGCGGACGCCTTGCCGCAAAGCGAGCGCTTCGACGCGCAGGCTTTCAAGCCTGTGCGCCGGAGCGCCCGTGTTGTTTTATCGCAATTTCCTCTCGGCGCTTTTCCCGCGAAGCGCAGGAGGCCGGACACAGCCCCTGACCGAAGCGGGAAACGCCGCGCCTGTTCTTTTCGACGTTACGCTGACCGATGCGCCCCGCGACAGCATGGTCATCGCAACGCCCTTTCCCGGCGCGCCCCGCGCGTTCTATTATAACCAGAAGATCAACTGCCTGCGCGCGGAGGGAAAGATGGTCTGGAACAGCCGTGAGTATCTGTTCGCCCCGGCGCACTCCTTTGCCGTGCTGGATTGGGGACGCGGCGTGTGGACGTACCGAAACACGTGGTACTGGGGCTCGGCCTCCGGGCTGGTAAACGGCGAGCCGTTCGGCTTCAATATCGGCTACGGCTTTGGCGATACCGCCGCTGCGACGGAGAATATGCTCTTTTACCGCGGCGAAGCGCATAAGCTTTCGCATGTGCGCTTCCATATTCCGTCGGGCGGCGATGGACGGGAGGATTATCTGTCGCCGTGGCGTTTTGACAGCGACGACGGGCGCTTTGAAATGAATTTTACGCCCATTCTTGACCGCGCTGCCTGCACGGATTTTAAGCTGCTTTGCTCGGATCAGCATCAGGTTTTCGGCCGCTTCAACGGCGTTGTCCGGCTGGACGACGGTACGCCGCTCACGGTTCGCGGCCTGACCGGCTTTGCCGAAAAGGTGTTCAATAAATGGTGAGGCGCGGCAGAAAGCGTCCGGCGAACAAAAATGAAACGGCGCGTATCCCCTGTCCCGAAGGAGCCGAAGGCAGCGGCGCGATAGAACAAGTACAGCCGGGTGTGGCAAAAGGGGACGGAGAGGTCACGATACAAGCCGTTCGGCAGGGGGACGGCGCCGCCGAGCGGGATCGCCGCACCAATCGCCTGCGCCGGGCTCCACATTGAGCCCGCGGCGGAGCATGCGCCGGAGCGGCTGCAGGAACGGACAGAACGGTACGCCGGGCCGGTCGATATAGACTGTACGCGGCGCAAGCATGGACGCGGGCGCTGCGAAGGGATTCAACAGCGGCGCTCCGAAAAGCCGGCGGCTTATGCGAAGAAGCCGGGCGGGTCTGCGGAAAAGCTCAGGATTTGCGGAACGGAGCGCAACGGCGATTCAAAGACGAACCGCCGTGCGCGCGTGGGCTGCGGCGGCTGTCCCTATGCCGGACAGTGCAAGAAGGCCGATCGAAATCGCGCGAGCCGTCCCGACCGGGAATTGAGCGCCATGCGCCGGGAGGCTCTGGAAAGTATGGAGAGCGTTCACGGAGCCCTGCTGCGGATGAACCGATCTACTCAGGCCGAGGGTACGCCCGGCGTCCTGAAGCACGACCGCGACCACAAGAGAATCGTGCGCGGAGGTCTTGCTTTCGCGAAGCCGGAGCCTTGTCTGGTTGCTATCGGCAACAACCTGTACAAATGCCATAACAAAAGCCCCCGCGCCCAAGCCGCAGCCTGAAGAATTCCGCTGCATTGGGGCAAGGGGGCTTGGCGCTTCTCACAGCCCTTTTTTGTCGCACCTTGGCTTTCTCTCATTGCGCCGCTTGCCGATCCCGTCTGTTTGCTGACGCGAGCGCACCGATGAGGGCTTCCATCGGATAAATCGAACGCTGTCAGAAGGGAGAAAACGGCCTGTCTTCTCGTTATTGAAATTGCGACAGGCTGCACTGAACGATGCGGTTGACGAAATGAACGACCTCCTCGCGGCCGTACTTTTCGTAGCCCTCCACCACCACGTGCATCAGCCCGTTGGACAGATGGGTGTAGAGCATTTCCAGCTCCGCCTCCGTTACGCGGTGCAGGTGCCGTTTCCAGTAGGCGATGCTTTCGCCCCGTGCAAGGCTGATCATCCGGCGCAGCACGTTCGGGCATACGTTTTGAAAGATCAGCACGCGGCAGGCCTCCTGCTGCCGCTCGATCATCGTATAGATGGCCTCGATCAGCGCGGTCACATCGAAGGAATCCACCAGCTTCAGCGACTGCTGAAACGCCTCCAGCAGATCCTCCTCGATGCTCTCCAGCAGCGCAAAGCAGTCGCTGTAGTGGGCGTAGAAAGTCGCCCGGTTCAGCCCGGCCCGCTCGCAGACCTCCTTGACGGTGATTTTGTTGATCGGCTTTTCCTTCAAAAACGACAAAAGCACCTGCTTGAGCACGCTCTGCGTATAGCGAATCCTCGCGTCCGTCTTCCTCATTGATACCATCTCTTCACAAAAAATTCACACCGATCGGCAACAGTCGCGCCCCATGTGTCGGTTTTCTTTCACACGACGCGGCATTGACGGTTGCCCTGCGCGCCTGTCTCCATTATACTATAAGTGTGAAAGATAATCAACATCTGTCTTTCATTTCGGAGGTGATAGGATGTTTGAGCAATATTTGATTACGGGGGCGACGGGGTTTCTGGGGCGCGCCGTGCTTGCGCAGCTGCAGGACACGCGGGCGGAAATCCGGGCGCTGGTTATGGAAGGCGATTCTCTTGCGCAGGCGCTTCCGCCGAGCGTTCGCGTCATGACGGGCGACGTGTGCGATGACGCCGCGCTCAAGCGCTTCTTTACGGGCGCGGATGAGCATACCTGCGTCATTCACTGCGCGGGGATTATCTCCGTGGCCACGCATCCGGGCGACCGGATCTACCGGGTCAACGTGGACGGTACGAGGAATATTCTGAAGCTCTGCCGCCAATGCGGCGTTGGCAAGCTGGTCTACGTCAGTTCCGTCCATGCGATTCCGGAAAAGCCGAAGGGCACGGAAATCGCGGAGACGACGACCTTTTCCCCGGAGCTTGTCAG
>CAKTXZ010000012.1 GCA_934632155.1 uncultured Clostridia bacterium | reverse complement strand
GCGGCGGGCGACTTCCAGAACACGAACAAGAACTTCACGAACGTGGAATTCGTGGTTGTGGACGGCGCGCTGAAGATTGAACCACGTGCTTTGACGATCACCGCACGCGATAACAGCGTGCCGTACGACGGCAAGCCGCATGGCGCGAAGCTGGACGGCAGCGGGCAAATCGTCGCGGACACCAGCTTTATCGCTGAGGGTCTCGCACCCAACGAGGAAGTGCTGTCCGTTCGGATTGACGGCGAGCGGATCCTGGTAGGTGAATATGTGGATGAGCTGAAGCCCAGCGAGGCGGTAATCATTCGGAGCACCAACGGCGGTGAAGCCATTCCGACGACCGACAACTACATCATCACCTACAAAGACGGTAAGTTGACGATTACCTCTGAGGATCCTGTTATCCCCGAGAAAACGACGCCGCAGCAGCCGAAGGATTACGATCTGGGCGACGAGATTCCGTTCTATATCACGGTTATAAACATCAAGAATGAGCCGGTGACGGACGTCACCGTGATCGATCATTCGGCCGAAATTCAGCCCGGAAACAAATACACGGTATCGGCTGACAAGCATGTTGCAACCATTCCCGTAATCGCACCGGGAGAAACGATTGAGATTCTGGCGCTGCATAAGGTCACGGAGGACGACATTCTCAGGGGCTATTATGAAAACAGCGCGAACGTAAATGTGGACGGCTGGCAGAAGGTTGTCGAGGCTGAAACCGAGCAGATCGTCGATGTTAAGACGTCCATGATTACGCGGAAGGTTAGCAATATTCCCAGCGGCCAGAAAGTGTCTTTGGGCCAGAAGATCATCTATACGATTACGGTGATTAATACGGGCAACATCCCGTACCGCAACGTCGTGGTGAAGGATGAGCTGGAAGGCCTTGAAATTCAGGATAGCCCCAGATACACAATCAATGATGACGGGACGGTGCTGATCGACAAGATTCTGGTCGGCGGCGAGGTCGAGATCAAGGGTTCCTATGTGGTCACCAGCGACGATGTGCTGCGCGGCTACGTCAAGAACATTGCGATTGTCAAGGCGGATCCGATCGTTACGCCGTCGCACAATCCGCTCAAGCCCACGCCCGCCCCCGGCACGCCGACGGCAACGCCACTTCCAACGCCGGGCGGCAAGGCCGAAGCGGAGGATCCGACAGACAACGTCAAGACCACGCTGACGGTGACAAAGGTCTCTGATTACAGCGGGAAGGGCGATGGAGAGAAGGTACGCCTTGGCCAGGAAATCACCTACACCATTACGGTCAAGAATGCCGGCAACGTACCGTATCTGAATGTAAAGGTGAAGGACGCGCTGCAGGGTCTGGAGATTCTGCCCAGCCCGAATAATCGCTACACAGTGCAGGGCGATACCGTTCTGATCGGGGAGATGGCGGTTGGCGAAACGGTTGAAATCAAAGCAACCTATACCGTGACCGAGGACGACGTTAAGGCAGGCTTCGTTCATAACGACGCGGTTGCCGACGGCGCAGTTCCAACGCCGAAGCCTACGCCGACGTCTGCACTGACGCCTGATCCGGATCAGCCCACGCCTACACCCAGACCGACGCCTGCTCCCGCGCCTACGCCGGAAGGCGAGGACGAGGAACAGGATGAGGTTGAAGACCTGAACGTGACGCTTCCGGTCAAGAAGAAGACGCTGGGGCTGAAGGATGGCGAAGCGTACGTTGTCAAGGAGGCGTACGCGCTCGGCGATGAGGTTTACTATGAAATCACTGTGACGAACACTGGTAACGTCGCCTATGACAATGTGGTTGTTACGGAGCAGGACGATGTGGAGATACTGGCCAGCGACGACTACATGCTGCAAAACGGCAAAGCGCATGTGGATAAGCTGGAACGCGGCGATGTGATTACGCTGTACGCAAAGCGTACCGTAACGTCGGCGAATATCCTGAGCGGATACATCTTCAATCAGGTGACGGCGCAGGCCGAGCCGATTCCGGATCCCAAGAACGCCATGACGCTTGTTACTCCGCAGGGCACAGACGATGTGGAGGATAAAACAGAGGCTGTAGACACGCGCATTGAGGTTAGAAAGACTTCTGACGTCATCAAGGATCAAAGGGTGTCGCTGGGTCAGACGATTACCTACACCATTACGGTGCAGAATGTCGGCAACGTTCCCTTCCACGACGTGCTTATCAGTGATACTGTGCTGGAAAGCCTTGAGATCATCAGGGTCGAGCCCATGACGACGCTCAGCGGTGAGCAGGTCGAAATCGGCAGCAATAAGCAAACTGTGACGATCCCGCAGCTGGCAGTTGGCGAGATGGTCACGGTGACGGCGGAGTACACTGTCAATGAGCAGGATATTCTCACAGGCTATGTTCGGAACCATGCGGTGGCCGAGGCTACGGCGCTAATCACGCCCACACCCTCTCCCGCGCCGACGCCGACCACACCTGCGCCGACCACGCCCGGTGAAACACCGACACCAACTGCAGCGCCGACCGCTACGCCGACGCCGCTTCCAACGCCCGGCGGCATGGATGAAGAGGAGGATAAGACGGATGACGTGGATACCACGCTGGAAGTCGTCAAGTCGGCCTCCTATGAAGGACAGGAAAACGGCGAACCGGCAAAGCTGGGACAAACGATTCATTACAGCATCGCAGTGACCAATAAGGGCAATGTAACCTTTGTCGACACGAAGCTGATTGACGACCTTGCAGGCCTGACAATTCAGCCCGATCCCGATGACCGCTACGTTGTCAATAGCGACAACACTGTGACAATCGGTAATATTGCGGTTGGCGAAACCGTGATTGTTCGGGCGACCTATGTGGTCACCAGCGACGATATCAAAGCGGGGCATGTGCTCAACGAGGTGACGGTTTCCGG
This sequence comes from uncultured Clostridia bacterium, assembly GCA_934632155.1. Classification (GTDB taxonomy): domain Bacteria; phylum Bacillota; class Clostridia; order Christensenellales; family Aristaeellaceae; genus RUG563. Next base: position 80,370 of record CAKTXZ010000012.1, on the reverse strand, counting down.
CGGTATCAATACGCCCAAGCCCCAGCCCAGCACCACACCCGGCCCCACGCTTTCTCCCGCGCCGAGTCCTTCCGCAACGGACAAGGTGGACGTTGTGATCGAGGGCATGGACGTTACCCTGACTGTGATAAAGGAGTCTGACGTTTCCGAGGGCGTCATGGTTAAGGAAGGCGATACTATCACCTACACCATCACCGTGCGCAATGATGGCAACGTTCCCTTCACCGGGGTTAAGACCTTCGACGATTTGCCAGGGTTGACAATCCAGTCCGGCGACGGATACACGGTTACGCCTCAGAACAGCATTGTGATTGGCGCTTTGGATAAGGGCAAATCGGTTGTAATCCAGGCGACCTATACCGTGACCGAGGCGGACGTACTCAACGGCATGGTCCATAACGAAGCGCGGGCCGTGGCCGATCCCATCATTGACCCGAAGGATAATGAGCCTAAAACACCGACGGGCAGCGATGAGCAGGATGACGAAACGGTGGATATTGATGTAACGCTTGACGTTACCAAGATAACCACCAGCCAATGGCATGGCGAGGGCGGATACGCTGCCGGCGAAGTGATAACGTATACGATTACGGTTGAGAATAAGGGCAATGTAACGTATCACAACGTTATCGTGGAAGACCCGCTGACAGGCGAAAAGTGGACGATCGAGCAAATGGCGGTCGGCCAGAAGAAAACCTATACGACCAGCCACACCGTCACAGAAAACGATATCCTGGGCGGATATATCGTCAACACCGTAACTGCTAAGGCGGACAGCATCCCCAACCCGAAGCAGGAGGGCGACATGCTTACGCCGGAAGGCAGAGCGTCGGTGTCCGACCCGGCCGAGGACATCACGGCGACGCTGGCGCTTGAAAAGAATTCGACCAACGGCGGTATGAATAAGCGCTTCCGTGTCGGCGAAACCATTCGCTATTCCATCAAAGTGACCAATACGGGCAATGTGCCGCTCAAGACAGTGCAGGTTTACGACGAAAAGACGAAGGACGCCTGGACTGTGCACGACCTGCAGGTAGGCGAGGTTCGCTACTTTACCGCACTGTATACCGTACAGGAGCAGGATGTTGCGAAAGGATACGTTTTGAACAGAGCGATTGCGCAGAGCGATCCGATTCCCGATCCGAAGCATCCCGAAGCGCCGCAGGCACCCTATGCCGAGGCAATCGAGATCGAATACACTCAGGGCATGAAGCAGAACGGGGGCGTAATCAGCCTGAACGTGGGCGATTGCTTCGAGTAAACATCCCGGACGATTCACGTCCTTCCCTCCCGGCGCTGCAAGACCGGGAGGGAAGGAAAAGAAGGAGGAAAGCCTATGAAACGCCTGCTTGCTTTGGTTATGGGTCTGATGCTGGTGTTGTCAAGCGCATCGCTTGCACTGGCAAGCGATGAAACGCTGGTTGTCGGCTCCACGACACGGCTGAGCGGAGACTTCTTTGCCGGACTGTGGAGCGCTAACACTGCGGATAACGACGTGCGAGCGCTTATTCATGACGCTGCGACAGTTGCATGGATGGAAAACAGCCACTACGGCGTCAATCAAAACGCCATTCTGAGCTTCGACGAGACAGACGCTGAAAAAGGCGGCAAGACCTATACGTTCCGCATTCGTCCCGATATGCAGTTCAGCGATGGGTCGGCCATTACGGCGCAGGACTACGTGTTTTCGGTGTTGCTGCTCTCCTCGCCGCAGCTTTCCGAGCTTGACGTTCAAACAAATCGCTACATGCATCTGACGGGATATGACCAGTTCGCCGGCGGCGGTGCATTTACCGGTGTACGCCTGCTGGCCGACGACGCCTTCTCCTTGACCGTTCAAGGCGCGGAGCTGCCGTATTTTTACGATCTGGCCATGGTAAACGTAACGCCCTATCCAATGGCGTTGATTGCCCCTGACTGCCATGTTCAGGACGACGGAAACGGCGCGTATATTGCGGGTGATTTTACCGCTGCGCTTCTTCAAGAGACGATTCTGGATTCCGAAAACGGCTATCTTTCGCATCCTTCCGTAGTCAGCGGCGCTTATAAGCTGACTGCGTATGACCATGAAACCGGCGTTGCTGAATTTGAACGCAATGAGTTTTACATGGGAAACTACGAGGGTCAAAAGCCGTCGATTGAAAAGCTGAAATTTCAGGAAGTAAAGAATGACACGCTGATTGCCCAAATCCAAAACGGCGAAGTAGACCTCGTAAACAAGGTTTCTCGCGCCCCGATGATCGAACAGGGGATTGATGCCGGCCTGTCCTATGCCGGCTATCCACGCGCAGGCTTCGGTTATCTGGCCTTTGCCTGCGAAAAAGAGCCGACAAGTTCGCTTGCGCTTCGCAAAGCCGTCTCCATGTGCATTGATCGCACCGCGTTGTGCAAAGAAGCGGTTGGTAAATGGGCGAGGCCGGTGTACGGCTACTACGGCATCGGCCAGTGGATGGTCGCTGAAAAGTCTGAGCCCCTTAAGCAGCTGAAGACGTATGAGAAGGATCTGGAATCTGCGCGGTGGCAGGCTCAAAAATCGGGCTATCTTGGCACGACGCTGAAAATGGCGATTCCTGCGGAAAATGATATCGCCAACGCGCTGGTTGCTCAGCTAAAGGGCGGCTTTGAAAAAATCGGTCTCGGTCTGGAAGTGACGGAGCTGCCGATGCACGAGCTGCTGCACTATTACTACCGCCAGACAGAGCGTACCTACGACATGTTCTTCCTGGCCTCCAATTTCGATTATGTATTTGACCCCTATTACACCTTCCACACGGATGACGCGTATCAGGGGATTAGCAATCGTTCCGGCCTGAAGGATGCAAAGCTGATGAAGCTGGCAAATGAAATGCGCCATGTAAAGCGTGGCGATACAAAGACCTACCTTCGCAAGTGGCTTGAATTCCAGAAGTATTTTGCGCAGGTTCTGCCGATGGTTCCGCTGTACTCAAATTACTATTTCGACTTCTATACTGATTCCCTGAAGGATTACGACATTAGCGAGCATGCCTCTTGGGCCTCCGCCATCCTTTACGCCGGCATGGAATAAGCCCAAACCAAAGGACAGTGCCTGCAAAGTAAAGGAAAGCGACGCCGCAGCCGTTCAAAATGGCTGCGGCGTTCTTTTTAATAAAAGCTGTCAAGGCTGCGGAACACAGCATAAAACAGCTTTGCACGCGGCGGGCTGTGAAAATACTTAAAAAATGAAAATAAGCGCTTGACAAACCCTGCGTCCTGCGTTATGATATGCGCATACCAAACCTGTGAGAAAGAGAAGTAAGCAGGACGGCGTTTGGCAAAGAGAGCCGTGGGCGGTGGGATCGCGGCGCAAAGGCGCCTGCAGAATGGACTTTCGAGGGTGCTCCCGAACCACAGTAGGGAGCAACGGGAACCGCGCCCGTTATCATGGCGGCATGTGTGATGGCACATGGAAAAGAGGGCCTTTCAGGCCGAAGTTGAGTGGCACCGCGGTAACACCGCCTCAAGCAATGGCTTGGGGCGTTTTTCTTTTCCGCATGCCGGACGGCCATCGTGCAAATCAACGGATTGAAACGAGGAGGAAACAACGATGAAGAAATTGACCGCGCTTGTACTGGCTCTGCTTTTGACGGCGACAATGCTTTCCGCGAACGCGGAAACGATTACGATCGGCATTTCGCAATACGCCGATCACGGCTCGCTGGACAACTGCCGCGAGGGCTTTCTGCAGGGGCTTGCGGAGGCCGGGTTTGTAGAGGGCGAAAACCTGAAGGTGCTTTATAACAACGCGCAGGCGAAGGGCGCGATGGCAACCCAGATCGCGCAGTCCTTCGTTACGCAAGGCTTAAGCCTGATTTGCGCCATCGCCACGCCCAGCGCGCAAAGCGCCTATAACGCCGTGCTCGCCGCGAAGGCGGATATTCCGGTAATTTATACCGCCGTTTCCGCACCGATTGAAGCGGGACTGGCCAATGACGACGGGACGCCGGTGGGCGCTGTGACGGGAACGAGCGATCTGCTGCCCATTCGCAATCAATTGGCCATGATTCGCGCGATGATGCCGGAGGCGAAAACGGTCGGCTTGCTCTACACCACCTCTGAAACCAATAGCGAGGTGCAGGCTGCGCTGTATGAAGAAACGGCGGGCGAGTTTGGCTTTGAGATCGTAAGCGCAACCGTAACGTCGGGCGCGGAGGTTTCGCAGGCGGTGGAGTCGCTGCTGCCGCGGGCCGATTGCCTGTCGATGCTCACGGATAATACCGTGGTCAGCTATCTGTCCGTCGTGCTGGCGGCGGCCGAGCGAGCCGGAAAGCCCGTTTTCGGCAGCGAGGTCGAGCAGGTGGCGCTGGGCTGCGCCGCGGCGGAGGGGCTGGATTACGTTGCGCTGGGACGGCAGACGGGCGAAATGGCCGCGCGTGTGCTTAAAGGCGAAAAAGCCGAAAGCATCCCCTTTGAGACCATTCGCGACAGCGCGCTTTACATCAATTCCGCAGTGCTTGAGGATCTTGGCGTCTCTTTGCCGGAGGAGCTGACCGCACGCGGATTTATCGACATGGCGGAATGAACGCGCGACCCGCGCAGGGGACAAACGAAAAGGGAACGAGGCGAAAGCGCGCGGAAACGACGCCGCATTCCGATTCGAAGCGTCCCCTGCGCCGGGCGTGCGGCGGAACAAAGCAAACGCAAAGGACGGTTGACAAGTCGTGGGGATTGTAATCAATACCATGGAGCAGGGGCTGATCTACGCGATCATGGCCATGGGCGTGCTGATTACCTATAGCATACTGGATTTTCCGGATCTTTCGGTGGACGGCACGTTTCCGCTGGGTGCGGCGGTTTCGGTGCTGATGGTAACGCGCGGCTGCGATCCGGTGCTCGCGCTTTTGTGCGCGGCGCTGGCCGGCGCGGCGGCGGGCTTTCTGACCGGAGTTATCCACGTAAAGCTCAAGGTGCGCGATCTGTTTTCCGGCATCATTATGATGACGGCGCTCTACGCGGTCAACATGCATGTCGCGGCGGGGTCGCTGACGGACGGAAAGGCGAACATTGCTTTCTTCAGCACCCGAAAAATTCATTATACCACGATTTTTGAAAACAACTGGCTGACGAACGCGTTCCCAAAGTGGCTGGAGCCTTATACCGTGCTGCTGGTTGTGCTGCTGATCGTGATTGTTGTGAAGCTGGCGCTGGATTGGTTTTTGAAAACGCGCGCGGGATACCTGCTTCGCGCCGTGGGCGATAACGACATGGTGGTAACATCGCTGGCACGGGATAAGGGAAGCATCAAGATCATGGGGCTGATGATTTCCGGCGCGCTGGTTGCGCTTTCCGGCGCGGTGCTTTGCCAGCAGCAGCATACCTTTGAGGTTTCGATGGGAACGGGCGCAATTGCCATGGCGCTGGCCTCCGTCATCATCGGCAGCAATCTTTTCCGTTCCGTTCCCTTTGTCAAGTCGACCACGGCGGTGGTGATCGGCTCGATCGTTTATAAGGGATGCGTGGCGCTGGCCATTCGCGCGGGCGTTCCGGCCGGGGACATGAACCTGATTACCGCGCTGCTGTTCCTTGCGATTCTGGCGCTTGGCGGGCGCGGAAAAAGGCGGGTGAAAAAGCATGCTTGAGGTGCAGGACGTTTGGAAGGTTTATCATCCGGGAACAGTTCAGGAAAAGTCTGTGTTCCAAGGCTTTTCCCTGACCATTCCGGACGGCCAGTTCGTTTCGGTCGTGGGCAGCAACGGCTCGGGAAAAACCAGCCTGCTGAATCTGATCTGCGGCAGCATTACGCCCGACGCGGGGCAGATTCTGATGGACGGTCATTCCCTTCGCCGCGAAAAGGAATTCATGCGCGCGCGCCGTATCGGCCGGGTATACCAGAACCCGTCGATGGGCACCTGCGCGCAGATGACGATTCTGGAGAACCTGTCGCTGGCGGATTTTAAGGGCAAGCCCGCGGCGCTGCAGCGGGGAACGGACAAACGGCGAATCGATGCGTACCGCGATATGCTGCGCCCCCTCGGGCTGGGGCTTGAGGACATGCTTTCCTCCAAGGTCGGAACGCTTTCCGGCGGGCAGCGGCAGGCGTTGGCGCTGCTGATGTCCACCATGACGCCGATCGCCTTTTTGATTCTGGATGAACATACCGCGGCGTTGGACCCGAAGACAGCAGACGTGATAATGGAGCTGACGGGGCGCATTGTAAGGGAAAAGCAATTGACCGCGGTCATGGTGACGCATAATCTGCGCTACGCCGTGGAATACGGCGATCGGCTGCTGATGATGCATCAGGGAAGCGTTGTGCTGGATAAAGCGGGCGAAGAAAAGAAAAATGTGCAGATCGAGGATCTGCTGAAGATTTTCAACGATATCAGCATTGAGTGCGGCAACTAAAACAGCCAAAAAGCAAACGGCGCGGTCGTTATACGGCCGCGTCGTGCCATATCCATGGATACTGGCGCGTTATTATATTGTTCTTCCGTCACGGCTTGCAGCGTGCGTGCAAATTCCTGCAATCGGCGCCGCGTCGCCTTTCACGGGCACGTTTTGCATGGCCGCGCATGCTCGTCCTGCCTTGCGGCGGAATCGGGAAGGCGCAAAAACCGAAGGAAGCCCTGAATGTGCGTGTCCCAGAAATCCCACGTGTGTGCGCCGGGGGCTTCAAGATATGTATAATCGAAGGGATTGTCGGGCAGCGCACAGAAAAAATCGCGCGTTTTTCTTGCATCGGCGAGCAGAAAATCCTCTGTGCCGCAAACGTGGTAAATGCGCGGGCGGGGGAGTCCCTCATCCAGAATTCTTCGCGCGCTGCCAAAGGGATCCTTATAGGTTCCGCTGATCGGCGTATTGCCGAAGGCCAGCGCCCAGCGTTTGCTTCGGCGCAGGCCGCCGCCGTCGAGGGTAGCGCCGGCGGAAAAGCAGCCGATCGCGGCGTATTGGTTCGCGTTGGCCAGCCCCAGCATCAGGCTGCCCATGCCGCCCATGGAAAGCCCGGCGATGAAATTGTCTGCGCGCTGGTCGGAAAAGCGAAAGAACAGGCGCATTTTTCGCGGCAGCTCCTGCGTGATAAAGGTATAATAGCGTCCGCCGTGCGCCATGTCGACATAGCAGCTGTTCTGTGCCGAGGGCATGACCACAGCCAGACGATAGCGCTCGACATAGCGCACAAGCCCGGTACGGTAAAGCCAATCGGAATGGTCGCCGTAGGCGCCGTGAAGCAGCCACAGCACGGGAAGGGGCGACAGATCGTCCCTTTGCAGCTTGGGCAGCACCACGTCGCAGGCGACGCAAAAGCCCAACGTGTCCGAGAAGAAATGCGTTCTGGCAACGGGCATACGATCATTCCTCCTTTTGCGGCAGAAGCCAGCGAATCACGTTCTGAATTTCCGCGTCCCAGAAATCCCACGTATGCGCGCCGGGTGCTTCCCGCCATACGGGATCAAGATGCAGCCTGCGCAGATGATCGCGGAAGCGAAGGTTATCCTGATACAGGAAATCCTCCGTGCCGCAGGCCATGTACAGCCGAATCGGGAAGGACGGCGCGGCGGCGTAGTTCGCAGCGGCGGCAAACAGATCGTTGGGTGAGCCGCGCATTGCGTCCGCCGGGCCGAACAGATCGAAAAAATAGGCTGAATCATCCGGCGATGCGTGCTCGACGCGGCTGGCCATATCCAGCGCGCCGGAAAGCGATGCGGCGCAGGAGAAGGTTTCAGGCGCGAGCAGCGCGCATTTTATCGCGCCATAGCCGCCCATGGAAAGCCCGGCGACAAAGGTATCGTTTCGGTCATGGCTCATTTGCGGGAAAAGCTGGCGGCAAAAAGCGGGCAATTCACGGCTGACAAACTGAAAGTAATCGTCGCCGCAGTATTCATCCGTATAGAAGCTCAGCGCCGCAAAAGGCGTTACAACGGCCAGCGGAGTGTTTTCAACGTAGCGTTCAATGCTTGAACGGCGCAGCCAAGCGGTATGGTCGTCGCTCATGCCGTGCAGAAGATAAAGCGTGCGGCAGGGCGCTGCGCCGTTTTCCGGCAGGATCACGTTGAACGATACGGTGGTTTGCAGTACGTCGGAAGGTGCGGATATCTCGATGAGGGCCAAGCGAAATACCTCCTTTTGAATTGCGGCGGACGCCGGCGGCAAAGAACGATCGCTTCATTAAACCTATGTCATTTTACCATGAAACGGCCAACCGCGCAAGGCATAGCCGATGCAGCGCTTTTTGTCACCTTGAAGCAGAAAAATGTCACGACAAAGGAGGAAAAGCGCGGTATGATAAACATGGTGTTATGTCTAAATGGTCATAAGGAGTGAATAACGTCATGAAACACGTGCCTGTCGGATATCAGCTTTATTCTGCGCGCGAGGATGTGCAGAAGGATATGCTTTCCGTGCTGAAGGAGCTCAAGCGCCTCGGCTATGACGGCGTTGAATTTGCCGGCTTCTTCGGCCATACGGCGCAGGAGGTCAAGTCGATGCTGGATGAAACCGGCCTTGTCGCCGTTTCCAGCCATGTGCCGCTGACGGAGATCGAGGCGGATATGTTCGGTACGATCGCCTATCATCAGCAGATCGGCTGCCAATACATCGCCGTGCCGTATCTGGACGACGCGCATCGCCCCGGCGCCGCCGGCTTTGCCAAGACCATCGCGCTGATCTATCGCTTCGGCGCGCTGTGCCGCGAGGCGGGCATCCAGCTGCTCTACCACAACCATGATTTTGAGTTTGTCACGCTCTCCGGCCAGTATGGGCTTGATTTCCTCTACAGCGCCGTTTCCGCCGATATTCTCAAGACCGAGGTGGACGTTTGCTGGGTGAAATACGCCGGGGAGAATCCCGCCGCCTATCTGCGCTCCTATACCGGCCGCGCGCCCGTGGTGCACCTCAAGGATTATGTGGGCCGTAAGGGCGAGGGAACGCCCTATGGGCTGATTGGTCAGGCCAAGCAGGCGGACGGCAACGTTCCCTTCGAGTTCCGCCCCTTCGGCCATGGCTCTCAGAACGCCAAGGAGGTTGTGGAGGCGGGCATTGACGCGGGCGCGCAGTGGTTCATCATCGAGCAGGATCAGTGGTACAGCCGTACGCCGATGGAGGCTGCCAAGATGAGCATCGATACGCTCTACGATCTGGGGCTCAAGCAGCGCTGAGACACCGTGCGCTTTATCCCGTTTTTCATCTAAACGTCCGGTTTACCGAAGTATTTCCTCCACCAGACCGAGACGAAAAGGCATTGCGAAGATTGTCATGTTTTGATGGAAGATAGGAATAAGCGGGAAAGACGGGCTGCTTTTCATTGCATCCCGCAGGCTTAATCCCAGCTTTTTCGACAACCTGAAGCGGCATTCGGAAACAACCGAATGCCGCTTTTTGCTGCATCCTTTGGAGAAACAAATCTTCCTTTCGAAACATACGAAATAATTGGAATAAACAAATAAAAGCGAAGAATAAATAGTGTATATTCCCAAAATTCAGAAATAATCGTGCCGATTTTTCACGAACAAACAAGAAAAACTGTATAACACGGCAAAAAATTAAACAAATACAACAAAATATATGGCAAGATGTATTGACAAAAAACGGCGAAAGTGATTTAATAAATTTGGAGCAAATGCAAGAGGCGTATAAGCGTAACCAATCCGAAGGGAGAAACAATAAAAATGAAACGCAGGGGAAACGGAATTTGCCGCCTGATGCTGATCGCGCTGCTGCTGTGCCTGCCGGCGGCATGCCGCGGCGAGGCGCTGGAAGCGCGTTTTCTGCAGCGCGGCGCACCGGGCTACGCCCTGTACCGTTCCCAATGCGCATTTGCCGAGGCAGAAACACCGATTGCGCTGTACGGCTCCGAAGGCGTTTTTCTTTCCGAGGGGGAGGAGGTTACCTTCACCTTCTCTGTAACGGAGGATGTATTCGGCTATCCCGTCTTTCGCTACGCCATGACGGACGACAGCATTCTTGATAATCTCTATTCGCTTCGCCTGGACGGCGTATATCCTTACACCGAAGCGCAGAGACTGACGCTGGACAGCCTCTGGACGCTGGAAGGCGATTTTGCGCTGGATCGCTACGGCAACGAGGTTGTCAGCATGCCGGTCAAATCCTATGCGGCGCAGGATTGCCGCATGACGGATCGCGCCGGTCTGTACAGTGGGGGAATGGGGCTGGCGCTTACCGCCGGCGAGCATAGCATGACGATTATCTGCCGCGAGGGCGCGTTTAGGCTCTTGGGCGTAACGCTGGAGAGGGCTGTAAAGCCGGCGCAGCGGCAGCAGGGCGAAATGACGGGCAGCCGCGTGATTGCATTGCAGGCGGAGAAGGTTCCGCTGCGCAATAATCCCAACATCCGTCCGGCGGCCAGCTACGATATCTCCCTGACGCCCTACAGCAGCAGCCATAAGGTGATCAACTACATTGAGGACATTTCCTACAAATATCCTTTGGATCGGCTGACCTATCGCTTTACCGTCGAGGAGCCCGGTTATTATGGGCTGGCGCTGCGCATGCGGCAGGCGGAGCTGGCCAATTTCCCGGTTTTCCGCACAATTCTGCTGGACGGTGAAATTCCCGGGGAGGATTTTGATACGGTTGCGTTCCGCAACTGCCTGAGCTTTGAAAACCAGATTGTCCGCACTCCTGACGGCGAAACGGCTACGCTTTACCTGACGGCGGGCGGGCATGAGCTGACGCTTCTTACGTCTCTTGATCCGCTTCGCCCGGCACTGCAGCTGTTGGGCGCTGTTTCCGACGAAATGGCGCAGCTGACGCTGGCGATTACCAAGGTTACGGGCGGAAATACGGACTTTTTCCGTGATTTTAACCTGACGGATTTTGATTTTCACATTGCCGACGACCTTGCGCGATGGACGGAGGAGCTGACGATGGCGTACGACGCGCTGCGGGACGTCGCCCAAAGCGACGCGCGTGTCGGCGCGCTGAGCAACCTGCAATTGGCCATTCAAACGCTTGAGCAGCTTGCCCTCAAGCCGGATGATCTGCCCAAGAAGCTGGGGCAATTTTCGCAGGGCTCGGCTTCCGCCCGCGCCGCGATCGTATCGACGGTGGAGCAGCTCGGCACCAGCCCGATGGGGCTTGACGCCATTTACCTCTTTACCGACGAGCGGCTTCTGCCGCAGGATAAGGGCTTGCTGGCGAAGGCAGAGGTGCTCGGGCAGCGTTTTGCGGCTTCCTTCGGCGAACAGGGCTACATGGCCGGCGGGGAAAACGAGGAAGGCCGCCTTCAGGTGTGGGTCAATCGTCCGCGTCAGTATCTGGAGATCATGCAGCGAATGGCGGATACCTCCTTTACCCCGAAAACGGGCGTCGCAGTGGATTTTTCCATCATGCCGGATGAAAGTAAGCTGGTGCTGGCGAACGTTTCCGGCGGCGCGCCGGATGTAGCGTTGGGCGTATCCTCGGGGCGGGTATACGATCTGGCGGTGCGCGGCGCGCTGAAAAATCTGCGTGAATACGCGGATTTCCGCACGGTGGGAAAATGGTTCCCAACCGGGCTGCTGATTCCGGGCGTTTGCGACGAGGGCGTGTACGCCCTGCCGGAAACCTTTAACTTCAACGTGCTCTTTTACCGAAGCGATATTCTGGAGAGCGTCGGCCTGAAGGTTCCCGACAGCTATGAAGAGGTGCTGGCTATGCTGCCGGCGCTGCATCGCTTCGGCCTGAACTATAACAGCTTCGTCGCCAACGCGGTGGGCTACAAGAGCTTTGCCATTACCACGCCCTTCATCTTTCAATGCGGCGGAAAGCTTTATGAAAGCGGCAATATCAAAACGCTGCTGGATCAGCCGGAGGCCATCGCCGGGCTGCAGCTGCTTACGGACAGCTTTATCATCTACGATATGGATTACGAGGTGGCCAGCTTCTATCAGGCCTTCCGCGACGGCACGCTGCCTATCGGAACGTCTAATTACGCCACGTATAATCTGCTCATGAACGCCGCGCCGGAGCTTGCAGACCGCTGGAATATTGCGCTCTACCCGGGCGTAACGGATGAAAACGGCGTGGTACAGCGCTGGACAAGCGGTGCTGAACAAAGCGATTTTATCTTTCAATCCTCCCAAATGCAGGAGGAAGCGTGGCAATTCCTGACGTGGTGGATGAGCGAGGATACGCAGACGGAATTTGCCTATACGCTGCAGTCGACGCTGGGCAACGAATACCTTTGGAACAGCGCGAACACAGCCGCGTTTGAACGTTCACCGTGGCCGACGGCGCATAAGAAGGTGCTTTCCGAGCAGATGCAGTGGATTTATGAAGCGCCGCGCGTGCCTGGCAGCTATATGGTAGAGCGCGAGCTTTCCAACGCCGTAAACGCCGTTGCACTGGAGGGACAGAACCTGCGCGCCGCGCTGGATGAAGCGATCAAGCGCATCAATCGCGAGGTGGAGCGCAAGCTGGAGGAATTCGGGCGTATCAAAAACGGCGCTCTGACGGCTCCGTTTACCGTGGCGGATATTGAAACGGTCAGGGGGTGGCTGGAATGATCGCAAGGCAAAGTGGAACCCCGGCGCGTCGCCTGCGCGGCCCGCGTTCGGTGCGCGAGGCGTATCTGTTCATTGCGCCCTACGCGCTTTTGTTCACGCTCTTTATCGTGGTGCCTGTGGTCATTGCCATTTTCCTGTCCTTTACCAATTTTAATACGCTTCAAATGCCGGATTTCGTGGGCTTCATGAATTATGTGAACCTGCTGACCCGCGACGCGATTTTTATGCAGTACGTGCTGCCCAACACCATTCTTTTCGCGGTGATCGTAGGGCCGGGCGGCTACATGCTCAGCTTCTTTCTGGCATGGTGCCTCAGCCAGATTTCGAAAGGGCCGCGTACGGTGCTGGCGCTTTTGCTCTACAGCCCGTCCATGACGGGCGGCGTGGCGATGACGGTCGTCTGGCGCATTCTGTTCAGCGGGGATGAGCGCGGGTACCTCAACGCGCTGCTGCTTCATCTGGGGTGGATCAGCGAGCCGATCGTTTTCCTGCAATCCACGCAATTCCTCATGCCGGTGATGATTGTCGTCGCGCTTTGGAGCAGCATGGGCGTTGGTTTTCTGGCCATGCTGGCCGGCATGATGAACATCGACGAATCAATGTATGAGGCCGGGGAGATCGACGGCGTTCGCAACCGCCTGCAGGAGGTTTTCTACATTACCATTCCGCTGATGAAGCCGCAGATGCTCTTTGGCATGGTCATGGCGGTGGTCAATACGTTTCAGGTCGGCTACATCGGCGTGTCGCTTTCGGGGTCAAACCCCACGCCGCAGTACGCGGGCCAGCTGATTGTGAACCTGATCGAGGATTACGGCTTCATTCGCTATGAGATGGGCTATGCCTCGGCGGCGTCGGTGCTGTTGCTGCTGCTTATTTACTTCATCACCAAGCAGACGGGCAAAATGTTCCGTGAGGATTGAAAAAGGGGGCGGGAGAACATGAAAAGGCCGCGCGCGGTCATGGTGCTGCTTTTGTGCATGCTGTGCCTGCCTATGGGGGCGCGGGCAATGGAGGCCCCCTATTATACCATGACGCAAACCTATGACGGGCGCTTTGTATACTCTCAGGACGGCTACCTGCCGGATATGACGCTGACAAGGCTGGACGGGAAGAACCTCAAGCGTCCGGCCGATGTGTTTATAGATTCGCAGGATCGTATCTATATTTCGGACGAGGGCAACAAGCGCGTGCTGCAATGCGACGCCGACGGCGTGCTGATCCGTGCGTTCACGGACGGCTTCAAGAGTCCGGGCGGGCTGTATGTCCGAAACGGCCGGCTGTATGTGACGGACGTGAAGCTCGAGGCCGTGCGCGTATTTGATACGGAGACGGGCGAGGAGATATTCCGCCTGACGCACCCGGGCACGGCGCTCTATGGCGTGAAGAGTGATTTCAAGCCGTTGAAGGTCGCCGTGGACGAAGCGGGCGGCATGTACGTTATCAGCAAGGGAAACACCAACGGCATCGCGCAGTTCAGCGCCGACGGAACGTTCCTTGGCTATTTCGGCGCGAACGAAACAAACCTTTCGTTGGGCGAAAAGCTCAAACGCCTTTTATATACAGAAGATCAGCTTGCTAAACTCAAGCGCAATGTGCCCGCTACGCCAACCAGCCTGGCTATGGACGCGCGCGGGCTGGTGTATACCGTTACGACCGGCATTGGCGCTCCGAAGCGGCTGAACATGGCGGGCGCGAACATCCTGACAACGATTGACGCCGGCTTTGCAAACCCGACCGACGTTGCGGTCGGCGCACAGGAAACCATTTTCGTGGTCAACGAAAAGGGCTATATTCTGGAATACGCCCGCGACGGGCGCATCCTGTTCTATTTCGGCGGTGAGGACGCGGACCGCACGCGCACGGGTCTGTTCGTGGCGGCGGTGGCCATCGATTTGGACAGTCAGGGACGGCTGTATGTGCTGGATCGCGATAAGGCGCTCTTGCAGCGCTTCCAGATTACCGAATACGCGGCGCTTGTGCATGAAGCGCTCGGCATGTATCAGGAAGGGCTGTACGCGCAAAGCCGCGAGCCGTGGGAAAAGGTAATTCGCCTGAGCAGCATGTTCGACTATGCGCAGATGGGCTTAGGACGCTCGTATTACAAGCTGGAGCGCTACGGCGAGGCGCTGCGCGCATTCCGGCTGGGCGGGGATAAGGCCGGCTACAGCGACGCGTATTGGGAGGTGCGCAACGTCTGGCTGCAGGAAAACATCCTTTACCTCATCGGCGGCGCGGCGGCGCTTGTGCTGCTGGCGAAGCTGTGGCGCTTTCTGCGGAAAAAGAATCGACTGGCCATGCGGATTTCGGAAGGCGCTGGACGCATTGGCAACTGCAAATTGCTGCGCGAACTGCGCTTCATGACCTACTTCCTGCGTAATCCGGCCGACGCGTATTACGGCGTAAAGCACGAGGGCAAGGTTTCGGTGCTCTCATCCTCCATTCTTTACGCGCTGACGTTTCTCATCTATATGGTCAACCGCTACGCCTGCGGCTTTCTCTTCAAAACCATCGAGGACGGCCGCTATCAGGTGCCGACGGATATCGCGCTGGTGCTGGGCGGTATCGCGCTGTTTCTGGTATCGTGCAACCTGATCTGCTCGGTTCGCGAGGGCGAGGGCACGTTCAAGCAGCTTTACTGTGGCACGGCCTATGCGCTGACCCCCTATATCCTCATCAAGCCTTTGGCCATTGCGCTGTCCTATCTGCTTACGTATAACGAAGCGTTTCTGATTACGCTGCTGGATATTGCGGCGATTGCGGGCTGTCTGGTGCTGCTGGTCATGATGGTGAAAACGCTTCAGAATTATTCCTTCCGCGAAACCATCGGCAACCTTTTGCTCACGATTTTTACCATGCTGATGATCGTCATTGCACTTTTGATTGCCGCGGCGCTGGTGGCGCAGCTGTGGGAATTCATTACGGCGGTTTGGAAGGAGGCGAGCTTCTACCGTGAAAGCTAAGCTGCTTTTTCTTCTGATGATTCTGGCGCTGGCTTCGGCGCTTCCCGCGGCGGCGGAAACGCATCGTCTGGAAAATGAGGCGCTCGTCCTGACGATTGACGAACAGACGCTGGAAATGACCCTTCAAAGCAAACGAACAGACGGAACGATCAAAAGCGGCGCGGACGCTTCGGGAACCTCGGCGAACGCTTCGTGGCGCGGCTTTCTGGGCGCGACGGTCTCGCTGGACGTATGTCAGGGAACGGCCGTGAACACCGAACGGCTGGATCTTCTGTCGGCGCAAACGACGATACGGGCAACGGCGGTTCCGGGGGGCGTGGACGCGCTGATCGATTTTACGGAAAAGGGTCAGCGCGTGAAGCTGGAAATTCGTCTGGAGGGCGACAGCGTGCTGCTGCGCGTTCCGGGCGACGGTATCGAGGAATACGGCGAAACCTCGCTTTGCGGGCTGTATCTTGCGCCGTGCATGGGCGCGACGCATTTTCTGGAAAAGCAGGGCTACATGCTTGTTCCCGAGGCTGCGGGCGCAATTATCGCCTTTTCGGACGGTGACGGCGTAGGCAATACGCCCTATTCCAAGCGAATTTACGGCGGGAATGTGGGCGTGGACAGAACCGTGAACACAACGCTCAGCCGCCCTGCGGAGAAGATCACCATGCCGGTGTACGGCATGGCGTACACGGACGACGGCCTCGGTTTTCTGGCCGTTGTGGAATCGGGCGGCGAAGCGGCGGAGCTGATGGCCTATCCCGCCGGGGTGATAACGGAATTCAACTGGATCGGCGCGCACTTTATTCTGCGCGAGGAATACATCATGCAGACGACGCGCACGATGGGGCTTCGAAGCCGTGAGAGCAAGGCGTACCTGCGCGATATGGCCGTTCGCTTTTATCTTCTTGAAGGCGACGAGGCCACCTACGCCGGGATGGCGCGGCGGTATCGCCGGGCGCTGGAGGAGGTCGGCGCGCTGAAAACGGTCGACGCTTCCTATAGGCCGATGATTAGCTTTCTGGGCGCGGAGAGCGAAAAAATGCTGCTGTGGGACACGCTGGTGCCCATGACGACGGTGGAGCAGGCAATTGATATTCTTCAGGCGTATCTGGAGCAGGGGCTCAGCGCGCCGCTGGTTGCCTTTCGCGGCTGGGAAAGCGGCGGCCTGAGCCGTGCATTGGGCAGCGGAAGCAACAGGATAGAGCGCGGGGTCGGAACCGCGGCGGAAATGCAGACGCTGCGCGACAAGGCGCTTGCCTGCGGCGGCGCGTTCATGCTGGAAACGGACGCGCTGCAGGCCAACCCCGAAAGGGCCTACAACATGCGGCTGGACGTCGTGCGCACCATTGGCCAGACGGTGGCGCAGATTCCGACCGGCAAGGATCGTTATCCCAATTTCTATTATCTCACGCCCGCACGCACACGGGGTATTCTTGCGGATTACTGCGTAAAGTACGGCGAGCAATTCCCCACGGTCGCGCTGGTTGAGCTGCCCTGCACGCTTTATTCCTATTATTCTGCCGGAAAGAATCATACGCGCGGCGATACGCAGGCGGACTATTCGCGTCTGATGGAGACCATGACCGGCGAAGCAGGGATGACGCTGGCGCTGGACAACCCGCTGGCGGCGTACTATGCGTATATGAGCGCGTACCTGAATATGCCGCTGGGCGCGACAAGCTATGCCTTCCTGAAGGCCGAGGTGCCGTTTTTGCCTATGGTGCTCAGCGGGCATGTGCCGTATTACGCCCAGTGGGCAAATTTCAGCTCCAATCAGGCGCGGCAGCTGCTCAAGCTGGTAGAGTACGGCGCGTATCCCGCCTATCTGGTAACGGGAAACGAGGTGCAGCGGCTCTCAACCACCAATTCCTGCGATGTTTTTTCGGCAAAATGGGACGTCGTCGGCGATTCACTGCTGGCGACGGACGCAGCGCTTGCGGCGCTTCACGAGAGCCTTTCCGGCCGAACGCTGATCGACCACCGGCTGCCGCTTGACAACGTAGCCGTCGCGGTGTATTCCGGCGGCGTAGAGGTTGTGGTCAATTACAACGCGGCGGAAATCGTCTGGATGGGGCAGACGGTGCCCGCGATGGGCTATCTTGTGCTGGAAGGAGGAAATGACGAATGAAGCGTCCGCGTATCGGGCTTGTGGCGCGCCGGGAAATGAAGGGCTACCTTTTCCTGCTTCCATGGCTGATCGGCTTTATCGCGTTCTTTGCGCTTCCGCTGGGCCAATCCTTCTACTACAGCCTGAACGACGTTAAAATTACGGCGGTCGGGCGCAAGATGAGCTATATCGGGTTTGATAATTACAAGTATCTGTTCCTGTCCGATACGGTGTTCGTTAATCAGCTTACGAATTTTTATGCCGACGCCGTTCTGCGGCTGGCCGTCATTTTGGTTTTTTCGCTGATTATTGCGTTGATGCTCAATCAGCCCATTCGCGGCAAGGGCGTTTTCCGCACGCTGTTCTTCCTGCCGATTGTGGTGGTTTCCGGCCCCGTGCTGCAGCGTCTGGTCAACGAGGGCGCGACGACGGTGCCGCTGATCGAAAGCTACGGCGTGTCAGGCATTCTCGCGGATGCGCTGCCGGAGTTTCTGGCCCGGCCGATTGCCGGCCTGTTCAGCCAATTGATTCTGGTTTTATGGTATTCCGGCGTGCCGATTCTCATCTACATCACCGGCCTGCAGAAAATCGACAAATCCATTTACGAGGCCGCGTTGATTGACGGCGCGAGCAATTGGGTGGTTTTCTGGAAGACTACGCTGCCTTCGCTGCGGCCGATGATTCTGATTAACGGCATCTATACGCTGGTCTTTCTGGCCACAAGCGGCCTGAACGAGGTGATTGCTACCATCAACGACCGGATGTTTCTCAACAGCTCCGGCGGCGGCTACGGCATTGCCTCGGCCATGGCGTGGGTGTACGCGCTGACGCTGGCAATCGGTCTGACAATTCTGGCGCTGATTACGCGCGAGAGAAAATCCACGCAGGTCGCGGTCGTCAAAACCAAGGAGCAGGTTCGTCTGGAGCGGCTGCACGCGCAGCGCGCCGCGGCCCGGAAAGGAGCGAAGCATGCGAAAGCGTAGTTTTCCCGCCGCTTTGCGCAGGCGTTTGCTGGGCAGCCACGAGAAGCTGGGCTGGATCGCCGCCGCTGCGCTGTATCTGATGCTGATTTCGCTTGCCTTTGTATATGTCTATCCTATTTTGCACATGGCGGTGACCAGCTTCAAATCCCTTACCGATCTGCTGGATCCCTCCGTTCAGTGGCTTCCGCATCAGCTTTCAATCGACAATTACCGCAAGGCGTTGGAGGTCATGGGCTTCCGCGAGCATTTGGGCGATACGCTGATGGTTTCGCTTTTGCCCTCGCTGGCGCAGACGTTTTCCTGCGCGCTGGCCGGCTATGCGTTCGCGCGCTTTCGTTTTAAGGGCAAGGGGCTGCTGCTTGGCTGTGTGCTGCTCACCTTCATTATTCCCTTTCCGGTGCTCATGGTGCCGACCTATACCCTCTATTCGGATTACGGCATCCTGGGCTCAATCCTGACGCTGCTTTTGCCCGCGGCGACGGGGCAGGGGCTGCGCGCGGCGATTTTCATTCTCATCTACAAGGCGTTTTATGAGCAAACGCCCGCCTCGCTGGACGAAGCGGCGCGCGTGGACGGCGCAAGCGAGACGCGCGTTTACCTGACAATCGGTCTGCCGCTGGGTCTGCCTGCGATGCTGACAACGTTCCTGTTCTCCTTCGTATGGTATTGGAATGAAACGTATATGACCAGCCTCTATATGGGCAACGCCGCGCTGGGCGACAAGAAAAGCATTTCCACGCTGCTGATGGAGCTGAGCAAGTTTGAAGAAAGCTACAAGCAGTATCTGGAAAAGGTGAGCGGCTGGGCGGCTAAAATGGGCGGCGCGACAAGCGTTCAAAACGAAGCCGTTACCATGGCGGGCACGATTCTGACGATTCTGCCGCTGCTGATCGTTTACTTCTGCCTGCAGCGCTACTTTACCGAGGCGATTGACCGCAGCGGTATTACGGGCGAATGATTCGCCTGAAAATGGTATCTCGCGTGGAATGGGGTGCGTACCGTTCCGCGCCGAAGGATATGAAACACATTCTTGAAAGGAGATCCATCACATGAAGAAACTGCTTTGTCTGGTGCTTTCCCTGCTGATGGTCGCCGGGCTCGTGCCCGCCATGGCGGAGGAAGGCTTGGCGCCGCTGACCACGGACAACATCACCCTGACCTACGCCTGCTGGGGGCAGGCGGAAGCCGGCGAGCCCGAAGTGCTGCAGGCGCTGATTCAGCAGTTCGAGGAAGCGCATCCCAATATCAAGGTGGAATTCGTGTCCATCGATCAGTCGTCTTGGAACGAAGCGCTGACCAACCTTGCCGCGCAGGGCAAGCTGCCCGACGTGTTCTGGGTGTTCAGCGTCAGCGGCGCTGTGGCCAACGAGTGGGCGCTGGATCTGACCGAATATTTCGAGAAGGATCCCGACGTGAAGGAATTGTTCCCCTCCATGGTTTCCAGCACGAAGATCGCTGGCAAGAATTATTCTTATCCCGCCGTGCTTTTCCCGCATCTGGTGTTCATGAACAAGACGCTGTTCGAAAAGTACAACGTCGAACTTCCCGCCTACGACTGGACGTGGGACGATTATTTTGATCTGGCCGAGGAGCTGACGCACCCCGAGGAGTACTACTTTGGCGTAAGCAACCCGCTCTACGTCGATCTGTTCCCCGCTGCGTACAACGGCGGTCAGGGCAAGTTCGGCTGGGACGGCGAGGCGTATCACTTTGACAAGGTGTGGATCGACGCCGTCGAGAAGCGCGCCGAGGTCATCAACAACAAGATCTGCGAGTGGATGAGTAAGGAAGAAAAGGAAGCCGTTCTGGGCGACCCGGGCGCTTGGCCTCCGGGCAAGGGCCGCACCGCCATGCATATTGACTGGCCGTGGACCATCGCCAAGTTCAACACGACCGTCCCGCAGGAAACCGGCTGCGAATTCGTGTACTATCCGCTGCCCATGGGCGATGCGAAGGAAGAACTGGCCATCGTGGATAATGGCGTCATTTCCGCCAGCACCGAGCATCCCCGCGAAGCGTGGGAGCTGGCCAAGTGGATGTGCTGGGGCCCCGTGGCCGCGCTGAAGCGTCAGGAAACCTATCGCGCCAACAACTATAGCGTCAGCCGTATGCCCGTTGTGAGCACGCCCGAGGTCTGGCAGGATCTGGTGGATCATGCCGACGAGAATATCAAGGGCTTCTATCAGGCGATTCTGGACCGCGGCGTGGGCTTCGTGCCCTCCAACTGGCCCATCTGCCCCGGCTGGGGTGACGCGGAATCCTATTACAATTCCAACGATATCGACGGAAAAATCCTCCGCGGCGAAATCAGCGCGGCGGACGTCGCTCAGGAATTGGAAACCAAGGCGAACGAGTGCCGCGACGAGTGGCTGGCGAAGAACATCAAGTAATTCTCCAACCGTCCTGCCGGCGGAGCGTTAACGGCGCTCCGTCGGCGGCGCGGCGGCGCGCTTGTGCTTCCGCGATTTCCGGCGCTCCATGAATGGAAGGGGTGCGACGCACAGCACCCCTCCGAATCTTTCGGATGAAGGACCCTCTTCCGCCGAAAGAGCAAGCGAAACGTGCTAATGAAAGGCGGGCGATTTTTCATGCGCAGGGCGCGGTTCAATCCCAAGGGCTTTCACGCCAATCAGATTCCAATGTATCTGGTGCTGGTGCCGCTGGCGCTGTTTATGAGCCTGCCCATCCTCTTCATCATCAACCATGCGTTCAAGCCCATTGAGGAGCTGTTCGCGTTCCCGCCGCGCTTTCTGGTAAGCCGGCCGTCTTTGGATAACTTTGTCAAGCTCATTCGTCAGGCCTCCGCAGGCGGCATCTCCATCAGCCGTTATGTGTTCAACAGCCTGATTGTCACGCTGTTCGTGCTAGCGCTGAGCGTCTGCCTCAGCGCTATGGCCGCGTTTGCGCTTTCAAAACTGCGTTTTCGCGGCAAGAAAACCTTGATGGAAATCAATAATCTGGCTATGATGTTCGTGCCCGTCGCCGTGATTATCCCGCGGTATCTGCTGGTGGACAGGCTGGGCTTGATGAACACGTATTTCGCGCACGTGCTGCCGCTGGTGGCCATGCCGGTGGGCATGTTTCTGGTCAAGCAGTTTACCGACCAGGTGCCCGATTCGCTCATCGAGGCGGCCGTGATCGACGGCGCGGGGTATTTTACCGTATTCCGGAAGATTATCCTGCCCATGGTGCGTCCGGCAATTGCAACGGTCGCGATTCTCTCCTTTCAGCAGGTCTGGAACAATACCGAAACCTCCATTATGTATACGACAAGGGAAAATATGCGAACCCTTACATTCTATATGAACACGCTGGCCAGCAATACCAACGCCGTAGCGGGCCAGGGCATTGCGGCTGCCGCGTCGCTGATTATGTTTTTGCCGAACCTGATTTTGTTTGTTTTCATGCAGAGCAAGGTCATGAATACCATGGCGTATTCAGGGATAAAGTGAGGAAAAGGAATGAAGAAGATGTTGTGCACGCTCTTGGCGGCCTTTTGCCTGTCGTCCGCGGCGGTGGCCGAGGATTATCAAAACCCCATGAAAATCGAGGGGCAGCACGCGCCCATTCAGGCCGGCGCGTCGGATTACGGCATCGGCGATCCGTTTGTGCTGCGGCATAACGGCGTATACTATCTTTATCCCTCCTCCTGCGAGGAGCGTGTGCGCGTGTACACCAGCCGCGATTTGGTGCACTGGGAATATCAGGGCTACTGCACGGAAAACCGCGACGTTTATTTCGCGTACGCGCCAGAGGTAATCTATTGGAGGGGCGACTTTTATATGATAACCTCTCCGGGCGGCAACGGCCATTATATCCTCAAGAGCGATTCGCCGCTTGGCGTCTTCAGGCCGGTGACGGGAAATTTCGGCTATTCGATCGACGGTTCGTTCTTTAAGCTAGATGATGGACGGCTGATAATGCTCAATCTGCACGACAACATCATCAAGGAAAGCCTGCTGGACGAGCACATGCTGCCCTCCGGCGTGAGAATCTCCACCGGCGCGAACCTCAAGGGCTGGACGGAGGGGCCGGGGCTTTTCCGTCGCGGCGAATGGTATTACCTGACCTTTACAGGCAATCATGTCTGCTCGACGGGCTATCAGGTTGCCTATGCCAGCCGCCGTGGCTCGCCTATGGGCGCGTTCTATCAGCCGGATGACGCGACGCTGCTGATTCACAGCGTGATGGGGGATGAATTTAAGGGGCTGGGACATTCGAGCAATGTCATCGGCCCGGACATGGACAGCGTCTATACGGCCTACCATTCGCTGGTGAACCTGACGGGGCCGGCAAGGTTGTATAATCTCGACCGCCTTCTGACCAACGGCGGCACGCTGTATACAACCGGCGCAACGAATTTTCCCATGCCGGTTCCCGCTATGCCGGATGCGTACGGCGATATACAGGGCGATATGGGCGCGTTTGAGGAAACGTCGGACGGCTATTTCGCCGTGATCGATGAAGCCGCGCTGTTCACCGAGGAATGCAATTTTGTTCTGAACGGCGGCATTGCGCAGTGGCTGCTGGGCGAAGCGGCGGGACGGGAAGCCATCCTCACGACGGAGGGAAAACGCCTGCGGCTGACGATTGGTGATGAAACGGCGGCTGACGCTGCGCTGCCGGAGCTTGGCCGGGAGGGACGGCTGCACACGCTGCGCGTTGAATGCACGCCCGACGTGCTCTATGCGTATGTGGACGGCATGCGCGTTATCACGTTTGAAAAGCCCGGCCTTACGGCCCGCCGCGTCGGAGCGCTCAAGGCGGATGGCGTCTCCTATTCCTTCCTTGGCGTAACGGGCGAAGCGCTGGGCTCGAGCGATTATACTGCGGTAAAGACCGTTCCCGGTGTGTTTCACGCGATTCACGCGCTGAATGCGGGGGCATTTTCGACGGCTTCCGTCGGCAGGAATGGGGAAAAGGCGGCTGTGCTGGGAAGCGCGGACTATGCCGTTCGCGTCGGCGCGGACGGAAATTACGCGTTCGACCTGACGGTGCTGCGCACGGATGCAGGAAAAGCGATCGACATTTCAGTGGACGGCGAAAAATGTTGGTCGGGGCAAATTCCGCTCTACGATGGGCAGGACGCGGACGAGCTGGCGACCTTTACCACCGCCCCGATTCCGCTTACCGCGGGAGCGCATACGCTTTCGCTTTCCGGCGACGGGGCGACAGTGAGCCGTGTTTCCTCCTTTAAGACGGCGGAAACGCAGCCGTTGGAGATTGATTTTACGACCAATTCATTGCGCGACAGGTTCTATACGCTCGGGAACTTCATCATGCGCCCGTCGGAGGGAACGCTGTCCATTTCGCCTAACAAGCGCGGCTTCGCCGTCTTTGGCAACGAGGGCTGCACGGATATGACGCTGCGGGTGCGCTTTGAACTGCCCAAGGACGGCATAGGGACAAGCGGAATCTTCTTCCGCGCCACGAACATTTCGCTCTATGAGCATCAGGTGAAGGAAAGCTTCTTTGGCTATGCGTTGTCTGTCAATCGACTGGGCGTGAACCTGCGCCGCATGCGTTACGGCGCGGTAGGGAGGATGCAGTTTGCTTCCGTTCCCGAATGGCAGGAAGCGGAAACGGGTGAAGTGACGATCAAGCTCTCTGGCGGGCGCGTGCTTGTCTATGTGCCCGGGCATGAGGAGCCGATCTTGGATATTCACGACGCGCAGCCCTTTACCCACGGCCTTTACGGCTTCTTTAGCACCGGAAAAGAGCTGACTGTGCTGGATGTAGAGGCGAAGGCCGATTAACGAAGGGGAAAAACATGAAGAACCTTGATTTGACGCTGGATGAATCGGAGCGCCTGTATGAGGTTAGCCGCGCGCTAAGCTCCCATGTGCGGATTCGGATTATGCAGCTGCTGTGTGAAAACAGCATGAACGTAGTGGAGCTGGCGCAGAAGCTTGGCGAGCCGGTGTCCACCGTCAGCAACAACGTGATGATTCTGGAGCAGGCGGATCTGATTCGCACCGAGCGCCAGAGCGGCGTACGCGGCGTGATGAAGCTGTGCAGCCGCAAAAAGGACAGGGTGAACATTCGGCTGGATAAGCGCAACCAGCGCGGCATGCAATCCTATTTTCAGGTAATGCCTATCGGCTATTACTGCGATTGCCGCATTGAGCCGGTCTGCGGGCTGGTCAGCGACAAGGCGATTATCGGCAGTCAGGATGACCCCGCCGTGTTTTTTGATCCCGAGCATTATACCGCGCAGCTGCTTTGGTTTCAGCAGGGATATGTCGAATATCGTTTCAGCACGCGCGATTTGCGCGAGGGCGCGCTCAAATGCCTCGAGGTAAGCTTTGAGGCCTGCTCGGAAGCGCCCAATTATCGCAAGGACTGGCCGAGCGATATTACGGTTTGGATTAACGACGTTGAGCTTGGCACATGGCATTGTCCGGGGGATTTTGGCGGCCGTCAGGGCCGCAACAGCCCGGACTGGTGGCCGCTTTCCTCCACGCAGTACGGCATGCTCAAGCGCTGGCGCGTAAGCGAGGAAGGATGCGAGCTGGACGAGGGGTATCTCTCCGACGTCACGCTTTCCCAGCTTCATTTGCAGGATCAGCCGTATATCAGCCTGAAAATCGGCATTAAGCCCGACGCGAAGCAGCAGGGCGGGATGAACCTGTTCGGCGAGGGCTTCGGCGATTATGACCAGCCCATTGTGCTGCGGTTGGATTGCCTGCGAAATAATCCGCCGGACGAGCTGCTTTGATAACGATACGCGCGAAAGCAACCGAAGGGATCGGCTCAAAATGAATGAAATGATTCAAAACCCCATTCAATCTCCGGCGTTTTCCATCAATCCGGAAATGGCCGACCCATTTTTGATGCGTTTTGACGGGCGATATTACCTCTATTGCACCGCCCCCGCATCGGCGCGCGGGATTCGCTGCTGGGTCAGCGAGGATATGACGCGTTTCACCTATTGGGGGCTGGTCTGCGAGGATTCGCGCGTGTTTGGGGCGTTCGCGCCGGAGGTCTGTTATATGGCCGGCAGCTTTTACATGGTAACCTCTCCATGCGGAAACGGCCATTATCTGCTGCGTGCCGATAGCCCGACCGGGCCTTTTGAGGTGATTGGCGACAACTTTGGACTGACCATCGACGGCAGCATTTTTCAGGACGACGACGGCGGCCTTCGCTTTTATCGCGCCGGAACAGACGGCATTCATGTGCATGATATGCCAGCGCCCCATGCGGTAAACCGTCATGGTCGGACGATTCCGGACGCATGGCTGGGCCATTGGACGGAGGGCCCGATGGTCGTCAAGCGCGACGGACGCTATTTTCTGACGCTGACGGGCAATCATTACTTAAGCCGCGGCTATCGAGTGGAATACCGCGTGTCGCGTCAGGGACCCGATTGCGGCTTCAGACGCCTGCGCGATGCGGCGCTGCTGCTGGAAACGCGGGAGGAAGCGCATGCGCTGGGGCATTCCTGCACCTGCGTCGGGCCGGATATGGATACGATGTACCTTGTTTATCACAACAATCGGCTGGATGCGTGGAATCGCCCCGATCATCGCTCCATGAATGTTGACCGGCTGTTCTTTAACGGCGACAGGATGTATGCCGGCGCGACATGGTGGCCGCAGTGCGCGCCCAAAGGTCCGGACTGCCAGTGCCGCGGCGGCGACGGCATGCGCGAGCATCGAATGGGACGCGCGCTGCCCATGGAAACCGGTGCGGATTATACGGCGGAGATTTGCCTGACGCTGCGTGCCGAAAGCGGCCATGCATTCTTTTCGTGGCAAACGAGCGGCGGCGTTATGACGCTGAGGCGCGGCGGAGAATGGGCGCTGACGATAGGCGGCGAGGACGCTGCGTTGGGCCGCCTGCCAAAGACGATCGCGCCGGATGCGTTGATGTGCGTGCGCGTATCGCTGCGCGGCGGCGCGCTTTGTCTGGCTGTAAACGGCCTGACGGTTTATACGGGGAATACGAGGCTGCACGGAGGGCAAATCGGGCTGGATGCGCAGAGCGTACCGGGCTTTGTCGCCTTTTCCGGCGTTTCGCAGAGCAGCGGGGACTATACGGCCGCGAAGCCCGTTCCCGGCGCGTTTGACGCGGTGCATGCGCTGCAGCCCGCTGCGCAACAGGCGAAAGGGGAAAGCGGCTGCATGGCGGCGCGCCTTGCGGCGGGAGAAGAATTGAGCTATGCGATCAATGTGTGGCGCGCGGGCGATTATCACATGAGCGTAACGCTGCGCGCTGATAGGCAGCCGCTCGCGCTTTGCGTGAACGGCCAGCGGCTTGTTTCGGCGTTTTCCGGCGGCGCGACGCCGGACGGCATGGAAAAGCGCTATATGGGCGTTATATCGTTAAAGGCGGGGAAACAAACGCTGTCCCTGCATACCGAACGAGCGGTGACCCTTGATCGCATCTGCCTTGCGGAGGCTGGCGCTTTGCCGCCGCAGGCGCTCATTATGGATGGCCGTGATGCGACGGGCGGGCAGCTTCGAATTCTGGGCGGAAAGGCCGACGGCAGCATGATGCGCAAGGGCTGGGGCTTCACCTGCTCGGAGGGCTACGGCGCGGCGTACTTTGGCGGAGATGCGCATAACCAGACGCTTCGAGCGGTGCTCGCGCTCGATCCGGCCTCGGAGGATGCGGCGGCGTGCCTATATCTGCGTTCAAACCGTGAATCGTGGCATTTTGCGCAGGTAAACGTGGCGCGAATCGCCTATTGCGTGCGGATAACGCGCGATGAAATCGGGCTGTACCGGCAAGAATATGCGCAGGAGCTGTTGGCGGCGCGGCGCATGGCGCTTTCCCTTCCGGCGCGTCTGACGCTGGTCGCGCAGGCCGCCGGGAACCGTATCAGCGTCTGGCGCGAAAATGCCGGGGCACGAGAGCTGCTGCTGACGGCAATCGATCCGATGGCGATTCCGTGCGGGCACGTCGGTCTGGATGCGCAGGGCGACGGCATCGGCTTTGAAGCGGTTTCCCTGATTGAAGACGATCTGTTTGAATAACGCCGACCCTTTACAGCCAGCCGGAATATCGCGGCAGCAAGATGAAGGAAATACAAAAAGCGCTCCGAGGAACAGTCCAAACGATACGTTCCGCCGAAGCGCTTTTATCATAGGGAAGGATTATCCGTTTTCGACAAGGCGTAAAAGCTCATCCGGCGCGGCGATAATGTGGCGCGCGTTATTGTCGGCCAGCTCTTCGCGCGGCCGAAAGCCCCAAAGCACGCCGACGGTTTCCATACCGGCTGCGTTTCCGCATTGCATGTCCGTTCCGGTATCGCCGACATACCAGAAATTATCAGGCGAAAGGGAAAACGTCTGCGCGATGAGCAGCGCTCCGGACGGATCGGGCTTGAGCGGGAAGCCGGCTTGCCGTCCGCGAACGGCTGAAAAGGGAAAAGCAGGAAAATAGTGGGCCAGCACATGCTCGGCGTCCGCCTGATCCTTATTGGTCAGCACGCAGACCTTGAGGCCAAGCGACGACAGGGAACGGAGCATTTCATGAACGCCGTCATAGGGGCGGGTATGGACGCGGCAGTTTTGCGCATAATCCTCCATGTATGCGCTCAATACGGCCTGATAGCATTCGGCGTGCGCGCCGACCGCGCGTTTGGCAAGCGTCATAACGCCGTCGCCTACTTTATATTTGTAGCTTTCCTCCGGATAAGTCGGCAGGCCGTTTTTTGCAAGCGCACGGTTCATGGCGGCGGAAATATCCGGCAGGGAATTAATCAGCGTACCGTCCAGATCGAAAATGACGCCTTTTTTCATACGCAAGCCTCCTTTGAAACCGCGCTGATTATAACACAGGAATGGCGCATGCGCAAGGCGGGCAAGCTAACGACGGAGGGATGACGATGAAAAAAGGAAAAATGGGCGCGCGTATGATGCGTCTTGGGGCAATTGTGCTGCTTGGATTGGGCGTTTGGGCAGGGGGGATGACGATGCTTCGCGCGAAAGCGCCGGTTGAGGATGCGCCGGCGCCGCCGATGCAAAACGTCGACGCGACGCATAGCCGCATCGGGGCGGGCTGTGAGATGCTGCAGACCATGTGCTTTACGCCCTGCGAGCACAGCGTGAGCCGCCGCATTCAGGCCCCGCAGGAGGCGGTCGGCATGACCTTTGAGGAAACGAAGAATTATTATTCGCTCTGGCAGATCATGGATTTTTCGCCGGAGAAGGTCAGCATGCGCAGAGAAATTGCGCTCTATTGCCCGATGCATTATGTGGCGATGAGCAACGAGGCGGGGGACGTCGTCGTTTGCCAGAACTATTACGGCGACGGGATGGCGGTGATCGAAGAAACGAACCGGCAGATCAGCGATTTTGCCGACGAAACGCGGCAATCGCTTGTGCAGGGCGTTCCGTTTGACACGCGCGAGGAAGCGCGCGCTTGGATACAGAAAGCGAAATAAAATTAGGGGTTTTGCGAAAGCGGCAACTGTGCTATACTGTTAGGGAAGACGCGCGCGCCGCGTCCTTACCAAAGCAGGAGGATGAACGTTCATGCCGCAGAGGACAACGCCCCGCCGAAAAAAAACGCCCTACGCCTTTATTGCGATTGCGGCGGTTTTGCTCATTGCGCTGATTTTTCTGGGGATGCGCGCCATGAATGCGTGGACGAGCTACGAAAAAGCGGCGGCGGTTACGCCTGTTCCGACGGCGACGGTGCGGGCGGTGAGCGTAACGCAGAACCCGGCGCTTGTGACGCTCACGCCCGCGCCCACCGTAACGCCCAGCTATCTGGCCAACGGCTCCAGCGGCGATATGGTCGTCAGGCTGCAAACCCGTCTGCAGGAGCTTGGCTATTATAACGGAAAAATCGACGGCCAATACGGCAGCGGCACGAAGGCCGCCGTGCTTGCTTTTCAGCGGCAGCACAGCCTTTCGGCGGACGGCGTAGCGGGTGAAAAGACGCTCGGCATGCTCTATTCCGATCGCGCGGCGGCGTATCTTCCTACGCCCACGCCGGCTGTGTACGATACGCTTTCAGGCGACGTACCGCTGCTGGTCAACGCGTCCCATTCGCTGCCGGACGATTTTGTCCCGGCCGATCTGGTGACGATCAGGGATGTGGCGGGCGACACGCTCACCTATGCCGATGATAAAGCGCAGGGCGTTCGCACGGCCGTTGAGGCGCTGACGAAAATGATTCGCGCAGCCGAAGCGGACGGGATTTCGCCGTGGAAAATGCGCGAGGCATACCGAACCGTTCAAGATCAGAGACGCATTTTCGATAACAAAGTGGAGGAATACATTCGGGAAAACAGCATGAGCCGCGCCAAGGCGATTTCGGCGACGCGCCAGCAGGTGGCGGATCCCGGCTGCAGCGAGCATCATACCGGCCTTGCCTTTGACCTGAACGTTCCCGGCGCGTATTTTGCCGATACGGCGCAGTATCAATGGCTGGCCGAGCATTGCTGGGAATACGGCTTTATCATGCGCTATACCGACGACAAGCAGGATATTACCGGCATTCTGGGCGAGGAATGGCATGTGCGTTATGTCGGCACGCAGCACAGCATGACGATTCGCAAGATGGGGTATTGCTTGGAGGAATACGTCGACTATTTAGAAAAGCAGCAATAATATTTCGAACGATGCAGCGCTTTCCTTGCTGCATCGTTTGCTTTTACAATTGCCCCCAAACGAATGATCTGTAAAAACACAAAAAATTTACGGAAAGGCTTGCCAATTTCGAACCGCCATGCTATAATGACGCGGATAACGCACGCGCGCTGATTTGCCGCTTGTGCCGGGCGACCGGTGGCTGGCAAAGGTGACGCTCGCGGAGGAAAAACAAGGAGGAAGAAACCATGGCTGTCATCTCTATGAAGCACCTGCTCGAGGCTGGCGTACATTTCGGTCATCAGACCCGCCGGTGGAACCCCAAAATGGCCCCCTACATCTTTACCGAGCGCAACGGTATCTACATCATCGACCTGCAAAAGACCGTCCGCAAGATTGACGAAGCTTACATGTTCATCCGCAATCTGGCGATGGAAGGCAAGACCGTTCTGTTCGTCGGCACCAAAAAGCAGGCGCAGGAGAGCATTGAATCCGAAGCCAAGCGCTGCAACATGTATTACGTCAACAACCGTTGGCTCGGCGGCATGCTGACCAACTTCCGCACCATCCGCACCCGTGTGGAGCGCCTGAATGCGATTGACAAGATGGAACAGTCCGGCCAGTTCGAAGTGCTGCCCAAGAAGGAAGTTATTAAGCTGCAGCATGAGCGTGAAAAGCTCGAAGCCAATCTGGGCGGTATCCGCGAAATGAAGAAGCTGCCCGGCGCGCTCTTTGTCGTCGATCCCCGCAAGGAACACATCGCCGTGGCCGAAGCCCGTGCGCTGGGTATTCCGATCGTTGCCATCGTGGATACCAACTGCGACCCGGACGAAGTGGATTACGTGATTCCCGGCAATGACGACGCGATCCGCGCCGTGAAGCTGATTGCCGGCAAGCTGGCCGACGCTGTGCTGGAAGGCAAGCAGGGTGAGCAGAGCGAAGCCGAGGGCGCGGAAGCCGCTCCCGAAGCCGACGCCGAATAATCATTCCCGAATACTTGTGAGGAGGAAATAACGATGGCTGCTATTACCGCCGCGATGGTAAAGGAACTGCGCGAACGCACACAGGCCGGTATGATGGATTGCAAAAAGGCTCTGGTTGAGACCGATGGCGATATGGACAAGGCGATTGCCTACCTGCGCGAAAAGGGGCTTGCCGCTGCCGCCAAGAAGGCCGGCCGCGTGGCTGCCGAGGGCGCGGTGGAAAGCTATATTCATATGGGCGGCAAGATCGGCGTGCTGGTCGAAGTCAACTGCGAGACCGACTTCGTCGCCAAGACCGATACCTTCAAGAGCCTGTGCCATGACATCGCGCTGCAGATTGCCGCGTCGAACCCGCTGTATATCGGCAAGGAAGATGTTCCGCAGTCCGCGCTGGACAACGAAAAGGAAATCCTGCGCCAGCAGGCCTTGAATGAGGGCAAGCCCGAGAAGATCGTCGATCGCATGGTCGAAGGCCGTATCGAGAAGTATTATAAGGAAAACTGCCTGCTGGAGCAGGCCTTCGTAAAGAATCCTGACATCAATATCGCCACGCTGGTGAACGAAGCGACGCTGGCCTCCGGCGAAAAGATCTCCATCCGCCGGTTCACCCGTTATGAGTGCGGCGAGGGCATTGAAAAGAAAGAATCCAACTTGGCGGCCGAAATTGCCGAAATGACGGCGAAGTAAGCACAAATGAATAGGCGGCGCATTCGCCGCCTGTTTTTTATGTCGGGCAATGAATTGGCGGCGCCGCTTGATTTTCAGCGCTGCCTTGAAAGGATGAAGACGCAATGAAAAGCCAATATAAGCGCGTACTGCTCAAGCTTAGCGGCGAAATGCTGGGCGAAAACGGACGGCTGTTCGACCATACCGTAATTGATCGGGTAGCTGCGACGCTGTGTCAAATTGTCGATTCTGGCGTGGAGCTTGGCGTTGTGATCGGCGCGGGCAACATCTGGCGCGGCCGTCAGGGCGGTGGAATGAACCGCGTTACGGCGGATCAGATGGGCATGCTGGGCACGGTGATTAACTGCCTTTATATGCGCGACGCGGTTGAGCGCGCGGGCGGTAAGGCCGTCGTCATGAGCGCAATTGAGATGCCGCGCGTGTGCGAGGTATACAATGCGCAAAACGCCGTTCGCAGCATGAAGAAGGGACGCGTGACACTCTTTGCCGGTGGGAGCGGCAACCCGTTTTTCTCGACGGACACAGCGGTTGTTCTGCGCGCGGTTGAGGTCGGCGCGGACGCGATTCTGTTGGCAAAGAACATTGACGGCGTGTACACCGACGACCCGAAGAAGAACCCGGACGCGACGCTGATTCGCGAAATCAGCTATGAGAAAGCGCAGGATATGCGTCTGCACGTCATGGACAGCGCTGCCTTCGCCCTCTGCGCGGAAAATAAGGTGCCGATTGTGCGCGTGTTCGGCCTGTTTGAGCCTGAGACGATCTTGGATGTTTTGTCAGGCGACGATACGGGCACGGTTCTCTATCCGGCTGAATGAAAAGCAATTTCCTGCGGAAAGGAAGATGAAACGCATGAAGCTTATCAACCAGATCCTGCGCGGCGTCGTCATCGGCATCGCGAACATTATCCCCGGCGTGTCTGGCGGCACAATGATGGTCAGCATGGGAATTTACGACACGTTGATTCATTGCATTACTCACCTTTTCAGTGAGTTTAAAAAGAGCGTCAAAACGCTGCTGCCGTATGCGATTGGCATGCTGATTGGCATTATGGCGCTGGCAAGCCTGCTCAGCTTTCTGTTCGAGCGTTATCCGCTGCCCACCAACACCGCCTTCATTGGCCTGATTTTGGGCGGTCTTGCGCCCCTGCTGCGTAAGATTGAACGGAAAAAGATCAACCCGGTTGCGGTAATCGTGTTCATTGTTTTCTTTGCCGTTGTTATCTGGATGGCTTTGGCCGGCCAGCGTCAGAACGCGGAGAGCGTGGAAATCAATATCGGCACAATTCTGATTTTGGTGGTCATGGGTGCAATCGCTTCGGCAACCATGATTATTCCCGGTGTATCCGGCAGCATGATGCTGATGCTGCTGGGGTATTATACGCCCGTTCTCAATGCGCTCAACACCCTGAAAACCGCGATTTTCTCTGCAAACCTTGCCGCCATGGGCGCGCCGCTTGCCGTGCTGCTGCCCTTTGTCGTCGGCGTTGCGCTGGGCATTTTCGGTATCGCCAAGCTGATCGAATGGTTCATTGCGCGTTTCCCCACGCCGACCTACTGCGGCGTTCTGGGTCTTGTGCTGGCCTCGCCCG
The DNA here is from genome assembly GCA_934632155.1 of uncultured Clostridia bacterium. GTDB lineage: Bacteria > Bacillota > Clostridia > Christensenellales > Aristaeellaceae > RUG563. The sequence goes on along the minus strand of CAKTXZ010000012.1, from coordinate 47,061 downwards.
TGGCTATCCTGATTCGCACAAACATGACGCTCGTTTCCGTTTGGACGGTGGCCGCCGCCGTTGCGACGTTTGTAATCGGCTTCATCGCGGCGCGCTTGCTGGAAAAGGGAAGCGCAAAATCTTAAGAAAGCGCGGCTCATATCCAAAAGGACGTTTTGAACGTCCTTTTTTCATGCGGCGGCTTGGTGATGGTTACGGGTTTGTCTCCCCGTGCTTTGCGGTAATTTTGATTGTCACGATTGCGCCGCCCGCCGGGGCGTTGCGAATATTCATTTCATATTGCCCGAAAAAGTAAAGCTCGAGCCGCTCCCGCACATTGCGCATGCCGTAGCCCTTTTCGGGCTTAGCGTCCGCAGGCAGGCCGGGGCCGTTATCCTGAACGGTTAATACCAGAAAGCCGTCCCGCACTTCGGCGGCGATCGTTACAATGCCGCCTTGCTTCTCGCGGCGCTTAAAGATGCCATGCTGCAGCGCATTTTCAACCAGCGGCTGCAGCGTCAGCTTGGGCAGCAGACAGGAAAGCGATTCTTCACTCAACTGCCAGCGTATATCATAGGAAAAATCGTAGCGATGGCGGTAAAGCGTCAGGTATTTGCGAACGATATTGGCGTCCTCCGTTAATGTAACGGTGCTTAAGCCTCGGCTAAGGCTGATACGGAAGTAATCGGCCAGCGTAGTAATGGCATCCGAAACATTTTCTGCCCCGTCACGGATGGCCATCCAGTTGATGGAGTCGAGGGTATTATAAAGAAAATGCGGGTTAATCTGCGCCTGAAGCGCCTGCAGCGTAACCTCCCGCTCTCGAAGCTGAGAATGGTAGTTTTCCTCCGCTAATTGTTTATTGGTGGCCAAAAGCTCGTCGATGCTCTGATCCAGCCGGAGGAGTGCGCCGTATGCCGGTGCGGCGTTCTTTTTCGGCGCGTCGGAGGAACGCAGCCCCTGATTCAGCCGATTGATATAATTGCGCACGTTGCGCGCATAAAATGCCAGCACGAACAGGGCGATCAGGGCAATCAGCAGCAGCGTCAGGCCAAAGAGCAGCAGCGTCAGCGTGCTGCGCAGGGTGTGCTGGCTGTTGAGCAGCGTTGCACGCGGCGTGTACATGAGAATTGACCAGCCGCCCAGCTCCAGCGGATAGACCACATAGGCGCATTCCGGAGCGGCCGGCGCGGCATAAAACCCAAAGGACGCGGTATCTTCATTTTCGTTGACGTGCGCTACAATGGAGGCGACGATTGACGAATTCCCGCTGCCGGCCATAATTCGGCCCTCCTGATCGACCAGTACGACGTGCCCGCTCGTATCCGGAAGCTCGAGGGTGTCCAAGATCTGCGTGAATTGATCCAGCGAGATATCCAGCATCACCAGCGCCCAATTGCGCCCGAGCGGAGAAAAATAGCTTCGATAAAAGCGTCCGAGCGTAACGCAGGAATCGGAAAAATAGCGCGTCTCAATCGGATGCTCGCCAATCCATACCGGCCTGCCGTTGGCGGTGAGCAAATGGGCGTATTCATAGGTCTTCTCGGCCTGCGAAAGGCTGAAAAAGTTAACACCCTCGCGCGTAATCATTTTTTCACTGTTCAAATACAGGCGAATTCGATGGATATTTCTGGATGTTTCAGTATTATATACAAGCTCGCGAAGATATTTAATTTCTTCCAACTGGTTGGCTAGCGTTTCATCCGTCTGCTCGCGGTTGAGCGATTCCTGAAACCGCGAATCGTAGAGCAGCGTGGACATGGTTTCCTCGGAAAACGCCATGCGGTCATTGAGCGTAATGGCCGCCTGCTCGATGGCCTGACGAAAGGTATAAACGACGTCGCGTTCCGAAACGCGAGAAAGCTGACGATAGAGAATCAGAATTCCGATGGTGCTGCCCAGAAAAAGCAGCGCGCAGAGGACGACAAGCGCTCTTTGCGAAAGCTTTTTCAGCATGGCAGCGCCTTTCTGCGGTATTCAAGCGGCGTCATGCCGGTCAGACGTTTGAATACGCGGGAAAAGTATTGCACGTCGCCGTAGCCTGTCGCCTGCGCGATGGCGGAAACGGAATCGTTCGTCGTGCGAAGTAGGGCGGTCGCGGCGGCAAGCCGTGTGCGAAGCAGCGCGTCACCGATTGTACCGCCTGTCTCCTGACGAAAGAGGGTAGAGAGGTGCGCCGGCGAATAATGCACGGCATCTGCGATGTCCTCAATGCTCAGACGTTCGCGATAGCGCTGCTGAATGATGGAAAGCGCCTGACTGACAGCGGCGCTGTATGCCTTTTCACGCGCCGCGCGTATGCATTCGCAGGCACGGGCGAGCGAGGCCTTCAGGGTGCTTTGTACCGCCGAGAGCGGCATGCGCCCGGCCGAGCGGCAGCAGAATTCCATCGCGTCAATGCCGGGAAGACTTTGACTTTCTAAAAACAATTCGGTGCGAAGCGCGTAATCCATCATCCGCTTTCTGGCGGTTTCAGCATCCTGCGCACTGTGACCCAGCCCGGAGAGGGTTTCGCTAATATTCGCCCAAAGCGCGTCAAAATCCCCCGTCATGAGGGCGTGCTCAACACTCAGGCCGAACGGCTGGGCGCACGGCGCGGCGCTTGGGGCGGATTCCGGCGTGTAGCGCACGATCTCCGCGCCCGAATCCATCTGACCGGTTGCGGCCTCCAGCGCCTCTGAAACGGCGCGCGGCGCTTCCGTGCAGTTGGCGTATCGTCTGCTCAGGCCGATGCTCAGCTCAATTCCGGACGCATTGCGCATGTGCGCGGCGACGTCGGCAAGCGCTTGCGCGATGCGGGTGAGGCTCTCTCCGCTTTCCGCAGGCAGCAGCACGATTACGCCGCCATCCTCCGCACAGGTCAGCGCGCCGGGCAGCCATTTACGCACGGCCTTCTCCATGGTGATCTGGTATTCCTCCGCCTGACCGGCGCTGGGCAGGGAAGGCCAATTGGGCTGAAGCGCCGCAGCGGCAATGCCGCCGATTGGAAACCGCAGCTCCAGCAGCGAAAGTCTTTCCTCAATGGCCTGTTCATCCTCCAGCATGCCGAAAAACCAGCTGCGCAAAAAGCGCTCGATCAGCAGCGGCTTGCTCTTTTCCAGCAGCAGCCGCGCCTTTTCCCGACGCGTGCGAATCTGGGCGCGCGCATCCAGATTTTCGACGATGCGGCGCATCAGCGCCTTTAGCTCGTTTACATGGATGGGCTTATATAAATAGTCCACCGCCTCCACGCGCAGGGCGTGGCGGAGATAATCCGAATCGGAATAACCGCTGATGAACACAATGGTGATTTCCGGAAAGCGCCGCCGCGCTTCCGTCGCCAGCGCGATGCCGTCCATGCGGTTCATGCGCACATCGGTCAGCAAAATATCCGGCGCGAGCGCCTCCAGCATCGGCAGGGCTTCCTCGCCGTCCTCTGCATCGCCGATAACGCGGATTCCCAGCGCGCCCCAATCAATCAGATCGCGCAGACCGCTTCGGGTCTGATATTCGTCGTCCACAATCAGAAGCGAATACAATGCGGTTCCCTCCCCAAAACCAATGATTTGGTTTCTTCCTTTCTATTATAGGTAAAAGCTATCCTTCGGTAAAGCATTTTTTGTGCATATCGAATGATAATCCACAAAATCTTTGTATTTTCCAATGGTCTTTTTCGGAAGAATTGTTTACAATGACGCTGTAGTCAGGAAAGGAGCTTAAAGCATGCAGACCGTTATTCGCCCGAAAAAGCAAAGCTTTCTGAAATATTTTCGCGCCAATTGGCTGTATTATGCGCTGTCCGTGCCCGGGCTTGTCTATGTAATCGGATATAAGCTGCTGCCCCTGCTCGGGCTTCAGCTGGCGTTCAAGGATTTCAACATGTTTGCCAGCAACGGCATTCTCAATTCGATGTTTGCCAGCCCGTGGGCGGGAATGAAATATTTTAACAATATCTTTCGATCGGCGAATTTTGCGCGGCTGCTCGGCAACACCCTGACGATCAGCCTGATGAAGCTGGTGGTGCTCTTTCCGCTGCCGATTGTGCTGGCGCTGATGCTCAATGAAGTGACCCACAAGCCCTTTCAGCGCGTTACGCAGACGCTGGTGTACATGCCGCACTTTCTCAGCTGGGTCATCATTCACGGTATTTTTGTTACGCTGCTTTCCAATAACGGCATTTTGAACAAGGCGCTTTCCTTCATGGGCCTCGGCAACGTATCGTTTTACACCAATCCCGCCGCCTTCCGATGGCTGCTGGTATTTACAGAGGGGTGGAAGGAAACCGGCTGGGGGGCGATTGTGTATCTGGCCGCGTTGACGTCCATCGATCAGGAGCTCTATGAGGCGGCGTATGTGGACGGCGCGGGGCGGCTTAAGCGCATCTGGCATATTACCCTTCCCGGCATACTGCCCGTCATTTTGTTGATGCTGCTTTTACGCGTGGGCAATATCCTGCAGGCCGGCTTGGATCAAATTCTGGTCATGTATAATTCAACCGTTTACTCAACAGCCGATGTTTTGCAGACCTACATTTATCGAATCGGCATGGGCAAGTTTGATTTTTCCACCGCAACGGCGCTTGGCTTGTTCGAATCGCTGATCGGGTTTATTCTGCTGGTTACCTGCAACGGCATAAGCCGGAAGGTCTTCGGAAGGAGCTTGTGGTAATATGGCTGTGATTGAAAAGCGCCCGATCGACCGCGTGATGAAGGGCGTTAACACGATGCTTCTGTCCATCGTCGCGCTCATTTGCCTGCTTCCGTTTGTGCATATGCTGGCCAAATCCTTTTCAGGAAGCGGCGCGGTTTCGGCCGGGCGCGTTTCCTTCTGGCCGCTGGAGCCCACACTCAATACCTATCGTTATGTATTGGGGGATTCGCTGTTCTGGTCGTCCTTTCGAAACAGCGTGGTCATTACGCTGGGCGGCACGGCAATCGCCCTGACGATTACCACCATGGCCGCTTATCCGCTTTCCAAGCCTTCCTTCCGCGGGCGCAGGATCATATTGGTGCTGTACGTGTTCAGCATGCTCTTTTACGGCGGCATGGTTTCCATCTATGTGCTGATTCGCTCGCTGGGGCTGCTTAACACGCTCTGGTGCCAGATTATCCCATTGGCGCTGTCGCAATATAACCTGTTTGTAATGAAGACGTTTTTTGAAGGGCTGCCTGAGGCCATTGAGGAATCCGCGCGGGTGGACGGAGCGGGGCCTGTACGCACGCTGGTGAGCATTGTGCTGCCGCTGTCGCTTCCGTCGCTGGCAACCATTGCGCTGTTTTACGCAGTCGGCTACTGGAACGCGTATTATCACGCGATGATCTTCATTACCAGACCCAATATGAAGCCGCTGCAGATGTACCTTTATGAATTGATTACCACGACGCAGAACCTCTATGAGGTCGATCCCGTCATTGCGGCGGGACTGTCCAGCAGCGGCATGCAGGCCGCCGCCATTGTGGTCAGCTCCGCGCCGATTCTGGCCGTTTATCCCTTCCTGCAGAAATATTTCGTTCACGGGCTTACCGTTGGCTCCGTCAAGGGCTGAGCCGTGAACGGATATATGATAAAAAAGGAGGCTACCCCATGAAGAAACTCGTTGCTTTGCTGCTTGCGATGCTGATGCTTGCGAGCATCCTGCCCCTGACGGCGCTTGCCGCGGATGAGCTGCCCACGCTCAAGGTATTGGGAACATGGAACGGCCATGACCCGAACAATGATCCTACGGCCAAGGCGATCGAGGAGAAAACCGGCTATCACGTGGAATACTACATGCTTCCGGCAGAAAACGCGGTGGATAATCTGCTGATGCAGATCGGCTCCGGCGACCATTACGACATTCTGCGCATCAGCGAGAATATGTATCTGGAGCTGCTTTCCCGCAACGCGCTTCTGCCCCTCAACGACATGCTGGCGCAGTACGGCGGCAACCTGACCAGCCTGATTACGGAAGAGGCCTATAGCCTGACCACGCGCGAGGGCGTGATCTACGGCATTCCCATGATGGCCGAGCGCGCCAGCATCAGCTCCGGCATCGTGCTGCGCGGCGACATCGTGAAGGAAATGAATCTGGAAATTCCCACGAACGCGGCGGAATTCAAGGATATGCTGATGAAGGTGCATCAGGCGCATCCCGAGCTGATTCCCTTCCTGACGCAGGGCGAATCCAAAATCGACGTTATTTCCTCCGGCTTCGGCTTCTACTTTGACTGGAACGAAGTGGACGGCGAGCTGAAGCACTATGTGCAGCTTCCCGCTTATCAGGATTATCTGGCCTATCTGGTCGACCTGTACAACAATAAGCTGATCGATCAGGACATCGCCGTCAACAACACGACCACCCTGACGGAAAAGTTCTCCTCCCGCAACGCGTTTGCGTATGCCTGCGGCGGCTGGACGGACAGCCCGCTGACCGCTTTCATCAACAACAATCCGGATATTGAGCTGATTTATCTGGATCCCTTTAAGGATGCGAACGGCAACGCCGGCATCAAGAAGCAGCAGGCGCTCAACAACGTTTCCTGCATTCCCGTGACCGCCGAGCACCCGGAGGAAGCGGTGAAGTTCATGAACCGGAAGCTGGATTCCGACGTGTTCACCTATGTAACGCTGGGCGTGAAGGACGAAACCTTCACTGTGGATGAAAACGGCAACTATGCCCCGATCATGCCCATCTTCAACGAGCTGCGCAACAACGCGTGGTGGTATCTGAATTCCTTCGATATGACCTGCTACGGCGATATGTGGATGGCGCGCACCCGCCGCACCAAGGCGACCGGCGAAATCTACGACGGGCTGAACAAGCATGCGGCCGAATTTGCCCGCAGCAACCCGATCGATTTGTGTCCGACGCTGGACGCCGTTACGCGCAACAAGCAGACGCTGGAAACCATGGTGAAGGATTACGTGCTTCAGGTCATCGTGGGGGTACGCAAGGTGGAGGATCATCCGGCTTTCGTGCAGGAATGGCTCGCCAACGGCGGTCAGGAAACCTATGATGCTTACAACAACTGGTACAAGAACAAGTAAGAACGCGAAGCGTGCGGCGGCGTCGGGGTTCCCGGCGCTGCCGCGACGGCGCGGGGAGGCGGAGTTATGCAATATCAGCGCGAAACACCCTTATGCGGTAAGTATGATGTGATCGTATGCGGCGCAGGGCCTTCCGGCATTGCCGCAGCGGTTTCGGCGGCGCGCGCGGGAATGCGTGTGATGCTGCTGGAGCGTTACGGTACGGTTGGCGGCTGCCTGACGCTGGGCAATGTGACAACCATCATGGGCGATGTAGCCAAAGGCAGCATTCGCGATGAGCTTGATCGCCTGCTGGGCAGCCCGAACGCCTCCACCGGCATCGATAACGAGGAAGCCAAGGGGCTTTTGACGGCGCTTTTGGAAAAGGAGCGGGTTGATTTTCGCCTGCAGCGTCCGGTTGTGGACGCTTGGGTGGAAAACGGCGTGATTCGCGGCGTGTTTGCCCTGTCGCAGGAGGGCGTGGTTTGCTACGAAGCCGCGCGGGTAATCGATGCGACGGGCGACGGCTATGTCGCCGCGATGGCGGGCGCCGAGGTGATGGTTGGACGCGACGGCGACGGACTGGTACAGCCCTCGTCGCTGATGTATACCATCGACGGCGTCGATCCCGCGTCCACATTGGTTTGCAATCATGAGGAGCATTACACCGTTTTCCCCGACGGGCGCGAATATCTATCCATGTGCGAGAAGGCGGCGAAGGAGGGAAGGCTGCCCAAGAATGTAACCATCGTGCGTCTGTACGCCACTGGCCGGTCAGGCGAAAGGTTGGTCAACGCGACGCAGGCAAACGGCGTCTGCGTGCTTACGGACGGCGATGCTGAAAAGGCGGAGCTGGAGCTGCGCGCACAGATGGAGCAGGTAAACCGTTTCCTGCGCGCCGAGGTGCCGGGCTTTGAAAACATTCGCGTTCGCGTGAGCGCGTCGACGCTTGGCGTACGCGAAAGCCGGCGCATCCGCGGCAAGTACCTGCTCGGCGCCGAAGACCTGATTGCCGGCCGGCGCTTTGAGGATTGCGTGGTACATCGCGCGAACTTCTCCATCGACATCCATAATCCGTCCGGCGGCGGGCAATCCGAAACGGAAGGCTGTCCGCATCGTGCGCAGCCCTATGATATTCCCATGCGTGCGCTGCAGCCGCTGCGGGTCGAAAATCTGGTGCTGGCCGGGCGCTGCATCAGCGGAACCCACCGCGCCCACGCGTCCTACCGCGTTATGAATATCGCCATGGCCATCGGTCAGGCGGCGGGGACGATGGCCGCTGTGTCCATCCGGCAGAACCAACCGATCTCGCAGCTGAATTATGCGCCCGTACGTCGGGCGCTTGAGGAGCAGGGCTGCCGCCTCTTCGATTGATTGCGCTGATCATCGCTTTTTCCCCCCGTGTCGTAACGACGCGGGGGTTTTGCTTGCATAAGAACAGAAAACACAGCCGCGGCGTTATCCGGCGCGGCGGGGCGAAATATGTCGCACGGTTTTTAGATTAACCGCATAAAGCAACATTTTTCGTGGCAGGATAGTGAGGGGGAAGGCCTGAATTTATCATACATGTACTTTCGGGAGGGAAAATGTATGGACTATGAACGAAGAAGGGACGCCGTTATCGTCAAGGTTACGGGGGAGTTGGATCACTGCAATGCGGCAGGCATTCGGCGGGAGCTGGATGATATGATCGCAGATCCCGGCGTGCGGCGGCTGGTGCTGGATCTGAAGGGCATGACGTTTATGGATTCATCCGGAATCGGCGTGATTCTGGGGCGATACCGTACGCTGGCCGCGCGCGGCGGCGCAGTCGCGGTCAAGAACATGAATCCGCACGTCAAAAAAATTTTTATTCTGTCCGGAATGAACCAGATCATCGAACAATGCTGACGGAGGAAGAAAGCATGCAGGTTAAAAACCAAATGAAGCTGGAGTTTCTCAGCGTTCCAGAAAACGAGAGCTTTGCGCGTATTGCGGTCAGCGCGTTTGCCGTTCAGCTTGACCCGACGCTCGATACGCTGGCGGACATCAAAACGGCCGTAAGCGAGGCCGTAACCAACGCGATTGTGCATGGATACGGCGAAAAAATCGGGATTGTAACAATCGAAGCGACGCTGAATGAAAACGGGCTGCTTGAGCTTTCCGTATCGGACAGCGGCCGCGGCATCGAGGACATTCCGCATGCAATGCAGCCCTTTTTCACCACGCAGCCGGAAAAGGAGCGTTCCGGAATGGGCTTTTCCGTGATGCAGACGTTCATGGATCGGGTCAGGGTGGAATCGGTCGTCGGCGAGGGGACGACGGTGCGTATGGAAAAGCGGCTGCGGGGGAAGTAACCTATGGCCGGGGAATATGCGGCGGCGCAGGCGGGAAATGCGGAGATGCTGGCGCTGCTTGTGCGGCAAAACGTAGCGCTCGTTCAGGCGCTCAGCAGGCGTTTTTCCTTCTGTGAGGACGCCTTCCAGCAGGGCTGCATCGGGCTGGTATATGCGATTCGGCATTATCGGGAGGATTCCGGCTGCCAGTTTTCGACCTATGCCGTGCCGGTCATTCTGGGTGAAATGCGGCGCGCATTTTCCCATACGCTTGGCTGGCGAACGCGGGCCAAGCTGCGCGCTGCGCATGCCTTCGCGGAGGATGCGCTTCGTGCCGGGCGGCCGGCGGACATCGGCGAGATTGCCCGCGCCGCCGGCATGGAAAGGGCGGAGCTTGCCTTCCTGCTGGAATGGGAGCGCGGCGCGGTATACGATGAAACAGGATACCTGTTTGAAACGACGCCGGATCCTCGCGGTGAAACATGGCTGGAGCGTTTTCTCCTGCGCGATACGCTGGCGCGAATGCCTGGAATGGAGGGCTGGCTTTTGCAGCAGCGCTACTGCGCCGGACACAGTCAGGGGGAATTGGCGCACGTACTCCATGCCAGCCAATCGTGGGTTTCAAGGCTGGAACGCAAGGCGCGCAGCCATTTTATTCAGGCATGGCTATACGGATGAGCGGCGCTTCACCAATCAATATCCTCTCGCGCCCTCGGCGTTTTGTGCGATGCTTCAGCAGTCCCATGCGCAGCGCTTCAAATCCACATGCGCTTCATCGCGAAAGGGAATCCCTTCGCCGGCCAGCAGCAGCGCCTGCACCGGCCAGCCCGGGGCGAGCCGGCCCGTGCAATTCACCACACGGTGGCATGGATAATCGCCGTACAATTCGGCATGGGAAAGCACGCGCCCGACAAGACGCGCGTTCTTTTCCCGGCCGATCAGCCGCGCAAGCTGCCCGTAGGTCGCAACCCTCCCATAGGGGATTTCTTCGACAACCGATAGAATTTCGTAAATCAATCTTTCGTCCATCGCCGTTCGCTTTCTTGCTTGTTTTTGTTTATCATACCACAGACTGCGCTGCGCGTAAAGCCCCGACGGGCGCGTCGACGCCGCGAATTCAAGGCACTTTTCGCCGCGCAAAAGGGGCTGCCGGATAATCCGACAGCCCCGTCTTTACACGATGTTCAGTACTTGAGGAAGTAGGTGCTGACATAGCCCTGCTGACCGTCCAGCTCGACCTTCGACCAGTTTTCGCCCATTTCCAGCACGGTAACCTTCGTTCCGACCGGCACTACGCGAAGCACCTTGGTCTTCATGCCCGGATAGAGGCGGAAATTCACCACGCTGCCGCCGTTGATGTTCTTCAGCGTCGCGGTAAAGGGGTTCTTCACAGGCCTGGTGTAGGAAGGCGCTTTGCCCGCGGTGAGGTAACGGCTGTTCATGTAGCCCGTCAGGCCGCCGACCTGCACCTTGTACCACGTGCCGCCCTTCTGCAGCACGGTGACGGCCGTGTCGATGGGGAAGGAGGTCATGATAGCGCCATCCATCGAGGGCGCGTTGCGCAGGTTCAGGCCGATGCCCGTATTCGTGCGAACGTAGAGGGTATTGCCGCCCTTGCCCTGATTGAGGAACTTGCTCATCATGTAGCCGGTCTTTCCGGCCACCTTCACCCTGCACCAATCCTTGCCGCTTTCCAGCACCTCCACCCACGTACCGGTCCAGTACTGGCCCAGCACCTTCGCATCCAGCGAGGGCGTCTGGCGCAGGTTCAGCCCGCCGCCGCGCACGGTGGCGTATTCCGCCGCAAGCCCCATCACGGGCAGGGCGCAGAGCATCAGCGCCAGCGCTAAGGTCAGCATTCTTTTGTTCAGGTGTGTCTTCATGGGAATTCCTCCTTTGGTAATGTTTGTTCCGGCAACCGCCGTACGCACTAAATACGACTGACTTCCCCATCCTGTTCCTGTTTTTTGGCTATTTACCGTGGTAAATTAAGGAATTTTTAAGGCTATATGCTACATTTTTCCATGCCTTCTGCCTCTGGATTTTCCGCAAAACCTGTGCTGTTCAGAAAAAATTCGGCATTAGCCGCCGGTTGAATTACCGTTAATTACCATTTCCGAATTTCCATTTTCCCTGCGAGCCGACTGCAGGGCTTTTTGGAGAAAGCCGGGCACTGGAACGCCCAATAAAACGGCATTTTCAATGATGCTGAGCCCCTCGGCGCACAGATAAAAGCCGATTGCCGCCCGAAAAAGCGTTTCTCCCTGACCGGCAAAGCGATCCAGCGTTGCGGCGAGAAGGACAATGGACAGCGCCGCGCCCTTGCGCAAAAGCCCAAGCAGGGCTGTGCGGACGGAGAAAGCGCCGTCCGCCGTTTTTTTACTTTTGCCAAGCGCCCCGAGCGCAATGCCCGTCATATAGTCAACCGCCATCATAACCCCAAGTGCCGTCAGGTTTCCGCCACGCATAACGCCGATCACCGCGCCCGCGCCGCGCAGCAAAATATCCCATGCATATCGAAAAAAGCTCCGCATTCGGTTCCCTCCCGGCTCATGCTTATGCCGGGAAATGCGCATTTATCCAAACATACTCTTGAAAAAAGTCGTCCAGTTCGCTATAATGGTAACAAATCAACCGAAACGGGAGGGATCATATTGCTGAAGGCCGAAAAACAAAAGCGGCGATTTACCAAGCAGGAATGGAGCTGGATTATGTACGACTGGGCTAACTCCGTTTATGCAACCAACATCATGGCTGCCATTTTCCCAACGATTTTTGTCAGCGTTGCCGGCGCGGCGGGGGATCAATGGTGGGGCTATGCCACCTCCGTCGCCACTTTCCTTGTGGCCGTTCTGGCGCCGCTGCTGGGCGCTGTCGCGGATTATCAGGGCATGAAGAAAAAGTTCTTTTCGGTGTTTGCCGGCATCGGCATTGTGTTCACGGCGCTGATAGCGGCGACAAACGATTGGCGCGTAATGCTCGTCGGCTATGTAATCAGCCGCATCGGCTTTTCCGGCTCGAACCTTTTCTATGATTCCTTTCTGACCGATGTGACCACCAACGAACGAATGGATCGCGTTTCGTCGTGGGGCTATGCGATGGGCTATATCGGCGGAAGCACCATTCCGTTCGTTATCTCCATCGTAATGCTGATGACGCTCGGCTATGGCAATCCCATCGCGCAAAAGTTCTCCGTCCTTATTACCAGCGTATGGTGGCTGGTGTTTACGATTCCGTTCCTCAAGAACGTTCAGCAAACGCACTATATTCAGCGTTCGCCCGACCATTCGCCCAAGCAGACCTTCCGCAATATTGGCCGCACGGCAAAGGAAATTTTTCAGCGTAAGGGACTTTTCCTCTTCGTGGTGGCGTATTTCTTCTATATCGACGGCGTCGGCACGATCATCAGCGTTTCGACGGCCTACGGCACGGTGCTTGGGCTCGGCGCGGTGGGGATGATTCTGGCGCTGCTGGTTACGCAGATTGTCGCCGTCCCGTGCTCTATTCTCTTTTCCAAGCTGGCTACCAAAATCTCCACGCGCAGGGCGCTCATCAGCGCGATTGTCGTGTATACCTGCATCTGCGTCGTAGGCTTTTATATGGGCTTCTCGCTTGAGCCGCATCAGGAGGCCTATGAGCAGCAGGTGAGCAAGCATTTCGACGAGCAGCTTTCTGCGGTTACCGAAGATGAATACGCGCTGAAGCTGAAAAGCGATTGCAGGGAAGCCCTTCAAAAGGAAGACGCAGCGAAGGCGCTTAGCGATATCGAAGCGAGCATCCCGGCCGAGCAAAAGGAAAATGCGCAGGCGCGGCTGGTGCTCGACGCAGCGTACGCCTTTACCGAAAATGCGGAATGCACCGCTGCGGCGGCAAGCCTACGCAAGGCGATTTCCTTCTCGACCATTCTTTTCTGGGCAATGGCTTTCCTCGTCGGAACCGTGCAGGGCGGCATTCAGGCAGTTTCCCGTTCGTATTTCGGCAAGCTGATTCCCAAGGACCGCTCCAACGAGTTCTTCGGTTTTTTCGACATCTTTGGCAAGTTCGCCTCCGTCATGGGCCCGGCGCTTTATGCGCTGGTGGGCGGCTGGAGCGGACGCAGCAGCTATGGCGTGCTGTGCCTGATTTTCCTCTTCCTGATCGGCTTGATTATCATGATTGCCGGAAAGAAGCCGCTGGAAGCGCTTGAGGCGGAAGGTAACGATTAATCGCAATAGCATCCTTTCCGATTGCGGGATAGGAATTCGCAAACACCCTGCGAATTCCCGTTCCGCATTTTTCTTTTCCTGCGGCTTTCGACATTCCTTGCGCGCGCAATCGTCGCTCTCCGGCTCACCGCGTATGCTATCCTGTATGCAGACACAAGGCAGAGAGGAAGGAACGCGATATGCACACGTTGCCCTTGTACCCGACACGCGAACGGGAAACCATACGAAAGAAAGCGCGCGAAGCCCGTCCGCGGCTGCTTGCAGCGGTTAAAAGGGGCGCAAGAAGCCTGCCGATGGCAGGCGGATTCTTTTTGCTCAGTCTGGCTCAGTGCTTTTCCGTGCCGTCGCCCTACGCGCTGTGCTGTCTGGCCGTTATGCTGCAGGCGCGGCTGCCGACCGCAGGGGCCGTGACAGGGCTGATCGCCGGGCTGCTTTTCCGCGTCGTCTGGGGACTCCCGGCGGACGTCTGGCAATTTGCCGCCTGTGCGGCGTGCTGCTTTTTCATGCGAATGAAGGGGCTGAAGCCAAAGGGACAACTGCTGCTGACCGCGGCGCTGCTGGCGCTGCGCACCCTTCCGGCTATTGCGGCGGCGACGCAAATGCAAACGGTGATTCTCTACGTCGCCGGCATGGCGCTTGGCATCGGAATGACGCCAGCGCTTCGGCGTGCCGCGCTATGCGTCAAGAGCAAAAAGAAGGAATGGAGCGAGGACGACCTGCTTTGCCTGATGCTGCCTGGACTGCTGCTGATTGCCGGCGCCGGGCGGCTGCAGGCGTTCGATGTGAACCTGGGCTTTATTGCCGCCTCGCTGGTTGTGTCCGCGTTGGCGTGGTGCGCCGGGTGCGCCGTCGGTATCGGCGCGGGGCTTGGATGCGGGCTGGCGCTGCTGCTGTGCGGTCAGGGCGCGTTGACGTTGGTCGCGTTGACGTTTTCAGCGTTGGTGGCCGGATGCCTGCAGGGGAAAAACCGGCTGCTGACGGCGCTGTGCTTTATGCTGGCCGGCTGCGTGGTCATGTATTTGAGCATGCTGCGCTTTGTCTGGCCGTCCATGCTGGCGCTTATCATCGGCGCCGCAGGCTTTGCCGCCATGCCGCGAAAGCTGATAAACCAATGCGCGCGTCAGGTTCGCGCCCTGCGTTGGACACAGCCGCGCGAAAACGCGTATACACGCCTTAAGATGCAGCGCTGGGTTCTTGCTATCGACCGCATGGCCGATGCGCTTCCCAAGCCGCAGCCTGAGCCGATCGACCCTGACGAGGAAAGCGAGGCGCTTACGGAATCGCTTTGCGAGGGCTGCGATCGTCTGCCGATTTGCTGGCACGAGGAATATGTGAAAATGAAGGCGGGCGTGGTGGCGCTGGCGATGCGGCCAACCGATGAGGAAGAAACGCTTTCGCTGATTAATCAATACTTTTCGGCCTGTCCGCGCATTGCGCGTATTCCCGAAATTCTGACCAAGCTGGACAGAGAGCGGCAGAAAAAGACACAGAAGGTGCTTTGCGCCGATTATGAGCGCGGCATGATCCAAACCCACCTGACTGCGCTGTCGCAGGCTGCGCAGCGAATGAGCTTAGAGGGGATGATGACGGACGGGGAGGAGGCGTACCGCCTTTCGCAGGTAGAGGACGCATTGCAGGAGACACGCTTTCCCGGGCATGCTGTGTTTGTTAAAAAGACGGACGGGCGGCTGATAATCTGCCTGCAATGCGAGACGCTTTCGCTGCGGCCCCGGACGCAGGCGCAGCTTGCGGATCGAATCGGGCTCAGGCTGAACGCGCGGCTGCGCATTACGGAGGAGAAAAACGGGCGAATTATTCTGGAGGAGGAACCGCCCATGGCCATCGAGACGGGCATGGCGACAGCCTGCGCCGTTACGCGGGAACGGCGTCAGCGCGTGGGATGCCCGCTGGATAACGGCGACGCTGTGCTGGCGCGCGGCCTGTCCGGCGGGCGCATGCTGCTGGCGTTGAGCGACGGCATGGGGCATGGCGCCAGCGCGCAGAATGAAAGCAAAAAAACGTTGGAGCTGCTTTCCCTTTGCATGGAGGCCGGCTATACGCGCACGCAGGCGATGAACGCCGTAAACGGTATGATGCTCTCAGCGACAGGCGGGGAAAAATTCGCCACGGTGGATCTTTGCATGGTCGATCTGTGGACGGGCGAGGGCGCAATGAACAAGCTGGGTGCATGCGCAACCATGCTGTTTCAGGGGCAAAAAATCAAGGTGATCGAAGGCGCGGCGCTGCCGCTTGGGATTATTGAGCACGTCGTGCCGATGGAGCATCGCTTTACCATGGAGGAAAACGATGTGCTCATCATGATGAGCGACGGCATAACCGACGCTTTTTCTGCGGACGAGGAGATTCTGGCGGTCTTGCGGCGGAGCATGGATGATACGCCGCAGCATATCGCGGACGCGCTGCTGCAGGAGGCGATCATTCAAAAAGACGGCCTGCCGCCGGACGACATGACCGTATTATGCGCGCGGCTTGTGCGCCGACATCCCGAGCGCAGGGCAAGGCCGGACAGGGAAGAAGCGGGGGCATAACGCAGCCGGAAAGGCCGTCTGAGGGACGAAATTCATTAAAAAACGGCGCATAACAACAAGCGCATCCAATCGTAAGGCTGCCGCCTGCGGTTGATGCGCTTGCCGTTATGCTATTGAGTATTAAACCGGCTTTACAGCGTAATCCAGAAGCGGCGAATAGGGCCGTTTTCAGTATCTACGGTGCTCTCATATACGCCGCCGTTTGCCAGAATGATTTTTTCACTGGCGATGTTGCCCTCCCTGCAGGTAATCAGCACGCGCGTCAGGCCAAGCTCTCGAGCCTTTTTAAGGCACAGGCGCAGCATTTCCTTCCCATAGCCCTTCCTGCGGTCTGCCGGGCGGATATTATAGCCGATATGGCCGCCCCAGCGCTGGAGAATCGGATGCTCAATATGATGCCGCAAATCGATCATGCCGACCAGACGGTTGTCGCTTTCCCGAATGGCAAGGTAGAGGGTTTTCGGCACCAGATGCTGGGGACAGGTTTCAGGCGACGCAGCACGCATCACGCGCTCGTACCATACCTGCGGCGACTGCGCCTTGTCCAGCCCGGCGCAGCCGGCGAAGCGATTCGCATCCGTTGTGGCAAATAATTCGCTGCGATATGCCCATATCTGATCCGCATAGCGCTTGGACAGCGCTTCAAGGCGTAAGGCGTTCATTTCGCATTCCTCACTTTCTTTGAGCAGCAGGGGTTTTCTTCATGGTGTCCTGTATACGCTTGAGGGCGCGGCTCATCACGGCGCGTTGATTGTCGTTCATTTCCTTCGGCGCTTCATCCGCGCTGCACAGCACGCGGTAGATCGTCTTTCCGGCGACGGCCTGCCGCCAGATATAGGTCGGCGTATATTCAACCTGCTCGAACATTACGCCGTTTTCTGTGCAGACGATGTTCAAATGCAGCAGCAGGCCGGAAATGTCATAGCCCTCACGCGATTCGCCCAGCAGTGTTCCCAGCGAATAGGCGACAAGTGTTTTTCTGGCTGTCCCCACGTCGCGCGTTTCGATATATTCCAGCGGCAGAACGCGCGTCGGGTGCACGCCCAGCACGATATCCGCCCCGGCAGCCGCCAGCTCCTTCGCGCGCTCGCGCATCGTCTTGGTCACGCCGGACGCTTCGGCGGCGCCCCAATGCATAAAAACGATTACGCAGCTCGCGCCCTGCTGCCGGACGGTCTGAATATCCGCCGCAGCGCGTTTTGCATCAAACAGCGTCAGAGAGACGTCGCTCTGCTGCGCCAGCGTGGTTTTTCCTTTGTTGGTTATGCTGTCGGTGTAGGTAAGCAGCGCCAAACGCGCGCCGTTGAGCTGAATCAGCGCATGCTGCGTGCAGGAGGCGGCGTTTATGCCAAGGCACGACATGCCGCGTTTTTGAATGGCCGCGACAGTATCCAGCGCGCCACGCGCACCTTGATCCATGCAGTGCTCCGTATTGAGCAGCACAGCGTCAAAGCCGCCTGCCGCCACAGCGTCCAGCACGCTCTCCGGGGCGATCACATCGGCATATTTATGATCGTTTATATTCAGCACGTTGGAAAGCGTCAGAAGGTTCAGGTCGGCCGCAGTTTTTCCGGCAAGTGCGGAAAGAATGGGCTGGTAAGCAAAGGTTTTATCGGTTTTATCATACGCCGCGTCGGAAATATCGCTCTCAAAGCGCGCCGCACCGCCGATCGTCATGGAAAAGGCGTAGCGCGAAGGCTGCGTGTTTGTTCCATCGGCGCGAGGCGCA
Source organism: uncultured Clostridia bacterium (assembly GCA_934632155.1). Classification (GTDB taxonomy): domain Bacteria; phylum Bacillota; class Clostridia; order Christensenellales; family Aristaeellaceae; genus RUG563. Next base: position 29,300 of record CAKTXZ010000012.1, on the reverse strand, counting down.
GGGGAGACCGCCACGGTCGGCGCGGCGGCAGAGGGGGCTAACGTGACGACGACCGTTTTCACCGTGCTCTGCGGTGTTGGCGCAAGCGTCGGCCCGTGCAGCGCGTTTGCGATCACGCCCGCGATTCGCTGCGCGGGCATTTGTGCGTCCGGATCGTCGGCATGAAAGGAGGCCAGCAGGAAAAGACCTCCCGCCAAGACGCAGAGCGTCAGGAGAATGATCAAAAAGGACGGAATAGAAAGCGGCGGCTTTTTCGCGGACATGCTGTTATCTTCCTTCCACGCGAATCATGCTTTCCACGCGGGCGCAGGCCGGGTCGATTGCGGCAAGCGCGCGGCGCACGGCGCATTCGCCGGCAATGTGGGTAATCATCACAATCGGCGCGCAGCCGTCGGAAGCGTCCAATTGCATCAGGCTGCGAATGCTGACGCCCTCCTGCCCAAGGCAGGCTGTAATCTTGCCCAAAACGCCCGGCTGATCGCTTGCCAAAAGACGGATGAAAAAGCTGCATTGCCAGTTGTCTGTAACGCGCAGCAGGGGAGAAAGGTGGGCTGTATTGCGAAACGTCGGATAGCGCGGCTTATCCCGCTCGGCGGCGCAGAGCATATCGCCGACCACGGCGCTGGCCGTTGGCTCGCTGCCCGCGCCGCAGCCAAGCAGCATCATATCCTGACAGGCATGGCCGTGCAGGAACACGGCGTTGAACGAATCGTTCACGGCGGCAAGCGGATGCTGATCCGGAATAAAGGCGGGATGAACGCGCACGTCGATCACGTCCCCGGCGCGCTTGGCAATTGCAAGCAGCTTTAACGTATAGCCCAGCTTTTTCCCAAGGGCGATATCGGCCTTTTCAATCTGCGTGATTCCCTGACGGTAAATTACGTCAAACGGTACACGGGCGTGAAATGCAAGCGAGGCCAGAATCGAAAGCTTGTAGGCGGCGTCGTAGCCTTCAACGTCGCTGGTCGGATCCGGCTCGGCCAAGCCCAAACGCTGCGCGTCGCGAAGAACGGCCTGATAATCGCAGCCCTCGCGGCTCATACGCGTGAGGATATAGTTGGTCGTTCCGTTAATAATCCCCATCAGCGTGTCGATGCGGTTCGCCGAAAGGGAATCCATGATGGTACGAACGATCGGTATCGCGCCGCAGACGGCGGCCTCGTAATAAAGCCCCGCGCCGTGGCGCTCCGCGGCCCCCTGAAGCAAATGCCAATTGAGCGAAAGGGCCATTTTGTTGGCCGTGACGACAGTCTTGCCATTTTCAAGCGCGCGCAGCATATACGCGGTCGCCGGCTGTTCGCCGCCCATAAATTCGGCGACCAGCGTTATCTCCGGATCATCCGTCACATCGGCCGGGTTCGTGGTAAGCAGTGCCTGCGGGATTTGCGCGCCGCGATGCTTGGCCAGATCGCGAACCAGAATTCTTTTAACGCGAAAGCTGACGTTTCCGCGGTGCATCAAATCGTCCTCGAAGGAACGCAAAAGCTCCCATACGCCGCAGCCGATGTTGCCGCAGCCCAGAAAGCCGATAATAATCATCTCGCGCATGGCATATGCCCCCCGTCAGGCCTTCGCCTGATTTTTTTCGTAAATCAGCTGCAGCCCCTTGAGCGTAAGCAGGCCGTCGATATGGTCAATCACGCCGGATTTTGCCGCAATCAGGCGCGCCATGCCGCCCGTGGCGACCACCGTCGCATCCGGGCAGTTCATCTCGCGCTTCATTTCGTTTACCAGATAAATCACCTGACCGACATAGCCGTTAATCACGCCGGACTGCAAATTGGCAACCGTGGATCTGCCGATCACATGCTCCGGCATGACCAATTCAAAATGCGGCAGCTTGGCCGTGCCGGAAACAAGCGCCTCGCTGGTGAGCTTAATGCCCGGGCAGATGCAGCCGCCCAGAAAAGCGCCGTTTTTGTCCAGCGCGCCGAAGGTTGTCGCCGTGCCAAAGTCGATATACACGCACGGGCCGCCATAGAGCGCATAGGCGGCAACCGCGTTGCAGATACGGTCGCTGCCCAGCTCGCGCGGGTTTTCGTACCTGATGTCGATGCCGGTTTTCAAGCCGGGCGCGACGAACAGGGGGTTAACCTTGAAATAATCGCGGCACATATGCTCGACCGTAAAATTGATTGTCGGCACAACGGAGGAAAGCATGATGCCGTCCACGCAGTCAAGGCTGAGACGGTCGTGCTGAAACATTTGCGTGACCATCACGCCCATTTCATCGCTGGTATAGCGCCGCGTGGTAGACAGCCGCCAATAACGCACCAGATGCTTGCCGTCAAACAGCGCGGTTTTGATGTTCGTATTGCCAATGTCCATGGTAAGCAGCATAGAATGTTCTCCTCAGCGTATGTTTTTGGGGGACGCCGGCGCGTCCGGACGCATATTCCGCAGCAGCCCGGCCTTCTCCAGCGCGCCGATTACAGGCGTGGAAATCAGCGCGGCGACGGCAGCCTCCGGCAGGCCGGCGGTCAGCACGATCACGCCCAGCGTGGTCAGCAGCGCGGCGTTTTCAATGCCGAGCAAGCGATAAAACGCCAGCATCATGCCCAGATACAGCGCCGTATTGGTCAGCGAACCGGCCGCCGCGCCAAGCGCCGTCGCCAGCCGCTTCTTGCCGCGGCTATCCATTGCGCGCTGCACGGCGCAGCTGACAAGCGGCACCAGCATGCGCGGCGCAAAGCACATCAAAACGACATAGACAATATGCTTTTGCAAAATCGGCGCGACCAAAGCGGACGGCGCGCGCAGGCCGGTATACAAACTGACGCAGCCCATACAAAAGCCCAAAATGAGCCCGCTGCCCAGCCCAAGCGTCATAGCGCCGATCACAACGGGGATGCACAGGAAGGTGATGTAGATTACGCCGAAATTGATAAAGCCGATGGGCGTAACGCCCAGTAGAACGATCAGCGCCATGAGCAGGGCGCAGGTCAGCATACGGGTCAGTTGTTTACGTTTCATGTTTTTTTCCTCCGTTCAAGCTCGCTTCAGGATGCCTGACGCATTCAAAACGTCTCACGCTCCAACGTCCGACCCCATAACGGGTATCCGCAAAAGGAGCGCAGATTATTATACCAGATATGCAAACGCTTGTCAAAAGACGGACGGGTTCCTCGCAAAATGGCATGGAGAAATCCGGCGAAAATGGTTTTCGTTGACGAAACCGACAAAAAAGGCTATAATGTAAGCAAATTCTGTTCATGAGGGGGAATGGCCATGTTTGGACGCCGCGCAGACGGGCGGGTATTGAAGGAAGTGGATCCGATTGTCGCGCTTACGCCGTATCTGATGCCGATGCGATGCGACGCGCAGGTTTTTCTCAATTATAAGCTGGATTACGAAATTCTCGCGCGCTATATCGTCGATCAGGGGCAAAAGGGCAATAAAATCACCTTTCTGGAGCTGGTCATCGCCGCCTTTGTGCGCACGGTCGCCGCGCTGCCGGAGGTCAACCGTTTTATCGTGAACAAACGCATGTACGCCAGAACGCAGCTGACCGTTTCCTTCGTCGTGCTTCGGGATACCGATGAGGAGGGGAAGATCGAGGAAACAACCGTCAAATGCGCTTTTGATCTGCATGATACCATTTACGATGTTGCCGAGCGCGTGCAGCAGGCCATCGATGAAAACCGCAAGGCGGAATCCGAAAACAGCACGCTGAAGGTGGCGCGGCTGCTGAATCGTCCCGCGCTGGCAAACACCATTGTCTTTCTCGCGCGGACGCTGGATCGCTACGGCATCATGCCCAAGTATATTCTCAACGCCTCGCCCTTCCATACGAGCCTGTTTATCACGCACATGGCCTCCATCGGCATGCCGTCGGTCAACCATCATATCTACAATTTCGGCACAACGACCATGTTTTTCTCCATTGGCTCGGTGGAGCGCTCCATTTCCCTGGGCAGCGACGGCAAGACCACAAGGAAGCGCTATTTGCCCATCGGCGTTACGGCGGACGAGCGAATCTGCGCCGGCGCCATGTATGCAAAGCTTGTGGCCAATATGCAGCGGCTGCTCAGCAAGCCGGAGCTTTTGGAATCGCCGCCGGAAGCCGTTCGGTTTGAGGAAAACAATGTTTACTCGCTGCCGACGCCCAAGCAACGGCGGCTCAGCCGCAGGGAGCAGCGGCGCATTGCGCAATAGCGGCTTTTCGATTCGGATAAAACAAATCAGCCCGCCCCAGCATTGAACGGAAGCGCTGCGAACGGGCTGATTTTCGTTATAAAAGACGCTTACTTTTTATAAGAACGATATACCGCGACGACCTTCCCGGCAATATCGACGCTGCGGGCGTAAAAAGGGCGCATGCGCGGATTTTCCGGCTGCAGGCGAATACGGTCAGGCTCCTTAAAATAGCGCTTGCACGTCGCCTCGCCCTCGATCATGGCGATCACGATGTCGCCGTTCACGGCGGTATGCTGCCGCCGGACGACGACAAAATCGCCGCTCATGATGCCGGCGTAAATCATGCTCTCACCGCGCACCTCCAGAATGAAATGCTCTCCGCGGCCGATGATATTATCCGGAAGCGTTACAAAGCCGTCCGCGTTCTCCTCGGCCAGAATCGGCATGCCGGCGGCCACCTTGCCCAGAATCGGCGTCCGCTTGAGCACCGGCTTATCCTCGCGCGTTAAATCGATGGTGCGCGGCTTCATGGCCTCGCGGTGCAAAAGCCCCTTTTTCTCAAGGCGGTTCAGGTGGCCGTGCACCGTGGAGGTGGACTTCAGGCCGACCGCCTGGCCGATTTCGCGAACGGAGGGCGAATAGCCGTTGGTCTCCATGTATTTTTCAATATATTCCAGTATGCGCTGTTGTGTATCGCCGTGGGGACGTCTTGTCATCGCGCAACACATCCTGTTCCGTCAATTGATTTACAAAAGCATTATAACAGGCAAACAGACGTTTGGCAAGTATCCGTTAAAACCGGACGAAAAAATTAAAATCGCATCGTATCTTGCATTTTTTATCCAGTTATGGTATATTGTAACCATACCCAATAATTATACCAAATCACACCAAATGACAAACAACGCAATAGCCCCAAACGCACAAAGGCGGTGATTCCCATGAGCTGACGAGGCCAGACCCATGATACTTTTCAACCCACCTCTGCGACGACTTGAAAGGAGAATTCGTCATGAAAAAAGTAATTGCCCTGACGACAATCACGGTTTTGCTGGCTGCTCTCTTCTGCGGGGTTGCATGGGCAGGTGAATTGACCCAGACCGGTTCATGCTTTCATTATCTGTGGATCGGCATAACTGGTATGCACCGCGTCTGTGTGGAGCAAAGTGCGCATTGCACGGATGGCACGATCCGCTACATAACGAAATTAGACTATAATGACGGCACGGGCTACTCCGTACCGGCAAGCAAATGCGACCGAGAAGCGCCTGGCGCTGCCAGCAACGCTACGGGCACCATGATTGCCACCTGCACAACGTGCGGCGAGAGCAAAACCATCGTGAGAACCACCGCATGGTAATTTCCCCTGCGCCCGCGCCGGGCGTCCCGGCGCGGGCCTTCAGGCTACCGGCGGGCGGCGCGCCGCCCGCCCTGAACAAGAACGGAGGCATGTATGCGCAAAACACGCTATCTATACGGCGAGCTGCTGACGCTTGCCGCCCGGAGGTGGCGCCTGTCGCTGCTGTGCCTGCTGGGGTTCGTCGTCGGCTTGGCGTTGATTCTCATTCTCTTTGCCATTCAACGCAGGATTGACCTCAGTGTCGGCGGTACCCGTATTACAGCGCGCAGCGCGTCGATCTACCTGAATCAGGACGTTCCGGCGGACAAAATCTACGCGCTCCTCGACGGGCGGGAGGACTTGAACGGCTATGTGCTGCATATCAACGCCCGGAGCGGCGCGTCGCCGGAGGAGGAGATTATCATCAACGCGGTATGGGGCGCTATGGGTGAGCCCCGGACGCGGCAAACCGATATGGCCGGATACTATGAGGGGGACGACGGCGATTTTTTCCTGTATAACTCCTTTAATTCCGTCCCCGCCGATTTAATCGGCGCGGCGGATACCATCACCATCGACGGCACGCCCTTTACCAGCCGCGGGGTGCAAAACGGCGTATATCCGCTGCGGGAAAACCGGGTAACGCCCTCGGCGCATCCGCTCACGGTCGACCGGCCGGGCGCGGAACGGGTATTCGACGAAACGCCCGGGAATTGGCCCGGGGACGTCATTGTTACGGCGGCCTGCGCCGCGAAGCACGCCTATCCGGTGGCGGGGATCAGGGTCTTCTATGAGGACCCCGATTCCAAGCCGATGTTCCGCTCTCTGCTGGCGGAGCTTGCAGAGCTTGGGCCGGTCGTGCGGGAATATGACATGCCGTGGGCGGAGAGCGATACCGCACCCGACATGGCTGAATTTGGTTTCACCCTGATTGCGCAGCTTCCCGACGTGCTGATTGCGCTTGTCTCCGCGCTGCTGCTGATTTATTTCTGGCTGGGCTCCTTCCGCTTCGCGCTGCGCGTCTGGCAGCGCACGGGGGCGGGGCGCGGCTCATGCCGCCGGGCGCTGTTCCTGCTGGGGATGACGCTGCTGCTGGCGGCGGCCGTGCTGGGCTACGGCGTGTACCGGCTGGTGCTGCCGTGGGGCAGGCGCACGGGCGCGATGCTGCCCCTGCCGGGCAGCGTCGTCGCCGTGATCGCGATCCTCTGCGCGGTGCTGTGCATCCTGTGCGTATGGCTGCATTGCCGCCGCACCGCGCGCATTTCACTGGCGAAGGGAGGGCTGCGCGCATGAAGAAGGCTTTCTATGTGTTTCGCCGCCTGTTTTCGCGGCTGGGCGGGCAGACGGTGCTGCTGTGGCTGCTGATGACGTCCGTCTGCTTCACCATGACGTATGTGGCCACGATTTTCCATACCTACGCCAATATCAGCTATTATGCACCCGCATCGGAAGGGATGCAGGATTGGCTGCTGTGCAATATCCGCAGCGATGCAACACGCTTTGGAACAGGAGCGGGTGACAAAGGGCTGCGGCTGAACGAAAAGGTGGACGCCGAGATCAGGGCGCTGCCCGGCGTGGAGAAAACGGCGGATATTTATTGGCCTTATTATCAACCATCCGCTTCAGACCCGAACAGCTTCATGATTACGGCCTATCACAGCGAGATGCTGACGGCGCTGGGCGTTCGGGACGCGGAGGACAGGCGCATCGACGCGTCGCCAAGGGCAGGGGAGAGCCGCTCCCCCTTCTGGGTCGATTACCGGCTGCGGGATGAATACCCGTTGGGCGCCGAATATTCCCTTCAGGCGCTGTGCTGGGGCATGGGCCGCGACCTGCCGGATGTTCGCTTCTACGTGGCGGGTTATCTGAACAAGAAAAGCATCGTGCCGCATATTATATCCGCCTATTCGAACGAAACGCTGGAGTCTATCATGGACTTGTCGGGGGAAAGGTATCGGATGATCCTCGTCTCGGACGCCTTTGAGGGCGACGAGGCCATGCAAAGGTTTGCGATGCAGGTCAAGGGAATCCGTGTGTCCGGCGGCGCGCAGGCGCGCGAGGAGGAAATCGACAGGCAGCTGCGCGGCAAGGGTCTGGGCACCTGCATTGCCTATCAAACGATCGTGGACCAGTACGATGTGTGGATCTCCCACTTAACGAGCAACAACACCGCAAAGGTCTGGTTTATGCTGCCCATGTCGCTCATCGCGCTCATCGGCCTGCAGGCGCTCCTGTTCGACCGTCTCCGGCGGCTCAACGCGGTCATGAACCTTTGCGGCATGCCGGTGCGGGCATGGATAGGCGGCTGGCTGATGCTTCTGGCCGCGCTGCTGCTGCTGCCGCTGGCGCTCGGCTTTGCCATGTTTGTGGTTTTGCAGCGGCTGAGCATTGTGTACCCGCTGGTAATTTCCCTGCCGCCGCGGCTAATCTTCCTTGTGCCCATCGGCGCCATTCTGTTCGCGTTTTGCTTCCTGTCGGTGCTGCCGACGATTATTTCCGTTCTGCGTTCCAAACCGATCGATTTGTTACGGGAGGCTGAGCAATGAATAACCTGCAGATAAGAGCCTTAGAAAAAACCTACGAGCCGGGAAAGCCTTGGGCGGTGCACGCGCTGCGCGGGATTGATTTTACGTTCCATTCCGGGAAAAGCTACGCGCTGATGGGCGCATCGGGCTCGGGCAAAACGACGCTGCTGAACATTCTGGGCGGGCTGGACGTTGCCACGGGCGGCGAATGCCTGTGGGACGGGCGGAATATGTCCGTCCTGTCGCCGCAAAAGCGCGCCGCCATGCGCGCCAATCATATCGGCTTTGTGCTGCAAAGCTACGGGCTGGTCAACGAGCTCACGGCGATGGATAACTGCATCGCGCCCGCCATCTTCGCAGGCGATTCCATGCGCAAGGCGCGCAGCAAGGCCAGAGAGGCCATGGAGCAATTGCAGATCGGCGAATTGGCCAAGCGCAAGGTCAGCCAGATGTCGGGCGGGCAGAAGCAGCGCGTCGCCATTGCCCGTGCAATTGTGAACCGCCCTTCGCTGCTGATTGCGGATGAGCCGACGGGCGCGCTGGATTCCGAAACGGCCGCGCATATCGCCAGCGTGCTTTTATCGTGCCTGAATGAAAGCTGCGTTCTGCTGATTGCAACGCACAACGAAAAGCTTGCGGCACTGTGCCACGAAACGCTGCGCATTCAGGACGGCGCGCTGGTGGGCGTCGAAGCGTCCGCCGATGCGGACGGTTCGGCAAAATAAGAACGGCGCGGCGCGCGCCATAGACGCGCGAAGGCACGGTTGCGGCGAAGGCGATCATCGCCATCCCGAGGAATGAAGCGCACGATTGGCCGACCGCACAAGGGGAGACGTCCATAAGCTGACGAGGCCAGACCCATGACGCTTTTCAACCCACCTCTGCGACGACCTGAAAGGAGAAATCGGCATGAAAAAAGCAATTGCCCTGACGACCATGACGCTTCTCTTGGCTGCGCTCGTCTGCGGGGTTGCGTGGGCGGGCGAGCTGACCCAGACCGGCACGTGCTTCCTTTACCGGTGGCTCTACATCGGCCCGCGCCGCGTCTGCGTATGGCAACGTGCGCATTGCACGGACGGCACGACCACCTATAAGACCGAATTGCGTTTCAGCAAAGGACAGGGCGAGATGGAGGAGACGATCGGAAAAATCGAGACGGAAAAGAGCAACAAATGCGACCGGCGCGTGCCAAAGGACGCCACCAGCGCTACAGGCATCATGACAGCCACCTGCACAACGTGCGGTGAAAGCAGCACCCTTGTGAGACACATCTCGTGGTAAGCGATTCCCTGCGCCCGCGCCGGGCGTCCCGGCGCGGGCCTCAAGCTGCCGGCGGGCGGCGCGCCGCCCGCCCTGAACAAGAACGGAGGCGTATATGCGCAAAACACGCTATCTATACGGCAAGCTGCTGACGCTTGCCACCCGGAGGTGGCGCCTGTCGCTGCTGTGCATGCTGGGGTTTGTTGCCGCTACGGCGTTTATTTTTATTTTTTTTGCCATTCAACGCAGGATTAGCCTCAGTGTCGCCGATGCCCGTATTACAGCGCGCAGCGCGTCGATCTACCTGAATCAGGACGTTCCGGCGGACAAAATCTACGCGCTCCTCGACGGGCGGGAGGACTTGAACGGCTATGTGCTGCATATCAACGCCCGGAGCGGCGCGTCGCCGGAGGAGGAGATTATCATCAACGCGGTATGGGGCGCTATGGGTGAGCCCCGGACGCGGCAAACCGATATGGCCGGATACTATGAGGGGGACGACGGCGATTTTTTCCTGTATAACTCCTTTAATTCCGTCCCCGCCGATTTAATCGGCGCGGCGGATACCATCACCATCGACGGCACGCCCTTTACCAGCCGCGGGGTGCAAAACGGCGTATATCCGCTGCGGGAAAACCGGGTAACGCCCTCGGCGCATCCGCTCACGGTCGACCGGCCGGGCGCGGAACGGGTATTCGACGAAACGCCCGGGAATTGGCCCGGGGACGTCATTGTTACGGCGGCCTGCGCCGCGAAGCACGCCTATCCGGTGGCGGGGATCAGGGTCTTCTATGAGGACCCCGATTCCAAGCCGATGTTCCGCTCTCTGCTGGCGGAGCTTGCAGAGCTTGGGCCGGTCGTGCGGGAATATGACATGCCGTGGGCGGAGAGCGATACCGCACCCGACATGGCTGAATTTGGTTTCACCCTGATTGCGCAGCTTCCCGACGTGCTGATTGCGCTTGTCTCCGCGCTGCTGCTGATTTATTTCTGGCTGGGCTCCTTCCGCTTCGCGCTGCGCGTCTGGCAGCGCACGGGGGCGGGGCGCGGCTCATGCCGCCGGGCGCTGTTCCTGCTGGGGATGACGCTGCTGCTGGCGGCGGCCGTGCTGGGCTACGGCGTGTACCGGCTGGTGCTGCCGTGGGGCAGGCGCACGGGCACAATGCTGCCCCTGCCGGGCAGCGTCGTCGCCGTGATCGCGATCCTCTGCGCCGCGCTGTGCATCCTGTGCGTATGGCTGCATTGCCGCCGCGCCGCGCGCATTTCACTGGCGAAGGGAGGGCTGCGCGCATGAAGAAGGCTTTACAACCTTCGCCAGCTTAAAAACTGCCGGTTGTATGCACGCTTTTTTGTTCTGTCGCCCAGAGGGGCTGACGGGCTGGGATGATGAGACGTATATGCTAATCGTCGTTCTCGTTCTTTTCTTCTGCAGTAGGCAGCGGAACCCGCCGCGCCGCCTCGCGCTTATGCGCATCCTTCATGGCGGCGTAGTGCTTGCGCGTGGTGTTGACGTCCGAATGCCCCAGCACGTCGGCAACGAGGTAAATATCGCCCGTTTCCTGATAAAGATTTGTGCCGAATGTGCTGCGCAGCTTGTGCGGGCTGATACGCCGTTTCAGCGGCGCAGCCACCAGCGCATATTTTTTGACCAAGTTCTGTACGGCACGCTGGGTTATCCGGCGGCGCTGCATGGAAAGGAACAACGCGTCTTCATGCCCTTCGAGCGGCGTAATTTGCTCACGCTCAAATAAATAGCGTCGCAGCGCGTCGGCAACCTGCTGCGGAAAATAGAGAATGCTCTGATCGCCGCCCTTCCGCGTTACCAGAAATGCGTTTTCCTTTAGGTCGATATCCGTCAAGTTCAAGCCCACGCATTCGCTTACACGGATGCCCGTCCCCAGAAACAAAAGCAAAATGGCCGTATCGCGAACGCGCGTAAATTCAAGGTATTTTTGCTGATGCGCTGTCAGGCCGTCGCCGGTCGAGACGGCGTTCAGCATTTTTTGCATTTCATCCGGCTCCAGATATAAAATCGGCTTTTCGTGCAGCTTGGGCAGCTCAATCAAGGTAGTGATGTTCGCGTCAATATGCTTATTTTTGAAAAGGTACTCAAACAGAGAACGCAGTGAGCATAGCTTTCGCATAATGCCCAGCTCGTGATTTTGCACCATTCTTGCATCGTCGCCGCTTTCATCGGTGATATAGTATTGCATCAAATAATCCTTATATCCGTCAATATCGCGCAGCTGAATCTTCGCCAAATCCTGATCCTGAAACAGACGCGGCAATTTATCCGCAAAAAGTGGATTTTCCCTGCATAAATATTGGAAAAACAGCCGAAAATCATAGGCGTAGGCAAGGCGGGTGAGGGTGCTGGTGTTCTGGGCGACAGAACGAAAAAAATCCGCGCACACAGCTGGCAGTTCCTTTTGAAGTTGACGAAGCTTCTCTAGACGCTGAGCGTCGATTTGCGCGCGATAGCTGAGCGTTTCCGGCATAATGAGCACCTCGTTTCAAAAATGAATCGGAAGAAGAAAACGGTATGTTTTGCAAACTATAGGCCAAAGTATATATTTATCATACCGGATTTCATGACGCAATGCTGGCATCTGCGTTCGGATATTCATAAGCCTCAGTTCCGTGACTTGTTGAATCCAGAAGCGGTCGGCGTCGGTTGGCTTCCTCCGCCATGGCAACCACGTTTTGAATGCCGTCGAGCGCCGGCAAGTTTTCGGGGCAGACCGCGAGGATTCGCCGTTGCTTGCCGCCCAGCTAATAACACCGTAAGCCGCGACGCAAAGCAAATGTCCTTACGCAGAACATGAACGACATATCATTTTCGTTATGCCAATCCAATGGCCGTGCTTTTCTGTAAGAATGCGCCAGCATTTTTTCTTTCTGCAGGCACCATTTTTCCGAAAACCTGTCATCGAATGATCAAAGCGTGTGCGGCGCGATTTTCAAATTGTTCAAAAAGGAGCGGTCGGGCCTGAGGGATGCAATGCAGGGCGGTCAGTCCTTCATCTTCATTCGTATAATCCGGCTTTGCCAGATGGGCGGAGAGGTTTTTCGAAGCGTTCGCACAGGAAAATCATTTCCACGGCCTTGCTGTGCAGGACGAAGCCCTTCATCCTGCATGGAGCGCGGCCAAAACGTAGGGTTTTGACGCGCAGGAAATCGCGCAGCGCGATTTTTTTTGCCAGTTTCATCTTTCTGGCTCGAACTCAGTATAGATGAATCCTTTTTTTTTGTCAATACTATTCGTAAAAGTTTTCTTTTGCGAATAGTTATGGTTTCGCAATTGACTCATCAAATATCGAAATCTGTGTAAGTAACGACAGCTCCAATCCTTGTCAATGTTTCCCCGCTCTTGCATGCGTTATAGCACTCCGAGCAGTTGCAACCGCATTTCTTCAATTTGAGGCGTTTCATTGCCTTGTGTTCTACCTCTTGGAAAGTCTTTTCGCTCAATTCGGCCATGTCCGCTCAAAACGCTTATCCCTGTTACCTGCTTTTTCCTCGTTCCCGTCATGTCATATGCCCTACTTCAAGCATATTGCAATATTATTCGCCAACGTCGCCCGCTTCTGAAATTTCCGGAGCCTTCTCTATTTTCCGCAGCGGGTTGCCCGATGTTACTACGGCATTATTTATTCGAGCGTGAGCAAATTGCGCCGCTTGAAGGACATGAAGACGCGCTGCTTCCTTCCATGCAGCACTGCCGGATAACCCGGTGTGCCGTGCATGGTGCAGAACCTGATCAAAACGAATATTGGCCATTCTTGCGAAAAGTGTTTCAACAAGCCTTCTGCATTACAATTCCTGCGTCACAGCCATAGCCCGTTAATAAAGCCCCGCGCAGAACCGTAGCATTTTCTTTTTCTTTGAGGTGATGTGGCTTCTGCATGAACCACATGATGAATGTATTGAAAGATGATCCGGTTCATAAAGCTGTTACGGAATTACTTGACCTCCTCCGGCTCAAATTCGAGCTTTGCAGCAACACATCCTTGCGTTATTTTGTTTCTGCAGCGGATCGTCATACGCAAAATGGAGCGATAAATCCGTCGCCGGATAATTCCAAAAGAAAAACTGCGGCGTTGTCCAGATGAAAAAACCGACAGAGTAATCGTAAAGATCATAGATCTCAAAAATGACCGAGGCTGCTGTTTTGTCCCGAAAATTGATTGACCCGGTAAAATTCCATTCGTATTTCTGCTTTTTTCTATTGTTTCCGAATAGACCGTCTGCTATTTGATTTTATTGAATGGAGCATCTATATCACTTGCCGCAGCGGACGCGCAAAGGGGCGGCAGCACGGAAAGAACGCAGAAAAACCGCTTCATATACATCACGCTTTCTCTGTTTTTTTGTCCAGATTGCAGGAGATCGCGACGATATTATAAGCCTTTTCAAGCTGATCCCCGGGATCGTTTCGGACAATTCAAGCGGCTTTTGCCTTGCTACAGAGATTGGGGGCGTGACTTGAAGCGACGGTCGGCGAGGCCGTCTTCGGCGTTTCTTTTTTCCCCTCCCCAAAGATAGCCGACCGATGAAGGGCCTAAAAATCTGCAATGTCTGGTTGCCGTTTCCCCCTCTTTCATAAAGGAAAATTGCACTTTCGGCAAAGACCAAGACCCTCTGTGCTGTCAACAGCGAATTGCGAAAACGCCTTGAACATACTGGGGAAAATTCTCTCGCCGCACCGGGCGCAGCTGCGCAGGCGCTCCGCCTTTGGCAGCGCTTCATTCCTGCGAATGCACGACGGCAAAATGCTCCGCATCGCCCAAATCCGGGTTATGCTGCAGATGCTGATGAATTGCCGCGCGCGCCAGCTCGTCGCATCGGTTGTTTTCGGGATGATCCGCATGGCCCTTAACCTTCCGGAAGGCCATGACGTGCCCTTTTTTCTGAATCGTAAGCAGCAAAAGCCGCCATAGATCCTGATTTTCAACCGGTTTTCCTTCGCTGTTTTTCCAGCCGTTCTTTTTCCAGCCGTCGAGCCAGTGCTGATTAAACGCGTTGATAAGATAAGCCGAATCGGAATAAACGGTTACGCTGCAGCGCGTCTTCAGCTTTCCCAGCGCGCTGATAACCGCGAAAACCTCCATTCGGTTGTTCGTGGTTTGCGGCATGCTTCCGCTAATCTCCATTTCGTGCGCGCCGTAGCGCAAAATGGCCGCCCAGCCGCCCGGCCCCGGATTTCCCGAGCATGCGCCGTCCGTAAAAATATCCACCCTCTTAAGGCTCTCGCTCATGAAAAATGCTCCTCGCTTTCCTGATCCCGTGTACTTGCTACTATACCACATTCAGCTTGGAAATTCAATTCCTGTTCGTCCGCTATGCATGATTTATAGCCCTTTCGCATAGTTTTGGGCATAAAGGAGGCGTCCGCCATGATTAAGTCAACCCGCGATGTAACGCCGTGCGAGACGATGGAAGCTTCGCATAAGTCGCCGCAGGAGCCGGAATACCTTTCCCCCGCTCCGCGTTCTTCCTTCGGCGAGCGCTTTGCCCGCAACGCCGCCGTCGCCATGCTGCTGTTGATTGCCGTAGTATCGGCCCGAAACGCGCGCCTGCCTTCCGGCCAAACGCTGCTGACTGCCGCCAAGGAGCTTGTCGAGGATAACTGGGAAGATCGTCTGGGTAAAATCAGCTTTGTTTCGCGCATGCTTCCGGAAACCGTGTCAGTTTTTTTTGAGGCTGCGTCGGATGCAAAATATGCCAAGCCATGCGTCGGCGCGCTGGTGCACGCATGGTCGCTTTCCGAGCCGTATCTTGGCTACGCGAACGAGGGCGAGGCCGTCTGCGCCATAATGGAGGGCGAGGTCGTCGCCACCGCGCACGGGAACGGCGAAGAACGTATCGTTCGCGTTCGGCAGACGGATGGACTGGAAACACTATATTATAATCTGGCCGAGCTGAGCGTTCATGAAGGCGAGGTTGTCGCGCAGGGCGCGGTTATTGGCGCGCCGCTGATGAACCGGCAAACCATCATCGAGGTTCAGCGCGCCGGAAAATCCATTGATCCAAGCGCTGCGCTTGAGCATACGGCGCAAAAGCCATGACGCTGCGCATTGGAAAAATCGGGGTGCGGTTTCACCCGCTGCTGCCGCTTCTGCTGGTTTGCGCGCTGCATGTAAACGGCGCTTCAAGCGTGCTGGCCGCGCTGCTGGCGCTTGGCGCGCACGAGGCCGGACATTGGCTGGCGGCAAGAATCATGCGGCTTCCGATTGAGGAAATAGAGATTGCCCCCTGCGGTGCGATCATCGCGATTCACGAGGCGGAGGCGCTCGCGCCGGTCAAGGCTTTCCTGCTGGCGGCCGGCGGGCCTGTATTTAGTCTGCTGGGCTGCGTTCTGGCCGCCAGCCTCTACGAGCAGGGACTGCTGGGGTATGCGCTGGCCGCTATGCTTGTGCGGAATAACGCATTGCTGCTGGCAGTTAATCTGCTGCCCGTCCTTCCGCTGGACGGCGGACGGATGGCGCGCGCGGCGCTTTCCCGCCTGCTGCCCTATCAGCGCGTGACGCGCTTCCTGACAGCGCTTTCATATTTATTCGGTGCCGCTTTGTGCGCGCTTTCGTTCTGGTTAGCTTGGCAAAAGGAGCTTCAATTTGCCCCCGCGCTTGCCGGGCTTTTTCTCATCTACACGGCGACAGTAGAGAAGCGGCAGGGGCTGACGTGCTATGTCAGCCGATTAATTGGACGACGCGAAAAGCTGGCCAGCGGAACAGTGTTGCCCGTTTTATGGCTGGCGGTATCGGGCGGCACACAGCTTCGGGCGCTTTTGCCCTGCATGCGCGCCGGACGCTATCATCGCGTTATCGTGCTTGCCGAGGATGGCATGCGATCCCTTGGCACGCTGGATGAAGCCAGCATTTGCGAAGGGCTGCTGCGTCAAAGCGCCCTAACGGCGAAGGAAGCCTTAGAAACGCGGGAAAGGGCGCAATAACACAAGCGAATCCCTTTGGAAAAGGAACCCGCCATCCCATTTTCAAATCAACCGCCTGCGGCAAAAAGCGCTTCCGTTACAGAGAAAAAACAATGAAATTACTGAAACGCGCCGCGCCGATCTGATCCAGCCGCAGTGCGACAAGCCCGGGCTGCAGAATCTCCAGTCGCCCGGCTTGGTTGGTTTTGTATACCTCGCGGCGCAAAGGATCCAGAACATACAGCCGTTCGCCATCGCTATGCGCAAGAAAAACATAGTGGCCCACGTCCGTAAAGGCGCCGCCCGCGCCCGCCAGCGCGATCACGGACGCGCCGTCCTTCATTGCCGCCGTCGCCTCATCAAAGCTTGAGGTAAACTGCATCTTAACGCCGTAAACCTCGGCAATGCGGCGAATAAAGCCTGTCCCGGTGCCGGCAGCGGTTGAACGGCTATAAACGCCAAAGGTATTATTTCCGGCGGCGAAGTCGCCGATGACAAGCGGCAGAAAGCGAACGAAATCGCGCTGCGACGTAAGGCTATAGCGCGCATGGCGATGATTGCAGCGCGACTGATTAACGGAGCACGTGCAAAGGGAATAATCACGCTTGCCGAAATCGGCGATGCGCATTAGCTCTGCCTCCGGCAGAAGATTCGCCATGGCCATGGCCAGCGCCGTCGGGCAGCAGCCGGAATCGCGGAAGGGACGGCGCGTCTGCGTATCTTCCTTTTCATAGCAAAGCGCCATCCACAGCGGATCGTTCTGCGCGTAATAGCGCATCTCCCCTTTTTCGGGAACGCTCACAACGCTGGAATAGCCCTCAGCCTGTGAAAAGTATGCTTCTACGATTGTCAAATCATCGGCAAAGCAAATATGCGCGTTCCCCAGCAGGAAAACGCAAAGCATATAAACCAGCGCACGTCTTACCCGAGAAACGCGCATATGAGCCTCCTGAGCGGGAAAGGAAGGTTACTCTTCTTCCTCTTCCTCCGGCAATTCGGCGTTGTGGTACACTTCCGTCACATCGTCGTTATCATCCAGCATATCCAACAGCTTTTGCACCTTGTTCAGCGTATCCGGATCGTCGATAGCGACAGTGTTCTGCGGAATCATCTGCTTGTCGGCGGAAAGGAAGGCATAGCCCGCGCTTTCCAGCTTTTCGCGGACGGCGGAAAAATCATTGGGCGCGGTATAGATTTCGAACGCGTCGTCCTGAACCTTCATGTCCTCCGCACCGGCGTCCAGCGCGGTCATCATCATTTCGTCCTCGTCCATGCCGGGCTCGCGCTCAATGACAATCATGCCCTTATGGTCGAACATATAGCTAACAGAACCGGGCGTTCCGAGTGAGCCGCCGTTTTTGTCAAAGATGTGGCGAACGTCGCTGGAGGTACGGTTACGGTTATCGGTAACGATCTGGGCAATAATGGCCACGCCGCCGGGGGCGTATCCTTCATAGGTAATTTCCTCATAATTCGCGCCCGAGCCTTCGCCGGCAGCCTTTTTAATGCTGCGCTGAATATTATCGTTGGGCATGTTGTTCGCCTTCGCTTTGGCGATAATATCCTTCAGCTTGCTGTTGGATTCGGGGTTTGCGCCGCCCTCGCGCACGGCGATGGCAATTTCACGGCCGATCTTGGTAAAAATCTTGCCGCGCGCAGCGTCGGTTTTGCCTTTTTTCGCTTGAATATTGTGCCACTTGGAATGTCCGGACATTGATAATCCCCCCTGTAGGAATGAAAGCATTCAAAATTCGATTCATTATAGCATATTCCTTCCATTCCGTCAAATCAAAACCAAAAGATTCTTCGCGCCGCGAGGAAATCTCCAAGCGACGTAAAGACGGCGTTTTGCTCCATGAAATAAGCACGCTTCAGAGCGCCGACAGAAAAGCGCGCAAGCCCTTTGCTGCAAGAGCCTGCGCGCCTTGAAAGCATGGTGCCGGTGGCGGGGGTCGAACCCGCACGGGTTATGAGCCCAACGGATTTTGAGTCCGCCTCGTCTGCCAATTCCAACACACCGGCACAGCAAACACATGTAGTATAGATGCGGAAAGGAAATCTGTCAAGTGAAAATTTGCGCTTGAGCACAGGCTTTCGCGCCCGATCACCTGCGCCCTGCGTTTTCCGTTTTTTCGGTTGACAAGGTCAGGCAAACACGATATATTTATACTCGGAAGGAATATCAAATAACACCGTGCAAGCGAGGGATTCGCCGTGACGATCGGAGATATGGTTCGCCTCCTGCGCGCGCAGGTGCTCTGCGGCGCAGATAAGCTGGATACCCCGGTTTACACCGCCTGCTGCTCAGATCTGATGAGCGACGTGCTGGCCTTTGTCAATGAAAAAACCGTGTTGATTACCGGCCTGACCAATCCGCACGTGATTCGCACGGCCGATATGCTGGATTTGAAGTGTCTGGTTTTTGCGCGCGGTAAGGTGCCGACCGACGACATCCTCGCGCAGGCGCAGACGCAGGGGCTTTGCGTAATCACCACGCCCGTCACCGCCTTCACAGCCTGCGGCCTGCTGTATGAAGCGGGTCTTCGCGGCGTTCCCATCCAATGGCCGAAGGAGGAGACGCAATGAACGCGCTGATGCGTGCCGAATACCCCGTAGCGGCGGGCGATTACACACGCGCCGGCGAGGTTTCCGCCGACATCAAGCGCCGGCTGAAGCAGCTAGGCGTCGGCGGCATGACGCTTCGCCGCGTTGCCGTCGCCTCTTATGAGGTAGAGCTCAATCTGGTTATTCATTCGCTGGGCGGAACCATGACGCTGGAGGTCGATGAAGCAAGTGTTCGCCTGATTTCGGAGGATCGCGGGCCAGGCATTCCGGATATCGCGCTGGCGATGCGCGAGGGCTATTCCACCGCCAACGAGGAAGCGCGCGCGCTTGGCTTCGGAGCCGGCATGGGGCTTCCCAACATGAAAAGAAATGCAGACGAATTCGATATTCAAAGCAAAATGGGCGAAGGAACGCGCATTCGCATGCAGTTTCTTCTGAACCGCTGAAGAAAGCAGGCGTGCCGTCATGGAGCAAGCAAAACGCTATCATTCCGTACGGTTGGATAAAAGCCGCTGCAAGGGGTGCACGAATTGCCTGAAGCATTGCCCGACCGAAGCGATTCGCGTGCGCAGCGGACGCGCGCACATCATGAACGAGCGCTGCATTGACTGCGGCGAATGCATTCGTATCTGCGATTATCACGCCAAGGTTGCCGTAACGGACGATATCAGCGCCGTTCACGGTTTTCGATACGCAATCGCGCTGCCCGCCCCGTCGCTCTACGGGCAATTCAAAAGCCTGCGTCGAATCGGCCCGATTCTTCAGGCGCTGCGCGCGATCGGCTTTGACGACGTGTTCGAGGTTGCGCGCGGAGCGGACGTCGTCAGCCGCGCCATCGCGCAAAAGCTGCGGGAGCCCGGCCTTCCCCGGCCGCTGATATCCTCTGCCTGTCCCGCCGTAGTGCGGCTGATTCAGGTGCGCTTTCCCGACCTGATTCCCCACATCGTCGACGTACGCCAGCCGATGGAAGTAGCCGCCATGATCGCGCGGCAGGAATTCTGCCGAAGTCGCGACTGCTCCCCGGAGGACGTCGGCGTATTTTTTATTACGCCCTGTCCCGCGAAAATGACCGCCATCCGCAGCCCCATCGGGCAGGAAAAATCCGCGGTGGACGGCGCGATTTCCATGATGGAAATCTACGGCCTGCTGCTTCCGCATATTCACGGCGGCGCGGCCTGCGATACGGAGGACACCTGCGCCACGGCCTACGGCGTCGGCTGGGCGGCAAGCAACGGCGAATCCTCCGCGGTCTGCCCCGAAAATTCGCTGGCGGTCGACGGCATTCAAAATGTCATTCGCGTGCTGGAGGAAATTGAAAACAATCGGCTGAGCGATTTAGTATTTTTCGAGGGCGCGGCCTGCATGGGCGGCTGCGTCGGCGGCCCGCTGACGTTTGAAAACAATTATGTAGCCAAGAACGCCATTCGAAAGCTGTTCGATCAAGGAAACAAGCGGCGGCCGACCGAAAGCGTCCCCGCCTCCATGATGACCAAATATCCGCTCTATCACGATAAGCCCATCGCCCCCAACAGCGTCATGCAGCTGGATGAAAATCTGGCCGTCGCCATGCAGAAAATGGAGCGAATGAACCAGATTCTGGGCGAACTGCCCGGCTATGACTGCGGCTCGTGCGGCTCCCCCACCTGCCGTACCTTTGCCGAGGATATTGTTCGCGGATATTTTGGGGAAATGGATTGTATTCACAAGCTGCGTGAGCAGCTGAAGGTTATGGCGCAGCAAATGGTGGAGCTGGCGCAGACCAAGCATGAATAAGAAAGAGGAATGAAAAATGAGAATCGCCGAATTGATTCCCCTGCTGGACGCTGTGAACATGACGCCCGGCGTTCCGGTTGAGCGCGAGGTTCGCTGCGGCTATACGTGCGACCTGCTGTCATGGGTCATGGCGCACGGCGAGGAGGGCATGGCGTGGGTCACGGTGCAGACGCACATGAACGTCGTCGCCGTCGCCGTGCTGGCGGAGATGGCGTGCGTGATTATGCCGGAGGATATCGACATGGAGCAGGCCAGCCTTGAAAAAGCGCAGGCGGAGGGGCTTTGCGTTCTGAAAAGTCCGCTTTCGGCTTACGCAATCTGCGGGCGAATGGCAGCGGC
Organism: uncultured Clostridia bacterium; assembly: GCA_934632155.1. GTDB lineage: Bacteria > Bacillota > Clostridia > Christensenellales > Aristaeellaceae > RUG563. The sequence continues at coordinate 8,431 of CAKTXZ010000012.1, read as the reverse complement.
CGGCGTCCCTGCCAGAGGCGGCGGGCATGCCTGAAATGTTTGTCGATCTGCACATCCATTCCTGCCTTTCGCCCTGCGGCGACGCCGATATGACCCCCGGCAACATTCTGGGCATGGCGGCGCTCAAGGGGCTGGACGCAGTGGCGATTGCCGATCACAATTCTGCCTTGAATCTTCCGGCGGCGCAGGAAATTGCCGACGCCTACGGCGTGCTTCTGGTTCCGGCGATGGAAATCACCACGCGTGAGGAAGTGCACCTGCTCGGTTATTTTCCCGATCTACGCTCCGCCGTTGCCTGCGGTGAAACGCTTCGGGCGCACCTTCCAACACAAAAAAACAAACCCGCGCTCTTTGGCGAGCAGCTGATTCTGGATGCAAACGATCGCGTGATCGGCGCCGAGGAGGCGCTGCTCATCGGCGCGACCGACCTGTCGCTGACCGAATGCGCGCATTTGGTTCGGGGCTATGGGGGCGTTCCGGTTCCCGCGCATATCAACCGCGGCGCAAACGGGCTGCTGATGAACCTTGGGTTCATGCCGGAAACGCCCGCCTTTTCGGCGGTGGAGGTCTGGCGCGCGCTTCCCTGCGCGCCGGAGCCGTTGGAGGGACGGCATATTCTGCATTCCTCCGACGCGCATTATCTGGGCGATATACTGGAGCGGGAATTTGCGCTGCATCCGCCGGAAAGAAGCGTTCGCGGACTGCTGCATTGGATGGATGCAGAACGAAAAAAACTATAAAAAAACATCAACAAATGAGGTGAGCAAAATGGAAATGACTCTTCGCTGGTACGGCTCCACCTTTGACACGGTGACGCTGCGGCAGATTCGCCAGATTCCCATGGTCAAGGGCGTGATTACAACGCTCTATGACACAACGCCCGGGCAGGTTTGGCCGCGCGAACGCGTTATCGCCATGAAGCGCGAGGTGGAGGAAAGCGGCCTGCGTCTGAGCGGTATTGAAAGCGTGAATATTCACGACGATATCAAAATCGGCCTTCCGAGTCGCGACATGTATATCGAAAACTATATCAAAACGTTGACTGCCCTTGGCGAAAGCGACATTCATATGGTCTGCTATAACTTCATGCCCGTTTTTGACTGGACGCGCAGCGATTTGAAAAAGCCCCTTTCGGACGGCTCTACGGCGCTCTCCTACGACCAGACGCTGATTGACAAAATCGACGTGAACGCCATGCTCAGCAGCATGAACGAAAAATCCGACGGCTTCACCCTTCCGGGCTGGGAGCCCGAGCGCATGGCGCGGGTAAAGGAGCTGTTCGAAATGTATCGCGATGTGGACGAGGAAAAGCTTTTTGCCAATCTGGTTTATTTCCTCCGTGCGATCATGCCGGTATGCAAGAAGTATGGCGTCAACATGGCCATTCATCCGGACGATCCGGCTTGGCCTGTTTTCAACCTTCCGCGCATTATTACGGGAAAGGAAAAGCTTCAGCGCCTGCTGGACGCCGTTCCCGAAAAGGAAAACGGCCTGACGCTTTGCACGGGCTCTCTTGGCTCAAACCCGAAAAACGATATTCCCGACATGATTCACGCCTTTAAGGGGCGCATCCATTTCGCGCATGTGCGCAATGTGCGCCATCTTGCGCCCGGAAAATTCGATGAAGCGCCGCACCCGACCGAGCTTGGCTCGCTGGACATTTACGCGATCATGCGGGCGCTGCACGATACAGGCTTCGACGGCCCCATTCGTCCCGACCATGGGCGGATGATCTGGGACGAAAAGGCCATGCCGGGCTACGGACTTTACGACCGCGCGCTGGGCGCAACCTATCTTTCCGGTCTGTGGGAAGCGATTGACCGCGGCGAAAAAGCCTGAGCGGCGTTCGTTGGCATATTCCGTCCGTCCGCGCATAAGATGAAAGCGGAAGGGCGGTGATAGCGTGCCATGGCGGCAGACGCAAAGCGTACAGACCCGCTGTTATCCAAGCGGAAGAAGCGTCGTGCTGCGCATTGTAGGCTATGCCTGCATTGCGCTGGGCGTGGTGCTGATGCTCTTGTGTGTTCCCTGCTGGGCGTGGCTGGCGCTGATCGGTATTGCGCTGACGGCGCTTGGCATTCTGCTCATCCGAAAAAAATAGGAGGGAAAGGGCATGGCCATTCGCATGGTTTGCATCAGAGCGCCGCGCGCGCTGCGCGGCATTCTGCGCTCGCTTTGTAAAAGACACGGAATATGAACCGCAGAAGGGCTGCTTCACAAACGCTCCGACCCACGAAGCATGCTCGTGAGCCGGAGCGTTTTATGTATATCATTCCTGCGCGATACCAAGCGTCTTTTGAATGAACGCCGCAAGCTGGGCAATCGACGCCCTGCTTTCCTCAAAGCCGAACGCCTGAAACACATGACACATGCCCTCCCATTGGAGCAGCTTTGCGTCCACGCCGTCGCGCAGCATGGCCTTTTCCAGCAGAACAGAATCGCTCAGCAGCAGCTCCTGCGTTCCGCAATGAATCAGCGTAGGCGGAAAGCCGTGAAAATCGGCGAAGACGGGTGAAAAATCAGGCTGCGAAAGTCGCGAAGCGTCGCCGCCCGCGTAGGCTATCGCGCTGCGCAGCAGCTCCTCCGCATCCAGCGTCGCGTCCTGCGCCCGCAGCTCGCGATAGCTTTCGCCGGACTGCGTCAAATCCGTCCATGGCGACATCAGCGCCAGCGCCGCGGGCATGCCGCGCCCCTGCTCGCGCAGCTTCAGCGCCAGCTCAAGCGCCAGATTGCCGCCCGCGCTCTCCCCTACGAGTACGATTTTATCCGGCGTATATCCGGCGGCGATCAGATAGTCATATACCCGCAGCGCATCCTCCAGCTGCGCCGGGTGCGGAAATTCCGGCGCAAGACGATAGGAAAACGTAACCGTTCGAAGCCCAGCCGCCGCGCAAAGCGGCGATATCAGCGCGCGGCACTGCAACAGCCGCCCCGAAACGTATGCGCCGCCGTGCAAATGTAAAATAACGGCGTCCTCGCGCAGAACCCGGCGCGGCTCAATCAGCATAGCGGGCATTCCCAAGCCGCCGATAGCCGCGCCGATCGTGCCGTTGAGGCGCAGGTGCGCCAGCCATTGTGCGGGCGGGTTGATCTGCATCAGCACGCCGTTGCTAATTTTTGCGGCCATTTTCTTGTGCGAGCGGATCAGCCCGAGCATTTCCTGACTTCTTCGCGTAGGCAAGCGCATCCCTCCGTTTCTCTATCAAAAGAATAGCCGATTCCGCGATTTTTTGCAAGATGCGCAGGCGCGGAAAAGAATATTTTCTTGTGAGCCGGCTCAATCCGTGGTATACTATGGTATCCAATTCCAAGGGAGGCGCGGGTATGCCCAAGGGCAAGCGATGGTTTAAGCTGGATAATGCCGCCAAGCTTTATCCCGCCGTGGCAAACTGGAGATGGAGCAGCATTTTTCGCGTTTCCGTCGAGATGAACGAGCCGGTCATGCCAGACGCTCTTCAGCGGGCGCTCGATATGACGCTGCCGAGATTTCCGACCTTTAAGGTCGGCATGCGCTCGGGGCTGTTTTGGTATTATCTTGAAGAAATTCAAGTGCCCCTGCGCATTCGGCAGGACGCAGGGCATCCCTGCATGCCGCTGGTCAAGCGCGCAAACGACGGTTACCTGATGCGGGTGTTCTATTACCGCAATCGCATCTCTGCAGAGTTTTTTCATTCCCTGACAGACGGAACGGGCGGGCTTTGCTTTATCAAAACGCTGGCCGTCGCCTACCTTCGCGTTCTTGGGCACGACGTGCAATTCGATCAGGGCGCGCTGCCGCTGAATGAAACGCCGTCGCCGGACGAAACGCGGGACGCGTTTATGCAAATGCCGCTGCCGCGCGTTCGGGTATCGCGCTGGGAAAGCAGCGCCTATCACCTGCCGGGAACGCTGGAAATTCCCCATACGCTGCGCGTGATCGCGGCGTCGCTTCCGGCGGATGAAATGCTGCGGCTGGCGAAGGAGGCGCAGGTATCCCTGACCGAATACCTGACCGCCGTAATGCTCTACACCGCCTATTGCGAACAACAGAAAAACGGCGGCAGGAAAAGCCGCATGCCGCTTCGCGTTTCGGTGCCGGTGAATATGCGCGCCTATTACGCCACGAAAACGCTGCGAAACTTCTCCTCCTTTGTCAATCCGGATATTGATCCGCGCCTTGGCGCATACTCTTTTGAGGAGATTGCGCGCGATGTGCATCATTTCATGCGTTATTTTCTCAACCCCAAATTTCTGTGCGCGACCATCGCCACCAACGTGGCGGACGAACGCAATCCCTTGATACGCATTACGCCGCTGTTCTTAAAACGGCTGGTAATCGGGCTGATGTTTCGCCGCGCGGGCGACAGGCTCGTCACCTCCACCATTTCCAATATCGGACGGACGCAGCGTCCCACTGGCAGCGAGGCGCTGATTCGCCGCTTTGAGTTTCAATTGGGCGCGCCCTCATGGCCGATGTGGAACTGCGCGGCCGTGACGACGGGCAACGATCTTCGCCTCGTGTTTTCCGGCAACATTCGCGAAACGACGCTGCCGCGTGAAATGCTGCGTTTTCTTATGGCGCGCGGCGTACGCGCAACGGTAGAAAGCAATATGGAGGATAACTGACATGCCCTATTGTGTTCATTGCGGCGTAAAGCTCGGCGCGGGCGAAAAGAAATGCCCGCTGTGCGGCGTGGAGGTTCACGATCCCCTTGCCGAGGCAAGTGCAAATGAAGCGCGCGCTTATCCCGTGCGCACGCCAGAGCAGGAGCTTCGGCACAGTAAATTCTTTTTCCTCGCGCTTTCCTGTATTTTCTTTCTTCTTCCGGCTGCCGTCTGCGCCGTAATCGACCTGCTCACCAACGGCCGTCTGACGTGGAGCGTTTATCCCGCCGCAGCGCTGATGCTGCTTTTTATCGCCGTGTCCGTTCCCATTCTGGCGCATCGCTTCCGCACCTACATTTCGATTGTCACCAATTTCGTCACGCTGAGCGCCTACCTGTTCATGGTCGAGCGGCTGAGCGACACGCACGGCTGGTTCTTCCCCATCGCGCTGCCCGCGCTGGGGCTGTTTACGCTGCTGGTCGGGCTGACAACCGCGCTCTATCGCCATCATCGGTTGAATAAAGTTACGCTGCTTGCCGTTTCGTTTGTCTTTACCGGGCTGGAATGCTTTGCAATCGAAACGCTGTGCGACCTAACGCTGCGTCATGCCGTCGCCCTCTCGTGGTCGCCCTATGTAACCGCGCCGTGCCTGTTTGTGGGGCTGATTCTCTTTTTCATTAACGGCAACCGAACCGTACGGGAGGAGCTTCGTCGGCGCGTGCATTTTTGAGCCTTATGATTCCAAGGTCGTCCTTTTGCTTAAGCTGGAATGATCAGAATGGAGGAAGATCGCATGAGAAAGTATCGCGTCGGAATGATCGGTGCAACCGGCATGGTGGGGCAGCGCTTTGTCACGCTGTTGGCCGAGCATCCGTGGTTTGAAATTGCCGCGTTGGCGGCCAGCGCGCGCAGCGCCGGGAAAACCTACGAGGACGCCGTTGCGGGGCGCTGGGTCTTCCCCCGGCCTATTCCGGCGAAAATTGCGCAAATGCAGCTTTTCGACGCCGCCGATGTGGCTGCCGTCGCCGGGCAATGCGATTTTGTTTTTTGCGCCGTCGCAATGGAAAAGCAGGCGACGCGCGCCTTGGAGGAGGCCTACGCCCGCGCCGAAACGCCGGTCGTAAGCAACAACAGCGCCTGCCGCATGCTGCCGGATGTGCCCATGTTGATTCCGGAAATTAACGCCCATCACGCGCCTGTCATCGCCGCGCAGCGGAAAAGGCTCGGAACGAAGCGTGGCTTTATCGCCGTCAAGCCCAATTGCTCCATTCAAAGCTACGTCCCCGCGCTCACGCCGCTGCGCGATTTCGGCCTGAAGGCTGTCAGCGTGTGCACCTATCAGGCCATCAGCGGCGCCGGAAAGACCTTTGAGCGCTGGCCGGAAATGCTGGATAACGTCATTCCCTATATCAGCGGCGAGGAGGAAAAGAGCGAGCAAGAGCCGCTGAAAATCTGGGGCGAGCTGAACGCCGCGGGCGATGCGATTCTCTGCGCGACAGCGCCCGTCATCAGCGCGCAATGCCTTCGCGTCCCCGTATCGGACGGGCACATGGCCGCCGTCAGCGTTTCCTTTGATCGCACGCCGTCGCCCGAGCAGATTCTCGAGCGCTGGACGGATTATCATACCGTTGCCCAGCAGCTCGCCCTGCCCAGCGCGCCCGCGCCGTTTTTGCGGTATATGGATGATCCGGACCGGCCTCAAACGCGGCTCGACCGCGATTTTGAGGGCGGAATGGGCGTTACCATCGGCCGCCTGCGCAGGGATCCTGTTTTGGATTATAAATTTGTTTGCCTTTCGCATAATACGCTCCGCGGCGCGGCGGGCGGCGGCGTGCTTTCCGCCGAGCTGCTCTGTGCGCAGGGATATATTTCCAGAAAGGAGTAATGCTCATGCCTGCCCCTCTGTTTCACGGCTGCGCCGTCGCGCTCATCACCCCCTTTCGCAACGGAGAAATTGATTTTGCCGCCTTGCGCGGGCTGGTTGATTTTCAGCTGCAAAACGGCACGGACGCCATCGTCGCCTGCGGCACGACGGGCGAGCCGTCGACCATGACGGCGGATGAATGGGAAAGAACGCTGGCATGCGTGGTTGAAAGCGTCGGCGGCCGTGTGCCGGTAATCGCCGGTACGGGCGGCAATTGTACTGCCGATGTAATCGCCAAGGCGCGCACAGCGCGTGCGATTGGCGCAGACGCGCAGCTTTGCGTCACGCCGTACTACAACAAAACCACGCAGGCCGGGTTGATTGCGCACTATACCGCCGTTGCGGACGACGGCGCGCTGCCGCTCATGGTATATAACGTCCCCGCGCGCACAGGGTTGAACCTTTTGCCCGAAACGTTGGCGGCCCTTGCAGGGCACGAGCGGATTATCGCCGTTAAGGAGGCCTCCGGCGACGTTGCGCAGGTTGCGGATATGCTGGCGCTTTGCGGCGATCACATCGCCTGCTATTCCGGCTCGGACGAGCTCACCGTTCCGGTTCGCGCGTTGGGCGGGCGCGGCGTAATCTCCGTCGCAGCCAATATCGTGCCGGCGCTGATGCGCGAAATGACGCATTTGCCGCTCGAGCAGGCAGCCAAGCTGAACTTGCGCGCTATGCCGCTTTTCCGCGCCCTGTTCTCCGAGGTGAATCCGATCCCCGTCAAGGCTGCGGCCGCCATGTTGGGCCTTTGCGAAAACGAGGTTCGTCTCCCCCTTCTTCCCCTATCTTCCGCTCATGCGCATAAGCTGCATGAAGAAATGCAAAAGGCTGGTTTAATATGCTGAGGATCATTTTGTCCGGCGCGTGCGGGCGCATGGGACACGAGGTAACGCAAGCGCTCACCCCTACGCTGCACCGCATTGCAGCGGGCGTAGACGTCTGCCCGGCGGATGCTTCGCCCTTTCCCGTGTATCCCTCCTTTTCAATGATCGTTGAAGAGGCTGATGTGCTGGTCGACTTCTCACGGCCGGAGGCGCTGCTGCCGCTGCTTGACTTTGCCGTTGCGCGGCGGCTGCCTGTCGTGCTGGCGGCAACGGGCTACAACGAAGCGGATCTGGCAGCCATTTCCCGTGCAGCGCTGCGCATACCTGTTTTTCAATCTGCCAATATGAGCATCGGCGTCTATGCGCTGCGTCGCCTTGCCGAGCAGGCAAAGGCGCTGCTAGCTGGTTTTGACATTGAAATCGTTGAAAAGCACCATAATCAAAAGCTGGACGCGCCCAGCGGTACCGCGATGATGCTCTATCACGCAGTCAAAAACGCGGATTCCGTGCCGGTCTATGGCCGCTGCACGCGCACCGAAAAGCGCGAACCGACAGAAATCGGCCTGCATGCCGTGCGCGGCGGCACGCTGGCGGGCGAGCATGAGATCGGCTTTTACGGAAACGGCGAAGCCCTGCTGATCACACATAGCGCGCAGGGCCGCGCCATCTTCGCCGACGGCGCGTTGCGGGCGGCTTCCTTTATCGTCGCGCAATCCCCCGGCCTGTATTCGATGGACGATCTGGCTGCCGCGCTTGCGGCTTCGAAGTAAGGGCGCCGTTGGATGATTCCGCAAGGCGCTTCAAACGGTGATTTTTCTTTCTCCTACAGCAAATTTTTCATTCTTGGGTTGACTTTTGCATTTAGATATGCTATAGTAAACAAGTGCTTCCGGCAAGGCCGTCGGTCGCAATCGCGGAGGGATGGCCGAGGGGTTGATGGCGCTGGTCTTGAAAACCAGTGATGCTGAAAGGCACCGGGGGTTCGAATCCCTCTCTCTCCGCCATTTTTCCTGTGAAGCTTGATGTGGAGAAGTACCCAAGAGGCCGAAGGGGCTCCCCTGCTAAGGGAGTAGGGTGTGATAAGCGCCGCCCGGGTTCAAAT
>CAKTXZ010000011.1 GCA_934632155.1 uncultured Clostridia bacterium | reverse complement strand
GCAACGGCGAGAACGTCGCCTGACGATAGATATAAGACAAATCCAAGGGATATATACTCCTAAAACAGCATGGCAAAGGGGATGGCAGACCGCCATCCCCTGTTGTGCGTTCGTTCAGTTTTCATAGGGCTTGTACTCCGTGACGGCGTTCAGATATACCTCTATATCTTTGGTTTTCTCGGCCCTCTGGGCTTGGATTCGGGACGCTTTACCACGCCGTTTCTGAAATGCGTATCCTCGAACTTCTCGAAGAAAACAAATAATCCGAACCCATCTCCGATTAAGAAGATTTGGTTCGGATTATATTGGTTTGGTGCGGTCAACGAGACTTGAACTCGTACTCGGTTAAGAACACGCCCCTCAAACGTGCGCGTATGCCAATTCCGCCATGACCGCATGCCATCCACCGGACAGCGGAATTAATTATAACGCATTGAGAAGCATATGTCAATCCTTTTTTTCATATTTCTCGCAAATCGCCCTTTGATATGGGCGGCCGCCTCTTTGTTCAGGCCGTTTTTCGACCGATCCGGACATATTCGGCGTGTAAAGCAAAAAAATTATAAAAATCGGCAAAATCCCAAAAAATATACGTGCATTTGCGCGCGTTATATGCTATTATAATATATGGCTTATCGAATCAGGACAATGGTTATTTTAACTGAAGGAGGCTTTATACCATCATGCCGGACATGAAAGAAAAGTATGCGCAGCTCAATCAGGTGATTGAGGAGCTGAAGGATCAGCCCGGCGCGCTGATGCCCGTGCTGCAAAAGGCGCAGGGCATCTTCGGCTGCGTCCCGATGGACGTGCAGAAGATCATCGCCGAGGGGCTGGGCGTCACGCTCAGCGAGGTCTACGGCGTCGCCACGTTCTACGCGCAGTTTTCCCTGGAGCCCAGCGGCAAATACATCATCAGTGTTTGTCTGGGCACCGCCTGCTACGTCAAGGGCAGCCAGAAGGTGCTCGATCGCCTGAGCGAAGAGCTCAAGATTCCCGTGGGCAAGACCACGCCCGACGGCCTGTTCACCCTCAACGCCACCCGCTGCCTCGGCGCCTGCGGTCTCGCCCCCGTTATGACCATCAACGAAGAAGTCTACGGCCGTCTTACGCCGGATGATATTCCGGGCATTCTGGCCAAATACAAGGCGTAAGCAATGCGTGATCTTTCCCTGCACATTCTGGATCTGGCGCAAAACAGCGTTCGGGCAAACGCGTCGCTGGTGGAGATCGAGGTGCTCGCGGACGAAGCGGGCATGCTGCGCATCATCATCCGGGACGACGGCTGCGGCATGAGCGAAGAATTGCTTTCCCGCGTCCTTTCCCCCTTTTCCACGACGCGCACAACGCGCAAGGTGGGGCTGGGCATTCCCATGATGCTGGAAAACTGCCGTCTCGCCGGAGGCGATCTGGCCCTTGAAAGCCGCGAGCATCAGGGCACGACGCTGACAGCGACGCTCAATACCGCGTCGATCGACTGTTTGCCGCTGGGCGATTTGGCCGGCACAATTGCGGCGCTGGCCTCCGCCAATCCCGAAAGGCCGGATTTTGCGCTGCACTGCGCCTCGCCCAAGGGCGAAATGCGCTTTGATACGCGCGAGGTCAGGCATGTTCTGCAGGGCGTATCCCTTGCCGAGCCCGAGATCGTCGCTTGGATGATTGCATCCATCCGTGAAGAAATCGAACCAATATTTGGAGGTGTCATTTTATGAAGTCTTTGGCTGAACTGGAAGCCATTCGTCAAAAGACGCTCAACCGCATCAACCTGCGCCGCGAGGATGAAAACGAGCTTGTGCGCGTGGTGGTCGGCATGGCGACCTGCGGCATCGCCGCGGGCGCGCGTCCTGTGATGCTGGCCTTTATGGATGAAGTAGACAAGCGTGCGCTGCGCAACGTGACCGTCTCCCAGACCGGCTGCGTCGGCATGTGCCGTCTTGAGCCGATGGTGGACGTTTTCCTGCCCGGGCAGGAAAAAGTGACCTACGTTCACATGACCCCCGAAAAGGTTGCCCGCGTGGTCGCGGAGCATATTGTCAACGGCCGCCCCGTGATGGAATACACCATCGGCGCAGCGGAAGATAAGTAATAAGAAGCATACCGCTTTTAGGAGGAATTGCCCATGGATATCTATCGCGCACATGTGCTTTGCTGCGGCGGTACCGGCTGCACGTCTTCCGGCTCCGCGCAACTGATTGAGCGCTTCGAGGAAAAGATTAAGGAAGCAGGCCTTGCAAAGGAAGTCAAGGTCGTTCGTACCGGCTGCTTCGGCCTTTGCGAGGCTGGCCCGGTGGTCATCGTGTATCCCGAAGGCACGTTCTATTCCCGCGTAAAGGTCGACGACGTGGACGAGATCGTCACCGAGCATCTGCTCAAGGGCCGCAAGGTGCAGCATCTGGTCTATACCGATCATGCCACCCACGAGCAGAACGCCAATAAGGGTCTTCAGGATATCAATTTCTATAAGCATCAAAAGCGCGTCGCGCTGCGCAACTGCGGCGTGATCGACCCCGAAAATATCGACGAATACCTCGCCTTCGACGGCTACAAGGCGCTGGAAAAGGCGTTGACCAAGATGACGCGTGAAGAAGTCATCGAGGAAATTCTCAAGTCCGGCCTGCGCGGTCGCGGCGGCGGCGGCTTCCCCACGGGCCTGAAATGGAAATTCACCTATAATTCTCAGGCCGATCAGAAATACGTCGCCTGCAACGCCGACGAGGGCGACCCGGGCGCGTTCATGGATCGTTCCGTGCTGGAAGGCGACCCGCATTCCGTCGTGGAAGCCATGGCCATCGCCGGCTACGCTATCGGCGCTTCGGAAGGCTATGTCTACGTCCGTGCCGAATATCCCATCGCCGTAAAGCGCTTGGAAATTGCCATCCAACAGGCGCGTGAATACGGCCTGCTTGGGAAGAATATCTTCGGAACCGATTTCAACTTTGACATTCACATTCGTCTGGGCGCCGGCGCGTTCGTTTGCGGCGAAGAAACGGCGCTGATGCGCTCCATCGAGGGCAAGCGCGGCGAGCCCACGCCCCGTCCCCCGTTCCCGGCCGTGAAGGGTCTCTTCGCCAAGCCCACCATGCTCAACAACGTGGAAACCTACGCCAACGTGCCCCAGATCATTCTCAAGGGTGCGGATTGGTTCGCCTCCATGGGTACGGAAAAGAGCAAGGGCACCAAGGTTTTCGCGCTGGGCGGCAAGATCAATAACACCGGTCTGGTCGAAGTGCCCATGGGCACGCCCCTGCGCACGATTATCTATGATATCGGCGGCGGCATCCCGGGCGGCAAAAAGTTCAAGGCCGTGCAGACCGGCGGCCCCTCTGGCGGTTGTCTCCCCGCGGAATTGCTCGATACGCCCGTCGATTATGACAACCTGATCGCGGCCGGGTCGATGATGGGCTCCGGCGGCATGATCGTCATGGACGAGGATAACTGCATGGTCGACATCGCCCGCTTCTTCCTTGACTTCACCGTCGACGAGAGCTGCGGTAAGTGCGCGCCCTGCCGTATCGGCACGCGCCGCATGCTGGAGATCCTGCAGCGTATCGTGAAAGGTCAGGGTCAGGAAGGCGATATTGAAAAGCTGGAGCATCTGGCCAAGACCATCAAGGCCACGGCGCTGTGCGGTCTGGGTCAGACTGCGCCCAACCCCGTGCTGTCCACGCTGAAATTCTTCCGCAGCGAATACGAAGCTCATATTCGCGACAAGAAGTGCCCCGCGCATCATTGTCAGGCGCTGCTGCAGTATGTGATTACCGACAAGTGCCGCGGCTGCACGGCCTGCGCGCGCATCTGCCCCGCCGGCGCCATTACGGGCGAAGTAAAGCAGCAGCATCATATTAACCCCGAGAAGTGCCTCAAGTGCGGCGCTTGCATGGAAAAGTGCCGTTTCGGCGCGATCTCCAAGATTTGATTCGTGCAAGGAGGAAAAGCAAATGGAAAACATCATCACCCTTACGATTGACGGCGTAAAGGTTGAGGTGCCCGCCGGCACGACCGTTCTGGAGGCCGCGAAGAAGGCTGGCATCAACATCCCCACGCTTTGCTATTTGAAGGACGTCAACGCCATCGGCGCGTGCCGTATGTGCGTGGTCAATACCGGCGCGCGCGCGCTGCAGGCTGCGTGCGTGTTGCCCGCGACGGACGGCATGGTGGTCAAAACCAACACGCCCGAAATTCGCGAATATCGCAAAACGCTGCTGGAGCTTGTGCTCTCCGCGCATGAAAAGAAGTGCCTTACCTGTATCCGCTCCACCAATTGCGAGCTGCAGCAGCTGTGCAAGGATTTGGGCGTAGAGGACGGCGACGCCTTCAAGGGCAGCGTGAATGTGTACGATGTGGACGACGCGTCGCCCTCCATCGTTCGCGATAACAACAAATGCATCCTGTGCCGCCGCTGCGTCGCAACGTGCGCCAAGGTGCAGAACATCGGCGTGATCGGCGCGGTCAACCGCGGCTTTACCACGTCCATCGAATCCCCGTGGAACCTGAAGCTGGCGGACATGGCGTGCATCAACTGCGGCCAGTGCATCACCGCCTGCCCCGTTGGCGCTCTTTATGAGAAGGACAGCACCCGGAAGGTCTGGGATCTGCTGAAGGATCCTGCGAAGCATGTCGTGGTGCAGCCCGCTCCCGCCGTGCGCGCCGCGCTGGGTGAAGAATTCGGCATGCCTATGGGCACCGCCGTGACCGGCAAGATGGTCACCGCGCTGCGCCGTTTGGGCTTTGACAAGGTGTTCGATACTGACTTTGGCGCCGACCTGACCATTCTGGAGGAGGCTGCGGAGCTGGTTGCGCGCGTAAAGAACGGCGGCGTGCTGCCCATGATTACCAGCTGTTCTCCCGGCTGGATTAAGTATTGCGAGACCTATTATCCCGAATTCATTCCCAATTTGTCCTCCTGCAAGTCTCCCCATGAAATGCTGGGCGCTGTCATTAAGAGCTACTACGCGCAGAGGGCCGCCATCGATCCCAAGGATATCGCCGTCGTGTCCGTCATGCCCTGCACTGCCAAGAAGTTTGAGGCGGAGCGCGAGGAGCTGGCCGCCACGGGTTATCCGGATGTGGACGAGGTCATCACCACGCGTGAGCTGGCGCACATGATTAAGGAAGCCGGCATCGACTTCACCCGCCTCCCCGACGAGGATTTTGACGATCTGCTGGGCGAAAGCACCGGCGCCGGCGTTATCTTCGGCGCGACCGGCGGCGTTATGGAGGCTGCGCTGCGCACCGCCTATAAGCTCATTACCAATGAAGAATTGGAGAATATCGACCTGACTGCTGTCCGCGGCACGGAAGGCATTAAAGAAGCCGCCGTGAAGGTGGGCGATCTGGACGTCAGCGTTGCCGTCGCCAACGGCACGGGCAATGCCAGCAAGCTGCTGGAGATGGTCAAGCGCGGCGAGAAGCATTACACCTTCATCGAGATCATGGGCTGCCCCGGCGGCTGCGTGACGGGCGGCGGCCAGCCGATCGTCTCCGCGCAGGCCAAGATGACCTGTGATCCCAAGGCGCTGCGCGCTGCCGCGCTCTACGGTGAGGACGCCGGCAAGCCTAGGCGCCGGAGCCATGAGAACGAGCAGCTCAAGAAGCTCTATCAGGATTTCCTTGGTGAGCCGAACGGCCATAAGGCGCACGAGCTGCTGCACACGCACTATGTAAAGCGGGAAAAGTACAGCAAATAATTGTTCCAAATCAGGTTCAGGGGGGCTGCCCGTTGCGGCATGCTCCCCCGTTTTATTTGCAATGAATCCAATCGCTGTCCTATAAAGGCGTTGGCGCTAAGAGCGTCATATCCGCAAGCAAGCGGCGCTCACCCGCAAGCAGATGAGCGCCGATGAAATGCCGGAAAAATTCACATCAGGACTGGTTGTTTTCCTCCAGAAATTTGCACAGCTTGCGCTTGACACGCTGCAGCGCATTGTCGATAGACTTGACATGACGGCCCAACAGCTCGGCAATCTCCTGATAGCTTTTGCCATCGATAAACGCATCCAGCACCTGACGCTCCAAATCGGACAGGATCTCCGAGATCTGGGACTGAATATGCGCCAGATCCTCTTGACTGATATAGAGATCCTCCGGATTGGTAACACGGCCTTCAATAACGTCCAGCAGCGTTCGGTCGGATTCTTCATCGTAGAGCGGCTTATTCAGGGAAACATAGCTGTTCAGCGGCACATGCTTCTGGCGCGTAGCCGCTTTAATCGCCGTAATGATTTGGCGCTTAATACAAAGCTCGGCAAAGGAGCGAAACGAAGCGAGACGGGCAGGCTGAAAATCGCGTATGGATTTATACAGGCCGATCATGCCCTCCTGCACAATGTCCTCATGATCTGCGCCGATCAGAAAATAGCTGCGCGCCTTGGAACGAACAAAATTCTTGTACTTATTGAGAAGGAAGGCCAGCGCCTGACCGTCGCCTGATTGCGCAAGAACCACAACCTCCTCGTCCGTCATGGACTGGAAGCGCTCCATTTCCTGCTTTTCTTCTAGAAGATAGTTATCCTCCGGCATGGGAACCTCCGGAAAAAATGATTTCAGCCGCGGCTGGCCTTTGCGGCGTACATCAGGATACCCGCTGCAACCGAAGCGTTCAGCGAACCGACCGTACCCTCCATCGGCAGGGAAACACGATAATCCGCGCTGTCGAGCACCAACCGGCTGACGCCGTCGCCCTCAGAGCCGATAATCAACGCCATGGGGCCGTCAAAGCTCACCTTGCGATAATCCTCGCCCACCATATCGGCGGCGTAGAGCCAAATCCCCTGCTGCTTCAGCGCTTCAAGCGTACGCGCCAAATTGGTCACGCGCGCAACCTTGACGGATTCCACAGCTCCCGCGGACGCTTTAACCGCCGAGGGCGTCAGGCCGACGGCGCGACGCTCCGGCACAATCACGCCATGCGCGCCGACGCAGGACGCAGTACGGATAATCGCGCCGAGGTTCTGCGGATCCGTCACGCCATCCAGCACAATCAGGAAGGGCGCTTCCCCCTTGGCCGCCGCGTCCGAAAGCATATCCTCCACGTCGTAATAGCGATACGCGGAAGCGAAAGCCAGCATCCCCTGATGATTGCGCGTGATCTCGTCCAACCGGGAACGCTCCACAGCCTGAACCGGAATATGACGCTCGCGCGCCATGGCGACGATTTCCCGCGCCGTGGCGGAAAGGTCGCCCTTGGCAACCAGCAGCTTTTCAATATCGCGACCGCTCTTGATTGCTTCACGAATCGGATTGCGGCCGGAAAGCAGATTTTCCGGCGGCTGATATTCGTTTTCAAAACCGTTCCCCGGCTTATAAGCCGGTTTTGACTGGGGAGCGGGTTTATTGATCGTTTTATCCGCTGACGGCTTAAAGGCGGGCTTTGCGTCGCGCTTTGTCGGGCGGAAATCAGTCTGCGCATTCGTCTGCTTTTTATGGGACGCGTCGTAGGGCTTGCGTTCCATTTGGCGGCGTTCATTTGCACCGTTTTTCGCATCATAAGCGCGGCCGCCGTTTTTTCCGCTGGCGTTCTTCGCGTTATAGGCGCGATAGCCACCCCTGACATTCTGATCGGCCGCGTTGGCTTCACGACTCTTTTCTTCGTTTCTCGTAGTCGTCCGGCGATAGCGCGCGCCCTCTTCTTCCCATTTGCTTTCCATTCGCAGATGATCCGCGCGGCTCATCTTCTTGGGCTTAACCTGCTGGTAAAAGGCCATGGTATTCTCCCTTCGCCCGCGCTCAGGCGGGACTGTCTATCAAATCAAAGCGTTTGGAAAAAGCTGCGCATTTCCGCTGCCCGACCGCAGCTTTTTTCGCCCTCCGGGCATGCGCCATGCACACAGCCGGGCCCGGCGTTTTCGAAAATTACCGGCGCGGCCTGACGACAGAGGCGCAGCATTTCAACCGCCAGCGCCCGTATTTCCCATTGAGCGCGGCTGCAGCAGCGAAGCGAAAAGAAATGCAGCAGCTCCCGGGCGTTCATGGTCATGGCAATGTGCGTTTCGCAGGCGTTGGGCAGCACGAAGCGCGCGTCCTCATTCGCGCCCTCGCCGCTGCCAAGGCGCGCCTGCCAGTCTGAGTACCATGCCTGCATTTGAGCCATCTGGGCGTTATAGCGGGAAACGGCTTCCGCGCCAAGCGCAGCAATCCGCGGCGGAATGACATAACCGAAGCCATCGGCCATGGAAACATAGCGCTGGCTCTGAACAGAAAAGCTGGCGATGCGATGCCGCGTCAGCTGTGCCAGCAGCGCCCGGCTTACCCCCTCCGCCAGAAAGGTAAAGGAAGCGTGCTCCAGCACGGATAAATGGCCGGACGCAAGAATCCGGCGCAGAAACGCGCCCTGATCAACAGCGGAAACCTTTTGGGAAAGCGTTTCCAGCCCATCGGCGGAATAGCATGTCCGCGCGGCAAGGGCGCAGGTTTTTTCAGGCTCGGGCGTATGCGTCAGCAGCGTAACGCGCAGGGCAACTGGGGGCATGCGTTCATTCCTCCGTTTCACTCATCCGTTCCGCAAGGGCGATCAGGCGCGCGGTATCGCCCGTCAGGTACAAATACCCCAGCAGCGCCTCTAAGCCGGTTGCGCCGGCATATTCCTCCACCGTGGCGGCGCGCGGCGCGCCGTGATGGGCATGCGCGTTGCGCCCGCGGCGGACAATCTGCGCTTCCTCATCGAAAAGCAGCGGCAGTATCCGCGCAAGTGTTTTCGCCTGTGCGGCGGCGTTCACTGCCCGCGTCGCGCCAAGGTGCATATCCTTTACCCGCAGATTATCGCCAATCAGCCGCGTGCGCACCAGCAGCGCATGCACGCTGTCGCCCACAAAGGCCAGCTGCAGCGGCGAAAGCATCCGCGCCTGCTCTTTTGTCAGGCATGGCGAAAGGCAATCGCTCCGCGGCGCGCTCATTTGAGCGCCGTCTTGCTGTAGGCGGAGGGACTCATGCCTACGATATTCTTGAAGGTCTTTGAGAAGTGGTACGGGTCGTTCATGCCCACCTCAATGCCCGCCTGACGCACGGTGCAGCCGTCCTTAAGCAGCGTCTTGGCGCGCTCCATTTTGCAAAAGAGCTGGTAACTCTGCGGCGGCATGCCGACCTCGGACACAAAGCGCTTGCGGAAGGTTTCCACCGGCATGCGGGAAAGCGCCGCCATTTCGCTCAGGGAGAAGCTGGTGCGGTATTGATTCTTGCGCATGGCGTCCACAACCTTCGCAATCTCATGGGAAAGCACGGCGTCCATGGCCACGGGCTGGCCGGAATGGGAGGCCAGCATTGCCCACAGCAGCTGCTGGAGCTGCGCGCTGGACGCATCCTCTGCGCTGGCGACGCGCACGGTCGCCTGCACGATATGCTTGGCCAGATTCAACTGGCTGGGCAGCGCGCCCTGCTTCATAATCCGGTGCGGCAGCGCGCCCATGCGCTGCAAGAACGCGCCGGAAAGCGTGCCGCCGACCATCATCCACAGCACGCGCGCCTCTTGCGGCACAATCAGCACCACATCCCGCGAGCCGGGCGGCAGCATGCAGCATTCGCCGACGCGCAGATTAAAAGACACGTCCTCGTTTTCAAGCGTGAGGTTTCCGCCCTCGACGGCGAGCCACAGCCAATGGTCGATTGGACGAAGCGACTGGCTGCCGTTTTGCAGCATCGCCGAGCCGGAAGCCGCGATGTATACGCCGCTTGCGCCGGCCAAGGCGTCCGGCGTATGCGAGCCTTCCACTAATACGGCAGGCATTTCAACCTGATCCTGCTTATCTTGAAACAATAAAGATTCCGCCATGATCTTTGCCTCCATTTCGTAAATCAACTTATTTTACTTCCCAAATATTACAATGTCAAGATAAAGTCCAAAAGTTACATATTATTCACAGGGAACGCAAGCAAAAAATGGGCAAATCGCGGATAGAATGTAAAAAACGCCGGGGAGAATTTACGAATACCGCAAGATGATGTATAATCTTAGCAATAAAGCGGAAGGAGACCCCAGCATGCGCAGGCTTGAGCATTGGGTTACGGCGCAGGAGGAAGGACGTACGGTCAAATCGCTGGCGCTCAAGGCGCTGCGCCTTTCCGCCGGACAATTCAGCAGCTTGAAATTTCGCCACGCCATCACGGTCGACGGCGCGCCCGCCTTTGCGGCGGACCGGCTGCGCGCCGGGCAAGTGCTGGCGGTTATGCTGGATGAGCCCGCAGCCGCTATCCGTCCCAGTCCGCTTTCACTCTCTATCCCCTATCGCGATCAGGATTACCTGATCGTTGACAAGCCCGCGCCGCTGCCTTCGCTTCCTTCCTGCCATCAGGAAGGAGCGACGCTGCAAAACGTGCTCTACGCCGCGCTGGATTGCCCGAAAGAATTTGTATATCGTCCCGTCAACCGGCTGGACAAGGGCACCAGCGGGCTGATGGTTGTCGCGCTCAACGCCCATGCCCAGCAGCTCTTGCAAAAGCAATTGCATACCGACGCGTTCACACGCGAATACCTCGCCGTCTGCCGCGGCGCGCCCGAGACGAACGGAGGGCGGATCAACCTGCCCATCGCCAAGGCCGGAGACGGTGCGCGGCGCGTTATTTCGCCCACAGGAAAGCCCGCCGCAACGCGCTTTTGGGTTGTGCGGCGCGGAAAAACTACCTCTGTGCTGCGCCTCCGGCTGGAAACGGGGCGCACGCACCAAATTCGTGTGCATCTTGCCGCCATGGGCTGCCCTATCGTCGGCGATTATTTGTATGGCGCGCCCTGCGACGCGCTACCCGGACGATTCGCTCTGCACGCCGCCCTCGTTTCCTTTCGCCATCCCCTTACCGGCGCGCTGATTGCTGCCGAATCCCCGCTGCCGCCTGAATTGGCCGCGCAAAGCGATTGACAGGCAGGCGCAAACGCCCTATAATAATAGGTAATGATGTCGGCATTGAGCCGGTTGAAGGAGGATGTACGTGAAAAAAGCCGTCTTTGCGCTCGTGTTGGCCGCGCTGTGCGCAGCTTTTTTACCCGCCATGGCGGCGGACGCTCCGCGTGGTTATGTCAAGGGGCAGGGCTATCAATATGTCGCGCTGGGCGAATATCCCTATGAAAAAGACGGCGAGGTCAAGCCGGTTCTCTGGCGGGTGCTGGAGAATAAAGACGGCAGAGCGCTGCTGCTGACCGAATATGTGATCGACACCAGCCAGATTATTTTTGAAACCGATGAAAAGGTCATCAAGGCGCATAGCTATCGCCGCATTTCCTCCTATGCCGAGAGCGACCTTTACCCCCTGCTCAACGGCGAATACATCCGCCGCCTTTTCGGCGATGATCCCGTTCAAAACGCCCTGTTGGAGGAGCCCGGCCTCGGCCGGCTTTTTATCCTGACAACCGAGCAATACCTGAACACCGCCTACGGCTTTTCGGCCAATATGTGGAACGAGCAAAAGACCCGTCAGGCAGTGGGCACCCCCTACGCTACCAAGCAGCGCAACCTGTACGCCGACGCCAGCGGAAAGGTTTCCTACTGGGCGGCGACAATTAAAAATCCGGAGGATTATAAGCTGCAGCTGATCGGCTACAACGGACACATGAGCTGGGGCGCGTACACCCGCGTAAACGTCGGCCTGCGGCTGGCCGTACGGCTGGACATGGCACAGCTTGCCATAACCGGCGGCGACGGCACGAAGGAATCGCCCTTTACCCTTGCCTATCCGAACGCGGTGGCCGCAGCTCCAGCCCCTGACGCCGAAGCGCCGGCGGAAACGTCTTCCGCATCGCAAACGCCGGCAGCGGCAGAAACGCCCGCGCCGACAGCCGCTCCCGTGCGGTCGCCCGCGCCCGCCAAGGCCGACGGCGCCGTCACCCTTTCCTTTATCGGGGATTGCAGCATCGGCGATTCTGCACAGTACAAAAAAGCCTCCTCCAGCTTCCACACGACCATCGATGAAAAAGGCTATGCGTGGCCCTTCTCGCTGGTAGCCGATTATCTCAAAAACGACGACCTGACGGTCGCGAACCTTGAGGTCGTGCTGACGGAGCGCACGGCGCACGCGGACAAAAAGTATTACCTCGCGGCTGACCCGGATCACGTTCAAATTCTGCTGGAATCGGGAATCGACGCGGTCAACACCGTCAATAACCATTGCATGGATTTTATGCAGGCCGGGTATCAGGACACGCTTGACCTGCTGGACGAAAACGGCGTCGCGCATTTTGGCACGGTTTACCCCGGACAGAAATACGGCCACGACGATCTGTATGCGACGAACGTGGGCGATTTGCGCATCGGCTTCATCGGCTTTTCGTACCCGCAGGATTCCGACCAGAAAAAAATCGCCAGCCGCATCAAAAAGCTCAGGAACGATGAGGGCTGCGATTTGGTGATCGTCTCGCTGCACTGGGGCCGCGAAACGCACATGACCCCTGAAAGCTGGCAGATCAGCTATGCCAAGCAGGTCATCAGCGCCGGTGCGGACGTCATTTACGGCCATCATCCGCATGTTATTCAGCCCATTCAGTTTTACATGGGCAAGCCCATTTTTTATTCCACCGGCAATTTTACCTTCGGCACGATGAGCAAGGTTGACCCCTCCACCGGCATTTTTCAGTTGACCTACCGCAAGGAGGAGGGAAAGGCCGTGCTGCAGGAAATGCGCGTCATTCCCTGCCAAACGCAGTCAAGCCCCGATTTTCGCCCCTACGAGCTGACCGGCCCGGCGCAGCGCGAAGCAGTGTTTGACAAATTGGTGCTCAAGCGGGATTACGCCAATTGCATCAATCCGCCGGAATCCTTCCTGAAAACGGGCGTCATTCGCTTCGAAAACGGCCAGATGCTGCCGTAATATACCAAAGGATGTGAAAGAATGAAATATCTTCGTATCGCCCTGATCGTTCTGATGCTGGCATGCATGCTGGTGCTCACGCCCTCCGGCGCAATCGTCGCGCAGGCGGAGGTCATTGAGCTTGGCCTCACGGACAAAAAGGGGCTGCCGCTGCAAAAGGATTGTTACCTTTCCGACCGCGAATATGTCGACCCTTCCATCAGCGTCAAAATCGAATCCGGTCGGGTGGATGAAACCAATTATCTGGTCGCACGGGTCAAGATTGCCAACGCCAGCCAGATTCGTTCCGCGATGGCGCAGACATACAGCAACCCCTCCAAGGTTTTCGGCGCTTCCATGGCCAAGCGCGCCAACGCTGTTTTCGCCGTCAACGGCGATTATTTCTCCGCCCGCATGAACGTTGGCTACGTGGCGCGGCAGGGAAAGGTGTACCGCACCAAATGCGACGGCCGGTACGATGTGCTGATTATCGACGACAAGGGCGATTTGCACATCTTCAAGAACGCTACCAACGACGCTATCGCCGCCTTTGACGGCGTCGTTGTTAACGGCTACACCTTCGGCCCCGGCCTTGTGATTGACGGCGTTGCGCAGACCGGCTATCAGGACATGGACAACGCCGCGCTGAGGCCTGCGCAGCGCATGTGCATTGCGCAGGTCGGCGAATTGGAATATCTGTGCATTTGCTCCGAAGGGCCCGAGGATCCCGGCTCCGTCGGCTTGACGCTGGAGCAGTTTACGCAGCTGGTCGCTTCCTTTGAGGGCGTGCAAAACGCCTATAACCTCGACGGCGGCTCCTCCTCAACCATGGTCTTTCAGAACCAGAAAATCAATTCCCCCAAAAACCCTAAAAAGCGCGAGCTGTGCGATATTCTCTATTTCGCCAGCGCCTATCAGCCGTAAGGAGCCGCCATGGACGAAACAGTCATGATCGTTTTTTCGCTGCTGGGACGGCCCGTAACCCTCTACGCCCTATGTGTCACACTCTCCGCCGCGCTCGGCCTGCTGTTTTGCGCTTTTCGCTGCAGGCACATGCGCCCAGGAACAGCCGGCGTCTTCGCCACGCTGGCGCTTCCGCTTTCATTACTCGGGGCGCGCGTTTTCTATTGCCTTGCCCGGCTGAGCTATTATCAGGAAATTGGTTTTGCACACGTCCTTTTCCTGTGGGAGGGCGGGTACGCGCTTTGGGGCGCGCTTGGCGGCGCGGCGTTGGCGGCCTTTTTTACCGCGCGTATCACGCGGCAGTCCGTAAGCATCCTGATGGACAAAATCGCCCCCTGCGGCGCACTGGTGATCTGCCTTTGCCGTCTGGCTGAATATACCAACGGCGAGGGAATCGGCCGTTTGGTCGAGAACGAGGCTCTCTGCCGCTTCCCTATCGCCGTTCAAAACGTCTACGAGGAATGGTACTATGCCATTTTTCTTTTGGAGGCGCTGGCCGCGCTGACGATCCTGATAGCGTTGCTGTGTGCGCGTGTCCGCCGTCCCGGCGACGGCGCGCGGCTGTTCCTGCTGCTCTACAGCGCCTGCCAGATTGTGCTGGAAAGCATGCGGCGCGACAATTACCTTTGCTGGTTGTTCGTGCGCGTATCGCAGCTGACGGCTGTGCTTGTGCTGTTCTTTCTGGCGGTCTACGGGGTGCTCCGGCGCTCAAGAACGCCAAAAGCACGGCGTATGCCCGGCGGTATGCTTGCGCTGTGGTGCTGTCTGTTTGTCCTTTGCACCGGCGTATGCATCCTGTTGGAGTTCGCAATTGATAAATCCGCAACGCTGCCGGTTTGGGCTGGTTATGCGATTATGGCGCTTATGTGCGTCGGCTTTGGCGTCGGCACGTATCAGCTGTGCTTCCGCAGCGTAAAGGAATAATCGATAACTACGTAAAGGGATAGTCGATAACAAATAAAAAACTGCTTCCCGCGCGAAGCGTTTTTTTGATGCTTATTCCGTTGTCATGAATCCGCCGGTTTTAAGAACAAATCCAAGCTGCTCAGCGGACACAGGGCGGAGTGCGGCTTTGTCGTCTAGCGTTGCGCTATTTTATTCCACAGGAAAGAACAGCCGCCTTGCGCCTGTCGACGGTTTGATGTAGTCGCAGGCCGCGCCGCACAGGCGAAGCCCCATTTCAGGAAGAAGATGACCAAGCGTATAGGAAAAGGTTTCGTTGTAGCACTCCGGCTGAACATCAACCGCCAGATACCTTCGGGCCGGCATAACCCACTTCGTCCATCCATCGGGCGGCGTCGCCTGCTTGTTCACCTCAAGCCCGGCCAGATACAGGCCGCGTCGATACCCCTGTGTCCATGGCAGAAAGGACAAGCCCTCGTCGCTCATCGCGCCCCAATAGCCAGTATAAGCGCCGTCCCTTTCCCGCATTCCCAGCGCCGCTATCTCGTCAAAATGCGCCGTTGCACACGCCCACAGTGCATTGGCCTGATTGCTTTCCGGCGTGCACAGGCCTTGCTTGCCGATAACGGCAAGCTCCGGCAGATCAACCAGCTTCGCATGCAATTCTTCCTTACGCATGATTATTTCTCCCTTCGTCAGCGCAGTGCAACGCCATCACCGAGAGGATGAGCCGATACGCGCCTTCCGGAGACGAGCGCAAGCGCGCATCCGACCGTCCCATCGCAGACCGTCGTTGGACAAAAAGCAGAAGCAAAAAGCCGCCCCGAAGGACGGCTTTTTGAACTGGAATTACTTGATTTCGACCTTGGCGCCAACTTCGGCGAAAGCAGCCTTGACCTTTTCGGCTTCTTCCTTGGAAACGCCTTCCTTGATGGCCTTCGGGACGGATTCCACGAAGTCCTTGGCTTCCTTCAGGCCCAGACCGGCGACGAATTCGCGCACAGCCTTGATAACCTTGATCTTCTCGGAGCCGGCGTCCGTCAGGATGACGTCGAACTCGGTCTGCTCTTCAGCGGGAGCAGCGGCAGCAGCGCCAGCCACAGCGGCAACGGCCACAGGAGCGGCGGCGGAAACGCCATACTTTTCTTCAAAAGCCTTGACCAGATCGTTCAGTTCCAGAACGGTCATGGCGTCAATCGCGGCGAAAAATTCTTCATGCGTCATGATAGATATCCTCCAATTATTATTTTTGTTCGTGTTGCTAGGCAGCGATTATTCCTCGCCGGCCTGCTTCTTGCGCAGCGCTTCCAGAGCGTAGACCAGATTGGAGATAGGCGCCTTGAGGGAGCCAACCAAACGAGCCAGCAGCACTTCACGGCTGGGCAGCTTGGACAGGGCGTTGACCTCGGCCTCGCTCATGATCTCCTGCCCCATCAAACCGGCCTTAACGCTCACACAGTCCTTCTTGGACTTTTCGATGAAGTCGTAGATGACCTTTGCGGGAGAAACGGGATCCTGCATGCCAAAGGCAAACGCGCTGGGCCCCTCCAGCTGCTCATCCAGCCCGGTGATGCCGATTTCGTGCAGAGCACGCTTCACCAGCGTGTTCTTCAGCACGCAGTATTCCACATTGTTTTTGCGGAATTCGCTGCGCAGCTGCGTCACCTCCCCGACGGTAATGCCGGAGTAATGCACGATCACGACGGACTGAGCGTTCTTCAGCTTCTCGACGATTTCGGACACGACCTGCTTTTTGATTTCCAGATTCTTGCTCATGTGTTCATTCACCTTCCTTGCGGCTGTGAATAAAAGAAACCCCTGTGCAGGGCACAAGGGCATTGCAAACGCATGCTTCCTCGCACCTCGGCTGGCGGGCGAACCCATTAAGCGCTTGCGCGCGCCTGCTGTCTCCGGCACAGACTTCTTTAAGCCGAAATGTATTGTAGCACATTTTTTACCGGCTGTCAACGGAAAAATGCATCATTTCCCGGGAAATTGTAAAACAAGCTGTTTACCGGTAAGCCGGAAACGCTTACAGCAGTGTAATTACCGGGTTTTCGCGGCTTTCGCGGTAAATGGAAAACTTGTTGCCGATGCACTGAACCGGCTCGGCGTGCACGCGACCGCAAAGCGTCTGGCAGGCCTCGCGCGCGTCAAAGGGCGCGCCGCGCTGTACGGAGCATTTGATCAGCTCCCGCGCCTCCAGCGCGTCCCACGCTTCCTTCACCGTCGCGTCAGTGATGCCGTCCTTGCCAATGTAGAGCACCACGGGCAGGGTGTTGCACATGGCGCGAAGCTGCGCCCGCTGTTTGCTTGTCAGTTCCATCTTTTCTTCTCTCCCCAATTTTATTCTACAAAATCAAATTCCATATCGTCCATCCGCACTGTGCTGCCCTCCGTCGCCCCAGCGGCGCGCAGCGCGTCGATGATCCCTGCGCGGCGCAGTGTACGGTGGAACCAGTTGAGCGATTCTTCGTCCTCGAAATTTACGCTGTCCAGCAGTTGCGTCACCGCCGCGCCTGTCACTACGAACACCGCGCCGTCGCGCTCCACGTCGAACCTTGCGCCTTCCAGCAATTCCGGAACCATTTCCTCCTCCGTGAAGGGCGTCATAGGCGGCAGCTGTGCAAGCGTCGCCGCCACGCAGTCCATCAGCTTATCAAAGCCCTGCCGGGTCGCCGCGCTGACGGGAAAGATCGGGAAACGATCGCCGATATGATCCCGAAGCATTTCATAGCCCGTTTGACCGTCCGGCAAATCCATCTTATTCGCCACCACAATCTGCGGCCTGCCGGCCAAATCGCCGTAGCGAAGAAGCTCCTGATTGATCTGCTCAAAGTCCTCCACCGGGTCGCGCCCCTCGCTGCCCGCCGCGTCAATTACATGCAGCAGCAGGCGCGTACGCTCCACATGTCGAAGAAAATCATGGCCAAGGCCCGCGCCCTCGCTCGCGCCCTCTACAAGGCCGGGAATATCCGCCATCACGAAATCCTGCCCATGATGCCGCACCATGCCCAGATTGGGAATCAACGTAGTGAAATGATAATTGGCGATTTTGGGGCGCGCTGCCGTGACAACCGAAAGAATGGTGGATTTTCCGACGTTCGGATAGCCGACCAGTCCAACGTCGGCAATGGACTTCAGCTCCAGAACGAACTCGCGCCGCTCGGTCTTGATGCCGGGCTTGGCAAAGTTTGGCGCTTGACGGGTCGGCGTGGCAAAGTGCATGTTGCCCCAGCCGCCGCGCCCGCCGCGCAGCAGCACCTTCTTCCGCCCCGCCTCATACATATCCGCGACCACGACGCCCGACGCTTTATCGCGCACCACCGTGCCCACCGGCACCTTGACGATTAAATCCTGTCCGCGCTTTCCCTGACAGCGACGGCCGCTGCCGCCCTCGCCGGACTCTGCCTCATATTTGCTGCGAAAGCGAAAATCCAGCAGCGTGTGCATGTTTTCATCCGCCAGCAGCACCACGTCGCCGCCGTGCCCGCCGTCGCCCCCGTCCGGGCCGCCGTTTTGCACGAATTTCTCGCGATAAAAGGATACGCAGCCGTTTCCGCCGTTGCCTGCCTTGGCGATAAAGGGCGCGCGATCAACAAAAGCAGCCATGTGGATACCTCCCGTATGATATCATACGATCGAATTATATCACCGATTCCGAATAAAAAGCAATCCCCAATTCATGCGGCCGAGGAGGCGCTTGCGGCGGCTCGCAAGGCTGCTTCCCGCCGCAAGGCCGCCGCACGGCAAATAGTCATACCCATGGGTGATTTGGCAGCCCGCCCCTATGACCGCGTAAAAGCCCCGCACCGCGCCCGTCCGCGTTTCCTTCGAGGGTATATTGGACGCGAAGCGGATGAAAAGCCGCGTGGCCCGCATTGTCCGCTGCCGACCCAGCGACGAATGAAGGGAGAATAAACGCTCATGACGAATACAGTAAAGCGGCACAGCCCGCCCGGCGCAAAGCGCCGCGCGTTCACCGGCTATCCCCCACAAAAATGCCCTTCGGCTTCAATGAATCCGACCCGCGCTGCATTGACTTCAAGCGCCGCGTCAAGAAAACCATTCAGGCGCTCTACGACATGGGCTATCGCCATTGCTGGTGGACAACGCCGACCTGCTGCTCGCCGCCTTCGACGGCCAGCCCGGCGGCACAGCCATGACCTGTGAGCTGGCCCGGCGCTATGACGTGCCTGTCATGAAGATCAAACCGACCCTGAATTAAAGGAGAATGCCCATGTGCGGACGCTATTACATCACCGAGGACGACGCAGCCGAGGAACTGCGCCAGATCATCGAAGCCGTCAATCGCCGCAACCCGGACGCGAAAACCGGCGGCGAAATCCACCCCGGCGACACCGTCCCCGTGCTGGCCAACAACCCCAGCCTCCAGCCCTGCGCGTATGCCATGCACTGGGGCTACACATTGCCCGACGGCAAGCTTCTATTTAACGCCCGCAGCGAAACCGCCGCGGAGAAGGCAATCTTCAAAGACGGCATGGCCCAGCGCCGCTGCCTGATTCCCGCCACCTGCTATTTCGAATGGGAGCATCGCGGAAAGGACAAGATCAAGTACGCCATCGCGCCGCAGAATAGCAGCATGATCTATCTCGCGGGCGTCTACCGCAAGGAAGGCCACCGTGCGTCCTGCAGCATTCTGACCCGCGAACCGGCGGAAGGCATCGCCTTCATCCACAATCGAATGCCGGTTATTCTGCCTGCCGAGACCATAGGCGATTGGCTGAACGCGCGGTATGAAGCCACGGATGTGCTGAAAGCCGCGCAGACGGATATGGAATACCGTTTGGCGAAATAGATATAAAAAGCTGCTTGGTGTGTCTGGCGGCTTTTTTATGTTCATTATCGCCAAAAATGTGTATAAATCTGCGTTATTTCGACGCGCGCCTTCGATACAAGCGATATGGCAAGCGCTATAATATGGGTGGCAGTGATCAATTATGACTTTCGCAAAAGCGCTCAAATAGGCACGCGAATCATCGGGTATGACGCAAATGGCGTTAAGCAAGGCCCCGGCATCGGCTTCTTAACGGTAAATCGCTATAAAAACGGAAAACACTTCCCGACGCTATCGTTCTGAATGCAATTCAAAGCTTCTTCGATAGCAAGGGCATTGCATTTGCATTTCATTCGAAGATGGAGGCGGATTCAGAACATGGGGGCGAGATTATGCGGCTCTGATTTTCTGCGCCAGTATTCCGCTCGAGCGCGGCATAAAGACGAAGCGAGGCACCCGCCTCTGGCGGGGGACAAGCGTCCGGGCGATCATTGACAACCCGATCTACATTGGCATTTACCGCATGCATGGCGCGGAGTCGGAACCCTCGAGTATTTGAAGATCATCAATGATGATCTGTTCATGAGATGCCAGCAGACTGTCAAAGCCAAATCGGCCAAGAACTTCGACAGCGAACCTGTGGTTTTCCGAACGGATACCGGGAGCCTGCTGACGGGCGTCATTTTCTGCGGACATTGCGGATGCAGGCTCTGCTATAACCATCCGCACAAGGAGCGAATACAGCCGCATTGGCCAGAACATCCGCCAGCACGTCATCAAAGCTTTCAAACCCGGCATTCCTGCGAACAATCGCACCGGACGTGGTGTTCCTAGCGTAGCTGGAGTGCATCAGCATGAAGTCCTTACTGACCGTGGCCACACACTGCTCCAGCAGGTAACTGTTCCATGGATATCCCACAAAGGGGAAAGCATCGAAGTACTGGATATTTTTCAGTGACACATATTTCCCAGGACAGTGAAGCACTATGGCGGCGTCCACATGAGGAATGCTCCAACGCACTGACCCGTTCGGCACAAATTCTTCTTCGCTGATGCGCAGGCAATTCCTGTGAGCCGTGTCCATATAGATGGTCGAATCACACTCTTTTGCGAAAGCCGTCAGCTCGTCCAGCGTGAAAGGCGCATGCCGCTTACAGTACATGGCGAAAACATCGATCATGTTCATTCCCTGACCCTTTGGTGTGATCACCGGGCCGGAGAGTATGAAGGCTGCAATCTGATCCGGTTCTTCGGCCGTCAGATCGGCCATGGATTCATGGAAGTACGCATGGAAGGCAACCATGATGAACCCCCGATGAATGTGGGGCTCTTTCTCCACCTGATCCGGCGGGAGGTGATGGAGGGCGCGCTTCAGATCGTCCGTATGAATGGGGCGACCATGCGCCGGCATGGCATTCTTGATCTCCTCCGCCAAGTCCACCTGTGCCTTTCGATCATTGGTCAGGCAGTTCTCCCGCAGGGTATACCGACCCCGACAGGTCGCCTGCAGATAGCTGACCGGCATATCGATTGCAAGGCAGTATTTCATTCATTCGCCTCCAGAGAAAAATACAGCGACAGGATATCCAAGTTGCCCTCCGTTACCGTCAGCCAGAGCGCGGCATGGGGATGGCTTTGGGGAATCGTCAGCGATGCAGCCGCCCATTTTTCAGAACGGAAGGCCATGCTTCCAACGCTTCTGCCATTGATTTTAATGTGAATCCACCCTTTACCTCTTGCGGTCACACGCAGTACGGTATCGTCCTGAATGGAGAAATATTTGTACCCGATCTGCGTTCCCCTTGCCGCATTTCCAACATACCATTCCATATCGGAGTTGGCAATGACGGGGATGTTCTTGCGGATTTGGTTGGCAATGTGCGGCATTTTTCCGTTGGTCAGATTACAGCAGATTACTGCCGGGTATTCGCCCATGCCGGGCAAATCACCGTCATTCAGACCGCAGGAAGTCATCTCAACTTGTGCAATGGAGCCGTCCGGCCGGATGGTCAGCGGTTCGGCGCACATCTGGCGGGAATAGTCGCTGCCGTGGGTCAGCCGATGGTAAAAAGCATACCATTTGCCGCCGATTTGCTCTATGCCGCCGTGGGTCGTACCGGTGGCGTTGCAGCGTTTCCGCTCTCGCCTCCCGTCATAGCCCACGTCCCCGTTGCTCACCAGCGTCCCTCGATAGCGAAAATCTCTGTCCGGGAAACCTGATGTGGCATAGCACAGCTCGTGGTTTTTCTGAGAGGAGTAAACAAAGTAGTAAGTCTGTCCGATCTTCCGGATGCTGCTGCCCTCAAAGAAGGCGTGAGCTTTGAAATCCGGCGTGTCCGCAATGCGTTTGGGCGGTTCCTTCAGCGTCAGCATATCGTCGCACAGTACAGCAGCATTGGCCCCCAAGGGACTGGGCTTTTGCAAAAAAGCTTTTGCGGGTTTATCAAATACTCCTGCGTATACCTTGGACAGCGCAAATGCATTCCATGGCTTTACCGCCATGCCTCGGAACGGGCCGGTTCCAAAATACAGACGAATCACACCGTTGTCGTTCATTACCGCCGGGTCAAAGCACACGAAGCCCTGATAGGGCGTGCCGCCCGGGTTTTGCACCACGCCGTAGTAATCATATTTTCCGTCCGGACTGTCGCAGACCGCCACGCTGATGGGATGGGATTAGCCGCCCTTGCCCTTCCAGCCTGCCAGACAGTAATAAAGATAGTACCGTCCGTCATTGCCGCGCACCACGTCCGGGGCATAGAGATACCGGGCATTTTCACCGAACAATGGATCCTGCTTGGCGGAGTAATTTGTCCCCCTGCTCGTCCAGTGGGACAGGTCATCCAGCGGCGCGGAGAAAAATTCATAGTCCTCCAGGCAGAAGCTCTCGCCGCCGGGCGTATCGTGGGAGCCGAAGAGATAGACCCGTTCGCCATATACATGGGGCTCTCCGTCTGCCATGCAGACGGAAATGGGGAGAACGGGATTACAGGCAGTATGCTTCATGATGCGGTTTCCTCAAGAAAGCGGTAGATTTCCTTCGCAGCCAGCACCTTGTACTTTCCGGTGAAAACATGGGGCTGC
Organism: uncultured Clostridia bacterium; assembly: GCA_934632155.1. Lineage (GTDB taxonomy): Bacteria > Bacillota > Clostridia > Christensenellales > Aristaeellaceae > RUG563. Next base: position 61,430 of record CAKTXZ010000011.1, on the reverse strand, counting down.
CCCTCATAAATAACCAGCTCTGCATGGTCGTCCCGGAGGGTATTGTAGTGGGCAGTCAGGTTTTGGGACATCTCCATGGGGACGATCACATCCTTCGTACCCTGCAAGATCAAAACCGGCCCCGTGTAGCCGTTGACGTCCAAGGGCGTGCCGCTCACCATGGCCTCCGGGTTCAGATTGATGGCAGGATACTCCAGCACAATGCCGCGAATGTCATCGCTGTGGGTCACAGCGGCAGTCGCCACCGTCGCACCGCCCATGGAGCTGCCTGCAAGGTAAAGCCGAGATGTATCCATGAAAGCCCAACCCTTTGCCGCTTCGATGACGGCGTTCAAATCCTCCACCTGCCGCAAGACCTTTTTCTCATAGGAATCGTCAACGCCTCCGGGAACGTCATGGAACCAATGCACGCCCTGCGGCCCGGTGCTGCGATCTGTCCAGCCGTAGAAATCGAAGGTGTAGCAGGCGACGCCGCTCATGGCAAGGCCTTTCAGCGTGGTCATATCCGCCTTATCATCACTCTCCGCGCCGTGGGTATAGATGACAGTGGGAAACGGCCCGTCCCCGTCCGGGATCAGCGCCTTTCCGTACAGGCTGATGACGTCATATTCCACGCAGAGAGTCTCCGTTCGGCAGCCTGTCTTTTCCGGACCGGCAGGCTCGGGAAAGCCCACATAGTGCGCAATGCAGACGATCGCCGCAATTCCGGCAACCACCGCAAACGCCCCTGCGCCAATGAGAACTGCTTTCATCCATTTCTTCATGCCCATTCCTCCAATGTGCGAAAAACTACAGCAAGCGCCCGTTTTGCCTCCGGCATGGCTGTAAATACCTGAAAGGCGTGGCAGACGCCGTGACGGACGTCCAGCGCCGTTTGATGTCCCTGCTTTTTCAGCTTTTCATACAGCACCCTGGAATCATCCAGCAGCACCTCTGTGTCGGAGACTGAAAAGAACACCGGCGGAAGTCCGCTGAAATCACCGTACAGCGGTGAGATGGTCGGCTGACGCAGATATTCCAAATCATTGGCTCTCTCGCCAAACACGACCTTGATTTTGCCCTCCATTACAGAAGTACGGAGCATATAGTCTGTAGCTGCATTTTCGGTGTAGGACGGGAGCTGGTCAGCCTGCGTCACACAGGGGGGGAGCGCTACCAATGCCCGTGGCTGAGGAAGCTCCTTTTCCTTCAGCAATAGCGCCAAGGACAGTACCAAATCGTTCCCTTTTGATTGCCGCTTTTTTGAATGAACTCCGCCGACAGCCCATCCAATTCGCCAGGCCGGACTGTCACACCCTTGGGCGGTCTTGGGGGCCTTCTGTCATTTCGTTTTCGCTCCGCCGCATAGTCGTGGGGCTGCCCCGGCTTGTCCTGCGGCATACAGCGAAACACCAAATTCATCATATGGGCATATAGACTCGGCACACCTGCTCACCCCTTGATCATTTTCCGGATGCCCCGGAAGAAGTGCCCGTTGGCTATTTCCAGCATGCCGGGCAGCACGCCGCCCTTCATGCCGCCGGAGATCATCATGCTGCGGATCGGCGCTCCGGCAGAGGAAGCCATCTGCATCCGGAAATTCGGATTTTCATAGTCCTTTTTGCCGCCGTAGCCCTTGGCAACGGTCGCCTCCACCGCTTTGAACATGATCTTCATAATGAGACTGTAATCCTTCATTTCCATAACGGTGTTGTCCATGGTGAACGCGCCTTTTTTCAGAACCGGCGGCGTGTAGCTATGTCCCAGCATCGCTTCCCAATCGGCCTGATTCGGCTTGCCGGTGCAGCGCTCGTACCAGCTGCCGCCTTGCCATGCCGGGATGGGTAGCATTTCACCCTGCTTCTCAATGGAAGCGGTCAGACCGCCGACGCAGACGGTGTAGGTTCCGCCGGGAATCCTCCACCCGTCCTGCCAGACGGCAAAGCTGCGGTCAGTCAAAGGGAAGGTGACGGTTTGGGCTTCGCCCGGCTGCAGGAATACCTTTCGGAAGCCCTTCAGCTCCCGCGGCGGGCGGTGCAGGCCGCCCTGCGGTGCTTCCATGTAGAGTTGCGCCACCTCCGCACCGGCGAAAGCGCCGGTATTTTTTACGGTGACGGAGACGGTGTCGCCGGATACCGTCAGATCGGAATAGACGAATTCCGTATAGCTCAGGCCGAATCCGAACGGCCAGCGGACAGGCACGCCCGCCTTGTCATAGTACCGATAGCCCACATAAACGCCCTCCTGATACAGAGCGTCGGCGGTTTTTCCATAAACTTCGGAGGACGGAACATCCTCATAAGTAAACGGCCAGCTCTCCGCCAGCCTGCCGCTGGGGTTAATACGGCCATAGAGCAGATCCGCAATGGCCTCGCCGCCTGCCTGACCGGGCAGCCCCATATAGAGGACGGCTTTCACCTCGTCCGCCCACGGACATTCCACGGCGCTGCCGCACAGCAGCACCACCACCGTGTTGGGATTGGCGCTGACCACGGCTTCGATCATGCGCAGCTGTCCTGCGGGCATTTTCATATCGTCCCGGTCAAAGCCCTCGGACTCGCAATGGTCGGGCAGGCCGGCGAACACCACGGCGATCTCCGCCTGCTGCGCCGCCTTCCTTGCTTCTTCCAGCATCGCGTCCGTCGTGTCGCCCCGCTCGTCGCAGCCGGGCGCATAGGCCGCGTTCGGCAGGAAGTCCAGCGGATGACTCAGCCGGACAGGGTTGATGTGGCTGGAGCCCGCCCCCTGATGGCGCAGGTTCTTCGCCATCGCGCCAATGACGGCGATTTTTGCATCCTGCTGCAGCGGCAGAATACCGCCCTCGTTTTTCAGCAGCACAGCGCCTTCCGCTGCCGCACGTTTGGCAAGGGCGTGATGGGCTTCGTAATCGCAGGCTGCTTTTTTGCTCAGCGTTTCCGTTGCCCGGAACACCAGCTTCAGCACCCGGCGGGCGCTGCCGTCCACGCAGCTTTCCGGCAGCGTGCCGTCCTTAACCGCCTGGAAAACATCCTTTTCCATGTAGTCGCTGCCGCCCGGCATGTTCAGGTCACAGCCCGCCCAAAAGCCCTTGATGCGGTCGTTCATCGCGCCCCAGTCGGTGATCACCATGCCATCGAAGCCCCATTCGGTTCGGAGAATATCTGTGAGCAGCCTCTTGTTGTCCGAACAGTGTACCCCGTTCAGCTTCGGATAGGCGCACATGACCGTGGAGGGCTTGCCCTCCTTGACGGCGATTTCGAAGGCTGTCAGGTACAGCTCCCGCAGCGTGCGCTCGTCCAGCACACTGTCGGAGTTAAACCGGCTTTTTTCCTGCGAATTTGCGGCGAAGTGCTTGAGACTGGTGCCGATCCCCTGCGCTTCTGCACCCCTGATAAATCCCGCCGCCAGCCTGCCCGTCAGATACGGGTCCTCGCTGAAATACTCAAAGTTTCGCCCGCAGAGGGGGTTGCGCTTGAGATTGACGCCGGGGCCGAGCACCAGCCCCACGCCCTGCTCCCTGGCCTCCCCGCCGATGGCCGCGCCGATTTCGGCAAGCAGCTCCGGGTTCCAGCTTCCGGCAGCGGTCACCTCGGCGGGAAAGCAGGTGGCCTTTCTGGATTCGTTCACGCCCAGCATATCCGCCGCGTTTTCCTGCTTTCGCAGGCCGTGGGGGCCGTCGCACATGAAGAGGGAGGGTATGCCGTTTTTTTCGTATTTCTTTGTTTCCCAGAAGTTTTCACCAGAGCAAAGCGCAATTTTGTCCTCCAGTGTCATCTGCTGCAAGATTTTTTCAATATCCATCGCTTCACCTCAAAAGGTATACGTTCCACTCTCCAGTGTCACCGGCTCTTTTCCCGGCAGGCACAGCATCGCCGTGCAGTTAGCGGGAACGGTGACGGTGTAGCACCAGCCGTTCTCCGTTTTCTCCCAGCCGCTTTCCGCCCTGCCGTACACGCTGTCATAGGCAGCTTGGGCACGGGTGAAATGCCCGCCGGGATGCGGCGCAATCACAAAATGATTTTCGCCGTCCACGCGGATACCGCACATCGTGTCAAAGAGCCACGCCACCACAGCACCCTTGGAGTAGTGGTTCAAAGACCCAATGCCGCCGCTTTTGCTGTTCGGTCCTTCCCAAGCCTCCCAAATGGTCGTAGCACCGTTTTTCGGCATACTCAGCCAACCGGGAATCTCTTCATTTTCCAGCAGCCGGTAGGCTGATTCCAAGTCAATATCCGTCAGCACACCCAAAATCAGCGGCGTGGACAGAAAGCCCGTGCCGACGCGCCAGCCGAAATGCTCCAGTGCGGTCAGCAGCCGCTTTTGCGCATACGCCGCCTGCTTTTCATCCAGCAGATTGAACGCCAGCGGACGCACCAGCTGCGCCTGACGGTCGGTGTCCAGCGAATAGGCGGCGGTGCGGCGCAGCGCCTGATAGCTTCTGCGGCAGCCGGCGGCAAACTCCCGATAGGCGCTTGCTTCCGCCTCATTGCCCAGCGCCGATTCCATCTCGGCCATGCAGTCCATCACATGGGCGGTGTAGGCGGTGGCCACCTCCGGATGGGGCACGGCGCAGTCCTTCCAGGTCATATGGTGGACGCTCTCCGGCTCCGCCCACTCGCCGTAGGCCTGACCATAGTTGGAAAGATACTTTTTGTCCCCGCCGCGCAGGCCGGTGCGTCTGGCGGTTGGGTACCATTTGCCGCAGCGCCTCTGCATGAACCTCGCGTAGCGCCGCATGCCGGGCAGATATTTTTTCGGCACCTCCGTGTCGCCGTACCGTTTCCACAGGACATAGGGCATCAGCACGCCCGCGTCCGCCCAGCCGACCGAGCCGTTCATGGCGCGCATATAAAAGTCCGTGCCGCCCTCCGGCGCGATCTGCGGAAGGCATCCGCTCTTCTTCTGCCAGTCGTACAGGTCGTTCAGATACTTCTCGGCAAAGGGCAGATAGTCGAACAGATAGCTGGCCGTTGGGCAGAAGATCTGCGCGTCGCCGCTCCAGCCGTGCCGCTCGCGCGTGGGGCAATCGGTGGGCAGGTCGGCGTGGTTGTTCTTGGCGCTCCAGACGGTGTTTTCCACGAATTTGTCAAGGAGCGCGTTGGAGCTTTCAAAAAAGCCCGTGCGCGCCATGTCGGAATAAACCGCAATGGCGGTAAAGTTCTCGACAGCAAAGGGAATGTCCGTCTCCACCAGCACATACTGAAAGCCGAAGATGGCGAAAGTTGTCTTGTAGCGGTTTTCGCCCTCCTTACAGGTGTAAACGACCTCTTGGCGGGGAGTGATGAAATCCTTGCGAGAAAGCTGGATGTTTTTCTGCGTGAACTCACCGTCTGCGTCCAGCAGCTCGCCGAAGCGAAGTTTGATCTTCTGCCCGGCGTGAGCGTTGACGGCAAATTCCGCATAGCCCGCGATGTTCTGCCCGAAGTCCAGTACGGTCTTGCCGCAGGGGGTGGTAATCAGCTTTGCTTTCAGCCGCTCATGCTCCGTGACCGGGACATTGTTGGAGGCCGAGGGTGCGACGGGGTGGCTCGTGACCTTTGCCCTGCCGGAATAGGACGGTTCTTTCTGTGCGTCCACGATCTCGCCGTCCTTGTTGTCGGCAAAGCGAATAGGGCCGTCGTTGGACCACTCCCAGCTCTCGTCGGTGACGATGGTCTGCACGCTGCCGTCGGCGCGGGTGATTTCCAGCTGAGAGAGCAGCTTTGTCTCCGTGCCGTACTGGTTGCGGATGCCCCACGCGCCACAGGAGCCGCGATACCAGCCGTCGGCCAGCTGCACCGTCAGGGCGTTTTCGCCGTTTTGCAGCAGGTCGGTCACGTCGTAGGTCTGAACCTGCACGCGCTTGCGGTAGTCGGTAATGCCGGGGGCGCGAACGAAATCACCGATGCGCTGCCCGTTCAGCTTTGCCTCGTACAGGCCGCAGGCGGTGATGTACAGCCGCGCCTTTTTCACATCGGCGGCGTGAAAAGCCTTGCGGAAGCAGTCCACGGGATAACGTACTTTCTTGTTGACCGGATAATCGCCGGTGATCCACTTGGCGCTCCATGTGTTGATGCCGGTCTCGAAGCACGCTTCGCTCCAATCGCCGGAGGTATCGGTCTCGTCCCAGAGCCGCACGTTCCAGAGTACCTTCGTTTTCGGCGGCACGGGAGCGCCGCCCCATTTTACGCACATGCCGGCGCTTTCCACCCTGGCGCTGTCCCAGAGGATCATCCCGGCGTCATTCTCGGCGATGATTTGATAGGCCGTCTGCTTTTTGCCGCCCTCACAGTTCCAAAATAGGCGGGGCGCGGTAAAATCAACGCCGATGGGGTTTATTAGATGCTCTGTTTTCAGTCGAATCGCTTTCATTCTTCTGCCTCCCGGCGAGCCTTAATCTCCGCCTGCTCCTTGTCAATGGTCTTTTCAACATTCAGGAAGATCAGCAATACCGCCAAAATAATGCCTGTGATTGCTTCCAGCCCAACAAAGCCGAAAGTGATGGCTCCCTTTACGGCAGCGGTCTGCGCCGCGGCGACGGTCACGCCGTTCACGATTTCGGGCGCCGCATAGCCCGCGCGTCCCAGCATGCCGTTGAACACGCCGGTGCAGATGCCCACTATGGCGACGGCAATGATGTTATACACGCTCATGGCCACGCCGTCCGAGCGGAAGCCGGTCTTCCACTCGAGATGGTCCAGCACGTCCGCAAACAGCGCCATGAACACATAGGCGCACGGCAACCCGCCGATATTCTTGATGAACTGACCGATCAGCATGACGGTCATATTTGTGGGGAACGCCCAGCAGATGGCGCCGCCAATGGCATAGAGGATGAAGCCCGCCAGCGTCACGTTCCGCTTGCCGAATTTCTTTGCCAGCGGCCACACGGAAAAAATGCCGATGCCCATGGGGATGCCGCCGATGACGGAAATCAGTGTCTGCGTGATGCCATCGTTGTAAGTTCCGAGAACATAATTGCAGAAGTAGACAAGGCTGATATTTTTGATGGAAGTTCCGGCGGTGTAGATGAGAAAATACGCATAGATCAGCAGCATGTATTTATCGGTAAAAATCGCCTTGAGCTGCCGTGCAAAGGGAACTGCCTTTTCTATGCCCGCACTCCGCTCCTCAAGGGTAACGCGCTCCTTGGTGAAATAATATTCCAGCAGTGTCAGCGGCAGCGCCAGAATGGATAACACGCTCATGAGTCCGATCCATTTGCCCTGATCTACACCGATAACCGGCATGATGACCATGGGGAATACCAGTGCCACCAGAATGCCGCTCATCATGATGGTGGCGATCTGATTGAAGACCGACAGACTGCCCCGCTCCGTGATATTGCGGGTGGACAGCGGCACCATCAGGTTGTGGCTCATATTGAAGATGGTATAAGCGAAGGAATAGAACAGGTTGTAGCTGACCATGACCCAGACGACCTGCACGGTCTCAGAGCCGCCGGGCACGGTAAACAGCAGAATTCCCGTAATTGTCAGAAGCGGTGCAGACAGCAGCAGCCAAGGCCTTGCCTTACCCGCTGAGGTGTGGGTGCGGTCGATGATGTAGCCCATAACCACGTTGGTGATGGCGTCAATGATTTTCGAAATAATAGGGAATACCACCAGAAATGCGCCGCCCCAGACATGGGTCAGCTTCAGCACGTCCGTGTAGTAGACGTTCAGATAGGTGGCGAGCACCGCGTTGAGCAGCAGTGCGCCGGCAGGGCCAAGCAGATACCCCAGCCACTTTTCCCTGCGGCCCACCTCCTCCGTATGGACTCGGCTTTGAAATGCTTTGCGGTCGAAGAGCGTTCCCTTTTTCATGTGTGCTTCCTCCCAATTTTGCCGGATACAATTCAACGAATCGTCTGCTGCTCCAGCATTCCTATTTGTAAGTATAGCACGGGCGCATCTCTTTTCGCTTGCACTTTCGTTACCTTTGCGGTATAATTGTGACCAAAAGGAGCTGAAAACTGGATGCAGATCGATTTGCCCTATCTTTGCACAACCATCGGAAATCTCTCCGGCGTTCCCGTCCGGATCTTCGAGGGAGAAAACCTGACATTTTATTATTCGCAGGCTTACCTGCCCCGTGATCCTATGACCATTTACCGGGATCGGATTTTTGCGGTAAATGCCCATGTGGGGTATGTTACAACGCCGCATTTCCATTACTACGGGATCGTCAATTCCGGCCAGACGAAAATCGTAATTGGCCCCACCCGTCAGATCACGGAAACGGATCAGGAGCTACGGGAGCTGGCTTTCCGGGCAGATGTGACCGCAGACGATACAGAGGACTTTATCACAGGCATGAAAAGCATCGTGCGAATGCCCTTTGAAAGCATTCTGCAAATGCTGTGTACGATGAACCATGTTATGAATGGGGAAACGCTGTCCTTGAAGGACATCGCCATCTACGATGCGGATCAGGAAAAGCTGCTTGCAGATCAAGGCAGGAAGCAGGCGGCGCGGAAGCTGTCAATAAAAGTGGATGAGGCCCAGAGCCTGCACAATACGCTCTCTCAGGAGCAGGCGCTGCTGCGCATGGTTCGCAAGGGCGATACAGCGGCGTTAAAGGAATGGGTCAGCCGCGCACCTGCCATTCGGGGCGGCGTGTTGGCAAAGGAGCAGCTCCGGCAGAGGAAAAACACCTTTATCGTGACCGTGACGCTGGTTTCCCGCGCCGCCATTCGGGGCGGCATGGACGTGGACGACGCCTTTTCACACAGCGACTCCTATATCCAGCAGTGCGAACTGCTGCCCTCACCGGCGGAGATCATGAACCTGCAATATCGGATGATCTTGGACTACACGGAACGGGTGGAGCGGCTGCATCTGGGCAAGCACCCCACGAAGCTCACCGTGGATGTGGCAAACTACATTCAGCGCCACCTGTCGGAGCCGATCACAGTCGAGAAAATGGCGGAGAAATTGTTCCTGAACCGCTCCTATCTCTCCCGGAAATTCAAGGAAGAGACGGGCGAGAGTCTGACCGACTTCATTCTGAAAGAAAAAACGGAGGAAGCAAAACGCCTCCTCCGCTATTCGGATAAGTCGCTGACCGCTATTGGTTCGTACCTCGGCTTTTCCTCCGCCAGCCATTTTTCGAGGGTATTCAAAGCCTATGTCGGCAGCACGCCCAGCGAATATCGGGAAAGGCGCCAATAATCGGTTTGATTCGTACAATACCGAAAACACTATTTCGCGATACTTTGGACGGAACCTCACATTGTGGACGATACCCTGCTACCGTCCAACGCAGGGTGCATTCCATGATAAATCTCTGATTTCGACCCCGAAAAGCAGTCATGAGTAGACTAAAAAGGGGCGGAGAGCGGAAACACTCATCTGATAAAATGCCGCCGAGCAGTCCGTTTCTTGCGTCTACAGTCCGTATTTTGTGAATATGGTCTGAATTTAAGCGTTTTATCAGTCTATAAAAAATGCAAAAAGAAGTCCTCATGCTTTGTATCAAAACATGAGGACTTAGTTGGCGGAGAAGGAGAGATTCGAACTCTCGAACGGTTTTACCCGTTACACGATTTCCAGTCGTGCGCCCTCGACCAAGCTAGGCGACTTCTCCATCGCGACAAGGCTCGCTCGTCAACGGCATTTACTATAACACACGCGAATGCTTCCGTCAAGCATTTTTTGCAAATTTCCCCTGCGGAACCGAAATCAGGCGTCGCCCTTCGCCGCCTCCTGCAGCCGTTCGCCCCGTGCGGGGCCGAAGCGGCAATAAAGCGCCATGCCGGCTTGAGGACGGATAGGCCGCGCAGCGGAAGCCCTGCAGGACGGAAAATGATGTTTCAAGCGACGATGCTAACCGTATACAGGCAACGCCCCGGCGGCGGTAACCCGCGCACGTCGTCGCAAGGGGCGGTGCGGCGCAATGGAAAAGCAATTTTTCTCATTGTTGAGGACATCCATAAACCGAAAAAGGCAGGAAGTGCTTATGTTCCTCGCCATTTGGGTACGTGAAGGTCTCGTTCCGGCTCTTTTCTGAGATCAATTTTCCAAAGTGAGCTGAATTTGCGCAGAATGAAAGGTTTTCAATTGTTTGCCGTTGATTGTTTTCCGCCATAGAAAAATCGGCCTGCCTTCGAGCAAGCGCCGTCTGTACCGCAAAGAAAAAGCCGCCCGCTTTCAGCGAGCCGCCTTCACCGCCTTACGGCGAACGAAAATGCCCCAAAGTGCCGTTGCCCTCCATTTTTTCACCCGCTATGTTAAGCAGGCCGGTGCTCTGCAGCCGTTTTCTGCCGTCCCCTAGCATGCCCAAAAGCACGGGGGCATGACATCGTCCGTCCGACGCGAGCTCCGTTTTGTGAAATGTGGGTAAAAACGGAAAGCTGACGCACACCTCAGGATCATTTCACTGTGTTTATTATAGGTCGTGCGGCGGCGCTTGTCAACCCCACTGCGCATTGTTTTTCATCGGCTCGTCGTTCCCGACGATCCGACGCATTCGATCCAGATAAAAGTCGCACAGCTCCTGCGCAAACTCCGCGTTGACGGCCTCGCCGCTGACGCGCACCATATTCCTGTGCGCGTCGGGCACAATCGTCGCAACGCCCTTTGAATGCTCCACGCGCATTCCGTCGCCCAGCGTATGCGGCAGAGACACGCTGTCGCACAGCGTATGCAGAATTCTGCCCTTATCCCGCGGCGCGCAGGCAAAATCGCGCTCGACAATATGCGTTTCCGGCAGCGCCGCGATCAGGTCGCTCAGCCTGCCGGTCTTAAGCGCGTCGCAAAGCCACAGCGCCTGCATGACTCCGTCGCGCATAAGCGCCTGCTGCGCAAGGCAGGCCGCGCTTTCATCCGCCTGACGCAGGGGCGCAATACGCGCCGCAGCGCGGGGCACGCCGGGAAGATCAAATAAAAGCCCTTGGCGCTTGAAGCAAACCGACAACAGCAGCAGCGTAATCTGTTCGCGCGCAGGCGTACAGCCGCCGCAAAACGCGCCTGCCCGCTCGCCCGCCGCATCGATGCATATGCCCGTTTCCTGCTCGCGCAGCTGCCTTGCGCCCGCCGCGTCAAAGCGCGTCTCCTTGGCCTGAATCCGCCGCAGCCCTTCGCGCATCAGCCGCTGAACCGCAGGGTGATCGCACAGCACCGCCACCGGCGACCACAGCGGCCGAGGCGACGCCTGTGCCGTTACCGCCGCCAAATAGATTTCCTCGCCGCCGTCAAAGCGAATGATGCGTCCCGGCGTCAGGAAAGCGGGCGGCATATCGCGCCGCAGAACGCATGCGTCCATTGCGCCCGCTTTTTGGGCGGAAAGCTGCCCGCCCGTTTCATCCAGAAACGTGAGCTGCTCCCCGGCATATACCGCGCCGCCGCAGCGCAGCGCGCCCGTAAGATACTGCAGCACGGGCAGCGGCATATCGCCCGCGTGCAAAACCCGTACCCCGGCGGCCGCCAGCGCACCGTCGACAAGCGCCTCCAGCGCCGCGTTTCCCTGACCGGCCACCAGCGCCTGCCGGTTTTTCAGCTGCCGGGCGAAGGCGCCGCACAGCGCGCAGACGTCCTCGGGCGCTTCCCATGCCGCGCCGCGATCCGTCCAGACGGGCGCGGTATAATCCCCGTCGGTCAGCGTATGGTTCAGTGTCGCGCCGGGCGCGATTTTCAGATGCGGCCATACCCTCACGCCCGGCAGCAGCCGCGCGCCCGTGCCCGCCACCGCGCCGTTGCCCAGCGCGCACCCCGTCGCCACAATCGCCTGCGGCTTCGCCACCGCGCCTGCGCACAGCACGCACCCCTGCGCCCGCGCCTTCGCCATCACGGCTGCGCGGCTCCACAGGCAGGCGTTTTCCACCACAGCGCCCGGGCCCACCACGCAGTTTTCGCCGATCACGCTGTTTTCCACCACAGCGCCCGGGCCGATCACCGCGCCCCGGCCAATCCACGAAAAGCCGCTGACCGACGCGCGCGCGTCCACCTGCGCTTCGGCATGCGCGCCGCGTGAGATTGCAAAATCCACGCGTCCCGCCAGCAGATCCTGCTGCGCGGCCAGATAAGCGCGCAAATCCCCTACGTCGCACCAATATCCATCCGTTTCGTAGCCGTAAAGCGCCTTTCCCGCCCGCAAAAGCGCGGGAAAAAGATCGCGTCCGAAATCTGGCGCGCCGGAATCAGGAATAAAATCAAAAATTTCGGGCTCCAGAATATAAATGCCGGTGTTCACCAGATCGCTGAAAACGCGGCTCCACGTCGGCTTCTCGATAAAGCGGGTGATGCGCCCCTCCGCGTCCCTGAGCACCACGCCGTAGGGCAGCGGCACATGCACGCACTTGAGCACCAGCGTAGCCAGCGCGCCCTTTTCACGGTGAAAGCGCACGGCCGCCGTCAAATCACAGTCCGTCAGCCCGTCGCCGGAAAGCACAAGAAAGGTATCCCGCAGCTGCTCCTTGGCCATGCGCACGCTGCCCGCCGTGCCCAGCGGCGTCGTTTCCTCATAATAGCGCAGGCGCACGCCGTAGCCCTCCCCCCTGCCAAAGGCCGCGCGGATACGCTTGGGCTGATACCACAGCGTCGCGCCTACGTCGCTCACGCCGTGCCGCGCCAGCAGCTTCAGCGCGTACCCCATTACCGGCTCCCCGGCAAGCGGCGCCAGGGGCTTTGGCATTTCGACCGTCAACGGCTGCAGGCGAACGCCCTCTCCGCCCGCCATGATAATCGCCTTGAGTGCCATATCATCTCTCCTTTATCCTTCAATGCTTGTCCTATTATATGCAGCCCTGCGGCGCGCTATCCGTCCGCGCGAATGATGTGAAGCGTTTGTAAACAGGCAGATTAGGGGGTTGCATTTTTCCGTCAAAAGTGATATTACTTAAGAAGAACGTAGTTCCTTCCTTTGATTACATTTTCTGGAAAGGTATTGTCTGCATGGACATCAACTGGTATCCCGGCCACATGGCGCGCGCTAAGCGCACGCTGGCGGAACAGCTTTCCCGGGTGGACGTGGTCGTCGAATTATGCGACGCGCGGCTGCCGCGATCCAGCCGCAACCCCGATCTGCGCCGCCTGACGGCGCGCAAGCAGCGCATTTTGCTGCTTGGAAAAAGCGATCTGGCCGACCCGAAGCTAACCGAGCGGTGGCTTTCCCTTTTTCGCGCGCAGGGCGACGCGTGCGCCGCGCTGGATATGAATCGTCAGGCGAAGCAGGCGCTTTCCATGATCGACCGCGCGGCCAGGGAAGCGGTGGAGCGCGCGGCGCAGCGCGGCATTCGCAAAACGGTGCGGGCGATGGTCATTGGCGTGCCGAACGTCGGCAAATCCACGCTGATTAACCGCCTGCACGGCGGCGCGGTGGCCAAGGTGGGCGACATGCCGGGCGTAACGCGCGCCAATCAATGGGTGAAGGTATCGCCTTATCTGGAATTGATGGACACGCCGGGGCTGCTTTGGCCGCGGCTGGACGACCCGCTGGCCGCGCGGCGGCTGGCGTATATCGCCGCCATCCGGGACGAGGTGCTGGACACGGCGCAGCTGGCGATTCAGCTGCTGGAGGATATGATCGCCGCGGCCCCGGCGCAGGTGCAGGAGCGCTTCAAGCTGCGCGATCTTTCCCTGCGCGGCCCTGCGCTGCTGGACGAGGTTTGCCGCGGCCGCGGCTTCCTGATGAAGGGCGGCGTCTATGATACCGAGCGCGCCTGTAAGGTGGTGCTGGACGAATTCCGCGGCGGCAAGCTGGGGCGCATCACCCTTGAAGCGCCGCAAAAGGAGCAGACAGATGACGGCGAAGCGTGAGGAAAGGCTGCGCATTTTGACGCAGACGGACGCGCCGCTATGGGAAAGGGGCGTTGCGTTCGCCGGCATGGACGAGGCCGGGCGCGGGCCGCTGGCCGGCAATGTGGTGGCCGCGTGCGTCGTTATGCCGCCCATGCCGCTGCTGCCGTGGGTGGACGACAGCAAAAGGCTCTCGCCCGCGCGGCGCGAAAAGGTCTTTGACGAAATCATGCAAACGGCGCTGTTTGTGGGCGTCGGGCAGGCGACGGCGGCGGAGATTGACGAGATCAACATCCTCAACGCCACCAAGAACGCCATGCGCCGCGCCGCGCAGGGCGCGCCCGCCGCGCTTTTTCTGATCGACGCGCTAGAGGGGCTGGGACTGCCCGGCGAGGAAAGGGGCGTCGTCCACGGCGACGCGCTGTGCTACGCCATCGCCGCGGCCAGCATTGTGGCCAAGGTGACGCGCGACCGGCAAATGCTCGCGCTGGACGCGGAATATCCCGGCTACGGCTTTGCGCGGCACAAGGGCTACGGCACGCCGGAGCATATCGCCGCGCTGCGCGCGCTCGGCCCCTGCCCGGCGCATCGGCGCAGCTTTATCGGGCATTTCATATGACGGCGTTTTCGGAGGGGCTGCTGGGCGAATGGCGCGCAAGGGCGTACCTGCGTCGGCAGGGCATGGCCGTGCTGGCCCAGCGTTATCGCGCGCCGCACGGCGAAATTGATTTGATCGCCCGAGATCAGCAGGCCATAGTGTTCGTCGAAGTAAAAGCGCGTCCCCGGGGCACAATGGGCGTGGGGCTAAACGCCGTCGGCGCAGAAAAGCGCCGGCGACTTCGCGCCGCGGCGCAGCATTATTTGCTGTCGCATCCCGCGGAAAACGTTCGTTTTGATGTGATCGAAATCAGCGCGGCGGGGCTTCGGCATATCAAAAACGCATTTTGATGGAGGCGTCATGAGCAAAAAACGTTATTGGATTCTTGCGATCGCCATATTGGCCGTCGCGGCGCTGTGCGTCGCGTCCTTCGCCCTGCGCACGCGCGACGGCGAGGGAACGTATGACGATCTGATTGCCAACGGCGGCGCGGAAAGTCTGAACGTCGAGGGTATGCCGCAGGATTGGTATACCGACGCCTATATTTATCAGGGCTACAGCAGCTTTGACGTCGCCGACGGCCGCAGCGGCAGCGCGCTGCACATTGTCAATACGTCGCCGAACGACGCGCGCTTTGCGCAGCGCGTGTCCGTATCCCCCAATACGCTCTATTGCCTGAGCGGCTATATTCGCGCCAGCGCGGAGGGCGGGCTGGGCGCCAATCTCTCCATCGAGGGCGTTTATGTATTTTCCGAAAGCGTGTATGACACCGACGGCGCGTGGAAGGAGGTTCGCCTCTACGGCCGAACGGGCGAAAAGCAGCGCAGCGTAACGGTTTACGCGCGTCTGGGCGGCTACAGCGGCGAAGCGACGGGCGAAGCGTGGTTCGACGATATTTCGCTTTGCCGCGTGGACAGCGTGCCCGCCGGCTTTTACGAAACGCACTGGTATACGCAGACGCAAATTGAGCCGGCTCCTTCCGCCTCCGTCGCGACCGGCGCGCGCAAGCTGATTCTCGCCGCGGCGCTGTACGCGCTGGCGTGCGCCCTGCTGTGCCGCCGCATAGCGAGGGATACGCTTTCGCCCTTTGAAAAGGGCGGCTGGCGCGAAACGCTGACGCTGGCGGTCATGCTTGCCGCCGGGCTGGCGCTGCGGCTGTACGTGGCCGGAGCGGTTCCGGGCTATGACGTGGATATCGGCTGCTTCCAAAGCTGGGCGGGCACCATGGCGAAGAGCGGGCCGCTTGACTTCTATTCCGCCGCCTCCTTCTGCGATTATCCGCCGGGATATCTTTGGGTGCTCCTGCCGATCGGCGCGCTGGGCAAAGCCATGGGCGGCATCAGCCAGACGCTTGTCAAATCGCCCGCAATCCTTGCGGATATGGCGCTGTGCCTCATGCTGTATTCGGAAGCGAAGCGCCGCTCCCTTTCGAGCCGTCAGGCGCTGACCCTTTGCCTGTGCTACGCCTTCAACCCGCTGACGCTGGCTGCGGGCGCCGCATGGGGACAGACGGACGGCGTGATGACGCTGCTGATCTTTCTGGTGCTCTTCTTCGCGCTGCGCGGACAGTGGAAGGCCGCGCTGCCGCTGTATGTCGCGGCGGTGCTGGTCAAGCCGCAATCGCTTATGTTCGGCCCGCTGGGGCTCGCCGCGCTGATCATGCATTTGATTGCCCATCATGATCGAAAGAGCCTGCGCGACGCGCTGCTGGGGCTTTTGTTCGCCGTTTTCGCCGGGCTGGCCATCGCCCTGCCCTTCAGCAAGGGGCAGCCGTGGAACTGGCTGCTCACGCTCTATCGCGGCACGATGGGGCAATACGACTACGCCACCGTCAACGCCTGCAACCTGTATTTCCTCTTTGGGAAGAACTGGGTCAAAATAGGCGACAGCGCGGACGGATGGCTCGCCCTGACGGCATGGCTGCTTATCGCGCTGCCTGTCTGCCTCGCCGGGGCGCGCTATCTGCGCTACGCCGCCTGCCGGTTGCTTGGCCGAAGCGCCGCGGCGCCGTCGCGCGAAACGCTTTGGCAGGGCCGGATCACGCTGGCGCTTTGCCTTGCGCTGGGCGCGGCGCTGCTCCTGCTGCGCGTGTGCGGCGCGCTGACGCTCAGCGCGCTGAGCAGCTGTATGATCGCGTTTTCGGTGCTGCTTTGTCTGGCGCTCTACGCGCTGCGGCACGATATCCGCCAGCTTCCGCTGCTGGGCGCGGCGCTGCTTTGCATGCTCTACGCCACCGGCGGCATGATGCATGAGCGCTATCTTTTCCCCGCCGTGGCGCTGCTGCTTTACGCCTACATCCTGCAAAGGGATCGGCGCATCCTGCTGCTCGCGCTGGGCGTAACGATCACAGGGCTGTTCAACGTCGGCTGCGCGCTGGACCGCAACATCCGCATCGGCGGCGCAGCGGCGCACCTGAGCGCCCCGGCCTGTGCAATCGTGAGCGATATGGCGGCGCTGGAATACATCGCTGCGGCGGGCAACTGCCTGCTTTGCGCGTGCGCCGTATACCTGAGCGCCGTGCTGTGCCGCGCGGAGACGAAGGCGCGTATCTTCGCCGCCTCTACGCCTCAAACGGCCGCGGGCGGCGCGGAGACGAAGCCCGCGCATCCGCTGCCCAGCCGAGAGCCGCTGCGGAAAATGACAAAGCGCGACTGGCTCATCATGCTGCTCACTACGGCGCTCTACGCCGCGCTGGCCTTTACCAATCTTGGCTCCCTCAAGGCCCCGCAAAACGCATGGACATCCGATTCGCCCGAGGAGCAGGTTACCATCGATCTGGGCGAAGCGCGCGATTTTCGCATGCTTTATTACTGCGGCATCCATTGGTACGACGTTACCTTTACCGTCGAAATCAGCCCGGACGGCGAAAGCTGGAACGGCATCTTCTCCGCCGCGGCCAAGCAGGGCGACTGCTTTAAGTGGAAATATCTTCCCATGTATTCCGCGGGGGATACCCCGGCGGAGCTCAGCGGGCGATACGTCCGTATTACCGCCGGCAGCACGGGGCTGACGCTCTTTGAAACGCTTTTCCGCGACGCGCAGACAGGCGAAACACTGCCCGTCGCCGATGTTCAAAGCAGCACGGGAAACATTGCCTGCGCCGCGCTGATTGACGAGCAGGATACGCTCGAGGGCGAGCCGGGCTGGTATAATTCCACCTACTTTGACGAAATCTACCACGCGCGCACGGCGTATGAGCATCTGCACAGCCTGCGCCCCTATGAAACCACGCATCCGCCGCTGGGCAAGGTGTTCATGAGCTTCGCCATCGCCGTCTTCGGCATGACCCCCTTTGGCTGGCGCTTCGCCGGCACGCTGGCAGGCGTGCTGATGCTGCCCTGCATGTATCTGCTGGGCAAGCTGCTCTTTAAGCAAAAGTGGGGCGGCTTGGGCGCAATGACGCTGCTGGCGCTGGATCTGATGCACTTTACCCAAACGCGCATCGCCACCATCGACAGCTTTGTGGTGTTGTTCATCATCTGGTCGCTCTATTTCATGCTGCGCTGGTTCATGGCCGATTATTTCGCGCGGCCGTTTATCCGCTCGCTGCCGCCGCTGGCGCTGTCCGGACTGTTTATGGGGCTGGCCGTCGCCAGCAAATGGACGGGCTGCTACGCCGGAGTCGGTCTGGCAATCATCTTCTTCTGGGGTATTTACCGGCGCGCCCGCGAGGTTTGCGCCGCTAAGGCAATTCTTGCGGAAAAGCGCAGCGACAAGGCGATTTCGGAGGAGGAACGCAGCGCCTGTACGGCCGTCGCGGAGCAGGGCGCACGGTCGCTGCTGCTCACGGCCGCCTCCTGCCTGATCTTCTTTGTGGCCGTGCCGCTGGCGATTTATTACCTTTCCTATGTTCCCTACTTCGCCTACAGCGGCGGCGTGACGGTGCAAAAGGTTATCGAGGCGGCGGTGGGTACGTATTTCACCACCGGCCAAGTGGGCGGCATGCTGGGCTATCACGCGCAGCCCGGACTGGGCATGGATCATTTCTTCTATTCGCCGTGGTATCAGTGGCCGCTCAATCTCAAGCCCATGTGGTACGCCTCCTCCAGCTATGAGCCGGCCGGCATGCAATCCACCATCATGGCGATGGGCAACCCCGCCGTATGGTGGGTGGGGCTGGCAGCGCTTGCGGCGGTCGCCGTCCTGTGGGCCAAGCGGCATGTCGGCCGCGACGGCCTGCGCCTGTATGCGCCGACGGACGAGCCCCGTCCCGCGCTGCTGCTGATCTGGTTCATCGCGCAGTTCCTGCCATGGATGCTCGTGCCGCGCGGCACCTATATCTACCATTACTTCCCCAGCGTGCCTACCATTATCCTGTGCACGATGCTGTGTCTGGATAGCATGGCCGAGCGCTGTGAAAAGGCCGCGCGCATCGCGCTGATTGCGTTGCTTGCCGCCGCGCTGGTGCTGTTTGTCGCGTTCTTCCCCTATGCCAGCGGCGTCACGGTTCCTCAGGGATGGCTGGACGCGATGAAATGGTTCAAAAACTGGCTGTGGTATTAAGCTTCTGAGAAGGGAGGGGTTTTCATGCTGGCCAGAACGCTTGGCGTGGGCCTTCAGGGCGTGGACGGCCGCCTGATTCAGGTTGAAACCGACGTGTCGGGCGGCATGGGCTCGTTCAATATCGTCGGTCTGCCCGACGCCGCCGTGCGCGAAAGCCGCGACAGGGTCAGCAGCGCGCTGCGCAATTCAGGCTACGCGCTGCCGGGCGGCAAAATCACCATCAACCTCTCCCCTGCCGACCTGCGCAAGGAGGGCGCGGCGTTCGATCTGCCCATCGCGGTTTCCATCCTCGCAGCCAGTCGTCAGATCGTCGTCGAAGCGGCGGAGAAAATGCTCCTGATCGGCGAATTATCGCTGGATGGAACGCTTCTTCCCGTGCGCGGCGCGCTGTCAATGGTCATTTCCGCCGCGCAGCAGGGCGTCGATCAGGTTGTTCTCCCCTTGGACAACGCCAACGAGGTGCGTTCCCTTTCGGGCACGCGCATCTACCCCGCCCGCCATCTTGCCGAGGTCATCAACCACCTCAGCGGCAAAATGCCCATTCCCGCGCAGGCGCAAACGCCCTATGCCGATACGCTGACGCACAGCGCGCCGGCGCTCGACCTCGCCCTTGTCAAGGGGCAGCAGGGCGCGCGGCGGGCGCTGGAAATCGCCGCGGCGGGCGGACATAACCTCATCATGATCGGCGTGCCCGGCAGCGGTAAAACCATGCTGGCGCGCTGTCTGCCCGGCATCCTGCCCGTCATGACGTATGAGGAGGCCTGCGAAACCACGCGCATTCATTCCGTTGCGGGGCTGATTCGCCCGGGCGACGGGCTGATGACGCAGCGCCCCTTCCGCACGCCGCATCACGCCGTATCCGCTCCCGCGCTGGTGGGCGGCGGCATGGACGCAAAGCCGGGCGAAATATCGCTTGCGCATAACGGCGTGTTGTTTCTCGATGAGCTTCCCGAATATGCCCCCAATGTGCTGGAAGCGCTGCGCCAGCCGCTCGAGGACGGCTTTACGACCGTCTCGCGCGTTCGCGCCCGGGCGACCTATCTTTCCCGCTGCATGCTGGTCGCCGGGATGAACCCATGCCCCTGCGGCTACTACGGCAGCCGCACGCGCGCCTGCCACTGCGGTGAAAGCGCCATTCGCAAATACCTGAGCCGCATTTCCGGGCCGCTGCTGGACCGTATGGATATGCAAATCGAGGTAGACGCGGTACCCGTAAGCGAAATCAACGAAAGCGCCCCGGCGGAAGCCTCGGCGCCGGTTCGCGCGCGCGTTCAGGCCGCGCGTGCGCTTGCGCAAAAGCGCCTTTCACCCTTTGGCCTGCACTGTAACGCGCAGATGGACGGCGCAGCGCTTCGGGACCTTTGCCCGCTGGACGCCGCCTCGCAGGCGCTGCTCACCCGCGCGGTGGAAAAGATGGGCATGAGCATGCGCGGCTATACGCGCATTATCAAGGTCGCCCGCACCATCGCCGATCTGGGCGGGGAAGCGCGCATTACGCCGCGTCATATCGCCGAGGCGATTCAATACCGCGCGCTGGACAGCAAGTATTGGGGGCAGGGCGCATGAGCTACGATCTATCCCGGCTTTCGCGAATATGGCTTCGCTGCGCGCCCATCGGCGCATGGAACAGGCTGGACGAAATCGTCCGCAGGCTCGGCGGCGCGCAGGCGCTGTGGAATACCTTCACGCCGGCGTATTACCAAACGCTGGGCGCGGAAGCCTTCTCGCTGCTGGCCGACCTGCGCGCCAACCGGCTGTGTCACGTGCTGCGCCAAATGGAGGCTTGCGGTGTGCGCGCCGTGTTTCCCGAGGACGCGGAATACCCCGACCCGCTTCGGCAAATTCCGGATCCGCCCGCCGTGCTGTTCGTTCAGGGGCGGCTGCCGCCGGGCGATACGCCCGCCGTCGCCATCGTCGGCTCGCGGCGCAGCACGCGCTACGGCTCGTCGCAGGCCAGAAAAATTGCCGGCGATCTGGCCCGGCAGGGCGTCGTGGTTGTCAGCGGGCTGGCCAAGGGAATCGACGCTGCGGCGCATCAGGGCGCGCTGGCGGCAGGCGGCGCGACAATCGGCGTGCTGGGCAGCGGCCATGCGCATTTTTATCCCGTTGAAAACAGAGATCTGGCCGCGCGCATGGTCGCGCAGGGCGGCGCGGTCATCAGCGAATTCCCGCCCGACGCGCCGCCGCTTCCCTATCATTTTCCCGTGCGCAACCGCATCATTTCCGGGCTGTCGGGCGGCGTATTGCTGATTGAGGCCATGGAAAAGAGCGGCACGCACGCTACCATCAACCATGCGCTCAGTCAGGGGCGCGAAATCTTCGCCCTGCCGGGCAATGTGGACGCGCCGGGCAGCGAGCTGCCGCTCAAGCTGCTGCACGAGGGCGCGGGGCTGTGCACCTGCGCGGAGGACATCCTGAACGCCATGCGCTGGGTTGTCCCCCCGCCGCGCCAGTGTTCCCTGCTTTCCGAAGCGCCCGAGGAGGAGGACGATCCGATCCTTGCCGCGCTGGCTCTGGAGGAAAAAACGCTCGAGGAGCTCATCGCCGAAACGGGGCTGGACGCGGGCGAGATCGGCACGCGGCTGACGCTGCTGGAGCTGAGCGGGCAGGTCGAACGAAGAGCCGGGCGCGCCTACGCCCGGATGAAGGCATAAGGCTGCAGGATGAAAGCGTCAAAACCGAATTCTATAAAACGGAGGAACAAACCGTGGCAACACCAAGCAAGCTGATTATCGTAGAATCGCCCGCGAAAGCGCGCACGATCGCCAAATTCTTAGGGCGCGGCTACAAGGTCGAGGCCTCGCAGGGGCATGTGCGCGACATGCCCAAATCGCAGCTGGGCGTGGACGTGGACAACGATTTCGCCATCAAGTATATCACCATTCACGGTCGCGGCAAAATATTGGCCAAGATTCGTAAGGAAGCCAAGAACGCCGGGAAAATTTACCTCGCAACCGACCCTGACCGCGAGGGAGAGGCCATCTCTTGGCATCTGGCGCAGACGCTTGGCATGGACGTAGCCTCGCCCTGCCGTATTGAGTTTCATGAGATCACGCAGCGTGCCGTCGCCAACGCGCTGCAAAACCCGCGCACCATCGACATGGACAAGGTGGACGCGCAGCAGGCGCGCCGCGCGCTGGACCGGCTGATCGGCTACAAAATCAGCCCGCTGCTGTGGGCAAAGGTGAAAAAAGGGCTTTCCGCCGGACGCGTACAGTCCGTCGCCACGCGCATGGTGGTCGACCGTGAGCAGGATATCGAGGCTTTCATCCCCGAAGAATACTGGGATATTACCGCCAACGCGCTGCTTCCCAGCGCCCGCGGCCGCAAAACCACCTTCGCGCTGCGCTTGTCCACGCTGGACGGCAAAAAGGCCGAGCTGCAGAATGCCGACGAGGCCGCCGCGGCGCGTAAGCGCGTGGAAAACGCCAATTTCGCCGTTTACGCCATTCGAACCGGTGAAAAGCGTAAGCTGCCCGCCCCGCCCTTTACCACCTCCTCCCTCCAGCAGGAGGCGGGACGCAAGCTGAACTTCACCACCCAGAAAACCATGCAGGTCGTTCAGCAGCTCTATGAGGGCGTCGATCTGGAGGGCGAAGGAACGCAGGGTATCGTAACCTATATCCGCACCGACAGCGTTCGCGTATCGCAGGAAGCGCTGGATGCCGTTCGCGCCTATATTCCCGAGCGCTTCGGCGCAGATTATCTGCCCGAAACGCCCAACGAATTCAAGGGGCGCCGCAACGCGCAGGATGCGCACGAGGCCATTCGCCCCACCGATATTACCCGTACCCCCGAGAGCATCAAGGCGTCCCTGACCAAGGAGCAGTTCCAGCTCTACCGTCTGATTTATTCACGCTTTCTGGCCAGCCAGATGAAGCCCGCGCTTTATGATACGCTGAGCATGGACGTCGCGGGCGACGGCGTGGGCATGCACTTTTACGGCGAGCATAAGCGCTTCGCTGGTTTTACCGGCGTATACGAAGAAAGCACAGACGACGAAAAGGCAATCACCGAATCGACGCTGCCGCATTTTGAGGAGGGCGCGCCCGTCATCATCGAATCGGTCGCCTGCGATCAGCATTTCACCCAGCCGCCCGCCCGCTTTACCGAGGCCAGCCTTGTGCGCATGCTGGAGGAAAAGGGCATCGGCCGTCCCTCCACCTACGCGCCGACCATCACCACCATCATCGCGCGCGGCTATGTGACGCGCGAAAACAAGCGTCTCTTCCCCACGGAGCTCGGGCGCATGATTAACAGCATGATGACGCAGTACTTCGGCCCTATCGTGGACACGGAATTCACCGCCGGGCTGGAGGACGAGCTGGACGAGGTCGAGGAAGGGCAGATGGATTGGCACGAGGTGCTGCGCAAATTCTACCCGCCCTTTGAAAACATGCTGACCGCTGCAGAAAGCGCCATCGAAAAGGTGGAAATCAAGGACGAGCCCAGCGACGTCGTTTGCGACAAATGCGGCGCGCAGATGGTGTACCGCGTGGGACGCTACGGCAAATTCCTTGCCTGCCCCAATTTCCCCGAATGCCGCAACACCAAGCCCGTGCTGAACTATATCGACGCCAAATGCCCGCAGTGCGGCGGCCGGCTGCTGGAAAAAACCAGCCGGAAAAACCGCAAATTCTACGGCTGCGAGCATTACCCGGAATGCGACTTTGTGTCCTGGGAAATGCCGGTAGACGAAAAATGTGAAAAGTGCGGCAGTTACATGACGCTCAAGCGCTCCCGAAAGGGCGAAACATGGCATCTGTGCAGCAACGAAAAATGCCGTCACCGCGTGGAGATCACGCCCGCGAACGGAGAAGGCGAGGAGCAGCCGTAAAATGGAACGCGTAACCGTAATCGGCGCCGGTCTGGCAGGATGCGAAGCGGCGTGGCAGCTGGCGCGCCGCGGCGTGCCCGTTCGCCTGATCGAGCAAAAGCCCCTTTCCATGAGCCCGGCGCATCATTCGCCGCTGTTCGCCGAGCTGGTCTGCTCCAATTCTCTGCGATCCGACCGCATGCAAAACGCCGTCGGCCTGCTCAAGGAGGAAATGCGGCTGCTGGATTCGCTGATTCTTCAGGCGGCGGATCGCGCGCGCGTGCCCGCCGGCGGCGCGCTGGCGGTGGATCGCGACGCCTTCTCCGGCTTTATCACCGACACGCTGAAAAACCATCCGCTGGTGGAATGCTCCGCCGCCGAGGTCACGGAAATTCCCGCCGCGCCCGCCGTCATCGCCACCGGGCCGCTCACATCCGACGCGCTGGCGCAGGCGATCGCGCAGACGCCCGAGGTTTCCACGCTGAACTTTTACGACGCGGCCGCGCCCATCGTAACCGCCGAATCGCTGAACATGGAAAAGGTCTACCGCGCGTCGCGCTACGGCCGCGGCGACGATTACCTCAACTGCCCCATGACCCGCGAGGAATACGACGCGTTTGTCGCCGCGCTGATTGCCGCCGAAACCGCGCCCGTGCACGGCTTTGAGGAAACAAAGGTGTTCGAGGGCTGCATGCCGGTGGAATCCATGGCCAAGCGTGGGCCGATGGTGTTGGCCTTCGGGCCGCTCAAGCCCGTCGGCCTGCCTGACCCGCGCACGGGGCGCGACCCCTACGCCGTGGTGCAGCTGCGGCAGGACGATGCGGCGGGCACGCTGTACAATCTGGTCGGCTTTCAGACACGGCTGAAATTTCCCGAGCAGCGCCGCGTGTTCGGCATGATCCCCGGGCTGGAAAACGCCGATTTCGCGCGCTACGGCGTGATGCACCGCAACACGTTCCTCAACAGCCCCGGCCTGCTGGACGCGCATTATGAGATGCTCGCGCGTCCCGGGCTCTTCTTCGCCGGGCAGATGACGGGCGTGGAGGGATATGTCGAATCTGCGGCCAGCGGGCTGGTCGCGGGCGTGAGCATGGCGCTGCGGCAGCTCGGCCGCCCCGTGCCGGATTTTCCGGCCACGACGGCGCTGGGCGCGCTGGCGCATTACATTTCCGCGCCCAACAGCCGTTTCCAGCCCATGAACATCACCTACGGCATTATGGAGGGCTGGCCTGAGCGCGTGCGCAATAAGCAATTGCGCTATGAAAAAATCGCGCAGCGGGCGCTGGATACCCTCCGCGCCCTGAAACCATCACTGGAATAACGGAGGAAAAGCATATGACCATGAAGGGAACCACCATCTGCGGCGTACGCCGAAACGGCCAGATCGCCGTCGCTGGCGACGGTCAGGTTACGCTGGGCGAGCATACCGTCTTTAAGGCCACGGCGCACAAGGTTCGCCGCATTTTCAACGATTCCGTCGTCACCGGCTTTGCCGGAACGGTCGCGGACGCGTTTTCGCTCTGCGAACGAATGGAGGACAAATTGACCCAGTGCGGCGGCAATCTGGAGCGCGCCGCCGTGATGCTGGCGCAGGAATGGCGCAGCGATAAGGGCATGCGCCAATTGGACGCCATGCTGATTGTCGCCAATAAGGATACCATGCTGATTGTTTCGGGCACGGGCGAGGTGATCGACCCGGACGACGGTATCGCCGCCATCGGCTCGGGCGGAAACTACGCGCTGGCCGCAGCGCGCGCGCTCATGCAGAATACCGACCTGTCCGCCCGTGAAATTGCCGAAAAGGCGCTGCACGTAGCGGCGTCGATCTGCGTATATACGAACGACAACATCATCGTCGAGGAGGTGTGACCCAGTGAAGGAATTAACGCCCCGCGAGGTTGTGCGCGAGCTCGACCGCTACATCATCGGTCAGGACGAGGCCAAGCGCGCCGTGGCCATCGCGCTGCGCAACCGCTATCGACGCGCGCAGCTGCCGGCGGAAATGCGCGAAGAAATCTACCCCAAAAATATTTTGATGGTCGGGCCGACGGGCGTGGGCAAAACCGAAATTGCCCGCCGGTTGGCCAAGCTTGTGGACGCGCCGTTTATCAAGGTCGAGGCCACGAAATTCACCGAGGTCGGCTATGTCGGGCGCGACGTGGAATCCATCATCCGCGACCTGACGGAAAACGCCGTGCGCATGGTCAAGGAGGAGCACGCCGCCCGCGTCAAAACCCGCGCGCAGGTGCTGGCGGAGGATCGCCTTGTCACGCTGCTGCTCAACCCGCCCAAAAAGCCCAGCGGCAGCCCGCTGGATTTCCTGCTTGGCCGCAAGAGCGAGCCTGAACCGTCGCAGGAGGAGCAGGTGGAGGTCAGCCGCAAGCGCGAGGAGGTTCGCGAGCAGCTGCGCCGGGGCGAACTGGAGGAAAAGGAGCTGGAAATTGAGGTCGAGGAAAGCGCGCCTCAGCTGGAGGTCGGCGGCGCTTCGATCAACATCGGCGATATGATGGGCGGCATGATGCCCAAGAAGACCAAGCTGCGCCATGTTAAGGTCAAGGAAGCGCGGAATATTCTCATTAGTGAAGAATCCCAAAAGCTCATCGACGAGGACGCGGTGAAGGAGGAGGCCGTCCGCCGCTGCGAGCAAAGCGGCATCGTCTTTCTAGACGAGATTGACAAGATCGCCGGGCGCGGCGGCGCCGGCTCGGGGCCGGATGTGAGCCGCGAGGGCGTGCAGCGCGATATCCTGCCCATCGTCGAGGGCTCGACCGTCAATACCAAATACGGCTCCGTGCGTACCGATTTCATGCTCTTCATCGGCGCGGGCGCGTTCCATGTCGCCAAGGTGAGCGACCTGATCCCCGAGCTTCAGGGGCGCTTCCCCGTCCATGTCACGCTGCACAGCCTCACGCAGGAGGATTTCGTTTCCATCCTGACCAAAACGGATAACGCCGTCACGCGGCAGTATGCCGCGCTGCTGGAGGTGGACAAGGTTCACCTGACGTTCGAGGAGGATGCGCTGAACGAAATCGCGCGCATCGCAATGCTCGCCAATGAAACCGGCGAGGATATCGGCGCGCGCCGGCTGCACGCCGTATTCGAGGAGCTGCTGGAGGACGTGTCCTTCAACGCGGGTGGCGAAATGATGCCCGACGTTTACCTGAGCATCACCGCCGATTATGTGCGCGAACATCTCAAAACCGCCAAGCAAATGGATATGCGCCGGTATATTCTGTAAGGAGCGCAACCGGGCGGCGCAACGTCGCTTCCCCCTTGACGTATTCCCCCGCTGGGCATACAATACACGGGGCGCAGTAGAGCGCGCCGCAATTCACGAACGGAGAAACCCTATGCCGCTGACCATTGCCATTGACGGCCCGGTGGGAGCCGGAAAATCCACCATTTCGGACGAGGTTGCCAAACGGCTTCATATTCTGCATCTGGATACCGGCGCCATGTACCGCGCTATCGGCCTGTGCGCCCTGCAAAGGGGAATCGACCCGCGCGATGAAGGCGCTGTGTGCGCGCTGTGCGAGGGCGGCGAGGCGCAAATCGACGTGAAATACTTAGACGGCGCGCAGCATACCCTGCTCAACGGAGCGGACGTATCCCCCCTGCTTCGCACGCAGGAGGTCGGCGCGGCGGCCTCCGCCGTATCGCGCTATGCGCCCGTGCGGCGCATGATGGTTCGCCAGCAGCAGGCGCTCGCCGCGCGGCAGGCCATGCTGGTCGACGGGCGCGATATCGGCACGGTCGTGCTGCCGAACGCGACGGTCAAGGTTTTCCTGACCGCCACCCCCGAATCGCGCGCGAAAAGGCGCATGCTCCAGCTGCGCGAAAAAGGCGATCAAACGCCCTTTGAAGACATTCTTTCCGAGGTCAACGCCCGCGACCTGCAGGATACCACCCGTGCCGTCACGCCGCTGCGCCGCGCAGGAGACGCCGTGCTGGTCGATTCCTCCGACCTGACGTTTGAAGAAACGGTGCAGGCCATTATCAGTCTTGTGGAGGCGAAGCAATGAATACGGAGCAATCGGTATCCTCCCCCGCCCCGGTCAAGCGCACGGGGCTGTATTCCTTCGCGCGCCTGCTGGCCGCGCCGCTGCTGACGCTGTTTTTCCCCGTGCGGTATCACCATGTCGAGCGTCTGCGCGATTTGCAGGCTCCCTGCATCGTCATGTCCAATCACAAGAGCCTGCTGGATCCCTTCGTGCTGGCGTGGCCGTGCAAAAAATATGAAATTCATTTTTTGGGCAAAAAGGAAATCACCA
Organism: uncultured Clostridia bacterium; assembly: GCA_934632155.1. Lineage (GTDB taxonomy): Bacteria > Bacillota > Clostridia > Christensenellales > Aristaeellaceae > RUG563. The sequence continues at coordinate 33,569 of CAKTXZ010000011.1, read as the reverse complement.
AGAACCGGCTGCTTTCCTTTCTGGTGCGCAAGCTGCACATGATCTCCGTCGACCGTCACCATACGGATATGCAGGCCATGCGCACCTGCGCGCGCGTGCTGCGGGACGGTCAGGTGCTGGGCATTTTCCCCGAGGGAACGCGCCGCCTGCCCGATTTGATGAGCACGGTGGAAACGGGCGTAGCGTTTCTGGCGCTGCGCTCGGGAGCGCCGCTCCTGCCGGTGTATATCGACGGCAAGCTGCGCCTGTTCCGCCGAACCGACGTTTATGTCGGCGAGCCGATGGACGTTTCCGATCTGTGCGCCAAGGGCTGCGACAACGACGTGGTGATGGAGCTGACGGCGCGCATTCGCGACACCTTCTTAGCCATGCGCGAGGCAAGTCGCGCATAAAAACATTTTCAATGCAGCCGCCGCACAAAAAAACGCTTGACAGACGTTCTGTGCGTCTGTATAATAGCTTCATCAAGAGGCGTAGCGGCCATTGGAAAGGAGGCTTCCTCATGGCGTATCCCGTAGCGATGCGAATGTTCATGTGCGCGAGCTTCCTCTCGTGCGGTTTGTGTTGCGCCGCTTGACATGCTTCATTCGCTGTTGCGCCGCTTCGCAAATGCGCGAGGCGGATTTTTTGTTACTGCCAAGACCCCCGGAAAGGAAGGCGCATGCTTTGGTTTTGCTACAGAAGGCCCCTCCTGCGAATTCGAAAGCCTCTCCGCTGATTCGGGTTCGCGGCCTGTGCAAGGTCTATCCCATTCCGGGCGGCGAGGTTGTCGCGCTGGACGGCATCAATCTGGACATTGACCGCGGCCAGATTTACGGCATCATCGGCATGTCGGGCGCGGGCAAATCCACGCTGATTCGCTGCATGAACCGGCTGGACACCCCTACGGAGGGGGATATCTTCATCGACGGGCAAAACATTCTGGCCATGAACAATAAGCAGTTGATCGCCATGCGCCGGAATGTAAGCATGATTTTTCAGCAGTTCAACCTGCAAATGCAGAAAACCGTGGCCAAAAACGTGCGCTATCCGCTGGAAATCGCCGGTGTGCCCGAGGCCAAGGCCAACGCACGGGTTAAGGAGCTGCTGGAGCTCGTAGAGCTGGAAAGCAAAGCAAAGGCGTACCCCATTCAGCTCTCCGGCGGCCAGCGCCAGCGCGTCGCCATCGCCCGCGCATTGGCCAGCAATCCGGAGGTGCTCCTGTGCGACGAGGCGACCAGCGCGCTGGATCCCATGACCACGCAATCCATTCTGGCGCTTTTGCAGGATATTAACCGCCGCCTTGGCATCACCATCGTGCTCATCACGCACGAAATGGCCGTCATTCGCCAAATCTGCACCCGCGTCGCCATTCTGGACGGCGGAAAGATTGTCGAGGAGGGCACGGTGGACGACGTGTTCGTCCATACCAAATCCGCGGCCGGACGGCGGCTGTTTGGCGTCGTGCCCTCAGCGCAGGAGGAGGCCATTCCCGAAACGCCCGCGCTGCGCATCGTCTTTGACGACGGGCGCGAGAACCAGCCCATCATTGCCGGGCTGGTGCGTAAATGCGGCGTAGACGTTAACATCCTCTCTGCCGACATGAAGCGCATCGGCGGTAAATCCTACGGTCAGATGCTCATCGAAATGCCCAAGGAGGACGCCGCGCGCAAGGAGATCATTGATTTTCTCACCAAGGAAGGCCTGACCGTGAAGGAGGTGTATCCCCAGTGAATTGGAAGCTGCTGTGGACTGCGCTGGGCGAAACGCTATATATGGCCGTTCCGTCCACCCTCATCTCCTACCTGATCGGCCTGCCGCTGGGCGTTCTGCTGGTCGTCACCCGCAAAAACGGCATTCGCCCCTTGCCCACCTTCAACGCTGCGCTGGGCGCAATAATCAACTTCCTGCGCTCCATTCCCTTTCTGATTCTGCTGGCCATGCTTTTCCCCGTTACGCGCATTGTGATGGGCAAGGCCATCGGCACGCGCGCCATTATTTTCCCGCTCACCGTCAGCGCCTTCCCCTATGTGGCGCGCATGGTGGAGGGCAGCTTTAACGAGGTGGACGGCGGCATTATCGAGGCCGCCAAGGCGATGGGCTCAACCACGATGCAGATCGTCTGCAAGGTGCTCATTCCCGAGGCCGTGCCGTCGCTGGTCAACGGCTTCGCCATTTGCATGACCACCATTCTGGCCTATACCGCCATGGCCAGCGCCGCGGGCGGCGGAGGTCTGGGCGCGATAGCTATTACCTACGGCCTGAACCTGCGCAAGTATGATGTCATGTACGCCGCCAGCATCATTCTGGTGGTGCTGGTGCAGATCATCACCGTGCTGGGCAGCTTCCTGACCCGCAGGCTGGATCACCGCATTCGTTAACTCGGCAGCCCGATCGTCAACGTCGGTCGGATTGCCTTGAAATATTGAAAGGAGATATTGGTATCATGAAAAAGCTTCTTGCTATCCTTTTGGTTGCTGTGCTGGCGCTGACGCTGGCTGCCTGCGGCGCTGAAAAGCCCGCCCCGACGGCCGCTCCGACGCAGGCCCCCACCGAGGCCCCCACTGAAGCGCCTACCGAAGCCCCCACCGAAGCCCCCACGGAAGCGCCCACCGAAGCCCCCACGGAGGCGCCCACCGAAGCGCCCACCGAAGCGCCCACTGAAGCGCCCACGGAAGCGCCCACTGAAGTTCCGGTCGTCAAGAAGAGCAAGCTCTCCCTGATCGCCACGACCAGCCCCCATGGCGAAATCCTTGAGCTGATTAAGGACAAAATGGCCGCGCTGGGCTATGAGCTGGACATTCGCATCGTAACGGACTATGTGGTTGAAAATCCCTCCACCGCGTCCGGCGAAACCGACGCGAACTTCTTCCAGCACATTCCGTACCTGAACCAGTATAACGAGAGCGTCTCCGACGCTGAAAAGCTGGTTGCCGTCATCCCCACGCATTTTGAGCCCATGGGTATTTATCCCGGCACGAAGAAGGCGCTGGATGAAATCGCCGAGGGCGATACCATCGCCGTGCCCAACGACCCCACCAACATGACCCGCGCTTACATCCTGCTGGCAGACGCCGGACTGATTCAGCTGCCCGAGGGCACGAATTTGAGCAGCACTCTGACCAAGAACGACATTATCAACCCCAAGAACCTGACCTTCATGGAAGTAAACGCCGAGCTGGCTCCCGGCCTGCGCGATGACGCTGCCCTTGTCATCATCAACGGTAACAACGCCACCCTCGCCGGCCTCAACCCCAATACCGACGCCGTGTATTCCGAAAAGGCTGATTCCTTGGCCGGCAAGTCCTACGTGAACATTTTCGCCGTGAAGCCTGAAAATGAACACGCGGATTTTGTCAAGGCGCTGGAAAGCTGCGTCTATACGCAGGAGGTCTACGACCTGATTATCGCCCGCGGCTTTACCCCCACCTTCACGGTTCCCGCTGCGGAATAACGCGCGCCAAGACGCGGGGGACGGCTTTTTCCTCATTCGCTGGCCGCTTCCCCCGCAAAGCCGCGCGGAAGAGCGTGCGCTCAGCCGGCCTATAAGCAGGCCGGGAAGCGACGCCTCCTCAAGCAGAAGCGCTCTGCTCTCCCTTTATACGGGAGCGGAGCGTTTCTTTTTTACATTTTGTCAGCCCGCCGTACCCTTTTCTTTTGCCGCGGAATCGTTTATAATGATGCTATCAACCGAAAGAAGGGAACGCCATGAAACGCTTTTTCGGCTGCCTGATTTTCCTGATGCTTCTGGTCGCCGCCGCGCGCTGCGAAACGCTGACGCTTTCTTTCATCGGCGATTGCTCCACCGGCGAAATGGCGCAGAGCGTCGGCAAGGCGGGCAGCTATACGGCCGTACTGGATGAAAAAGGCTTCGACTGGCCGTTTTCGCTGGTGCGCGAATATTTAGAAAGCGACGATTTTACCTTTGCTAATTGCGAGGTTGTCTTCACCAACCGCACCCGGCATCAGGATAAAAAAACCAACCTGAAGGCCGCGCCCCAATACGCGGAGGTGCTGCTGCATTCGGGCATAGACGCGGTAAACACCGCCAACAACCATGCGATGGATTTCTTTATGGAGGGCTACGACGACACGCTTTCCGCGCTGGACGCGTTCGGCGTCCCGCATTTCGGCAGCCTTTACGCCGACACCAAGCGTGCGCGCGATACGCTGGGCGTATACGAGGTCAAGGGCGTCAAGCTGGGCGTGATGGGCTTTTCCTATCCGCAGGACAGCGACCTTGCGCGCATCCGCGCCCGCATTGACGCGCTGCACGAACAAGGCTGCGCTTTGGTCATTGTCAGCCTTCACTGGGGACGCGAGGTCCAGTCCTCGCCGCAAAAATGGCAATTTACCTACGCCCAGAAGGTTCTCGACGCGGGCGCAGACGTTATCTGGGGACATCATCCGCATATTCTGCAGCAGGTGCAGTTTTATCAGGGCAAGCCCATCTTCTTCTCCACCGGCAATTTCACCTTCGGCTCCATGAGCAACGTCGACCCCGACACGGGCATTTTCCAGCTCTGCTACCAGCTAACCGACGACGCGCCGGTGCTGGACAGCTTTCGCGTCATTCCCTGCCGCACGCAGGGAAAGGGGGATTTTCGCCCCTATCCGCTGACCGATCCCGTCGAAAAGGCAGCCATGCTCCGGAAACTGATCTATGGCAAAACGGTTAAGGGCATGCAAAACCTGCCCGCCTCCTTTGCGCAAAGCGGCGTCGTTCGTCTGATTGACGGCCGGCTGCCGGAGGAATGATCGCCGGACATAGGCAGCCGCTTCAAAGCAAAAGGGAAACCGTTCCAAACAATCGGCGAACGGCTTCCCTTTTTCAATGCATCGCATTTTATATTCTTATTCTGCCGCTTCCAGCCGCCTGCGCATTTCATAACAGAATTCCTCAGCCTGTCCACGATCATAAAACATATCGCGCCCGGCCTGATAAGCGTTCAGCGCGGCCTGAATAAGGGATTGATGGGCGGCGGGCAAATGCTCCATCGCCCATTCGCCGCCCTCCTTTTTGGAAAGCACGGCGCCCTCGTCCACATACGCCATCATCCGGCACAGGTTCAGCACATAATACACCGGCGCGTCATGCACGCTTTGCTCGGCGTTTTCAACGTCAAGCCGCATCGCGCGCAGCGCGTCCCGGCGGCTGACCGTTCCGAAAATGCGCGCGACGCTGGGGCCCAGCAGCACCTGATGGTGCGCGTGCAGCGAAAGAATATGCGTCGTCAGGTCGGGATCCACGCCGTGCATCCGTTCGCAAAAGCCCATCGGATCCTGCTCATATTCCGCCGTCCAGCGCGCGGAATAATGCAGCAAATACGGAATAGGATACTGCACGCTCTGGCAGGCCTCCTCCGTCAAAACGCTCATTTCAAAGCCCATGGGCGGCGCGTCCTCCCGCAGCGTATACAGCGTTTCCACCAGCGCGATTTTTTTCTGTACCGGCATTTCATTTTTCACGACCACCAGAAAGTCCAAATCGCTCTTTTCCCATTGGAAGCAATCGCTCGCCAGCGAGCCGTAGATATAAAAGCCGGTCAGGTTATCCATCAGAATATCGGCATAGCGCAGCTTAATCCTCTGCATCAGTCGCTCGGCGTCCGTCGCGTCCTTGGGCGGCGCAACGCCCGTATCCAACAGGCGCTTGAGCTGCTGCGCGGCCTCCAGCTCGTCCTCCCCGTCCACGGAGAGAATCACCGCATCCTCCCCCGTTACGCCAAGACACAAAAGCCCCAGCATGGATTTACCGTTAATCAGCCGGTTTTTGTGTTCAAATGTGATGCGGGCCGTAAACTTCCCCGCCAGATGCGCCAAATGCTCGATCTGCATACGGTTTAGCGGCGTAATGCCGGCCAGCTTCAGGCAATACTTGATCATATCTGTTCATTCCTTCGCTCTGAAGGGCGACGCCGCGGTGGGTAAGCCTTGCGCAAAGGCAAGGGTGGCTTCGGAGCTTCGGCGAGCGGAACTCCGAAAACCGCAGGTCAGGCAGGTGCAAGAAGAAGCCTCCGCCGCCCCATTGCGCGAAAACGCCCTATGTTTCAATTTTATTCTCCGCAAGTGCGGCCATCAGCCTGCGCATGCGATGATTAACGCCGGATTTGCCAATCGGCGGCGAGAGCATTTCGCCAAGCTCCTGCAGCGAGGCCTCCGGATGCAGCATCCGAAGTCGCGCCAGCGCCTGCAAATCCTTTTCCAGCCCACCCAGACCATGCCTGAGCGAATAGGCCACGATCGCCTGCGCCTGCGCCGAGCCGGCGGATAATTGCTTGTTCAGGTTCGCCTCGTCGCAGTTGCGCGCGCGGTTGGCCTGATTGCGCGATTCACGGCGAATGCGGATGTTTTCCATCTCCAGCAGCGCGCCGTGCGCGCCCATCAGCGCCAGAGCGGATACCACGTCGTCGCCCTTCTTGATATAAACCAGCTTCTGCCCGCGGCGCCCGGTCATTTGCGCCGGAACGCCGCTTTTGGTCAGCACATCCAGCAGCCCCTGCGCGCGGCTTTCGGAAACGACAAACTCCATATGGTAGCCCTTTTCCGGGCTGGAAGCAGCGCCCGCCCCCAGAAACATGCCCCGCACAAAGGCCGCGCGGCAGCAGCGCCGCGTCATGACCGAGCGCGGCATGCCGCGCAGCATGGCGCCGCCCTCCTCGCGCAGCATATGCAGCGCGACCAAAAGCCTTCGGCTGTCGCCCTCCTGAACGGTCAAAACACACGCCCTGCGGCCGCCCAGCCGCCCATAACGCGCAAAGGAAAGCACAGGCGTAATTTCCAATCGCTTTTTCAGCAGCATGAAAATCCGCTTGGCCAGCGGCGCGCTTTCCACCTCATACACGACGCGAACCCGGCCGCCGCCGCTCAGTTGCAGCGACGCGCGCGTCTGCGTCAGCGCGGTTAATTCGCTCAGCATACAGCAGGGCTTTTCAGGCTGCACGCGCAAGAGCTCCTGCTTGACAAGGGAGGAGAAGCTCATGCATCCCGCCCCACAATGCGCACCTCGGGCTCCAGCCGCACGCCGAAGCGGCGCTGCACAACGTCCTGCACATGCTCCATCAGCAAAAGAAAATCCCGCGCAGTTGCGTTGCCCACGTTAATCAGAAACCCGGCGTGCTTCACGCTTACCTGCGCGCCGCCGATCGCAGCGCCCTTCAAGCCCGCCTGCTCGATCAGCCCGCCCGCGTAATGGCCGGCCGGGCGCTTAAAAAACGAACCGGCGCTCGGGTATTCCAGCGGCTGCTTTTCCCTGCGCCGTGCGGCAAAATCACGCATGGCGGCCTCGATCGCGCCGCGTTCGCCTTGGGGCAGCGCGAAGTCCGCCGCCAGGATCACCCAATCATTCTCCATGGCCGCCGTATGACGGTAAGCAAAGCGCATTTCTGCTTTATCCACATAGCGCGCCGCTTCACCGTCCCATATCAATGCGCCGCGCACAACCTGCCCCATCTCGCCGCCGTACGCGCCTGCGTTCATATACACGCCGCCGCCGACCGTGCCGGGAATGCCCTGCGCGAATTCCAGACCGGTCAGGCCGCATTCCAGCGCCCGGCGGGCCAATATGCTCATCAGCGCGCCGCTTTGCGCCGTCAAGCCGTCCGGCGTTTGCTCAATCGCAGCATATCGGCCGCCCAGCCGCACCGCTACCCCCGCAAAGCCGCCGTCGCGCACCAGCAGGTTGGAGCCGTTGCCAAGCAGCAGCAGCGGCATGCCCGTTTCCCGCGCGGCGCGCAGCGTATCGCAAAGCGTCGCCGCGTCCGGGGGCTCCACAAAATATTCCGCGGGGCCGCCCACGCGCAGCGTCGTATAATCCGCCAGAGAGACCTGACGCTCCATGGCCAATTCCGGGTGAAGCTCACGCAGCCGATCTTCAAATGTCACGTGCATTCCTCCATAAAAATACCAGCAAATTCGCGGGCTGTCAAGCGTATTTGCGTTTTCCTGCTCCAGTTTTTACAATTCATGCTGCTTATATTCAAAATCACATTCAGCCGCCGCGCTACTTTGCAGCCCGACGAGATATGCGTTTCGATTTTTGGAAGCCGGCGCGAAAAAACGGCGGGCGGGTGCGGCTTTGAAAAAACGGCGCCGCCCACGCTTTAGGCAAGCGTCGGGCAGGAAAGCAGCGCCTCACGCGTTTCCAGATGCAGGTCGTAGCCGTCTGCCGGCAGCAGCGCCGTCTGGCCGGGCAAAAGCGCCGTTTCGCCCCCCTCCCAGCGAAGGGTTGTTTCCCCAAGCGCCGTCAGGATGGCAAAGCGCCGCGGATCGCGCGCCACAACGCCGGAAAAATCGCGATACTGATCCAGCATGAAATACTTTTCGTTCAGCAGCCGCTGATGTCCCGGCGCGACAAAGACCTCGGGCGCGGCGGAAAGCTGCGCGTTCACATCCGTCACGTCCACGGCCTTCTGGATGTGCAGCGCGCGCTTGTTGCCGTTTTGATCCGTTCGCTCCCAGTCGTAGAAGCGATAGGTCACATCGCTGGATTGCTGAATTTCATAAAGCATAATTCCCCGGCCGATGGCATGCACCATACCGGCGGGAATATAATATGTTTCGCCCGCCTTAACCGGCACATAGCGCAGCAGATCCTCCACCGCCGCGCCCGCACGGCTGGCGGCAAGCAGCGCTTCCTTCGTTACGCCTTTCTTTACGCCGTATACCAGCTGCGCGCCCTCGTCCGCCGCGAGAATGTGCCACGCCTCGGTCTTCCCCAGCTTATGCTCGACGGCAGCGGCATACGCGTCGTCCGGATGCACCTGTACGCTGAGCGTGTCGCGCGCGTCCAGTAACTTGAGCAGCAGTGGGAAAGGCCCCTTCACCGCCGTTCCGGTCAGCGCCTCGCCGTAAAGGGCGATGAGCTCCGGCAGCGTCCGTCCCTGCGCGTCGCGGCTTTCCAGCCCCGGAATCGCGCTGACTTCCAAGCTTTCGCCCGTTCGCGCGTCGGGCAGCTTCCGCCCGTAGACCTTGGCCATTCTATCCCCGCCCCAAGGCGTCATTTCGCCGCAGCGATAGGCAGGGGTCATCAAAATCGGTGCAATCGGCATAATCGTTTCTCCTTTTCCATACTATGCGCAGGCAGCCATAGGGCAAGCCGCGAAACGCATTTTGTTCCGGCCAATTCAAGCGGCGAAAGCCGCGGCGAAAGGGACGCGACAGGCGGCGTTGATTCATCTGCAGCCCGAATTATTCGGCGACAAAGCGCCACGGCATGCTGCGCCACGGCTCCTGCGCGTAATCGATGCCCACGCGCGGGCAGGCGGCCACGGCGGCGGGCGCTTCCCCCTCCTCGAGCCAAATTTCCTCGCTCTCGGGCAGGTAAAGGCCGTTTTGCGCGCCCGTTACACCAAAGGCCTTCGTCCATTTGGCAGGGCCGTTCAGGGGCGGCTCAAGGGCGCGAATCAACGCCGCCTGCGGCATATCTTTCGGGCCCGTCACGACGTTAAAAAGCCAATGCAGGCCGTAAATCAAGTAGATATACGCATACCCGCCCTCGCCGTACATGATCTGCGTTCGCGCCGTGCGGCCGCTGCGGGCATGGCAGGCGCCGTCCTCCTCGCCGCGATAGGCCTCGGCCTCCGTAATGCGCGCGGAGAGCACCCGCCCGTCCGGAAGCCTGCGGCACAGGCGCTTACCCGGCAGCTCGGGCGCAACCCAAAGCACGTCGCGGGTAAAAAAGTCCTTCGTCAGGCGCATGGCTTACGCACCGGCCAGACGCACAATGGCGCGCGCGAAAATCCGTGCGTTTTCAAACAACGACGCCAGCGGCATATATTCGTCCGCCTGATGCGCCATTTCGGTTTCGCCCGGGAACAGCGCGCCAAAGGCCACGCCCTCCTCCATCGACTGGGCATAGGTGCCGCCGCCGATGGCCACGGTCTTCATTTCGCCGCCCGTCGCGTCATGGTACGCCTGCAGCAGCTCGCGCACCAGCGGCGTGTGCGCGCTGACGTGATGCGGCCTGCGGCTGCTTTCCACCGTAACATCGCAAGCCGGCAGGCGCATTTTTACCAGCCGTACCATTTCATCCAGATTCAGCAGCACAGGATAGCGGATATCCAAAATAGCCTCCGCGCCCGCCGCGTTTACGCGAATGATGCCAAGGCTGCAGGTCAGGCTGCCGGAAATATCGTCCTGCATGGCGACGCCGAGCCCCTCGCCCATGCACGTCATGCCGATTGCGTCGGCCAGATCGGCGATCACGCCCTTCGCGCCCAGATCGCGCAGAAGCAGCAGCATTTGCCCCACGGCGTTGCGTCCGTGCTGCGGGAAGGCGGCGTGCCCCGTTACGCCCACCGTTTCAATGCGCACCGCACCGTTTTCCATTCGCGCCGAAACGGGATAGGGGAGCGTCTTCGCCTTTTGCGCAACCAGCGCCGCCAGCTCTTCGTCGCCCGCAACCAGCGCGCTGGCAAAGCCGGGCACCACGTTCGCCCGTTCGCCCACGTTCATTTCGATCACCTGCAGGCCGTCCTCCGCCTGCTTTCCGGCAATTTTCAGGTGGCAGCCGCCCTTTTCAATGTTGATGACCGGGTAATCGGCGTCCGGACTGAAGCCGGAGCGCGGCATAACGGCATGCTGTTTATAATACGCCATATCCGACGAGCCGCATTCCTCGTCGCAGCCCAGAATCAGCCGCACCATGCGCCGGAGCGGAACGCCCGCCTCCTTCACCGCGCGCATCGCGTACAGCGCCGCGACCGCCGGCCCCTTATCGTCGCTCGTGCCGCGGCCATAGATTTTGCCGTCCCGAATCTCGCCGCCAAAGGGCGCGACCGTCCAGCCGTCGCCCACAGGCACAACGTCCAGATGCGCCAGAATACCCAGCGCGTCCCGCGCGTCGCCGCAGCCCAGATCGGCATGCCCCGCATAGCCGTCGATCATCTGCGTCGCAAAGCCCATCGCTGCGCAATCCGCCAGCGCCGTATCCAGCGCGCGGCGGTTTTCCGCGCCATAGGGCGCCCCCTCCCGCGCCTCGCCCTTGACGCTGGGAATGGACACCCATTTTTGCAGCGTCCGCACCATTTCATCCTGATATCCGGCCAAAATCGCGTCCAAGCGGCTCATATCCGTCATACGTTATTCCTCCTTCATGGCCGCGGCGAGCTTCGCCACGCCCCGGCGCAGGTTTTCACGATTGCATCCAAAGTTCAGGCGCATGAAGCCGTCTCCCTCCGCGCCGAAGGTATCGCCGCGATTGAGCACCAGCCCGTGGCGCCGGCATTTTTCGTCGATTTCCGCCGAGGACGCACAGTATGCCCGCAGATCGATCCACGCCAGATACGTCGCCTCAATGGGCGCAAGCGCGGCGTCGGGCAGCAGCGCGTTCATCTGCTCGCGCAGCAGCGCGCGGTTGCCGTCCAGATAATTCAACAGGCCGGCGCGCCAGTCATCGCAATGCGTATAGGCCGCGCGCGTTGCCGCCGTGGAAAACACATTGCCGCTCACCGCGCCGGAAAGCTCCAGCTCCTTTTGCACGGCGGCCAGCATCGCTTCGTTAAAGCTGACGGCGTTGGCCTGCAAAAGGCCGGCTACGTTAAAGGTTTTGCTGGCGGAAAGGAACATGAGCGTGCGCTCCTTCGCGCCCGGAACGGACAGCATGGGCACGTGACGGTTGGGCGCATAGACAAAGTCCGCGTGAATTTCGTCGCTGATGATGATCGCGTCATACGCCGCCGCCAGATCGACCAGCGCCTTCAGCTCCTCCCGCGTCCAAGCGCGGGAAAGCGGATTATGCGGATTGCAGAAAAGCAGCGCCCGAACGCCGCCCTCCAGCGCCTGCCGCAGGGAATCAAGGTTCATGCGATACCGGCCGTCCGCATCCCGATCCAGCGGCAGCTTCACCAGCCGCCGCCCGTTCATTTCAATCGCGGAAAAGAACGGCGGATAAACCGGCGTAAAAATCGCCACGCCGTCGCCGGGCTTGGTCAGGGCGCGCACCGCCGCCCCCATGCCCGTCACCACGCAGGGCATGCGCGTCATCTGCCGGGGCGCAAAATCCAGCGCGTGGTGCCGCCGCCAATAATCGCACACCGCCTGATCGTCCGCCGGGTTATTCATCGGATAGCCGTAGCACATGTGCTCCGCGCGCGCGATCACCGCGTCGCGAATGGGCGCGGCGCAAGCAAAATCCATATCCGCCACCCACATGGGCACGCCGTCCTCCGGCAGCATGCCCGGAATATCCCATTTCAGGCAAAAGGTGCCCCGACGCGCCATCCCCGCGTCGAAAAAAGCCTGATCGTACATTTATGCTTCTTCCTCCCTTCGGCAGCAAATCACCCAGAAGCCGCCGCTTTTGTCGATGGTTTCCACGCTTTCAAATATCCCGCGCAGATACGCGATCGCCGACTGCGCGCCCTGCTGCTTACGGATAACGATATACAGCGCGCCGCCGGGCGCAAGGCGTTGCGCGCACTGCGCGAAAAGGCGGTAGATCGCCGCCTTGCCCGCGCGAATGGGCGGGTTGGTCAGCACCGCGTCAAAGCGTCCCGGAACGGAGTCCAGCCCGTCGCTTTCCAGCGTTTGCGCCCGAACGCCGTTGGCGGCGGCGTTGCGCGCAGCCAGCGCCAGCGCGCGGGTGTTAACGTCGCTCATGACAACCTCGCACGCGGAGTATTTTTTGCCCACGCTCACGCCCACCGCACCCCAACCGCAGCCCAAATCCAGCACGCGCCCGGAAAGCCCGTCGGGCAGCGCGCGCAGCAGCGTATCGGTGCCAAAGTCCACCTCTCCCCTGGAAAACACACCCGCGTCCGTCATAAAGCGCAGCGTCTCGCCGCGATACGCGTAGGCGCATTCGGCGTAGCGATGCGCGCTTTCGGGCGCGGCGGAATAGTAATGGTCGTTTGTCATGGCTGCATACCGGCGGCATGATAGAGCGCCGCCGCTTCCTCCTGCGTCAATTCGCGAAAATCCCCCGGCTGCATATCCTCGTCCAGCGCAAGCGGCCCGAAGCGGACGCGATGCAGCGCGGTCACAGGCTTGCCCACCGCGGCGAACATTCGCTTGACCTGATGGTATTTGCCCTCCTGCACGGTCGCCTCGGCCTCGCCCGGGGCAATCAGGCGCAGCCGCGCGGGCAGCGCCGTAAAATCGCGCAGGGGAATTCCCCGTGCAAAGGCGTCCGCATCCGCCTGCGTCAGCACGCCGTCCACCCGCGCGCGGTAGACCTTGTCCACGTGAAACCTTGGGCCGATCAGCCGGTGCGCCAGCTCGCCGTCCGTGGTAAAGATCAAAATGCCCGTGGTGTCCTTATCCAGCCTTCCCACCGGCATGCAGCCCAAGGCGCGGCAGACCGGGGGCAAAAGCGCCATCACGGTAGGCTGCCGCGCATCCTCCGCCGCCGTCAGCACTCCGGCGGGCTTATAGAGCATGCCGTGGCGGGTAAGACGCGTGTCCAGCGCCCGGCCGTCAAGGCAGATCACGTCCTCCTGCGCTACCTGCATGGCGGGATCGCGCGCCAACGCGCCGCCGACCGTCACCCGGCCGTCCCGAAGCAGCGCGCGGCAGTTCGCGCGCGTGGCGACGCCCAGATTGGCAAGCATCTTATCCAGCCGCACGCTTCTCCCCCCGCTCGTCCAATTCCCGCGTCAGGCGGCGCACCAGCGTGGCGCTGCGCAGCTTGCGCAGGGCGCACATCGGCAGATACAGCGCCAGAAAAGCGGCCGCAAGCAGCAGGCATTCGCGTCCGGGCAGCGGACGCTTGAAAAGCTGCAGCGCAGCCTGAAGCATCGTCAGCCGGTCGGACACATTCAGCTTTTCCCGCAAATATGGAAGCAGCGCCGCCGCAGCGCCCAGAAGCGCCGGCAGCGAAAGCAGCGCGTTCGCCAGCAGATTTTTCGCCATATCGCCGCGTGAGCGAAGCCGCGTCTTGGCCGCGTACCGCCCCGCCGCGCGCAGGCCAAGCGGCGCGACCGGCAGGTAATCCATCGGCATATCGCGCCACCAGCCGAAGGCGGCGATCAGCCCGAAAAAGACGGTCAGGGCAACGTAAATCGCCACGCCCAGATTCACGCTCGCCTCCGCGCCAAAGACCGCGCCCAGCGCTGCCAGCCGCTTGACGTAATCCCTTACCGTCGTCAGGGGCACGTTGTTCATCGCATACAGGAATACGCCCAGCAGCATCAGAAACGGCGCGCACCACATCAGGCCGCGGGCAAAGCGCAGCAACTGACGCGAAAAATACTTCCAATAGGGCGTCCTTTTCGGACGCGGCACGCGGGGCGCGGAATAAAACCGCAGCCGCTCGCCCGTCCATGCGCGCAGCGGAAAAACAGCGAACAGATACGCTGCCGCGGAGATAAGCGCCCACCGCGCGCCAAGGAGCGGGCCGAGCTCAACCTCCTGCTGCCACAAATAAAGCGGCGCAAGCGCCAGCGCCCGCAGAGCGGCGTGCGCAAGGAAAATGCCCGCCAGCGGCAGCGCGTGCCGGCGCAGCGCGCGGCAGGCGGCCCTGCCGACGGAGGGGCCTTTTCCATCGTTTCGGGTGGACATCGCTTTTTCCGTCCCTTCGTGACAAAATCATCTGCTTCATTATAGCGCATTCCCGCGCGAAATGCAACCGAGGACGGTTCCATTTGACAAAACGGGCAAAAAAGACTATGATGCAATGGGATAGGCTGGGGGAAAGAACAGCCGATCAACGCAAAGCATTGGAGGTTTTTCTCAATGAGCGAAGCAATCCATCCCACATTTGTGATTACGCTGGAAAACGGCGGGCAGATGAGCGGCGAATTGTACCCCGAATTCGCACCGCAGTCCGTCGGTAATTTCGCCGCGCTGGCCAACAGCGGCTTTTACGACGGGCTGATCTTCCACCGCGTCATTCCCGGGTTCATGATTCAGGGCGGCTGCCCCAAGGGCACGGGCACGGGCGGCCCGGGCTACGCCATCAAGGGCGAATTCAAGCAAAACGGCGTGAACAACCCGCTTTTGCATACCTACGGCGTGTTGTCGATGGCGCGCTCCATGCGCCCGGATTCCGCAGGCTCGCAGTTCTTCATCATGACGAGCGATTCGCCGCATCTGGACGGCGCGTACGCAGCCTTCGGCAAGGTGCTTTCCGGCATGGAATACGCCGATCAGATCGTCGCCGCGCCGCGCGATTATATGGATAAGCCGCTCACGCCGCAGAAAATCGCCTCCATCCGTGTGGATACCAAGGGCGTGAATTATCCCTTCGAACAGCTATGATTCTCAAAAACGAAGCCTCCTACACTCTTCGTATCGCCGGGCGCGACTATACGCTGACCAGCGCTGATTCTGCGGAGCATGTCAAGCGCGTCGCCGTGTATGCGGACAGAAAAATCGCCGAGACGGCCTCCAGCGGCTTTGTCAACCGCGAAACCGCCGCCGTGATCGCCTGTCTTTCCGTGGCGGACGAATTGCTCACCGCGCAGGACGACAACACAAGGCTCCGTCAAGAGCTGATGCGGCTCCATACGGAGCTTGCCGCATGGAAGCATGAAACAAAAGCTTGAACTGCTGGCCCCTGCCGGCAGCATGGACGCCCTGAAGGCCGCGTTTGGAAACGGTGCGGACGCGGTCTATTTGGGTGCCTCCGCCTTTGGCGCGCGCGCCGGCGTGGGCTTTGACGACGACGCGCTGCGTCAGGCGCTGCGCTTTGCGCACCTGCACCGCAAGAAAATTTATGTTACCGTAAACATTCTGGTTCGGGAGGACGAGCTTCCCGCCGTTCGGCAAACGCTCCGCCGGCTTTCTGATTGGGGCGCGGACGCCGTGATTCTGCAGGATCTGGGCATCCTGAAAATCTGCCGGGAGGAATTTCCGCTTCTTCCCGTGCACGCCAGCACGCAGATGGCGCTGCACAACCAAGCCGGCGTCGAATGCCTCAAGGCGCTGGGCGCGCGGCGCGTGGTGCTGGCGCGCGAATGCTCGCCGGAGGAAATTCGCCGCGCCGCGCAAGCCGGGCTGGAGATCGAGATCTTCTGCCACGGCGCGCTGTGCGTGTCCGTCAGCGGCCAATGTCTGTTTTCCGCCATGATCGGCGGCCGCAGCGGCAACCGCGGCCGCTGCGCGCAGCCCTGCCGCCTGCCCTATCGCTATCGCGGCGAAACCGGCGCATGGCTTTCGCCGCGCGATATCTGCGCGCGCGATATTTTGCCGGAATTAAAAAGCGCCGGCGTAACCTCGCTGAAAATCGAAGGGCGGCTCAAGCGCCCGGAATATGTCGCCGTCGTCACCCGCGCGTATCGCGACGCGCTGGATGCGCTGGAGGCCGGGCGCTTCGAACGGGCGGACGCGCGTGAAGCGGACGCGCTGCGCCAGATTTTCTGCCGCGGCGGCTTTTCGCAGGGCTATCTTGGCGCGCCGCGCGACGCCGCGATTATCGACCCGGCCCGTACAGCGCCGCTCGGCCTGCCGATGGGCGAAGCGGCCGCATGTCTGCGCCGCGGCGGCACGCTGCTGGCGCAGGTTCGGCTGCAGCGTCCGCTGCATAACGGAGACGGGCTGGAGATCGACGATCAGGAAATACGCTATTCCGGGCCGGAAATGAAGGCGGGCGAGGAAGCGCTGCTGCGCCTTCGCGACAGCGTACGCCGCGGCGCGCAGGTTCGCCGCACGGAGGATGAGACGCAGCTTTCCGCCGCACGTGAAACCTATACCGACGCGGCGCTGAGCCGCGCGCTGGCCATTCCCTTTGACGCGACGCTGACAGCCTTTCCCGGCGCGCCGCTTTCGCTGCGCGTAACGGACGGCGAAAGCGTCGTTCAGCTCGCGGGCGGCATATGCGCCGCAGCGGAAAACCGGCCGACAGACGAGGCCGCCGCGCGCCGCGCGCTTGGTAAAACGGGCGGCACGCCCTTTGCGCTGCGCAGCCTGACCATGAAAACGCAAAACGCGTTCATCCCCGCCGCCGCGCTCAACGCCCTGCGCCGGGACGCGCTTGACAAGCTGACGGAAGCGCGCATCGCCGCGCACCCGCGTTTCTCTGCCGCCGCGCAGCAGTTTTCCTATACCGCCGCCCCACTGGGCGCGCCGCGGCTGATGGCGCGCACCCATCGCGCGGACGAAATTGCCGCATTGCTGGCAGCGGGTGCGGACGAGGTTCATTTTGTGCCGGACGACTGCCGCGCGTCGGCGCTTTCGCGCACGCTGGACGCGCTGCCGGAGGGAACGCGCGTCGTTTTACCCGCGCAGTGCGACGAGGAAACGCTCGAAGGCCTTTTCGCCATGCTGCGCGACCGTCCCGTCTGCCTCTCCAGTCCCGGGCAAATCGGCCTTGACTGGCGCGACGCCATCGCGGGCGAAGGCGTTCCCGTTATGAACGGCGAGGCGATGCGCACGCTGCGCGCGCTGGGCTGCAAGGGGGTAACGCTCTCCCGGGAGCTGAGCGCCAACGACATTGCGGCGCTGCCCGAAAACGTCGCCGAGGCGATCCTGCCCGTATATGGCCGAACGCGCCTGATGCTGCTCAACCACTGCCCCGCGCGCGCGCAAAGGGGGCTGACGCAGGGGCGGGAGCACTGTACGCTGTGCCGGCAGGGACAGGGCGCGGCGCATACTGTTCTGACGGACAGGCTGGGCGCCGCCTATCCGCTGCTGCCGCAGCGCCTGCCGGGCGGCTGCCTGATCGCGCTGCTTTCGCCGCTGCCTTTGCACCTTGGCGAAGCGCTGCGCGCACTGGAAAACAAGCCGCTTTCCTATCAGCTGAATTTCACCGACGAAGCGCCGGATACGCGTCTTGCGCTGGTGCGATATTATCAGGAGCTGCTGCGCGGCGAACGCGCGGCTGCGCCCGGCGTGCGCGGAACGCTCGGCCGCTTTGCCGACGGCGTGCTTTGAACAAACCGCGGCTGCGCTGTAAACGTTTTTTGAACATTTCGCCCGGCCGATTGCATTCGGTCAAAGCGCCCCTTATACTGATACCCGGGAGGGAGAAAACATGAACGATCGCGCCCTGCGCGTGCTGGAATTTACCAAGATTCGTGAAATGCTCGCCACCTACGCGCTTTCCGCCGCGGGCAGGGAAAAATGCCTGACGCTGACGCCCTTTTCCAATCTGGCGGACGTAAGCCGCGCGCTGGACGAAACCGAGGAGGCCGTCGTCACGCTGACGTATCTGGGCGGGAATCCGCTCATCGGCTTTGAGGACGTGAGCGAGTACCTGACGCTGGCCGAAAAGGGAGCGACGCTGTCGCCCAAGGCGCTTTTGACGGTAGCGGACACGCTGCGCGCCGCCCGCTGCGCGCGCGGCGTACTGGTCACGGAGCGTGAAAACACGCCCGTCATTACGGCCATGGCGTCCCGGCTGCAGCCGCTGCGCACGCTGGAAAACAGTATCACGGAGGCCATCCTCAGCGAGGAGGAAGTGTCCGACCATGCAAGCCCCGCGCTGTTTGACATTCGCCGCCACATCCGCGGTGCAAACGACCGTATCCGCGAAAAGCTCAACGCCATGGCGCACGGCGCGGCCTATTCCAAATACCTGATGGAATCCATCGTCACGGTGCGCGCAGGGCGCTATGTGCTGCCCGTTAAGCAGGAATACCGCCAGAGCGTGCCCGGCATCGTGCACGATCAATCCGCCACGGGCGCAACGCTCTTCATCGAGCCGCTGGCCGTGGTGGAAATGGGCAACGAGCTCAAGGAATGGCGCATGAAGGAGCGCGCTGAGATCGACCGCATCCTCGCCGCCCTGTCCGGGCAGACGGCCGACAACGCCGGGCTGATTTCTCAGAATCTTTCCATCCTCGCCGCGCTGGATTTTATCTTCGCCAAGGGCATGCTGGCGCGTGAAATGGAATGCGTGCGTCCCAAGATGAACGACGAAGGCCGCATTCGGCTGCTGCGCGTCCGTCATCCGCTCATCAGCCGCGATACGGTCGTCCCTTCGACGCTCTGGCTGGGCGAGGATTTTACCTCCCTTATCATCACCGGGCCCAACACAGGCGGCAAAACGGTGACGCTTAAAACCATCGGCCTCATGACGCTTATGGCGCAAAGCGGCCTGCATGTGCCCGCGCAGCTGGGCACGGAGCTGAGCACCTTCGAGGAGGTCTACGCCGATATCGGCGACGAGCAGTCCATTGAGCAGAGCCTTTCCACCTTCTCCTCCCACATGACGAACATCGTCTCCATCATCAACGCCGTCACGCCACGCGATCTGGCGCTGTTTGACGAATTGGGCGCGGGCACCGACCCAACCGAGGGCGCGGCGCTGGCGCAGGTGATCCTCAACGCGCTGCTCAAGCTCAAAACCCGCGTGGCCGCCACAACGCATTACAGCGAGCTAAAGGCCTACGCCCTCTCGACCCCCGGCGTGGAGAACGCCAGCGTGGAATTCGACGTGGCCACCCTTCGCCCCACCTATCGTCTTTCCATCGGCGTTCCGGGCAAATCAAACGCCTTTGAAATTTCGCGGCGGCTGGGGCTGCCCGAATACCTGATCGACAACGCCAAGGAGCTTTTGTCGCACGACACGATTCGCTTTGAGGACGTGATCGCCAACGCGGAATACCACCGGCAGGTGGCCGAAAAGGAGCGCGAGCTGGCCGAGCAAGCGCGGCAGGAAACCGTGCGGCTGCGCAACGAGGCCGAGCGGCTGTATCAGGATATGGAAAGCAGACGCGAAAGCTCCACCCGCAAGGCCAAGGACGAGGCGCGGCGTATTCTGGAAAAGGCCAAGCGCGAATCCGAGGACGTCATCGCCGAGCTCAAGCGCATGAAAAAGGCCGCCAGCATGCCCGAGCATGAGGTCAACGCCCTGCGCAGGCGTATGGAGCAAGGCATTGACAGCCTCTCCGAGGGGCTGCGCCAGCCGACCGCCGCCAGCTTTGCCGAGCCGCCCAAGCAGCTTAAAATCGGCGATGTAGTGGAAATCACCAACCTCAACACCAAGGGCACGGTGCTTTCCCTGCCGGACGCCAAGGGCGACGTTCAGCTTCAGGCGGGCATTATGAAGCTCAAGGCGCATATCAGCCAGCTGCGTCCGGTTGCGGAAAGCCGCCCCAAGAAGAAGGTTTCCTCCGTCAGTGTTCAGACCGGGCAGGCGACGCGCACGGTAAAAATGCAGTGCGACGTACGCGGCATGGCGCTGGACGAGGCGCTGGACGAGGTGGATCAGTATCTGGACGAAGCGGTGCTGGCCGGACTGAACGAGGTCACCATCGTGCATGGCAAGGGCACGGGAATCCTGCGCGACGGCATTCAGCGGCACCTGAAAACGCAGGGGCACGTCAAATCCTTCCGCCGCGGCCTGTACGGCGAGGGCGAGGAAGGCGTCACCATCGTCACCCTGAAATAGAAATAACGCATGAAAGGAAGCGCAACGCAGCATGAAGGACAGGCAGACCGTCATGGTCGTGGACGACGACCCGAATATCGCCCAGCTGGTAAAGCTGTATTTGGAAAAGGAAGGCTTCGACGTGACCGTTCAGAGCCGGGGCGACGACGCGGTGGCCGCGTTTCATAAAAAAGCGCCCGATTTGATGCTGCTGGACGTAATGCTTCCCGGCATGGACGGCTGGCAGGTTTGCCGCGCGGTGCGCCAGAGCAGCAGCACGCCCATCATCATGCTCACCGCCAAGGACGAAACCTTCGACAAGGTGCTGGGGCTGGAGCTTGGCGCGGACGATTATATGACCAAGCCCTTCGACGGCAAGGAGCTGGCCGCGCGCGTAAAGGCCGTGCTGCGCCGCGCCGCGCCGGGAGAAAACGAAAAAAAGGACGTGCTGACCTTTCCCGGCCTGAGCATCAGTCTGGAGAAATACGAGGTTCGCTTCAGGGATAAGCCCGTCGAGATGCCGCCCAAGGAATTGGAGGTGCTGTATTTTCTCGCCTCCCATCAGAACCGCGTTTTCACCCGCGAGCAGCTGCTCGAGCAGGTCTGGGGCTTCGACTTTTTCGGCGACAGCCGCACGGTGGACGTGCATATCAAGCGTCTGCGCGAGAAGCTGCAGGGCAGCGAGGAGCTGGGCTGGCAAATTCGCACGGTCTGGGGCGTAGGCTATAAGTTCGAGGTGAAATAAACCATGCGTCTGCGTACGCAAAGCATGTTCGCGCAGCTGCTCTCCGTCGTTCTGATCGTGATGCTGGTCTGCGTGGGCGTGCTGTTTGGCTTTTCCTATGTCAACCTGCGCAACGATTACATCAGCAACCGCATGAACGCCCTGAAAACGCAGGCGCGCGACATGGCGTATCTGGCCAGCAGGCTGCAAAGGGACAGCGTCTACCGCGCCTTTGGCAAAACCTCCGTCACGGAGCAGTACATGTACTGGAAGGCCAAGCGCGTTTACGAAGAATACAACGCCTATATCGTCATCATCGACCGCAGCGGCGATCAGCAGCCGCGCGCCTATTACAACGAAAGCACCCTGCAGGACGAAAGCCTGCGCTCCCTGCCCAGCGAGGCCGAAATCGCCGATTATCTTTCACGCGTCATGCGCGGCGAGGAAATCACCCTGCAGAAGGCCTCGGCCTATGGCCCGCTGTTTACCGTCATTGTGCCGTGGAGTCAGGAAAACGTGCGCGACGACGTTCAGCCCACCGTCATGGGGCTGGTGCTGATTCAAACGGCGGCGCAGCCCGTTTACGCCTCGTATCAGACGCTGTTGGCGCAGTTTCTGGCCGCATCCATCATTTTGTTTGTGGGCGCTGCGGTGTGCCTGTTCTTCTATACCCGCCGCATCACGCGCCCGCTGACCGCCATGGTACGCGCGACGGCCAAGATGAGCCGGGGCAATTTCGAAATGGAAGCGCCCGAAAAGGGCGTGCGCGAGGTGCGCGAGCTGGCGGCGTCCTTTAACCAAATGGCGGCGCAGCTGGCGAGCATCGAGCAATCGCGCCGCGATTTCGTGGCCAACGTCTCCCATGAGCTGCGTTCCCCCATCACCTCTATTCAGGGCTTCGCGCAGGGCATGCTGGACGGCGCCGTGCCCGAGGATACGCGCGGACGGTATCTTCAGGTCATCGTGGACGAAACGCACCGCCTTTCCAAGCTGATTAACGGCCTGCTGAACCTGTCCCGGCTCGAAAACGACCAGACCGCGCTGGCCTACAGCGATTTTGACGTCAACGAAATGACGCGACGGGTCATTATTTCCCGCATGACGCAGCTGGAAGAAAAGAAAATGGATGTGGACACGGATTTTGAAACCGACAGCTGCTTCGTCCATGCCGACGCAGATCAGATTGAGCAGGTGATTATCAACCTGCTGGATAATGCCGTCAAATACACGCCGGAGGGCGGAAAAATTCGAATCAGCACGCAAAAGGAGCATGACCGGGTGGTTCTGCGCGTGAAGGACAACGGCATCGGCATTCTGCCGGAGGACGCGGCCCATATCTTCGACCGCTTTTATAAGGCGGATAAGGCGCATACCGTCGGCAAAGGCACGGGACTCGGCCTTTCCATCTGCCGAAAGATCATGGAAAAGCACGGTCAGACCATCCGTCTGGTATCGGGCGAAGGAGGCGCGGAATTTGAAATCACCCTCGCAATCGGCCAGGCGCCTGCGGCCGGAAATCGCGACCGCGGCGCGGGCAAAGATTAACTGGACGCTGGATATCACCGGCACGCGCGCGGACGGCTATCACCTGCTCGATTCGCTGATGCAGCCCATCGCTCTGCATGATACGCTTTTCTTTTCTCCCGGAGAAGCGCTGACATTGACCGTCGAAGACGCGCCGCTGTCCGCCGGCGAGGATAATCTGGCGCTTCGCGCCGCGCGCGCGCTGCAGGCGGCCTACCATGTTTCCGCCGGCGCGCAGATCACGCTGCAAAAGCGTATTCCCATGGGCGCGGGGCTGGGCGGCGGCAGTGCGGACGCCGCGGCGGCGCTGCGGGCGCTGTGGCGGCTGTGGCGGCTGGATGAGGCGACAGGCTATTCGTCCGCCGACACGCTGTCGGCGCTGTGCGACGTGGGCGTTCGTCTGGGCGCGGATATTCCCTTTTGCCTGCACGACGCGCCGCGGCGCGCGCAGGGCGTGGGCGAATTGCTCTCCCCCATCGCCGTCGGGCGCACCTTTCCGTTGGTGCTGATTCAGCCGTGCGCCCCGCTGTCCACGGGCGAGGTTTTTGCAGCCTATCATCAGCTTCCCACGCTTGCGCATCCCGACACGCCTGCCGCTGTGCGCGCGCTGGCCGACGGTAATCTGGCCGCGCTCTCCGCCTGTGGCGGGAACGTGCTGGAAAGCGCCTCAATTCCCATGCGGCCCGAAATTGCCGCAGCACGGCAGGCGCTTTGGCAAAACGGCGCGGCCTACGCGCAGATGACCGGCTCCGGCTCAGTCGTCTTTGGCGCGTTTTGCGACGAAGCCGCCGCCTGTCGCGCCTTTCTGGTGCTTAAAGGACAATATGACGCGTGCATTCTGACGCATACGGCGCTTTGATTCAGGGTGGGAAGCCTCGTCCTCCTGCCAAAGGCGGCTTCCGCCCGTCCCTCCCAAAGTCCAATGCAAAGGCAGCCAAACGCTCCGTTCCCGTGCCCGGCGCGGCGGACGAGGCGTATCTGCTTTTTCGGCTTCCCGCGCGCCTTCCGGAAGAAGGCATATTTCCGTTTCCGGAAAAGCCTTGAAATCTCCCGCGAAACCGCAATTTTCGCTTTCATTTTTCCCCGTTCTATGGTATACTAAAGTGCAAAAGCATGAAGCGGGGAGGATGCGCATGACGCACGACGATACCACCCATCTGCTGGACGCCATTCTTTCCATGAACAACCGGGAAGAGCTCCAGCGCTTTTTTGACGATCTTTGCACCATTCAGGAGCTCAACAGCATGGCGCAGCGCTACGAGGTGGCGCGCTTTCTGGATCAGGGGCTGACCTATGCCCAGATTGCCGAGATCACCCATGCCAGCACCGCCACCATCAGCCGCGTCAACCGCAGCCTTGTTTACGGGGCGGAGGGCTATCATCTGGCGCTGCAGCGCGCAAAGCAACAAACGGAAGAAGATGAACAAACATGGACTTAACGGCACTCAACCCCATGCAGCAAAAGGCCGCCGAAACGCTCAGCGGCCCCGTTCTCATTCTGGCGGGCGCAGGCAGCGGCAAAACGCGCACCGTGACCTATCGCATCGCCAACCTGATCGATCATCAGGTTCGGCCATGGAATATTCTGGCGCTGACGTTTACGAACAAGGCGGCGCGCGAGATGCAGGAGCGTGTGGAAAAGCTGGTGGGAGCCGACGCGAAGGACATGTGGATCGGCACCTTCCATTCCGTTTGCGTGCGCATTTTGCGGCGCGATATCGAAAAAATCGGCTATCAGCGCTCCTTTACAATCTATGACGAGGACGATCAGAACCGCGTGCTTAAGGACGCCGTCAAGGCGTTGGGGCTTGACGAAAAGCAATTGACCACGCGCGAGCTGCGCGGCCGCATTTCCGACGCGAAGAACCGGATGCTTACGCCGGACGAATGGTTTCAGGAATCCACGCGCGATTACCACAGCCAGCAGATCCACGACGTATTTTCCTTCTACGAGGAGCGTCTGCGCGCCGCCAACGCGCTGGATTTTGACGATCTGCTGCTGCGTACCCTGCAATTGTTCGTCGATCATCCGCCCGTTCTGGATTATTATCGCAGCCGCTTTCAATACGTGCACGTGGACGAATATCAGGACACCAACGCGGCGCAGTACGCCTTTGTGCGCCTTTTGACCGAGCAGAGCCGCAACCTATGCGTCGTGGGCGACGACGACCAATCCATCTACGGCTGGCGCGGGGCGGACATCCGCAACATTCTGGATTTTGAAAAGGATTTTCCCGACGCGCAGGTCATTAAGCTGGAGCAGAATTACCGCTCCACCGCCAATATTCTGGACGCCGCGAATCAGGTGATCGCGCATAACACGGGGCGCAAGGAAAAGGCGCTGTGGACGGAGGCGGGCGAGGGCGACAAGATTCGCCTGTACGCCGCGGGCGACGAGCGTGAGGAGGCGGCCTGGATCTGCGAACAGATTCGCAAGCTTCAGCGCCACGACACGCCGCTTGGCCAGATCGCCGTGCTCTACCGCATGCATGCGCAAAGCCGCGTGCTGGAGGAAATGTTCATGCGCGCCGGCATTCCCTATAAGGTCTTTGGCGGCACGCGCTTTTACGACCGCAAGGAAATTCGCGACGCGCTGGCCTATCTGCGCGTGATTGTCAATCCGTCGGACGACGTGTCCCTCGTGCGCATCATCAACACGCCCAAGCGCTCCATCGGCGATTCGACCGTCGCGCTGCTGCAGGAGAACGCACACGAGCAGGAGCTGCCCCTGCTCTCCGTCGTCAACGACCCGCCGGCGGAGCTTTCCTCCCGTCCGCGCAAATGCATCGCCGATTTCGCCATGCTGCTGATGAAGCTCACGGCGCTCAAGGACGCCCTGCCGCTGGCCGAATTCGTCGAAACCATGCTGACGGAAACCGGCCTGAAGGCGCAGTTTGAAATCGACGGCAACGAAGAAGCCAAAACCCGGCTGGAGAACCTGATGGAATTTGCCGGCGCGGCCAAGGAATTCGAGGCCCAGTCGCAGGACAAAACGCTGGAAGCGTTTCTGGAAAACGTCGCGCTGGTTTCCGATCTGGATCGTCAGGAGGAAGCGCCGCAGTACGTCACCCTGATGACGCTGCACAGCGCCAAGGGCTTGGAATATGACAACGTCTTCCTCGCCGGTATGGAGGAGGGCATTTTCCCCTCCATGCGTTCCACGCAGGAGGAAAAGAAAATGGAGGAGGAAAGGCGGCTATGCTATGTGGGGATGACGCGCGCGCGCAAGCGGCTTTACCTCTCCTACGCCAAACGGCGCATGCTCTTTAACCAAATTACCCATAATCCGCCCTCCCCCTTCCTCAAGGAAATTCCCGAGCGGCTGATTACCGACGAATGGGCCGAGGCTACGCGCGGCACCTTTGCGCCCGAGCCGCCCAAGCCGGCGCTGCCGCTGCGCCGGGAGCGCACGCGCAACCTGAGCTTCGGCACGCCCGGCATGTCCGCGACGTCCCGAAGCGCGCTCAATATTCCCGGCGTGCAAAAGGGCTTTGTCGTGCCCTCTCTTGCCCGGCAGACGGAGGTCAACCGCAGCGCGGTCGGCGCTGTGTTCCAGCCCGGCGACTTGATTATGCACCGTAAATTCGGCGAGGGCACCGTGCAGGCCGTGACGGGAACGGGCGCGGACGCACGGATTCAAATCGCCTTTACGGCGTACGGCACAAAGGAATTTTCGCTTTCCATCGCGCCGATTGTCAAGATCGACTGACGCGCCGCCCAAACGGAAACGGCCGCGGATACGATGCGCCTTCTTCCGTTTGGCGAAGCGAACGCCCCGAACCAATCAGGATCAGCGTGTGTTTCTCAAACGAGCCCGTCGCGCTTCCGACCCGATTCTCCCGCCGTTCCAACGACGGTAAATCATCGGACGCGCAAGCGCCGGCAAACATGCCGAAAATGCTCAACGGCGAATTGAAACGCACGCGCAAGCAAAGCGGGAGGGTTTCATTACATGGCAGAGCAAACGGACATGCGCGCGCTGGTCGATTACCTGAACAAGACCGCGCACGCCTACTATGTGCTGGATAACCCCATCATTTCCGACGCGCAGTGGGACAAGCTATACAACCAGCTGCTGGCCATGGAAAAGGAAACCGGGATTGTGCTGCCCGATTCGCCGTCGCTGCGCGTAGGCGGCGAGCCGCTGACCGCCTTTCGCCAGCACCGGCACATTTCCCGCCTTTGGAGCATGGATAAGGCGCAGAGCGAGGGCGAATTGAACGCATGGTTTGACCGCACGGAAAAGCTGCACGCGCAGGCCCAGACGCTGCCGCCGCTCACCTACGGCGTGGAGTACAAATTCGACGGCCTGACGCTGAACCTGACCTACGACGGCGGCGTGCTGACGGAGGCCGCCACGCGCGGAAACGGCGAGGTCGGCGAGGCCATCCTGCCGCAGGCCCGCACCGTTCACGGCGTGCCGCTCTCCATTCCGTGGCAGGGAAAAATCGAGGTGCAGGGCGAGTGCATCATGCGCCTGAGCGCGCTGGAAAAGTATAACCAGACGGCGGCCGAGCCGCTCAAAAACGCGCGAAACGCCGCCGCGGGCGCGCTGCGCAACCTTGACCCGGCGGTGACGGCGGCGCGGAATCTATCCGTCTTCTGCTATCAGGTCGGCACGATCGAAAACCCGCCGTATCACGATCAGGCCGGCATGCTCCGGTTTCTGCACGAGCAGGGCTTTCCCGTCAGCCCGTATTTCAAAACCGCGTCTGCCCGCGAGGGCGTCATCGCGTTGATCCGCCAGATTGAGGCGCAGCGCGAGCAGCTGGATTTTCTCATCGACGGCGCGGTGGTCAAGGTGATGGATACGCAGACGCGCCTTGCCATGGGCTACACCGACAAATTCCCGCGCTGGGCCGTCGCCTTCAAATTCGCCGCCGAGGAAAACACCGCCACGCTGGAAAAGGTCACATGGGAATTGGGGCGCACAGGCAAGCTCACGCCGCTCGCCCACGTTTCCCCCGTCGATTTCGCGGGCGTTACCGTGCGGCGGGCAACGCTGAACAACTTCGCCGATATCCAGCGCAAGAAGCTGACGCTGGGCTGCACGGTATGGATTCGCCGCTCCAACGACGTAATTCCCGAAATCACCGGCCGCGTAGAGGACGGCGCGGAGGGCGCGCCCATTTTACCGCCCGAGCGCTGCCCTGCCTGCGGCGAAGCGCTGACCGAGCGCGGCGCAAACCTGTTCTGCCTGAACCGTGAAAGCTGCAGGCCGCAGGCCGTCGCACGCCTTGCGCATTTCGCTTCGCGCGACGCAATGGACATCGTAGGCTTCTCCGAAAAAACGGCGGGGCTGCTCTACGACCGGCTCCACGTCCGCGACGCGGCCGATCTGTACCGCCTGACGATCGACGATCTGCTGCCGCTGGAGGGCTTTCAGGAAAAGAAGGCGCAAAACCTGATTGCCGCGCTGGAGGAAAGCAAGCGCTGCCCGCTGTCGCGTTTCCTGCTGGCCATCGGCATTCCCAACATCGGCAAGCGCACGGCGCGCGATTTGGCGCAGGCCTTCGGCACGCTGGACGCGCTGGCGCAGGCGGACACGGCGGCGCTGGTGCAGATGGACGACGTGGGCGAGATCGTGGCCGGCAGCATCCAAGAATTCTTTTCCTACCCGGAGAATCAGCGCATGATTGCGCGTCTATTGGATGCGGGCGTTTCGCCGCAGCCGGAGGGTAAAGCGGCGGGCGGCGCCCTGAGTGGGCTGACCATCGTCGTCACCGGCACGCTGCCCACGCTTTCGCGTCAGGAAGCCGAGGCCTTCATTCGCGATCACGGCGGAAACGCCGTCGGCAGCGTCAGCCGGAAAACCAGCTACGTCGTCGCGGGCGAGAATGCGGGCAGCAAGCTGCAAAAGGCGCAAACGCTGGGTATTCCCGTGATTTCAGAGGCGGAGCTTTTCCGTCTGGCGCAAAACGGTTAAAATGGTATTCCCATCAAAAAGGCTTGACACGCCTATGAATGCCTGTATAATGAAGCTGCGCGCCTGCGGTCTGCACGCGCGGAAGGGGCGAAAGAATTTTGCTAAGAACAAACGCTTACCGCGTAGAGCGCTGGTGCGATAAAACCATGAGCGTCCTTCGGGAGCAGCAATTGGAGGCCTGTCAGGAAAGGCTCACCCGTTGCCCCGCGCAGGGCGTCTTCGCATCCCTCTGCGACGACGAGGTACAAGCGCTGTATCGCTTTTCCTACTACGCGCAGGAATCCCATGCGCGAAAAATTTCCCAAAGCGCGCTGCAGAAAATGGTTCTTCAAAATCTTCCGCTGGAAACCTGCTATCTTTCCCCGCGGGAGGATGATCTGGTCAAGCGCATGCTGATCGCCGAGGGCTGCGTGGAGCTGTCCGACTGGGAGGAAATCACCGCCGCGGAGGCGCTGATTTCCCGCTTATGGTGCACCCTGCGCATTCAGGATGACGAAACCGCCCTGCTGCAGCTGCAGCCGGAGCTTGTTTCCCCCATCACGCGCGCCATGCTCGCGCCGCATTACGCCGTCATTCGCGAACGGCTTTTTTCCTTTGACGCGACGCTGCACAGCCTGCTCTATCTTTCCGGCTTTCTGCACGCCGCCGTGCCCATGCGCCATTATCAGGCGCTGATGAAGGAAATGAACCTGCCCGATCCCGGCGTAATGATCGTTCGTTATCTGCGCGCCGGCTTTGATTATACGCAAACGGTGCAGGGCGACATTCTGCTGCTGCACCCCGGCCTTGCCGATCCGGAGCTGCTGCTGGCCACGCTTTCAACGCTTCAGGCCCCCGAAACCAGCCTGACCCGAGAAATGATGCTGGGCGGCATGAACGGAATTTTGCAGGAGGAGGTCGCCTCCTGCGAGGCCATGCGCGGCGCGCTGGTGGGCGCGGTGCGCCCCGAATACGACCCGGACGAGGCGCTGGAGGATCTGCGCATGATGGCCAAGCAGGGCGCGCGGCTTTCCGAAATGCGCGAGGTGCTGGAAAGCATGCTCTGCGTTCTGCCCACGCCGCATATGCTGGCCGTGCTGACGCAGCTTCATCTGCAAACGGTGCGATGGATGGGCATGCCCTCGGCGGTGGTGAACTGATGCGCGTTTATGAGGCCGTCGCGCCCGAAAACCTGCCCCCAATGCGGCTGGAGGCTTATCTGGCCAAGGCGCTGCCGCTGCTGCCACCGCATGTGCTGCGCGACGCGTTCGCCGCACGGGATGTAAAAATGAACGGCGTGCGTGTCGGGCGGGATACGCCGGCGCTTCCCGGCGCGCAGGTACTGGTTTATACCCCTTTCGTCCCGGAATTACCCATTGTTTATGAGGACGAGCGGCTGCTTATCGTCAATAAACCCGCCGGTATCAGCGCGGATGCGGACGGACGCGGGGGCATGACCGTGCTTTCCCTGCTGGCGGAAAGGGCGAACGGGCGTTATACGCCGCGGCTTTTGCATCGGCTGGACAACCCCACCTGCGGCCTGATGCTGTTGGCTAAGGATGATGAGAGCGAACAGGCGCTGCTGCGCGCCTTCCGTGAACGCACGCTGTGCAAGCGCTATATCTGCCTTGTTCGCGGCGAAATGCGTCCGCCCGCCGCCGTAAAGCAGGCGTATCTGATTAAGGACGCCAAGCGCGCCCGCGTGCGCGTCGTCACCCACGAAACCCCGGGCGCCGTCCCCATTGCCACGCAATATGAAGCGCTGTCCTTTGACGGAACGCTGTCGCGCCTGCGCGTAACGCTGCTGACGGGAAAAACGCACCAGATTCGCGCGCACATGGCCTTTCTTTCCCATCCGCTGCTGGGCGACGACCAGTACGGCGACCGGGCGCTCAACAAGCGCCTGAAGGCCGGCGGGCTGAAGCTGTGCGCAACGGAATTAACCCTGTATACCGACGGCGCGCTGGCCTATCTGAACGGCCGCGTTTTTCAAATCGACGCGCCGTTTTGATGCGCTTCTCAAATTCTAAAGGCCCAAAACGCAAAAAAACGCCGAAAATCGTTTCCAGCCAATGAAGAAGCGCACACCAAAGCGCGGCGCGCCGGAGCAAAAAATCGCAAGCAGACCGCGCGTTTTGAATTTGCATGAAGCAAGTCGCCGCCTGAGTCACAAAAGCTGAAAAGGAGATTTCACCATGTCGGAAATGCCTCCCGTTCGCCTGATCGCCACCGACGTCGACGGCACGCTGCTTGCCTCCGACGGCAAGCTGCCCGAGGATAACCGCCGCGCCATTTTGGCCGCGCAGGAAAGGGGCGTTATCGTCGCCATCGCTTCCGGCCGTTTCGCGCAAAACGTCTATCTGCTTTTGCAGGATTACGGCCTGCGCTGCCCCATGATCGCCTGCAACGGCGCCGAATCCACGACCGAGGATCTGGTTCCGCTGGCCGAGCACGCCATTCCCCCTGCGCCGCTTGAGGCCGTGTATGATACCATCACCCGCGCCGGGGCGGATTATTTTATCTTCGCGCAGGGCTGCGTGTGCACCAGCCGATCCGACCGCATGCACCACAGCGAACTGTCCCATGGCGAACGCATCGCATCGCTGGGCTTTCGGTACACGCGCGGCGCGGAGGCCGTCAAAGCGGCGCTGCGTCTGCCGGTGCGCAAATTCTACATTTGCGACAATGTGCCGCTGCCGCCGCTTCGCGCCGCGCTCGCGAAAATTCCGGGCATCGAGCTGACGCAATCCAGCGATGCGAACATCGAAATCATGGCCGCCGGGGTGAATAAAGGGCTGGGTGTTGCCGATCTGGCGGCGCACTACGGCATCCCCATGTCGCAGGTCATGACGCTGGGCGATCAGGAAAATGACCTGCCCATGCTGAAGGCCGCGGGATGGGGCGTCGCCATGGGCAACGGCTCCGAGCAGGCCAAACACGCCGCACGCTTCGTTACCGACACGAACGACAATTGCGGCTTTGCCCGCGCCATTGAGCGCTGGGTGCTGTAACGGCAACAAAACAGAAAGCCTCACGCGCTCCGTCCCACAGCCAACCCATGGGACGGGCGCGCGTTTTTTATTGGGCGGCGCGCGTCGCGCCTTCCCGAGTGGAAAAGAACGTCTTTCCCCTCGCGTTATCGAAGCTTCACCTCAACCATGCCAAAGCGCGTCTTTTCCCACGCGTCATAGGCGCGCAGCACAATCGTATCCCCCGCATAAGCGGGGCTGATCGTCTCCCCCGTCTGGCGAAAGCGAAGGCCGCTCTCGTCCGCTTCGATTCCCGCCGTAAGGCTTATGCCCGTCGGCAGCCGCTCCAGCGTTTCGGGATCCAGCAGCTCAAACCAGCAGTTCGCCGCCTCCAGCGCGGCGCTGTCCGCCTCCGACGTTTCCGGAAGCACAGAAAACAGAATATCGACCTGCTTGCCCAAGCGCCCTTCGCGGATATGCAGCGAATCGACCTGAAGCGGAAGCCCCGCCACGCGCCGGTTCACGGGCACATCCCATTCTTTTTGCGCCTCGGCGCGAACGCGCAGCTCCGTCTGCCGCCGCTCCGGCGCGGCTCCCTCCCCCGTCGGCAGGACGCTGACCTGCCATGTGACGCAGGCCTCCTCGCCCTCACACAGCACATTCTCGCTTTGCAGCATCATGCCGCCCGTTCCGTCCTCGTTCATCCACACATCCAGCACGCCGTCCAGCGCCCTGCCGTTTTGCCGAAACATGGCGTCCACCTCGTAGAGACGGTCGCAGCGCTGGGCGATTGTTGCACCGTTCGCCGTCTCCGCGTCATGGAGCAGCAGGCTGTCATACGGATCGTCCGGGCTTACCATGGGGCCAAGAAACGCGGCCCGCCCGCCCGCCTGACATTCCAGCCGAGCGACGGCGATCAGCGTGCGCCCGTTCAGATAAGCGTCCTCCATGGTAAACGTAACCCCTGCCGCGTTCAGCGTGACCGGCGTGTCAAAGCCGCTGTCAAACCCCTGCGGAACCTCCTGCCGCCCGCCGAAGCGTTCCGCAAAATAAGCGCCGATATTCATGCCCATGCTTGCCGCGCAAACGGTGCCGATGGTCAACAGTAAAATGATCGCCAGCACGAGGCCGGTGCGCATCGTAAATCGCTTCATCGTTCTGCCCTCCCGTATTTTTTGAAACGTTTGATCGATTCTTGCGTTAAAGGCGGCGTCCGGCACGCCAAATACGCCGCGCCATTCCTCCTGCGTTCTCATTCGCACGCCTCCTCTCCCAGCGTTTCCCGCATCTGCCGCCGTGCCCGCGCCAGCCGCGAGCATACCGTTCCCTTGGGAACGCCCAATGCGCGGGCAATTTCAACGGTTGAAAAACCGTCCATGTAAAACAGCGTCACCACAATACGCATTTCATCTGGTAAACGCCGCAGCGCTTCGCCAAGCGCGGCGCTCCCGTCGTCCTTCTGGGGCGCAGCCGTCTCCGGCAGCGATTCGGCGGGAATCATCCGCCGGTTCTGCCGTAAAATATTGATGCATTCGCGAATCAGAATACGTATCAGCCACGTTTTGAAAAGCTCCTCGCGCCGCAGCCGGTTCAACCCTCGCCACGCCTTGAGCAGCGCCTCCTGCACAGCGTCGGCGCGGTCGCATTCCCGCGTCAGATAGGCGCTGGCGACGCGAAACAGCGTACCGCGCAGCGCGTTCACCCGGCCTTCAAAGGCCTGTTCCGTCACATTCTTCCCCCCTTATACGGTTTCGATCGAAAATGCAGCAAGATGCAAAGCGTATTCTGTTCCGGTTCAGCCGGCACGGCCATCCGCCCGAAAAAAACGGCGACCGAACGAAAACGACGCAGGCGCACCGTACATTTTCGATTGAAAACCGCATGACTTGCCTGAGCGATTCCAACACTTTATAGACGGATATCACGTCCAATTGATTCCGGCCTTGGCAAAATAATCATTTTGCTTCCCAATTGCACTTGTATCCGCATCATAAAGGAGGAAAATTAATGCTTGGCGAAAAATCGTTTCACGTTTCCAACGGCACGGTGCGCCGTCGTCGCTCCGCCTGTTTTTTGCTTCACTGCGTCCATGCAGCGGCTTCGCGCGCCGAGTTGCTTCCTCGGGCGAGCCTGCCGCGCCGACGGGGGGGGGGGGGGGGGGGGGGGGGGGGGGGGGGGGGGGGGGGGGGGGGGGGGGGGGGGGGGGGGGGGGGGGGG
>CAKTXZ010000010.1 GCA_934632155.1 uncultured Clostridia bacterium | reverse complement strand
GCGAAGAATGCCTATCTGGATATCACCGACATGCTGGCGGACAACGCCCCCGGCCTGCTGGAGCTGATCCCCGCCGGTTACTGGGACGCCTGCCGCGTGAACGGCCGCATCTACGGCGTGCCCACCTATAAGGATTCCTCCATCACCCAGTACTTCGTCTGGGACGTGGAGGTGCTCAAGGAGCTGGGCCTGGAGGAGGCCGCCAAGAACTGCCACACCATTCAGGCCGCGACCCCCATCCTTGAGAAGATCAGGGACGCGAAGGGCGAGCCCTCCTTCCCCGTGACCAAGGACGGCGTCTCCCAGATCCCCTTCATCTTCGACTCCTTCGGCGCGGGCCTGCGCGGCGTTGGCGTGCGCTACAACGATAAGGAAGCCAAGGTTGTGAAGATCTTCGAAGAAGAAGACATTATGGCGCAGCTCAAGGAGGTTCGCGGCTGGTACGAGAGCGGCATCATCAACGCCGACGCTCCCCAGCTGGCTGAAGGCCCCACCTACAAGGCCTGCTTCCTGGCGCAGGGCTGGTCCGGCGCTGCCAAGACCGCTTGGGGGCGCAACATGGGCAAGGAGCTGGTCGCCTATCAGTTTGGCCCCACCATCCTGTCCAACGACTCCGTACTGGGCTCTGTGAACTTCGTCTCCATCAATTCCAAGCATCCCGAAAAGGCGCTGCAGTGGCTGAACCTCATCAACACCGACACCAAGGTTCGCGATGCGTTCAAGTACGGCCTTGAGGGCGACAACTTCGAATACACCGCCGATGGCCGCGTACACCTCAATGAAGGCCGGAGTTGGCCTTGGCCCGCCTATGTGCAGGCGACCTTTTTCAACTATTCCATCACCGATGACGTCGATTTCAACGAAATGGACGAAGTGAAGGCGCTGAACGACGCCGCCGAGCCCTCCGTGCTGATGGGCTTCGCTTTCGACGCGACCAAGGTTCAGGATCAGATCCTCAACTGCAAGACCATCTGGGACAACTATCATCCCGAGCTGCTGACGGGCTCCGTCGATCCCGAAACGGCTGTGAAGGAAATGTACGCCGAGATGGAAGCCGAAGGCCTGAACGACATCATCGAAGAGGCGCAGGCTCAGATCAACGCTTTCCTGGCCAACAAGTAAACCGTTTCCGCTGAAGCGTTTTCAGCAAAGCAGCTTTTCAGCCCGCGTTTCCGACTCGGGCAGGCGGGGTTTCCCCCCGTCCTGCTCCGCGGGGCGCGGGCGCTTATTATGGCGATGCGAAAGGCCGTCCCTTCCGTTCGCCTCACTGTCAAAGGGTTCCGTTTTCTCAAGTCCAAATCCGGCAAGAATCCAGGAAAGCGAGTGTTGAAGTATGGCCCATATTATCGGCAAAGCGCTGCCCAATATCCCGTGGGAGGATCCTCCCGCCGCCGGCGCGCCGGTATGGCGTTATTCAGGCAACCCCATCATCCAGCGCAACGGAAACAAGCGCGCCAACAGCGTTTTCAACAGCGCCGTCGTTCCCTTTCGCGGGGGCTTTGCAGGCGTTTTCCGCTGCGACAGTCTCTCGATCACCATGGATTTGTTCGCCGGCTTTAGCGACGACGGCGTACATTGGCGCATAGCGGACGACCCGCTTCGCTTTGAGGGCGCCGATCCGGAAATCGCCCCGAACGAATTCCGCTATGACGCGCGCATCACCCAAATGGGCGACCGTTACTATGTCACATGGTGCAACGGCTATCACGGCCCAACCATCGGCGTGGCATGGACGGAGGATTTTGAGCATTTTTATCAGCTGGAAAACGCCTTCCTGCCCTTCAACCGAAACGGCGTTCTCTTCCCCGAAAAAATCG
The DNA here is from genome assembly GCA_934632155.1 of uncultured Clostridia bacterium. Lineage (GTDB taxonomy): Bacteria > Bacillota > Clostridia > Christensenellales > Aristaeellaceae > RUG563. The sequence continues at coordinate 104,500 of CAKTXZ010000010.1, read as the reverse complement.
GCGGCATGTACATGATGATGAGCCGCCCGAGCGATAACGGCCATACGCCCTTTGGCGATATCTATGTCAGCCAATCGCCCGACCTATGCTTCTGGGGCAAGCACCGCTACATGATGGGCACCGTCAAGGGCAACGCCTCTGCATGGCAGTCCACCAAAATCGGCGCGGGCCCCGTGCCGATTAAGACGAACGAAGGCTGGCTGCTGATTTATCACGGCGTCATCACCACCTGCAACGGCTTTGTTTACCGCATGGGCAGTGCCCTGCTGGATCTTGAGCAGCCGTGGAAGGTCATCGCCCGCACGAAGGATTATATCCTCGCGCCCGACCGCGACTATGAGCGCGTGGGCGACGTGCCCAACGTCGTTTTCCCCTGCGCCGCGCTCGCGGACGCCGATACCGGCCGCATCGCCATCTATTACGGCTGCGCCGATACCGTGACCGGTTTGGCCTTTACAACAGTAGAAAATCTGGTACAATACACCAGGGAGTTTTCTCTGTAACAAAAAAGGGGGGCATGACGTGCTGTTTCTGGATAAGCGAGCAAGCATCATCTGCGATGAACTCAAAAGCCTGCGCATCTGCCAGCGCAGGGCCGTCGAGGGGCTGCGCTATAAGCCCGGCGCCTTCATTCACCCGGAGGAGGCGCGGGCGGACGAAACGCCCTTCGCGCCCTTCGATACGCAAACCATGCACTGGTACGGCCCGGATCGCCATTACTGGTTCGAGGCCGACGTGACCGTGCCCGATTCCTTCGACGGGCGGCCGCTGTGGCTGTGCGTGCATACGCAGATCGACGGCTGGGACGCAAGAAACCCGCAGTTCCTCGTCTTTATCGACGGTCAGGTCGCGCAGGGGCTGGATACCAACCACCGCGAGGTGCTGCTCACCCGCAGCGCCCGTGCGGGCGAACGCTATCATGTCGATTTACAGGCCTATACCGGAACCGATCACGCCGAATTTAGGCTGGTCGCCGAGCTGCAGGAGATTGATCCCGAAATCAACGGCCTGTACTGGGATTTGTACGTGCCGCTGAGCGCCTTCTCGCGTCTGGAGGAAGACGGCAAAAGCCGCCGCGATCTGACGCGCGTCATCAACGATGCCGTGAATCTGCTGGATCTGCGCACCCCCTATTCCGATGATTTTTACCGTTCTGTGCACGCCGCGCGGGCGTTTTTGCGCCTTCATCTGTACAAGGAGCTGGCCGGGCATGACGATGTAATCGCCACCTGCATCGGCCATACGCATATCGACGTGGCGTGGTGGTGGACGGTAGCGCAGACGCGGGAAAAGGCCTGCCGCAGCTTTGCCACCGTGCTCAAGCTGATGGACGAATACCCGAATTACCGCTTCATGTCCAGCCAGCCGCAGCTCTACGCCTTCGTGAAGGAGCGCTATCCTGAAATGTATGAGCGCATCCGGCAGCGCGTGGCCGAAGGACGCTGGGAGCCGGAGGGCGGCATGTGGGTGGAGGCGGACTGCAACCTCACCAGCGGCGAATCGCTGGTGCGCCAGTTCCTGCACGGCAAGCGCTTCTTCCGCGAGGAATTCGGCGTGGAAAACCGCATCCTCTGGCTGCCCGACGTGTTCGGCTATTCCGGCGCGCTGCCGCAGATCATGAAGCAATGCGGTATCGAATATTTCATGACCACCAAGCTGGCGTGGAACCAGATCAACAAAATGCCCTACGACACCTTCCTGTGGCGCGGCATCGACGGCACGGAAATCCTCACCCACCTGATTACCACCCTCGGCGTTGGGCAGGACGTGAAGGACTTTTTCACCACCTATAACGGCACGCTCCATCCCGATGCGATTATCGGCGGCTGGCAGCGCTATCAGCAGAAGGAAATCAACAACGATATCCTGATCTCCTATGGCTTTGGCGACGGCGGCGGCGGCCCGACCCGCGCCATGCTGGAAAATTCCGATCGCATGGAGAAGGGCGTAACCGGCCTGCCCATGGTGCGTCAGGCGTTCGCGCGCACATTCTTTGACCAGCTGCGCGAGCGTGTGAAGGATAATAACCGTCTGCCCACGTGGGAGGGCGAGCTTTATTTCGAATATCATCGCGGCACGTACACCTCCATGGCGCGCAATAAGCGTTCCAACCGCAAGGCAGAGCTGCACATGATGGATCTGGAGCTGCTTTCCGTGCTGGCGGCGGGCAAGGTTGCCTACCCCGCCGCGCAGATGGACGCGATGTGGAAAACCATTCTCATCAACCAGTTCCACGATATCCTGCCCGGCTCCTCGATTCATGAGGTCTACGAGGTCACAAAGCAGGAATACGCAAAGCTGGAAGAAGACATCGCCGCGCTGCGCACTGAACGCATAGCGGCGCTTGCCGCGCCCTCCGAAAACGTGACGGTTTTCAACACGAAGGGCTTTGCGGCGAACGAAATCGTATCGCTGGGCGATGTGCGCGCCGCCGCGCTGACGGACGCAAGCGGCCGCGCATATCCCGTGCAGCAAACGGAAAAGGGCGCTGTGGCTTACCTGCCCATGCTGCCTTCCAAGGGCTGGCGAACCTACGCCACGCTGGAAAAGGCGGCGGAAGCGCCCTGCCGCTTCACGCTGACGGACGACCGTCACCTCGAAACCCCGTTCTATCTTGTCGAATTGGATGAAAACGGCCTGCTTTCCCGCCTCTATGATAAGGAGAACGGCCGCGAGGTGCTGCGTCCCGGCCAGAAGGGCAACCTCATGCGCATGTATGAGGATAAGCCCATGAATTACGACAATTGGGATATCGATATTTATTACACCGAAAAGTTCTGGGACGTTACGGCGCTCGATTCCCTGCACTGGACGGACGTGGGCGCGGTATCCGCCACGCTGACGCTCAAGCGCCGCATCAGCAACAGCACCATCGACCAGCGCATCGTCTTCTATGCCGACAGCCGCCGGATCGATTTCGAAACCCACGTCGACTGGCACGAGCATCAGCATCTGCTGAAGGTACACTTCCCCGTGGATGTGCATACCGACGAGGCCGCCTTCGAAATTCAATTCGGCAACCTCAAGCGCAAGGTGCACACCAATACCAGCTGGGACATGGCGCGCTTTGAAAGCTGCGCCCAGAAGTGGATGGATCTGAGTGAAGGGCACTATGGCGTCAGCCTGCTGAACGATTGCAAGTACGGCCATTCGGTCAAGGATGGCTGCATCGGCCTGACGCTCATCAAGAGCGGCGTTGTTCCCAACCCCACCACCGATCAGGAGGAGCATTTCTTCACCTACGCGCTGTATCCGCATGCCGAGGGCTGGCAGCAGGCGGGCACGGTGCAGCAGGCGTATCTGATCAATCAGCCCGCGCTGGCCGTGCGCGGCGGCGACGCGTGCGGCGAATATTCGCTGGCCAGCGTCACGCCCGCCAACGTCGTCATGGAAACCATCAAGCAGGCGGAGGATGGCGACGGCACGATCGTCCGCTTCTACGAATGCGAAAACGCGCGTACAAGCGCCGTGCTGCGCTGGGCGCGGCCGATCGCTTCGGTGGAGGAATGCAACTGTCTGGAGGAAAAGCAGGCGGACGTCCCCTTCTGCGACGGCGAAATTCCCTTCGTCATCAAGCCCTATGAAATCAAAACCTTCCGCATTCGGGAGCAATAACGCGCGCCGCGCAAAGCTGCGTTCGCAATAGCCCCGAAAATGTGAAAAAGCAAAGCCGCGTCCGTTTGAACGGGCGCGGCTTTGAAGCATACCCCAAGCTGCCGTCAAGCCTACGGAATGCGGCGAGGCTGTGAAAAAGCACAGTTTCAGCAACAAGGAAGCTGGATTTGCGACAGAAGACATGTTTCTTTGGGCTGGCGAAGAGGCAAGCAGACTGCCTGTTTTTCTCCAATTCCTACCACTTTTAGAGGAACCCGACAGTGACAGGAACAGCCTCTAGGCCACAGGGAGTTGAATAAGGCAACCGAAACAAACGGCAACGAACCGCCGCGTCGATGAGGTAAAGAAATAAATAGTTGCCGGAAGGTTGCCGAAGCAAGCTTTCCAGAGCGCGGGAAAAGTCAGGAATCGCGAGGATTTTCCTGACTTTTTTGCATTTTGACACAATGCTAGGCTTATTAAGAACGATTCCCCCGCAAATACTTAATTTCGTTTTTTTGCAGCCCCTCAGACGGTCAAAAAGCAATGAACAAATTCGGAGGATGCAACGAACGACGGCCATCCATCATGGCCATTCGTATCGCCCGGTTGGGACGGGCAGAGCAGTTTTGCGGAGCGTTCGCGCGGCAAAAATCATTTTCTCAGCCGTTCCATCTAGGATGAAACGCCTCGCATAGAGCATCTCAAAAAACGTCGTGTTGGGGGCATGCCCAAAGCCGCGTCCGTTGGAGCAGCGCGACTTTTTGCGCTCGTTTTCTTCGATCACGCTTGGCAGCATACGTCAAGCAGTCCTGCGAAGCGCATCCGCAAGGCCGCGCAAAAACAGGCTGCGCACCGGCGGTTTTCCGTCAGCCGCGTGTGTCCTCCTTGGGCACAATGCTGCCGCCGCGAATTTCCAATTCGCCCAGCCGATCCAGCACATCGTGGCGGAAGGCCAGCTCCTCGCCATCCTGAAAGCCGATGAAAAAGACCTGCGCGATCGCGTCCCGGTTAAAAAAGAACATGTTAGACATATCCACAATTCCCTGCGGGTAATAGCAGGCGGAATAATCGTAGATCGTATCGTCCCCCGACTTAGCCTGAATTCGTCCGCAGATCATGATGCGCTTTTCGCCGCCCTTGAGCAGCACCACCGACCCGATGGGCAACAAATCCTTATACATGCATCCATCCCCCTTGCCGCGCGCCTTTTCGCCGCGCTCGCTGCCTTTATTCTTGGGATTGTCGGCGTAACGCTTCCAGCATCCCGCCGACCCGGACAAATCGCTGCGCGACTTTCCTAATCCCCATACCGCGATTGTCGGCGTAACGCTTCCAGCCTCCCGCCGACACGGACAAATCGCTGCGCGATTTTCCTCATCCCCATACCGCGATTGTCGGCGCAACGCTTCCAGCCTCCCGCCGACACGGACAAATCGCTGCGCGATTTTCCTCATCCCCATACCATGATTGTCGGCGTAAAGCTTCCAGCATCCCGCCGACCCGGACAAATCGCTGCGCGATTTTCCTCATCATTATACCATGCGACTGCTCGATCATGGAAGACCTTTCGCGTTTTTTCCATGCTGCGGCAACACGGCTCACACGCTTCTAAAGCCATCCTGCGCAAAGCGTGAACCGGCGAAGCATCTAAACCGAAGAATCACATTAACCAAAGAGCGAGAAATTGCTCCAATCCACGCTGATCTCCATGCTGCCGCCCAGCCCGAGGCTCCCGCCGATCGAGCCGGAAACGCCGCCCGTGGTAATTCGTCCCTCCGCCTCGAAGCCTGCGCCGACGTGGCCCTTGGCGGTCGCATTGATCTCAATGCCGAAAATCGTCAGCCCGCCGGATACCTTGCCGCTCGTCACATAGGCCGCCGCGCCGGCCTTGCCCTGCAAGCCCATCTCGGTTTTCTGGTTTCCGGCCTTATCCGTATAGGTAATCACACCCGCGCCGACCGCAAGCTCCGATTCGAGAACGCCCACGCCGACCTCGGCCTCCACATGGCCGTTAAACTGCTCGTTGCCGTATTGAGCGCCCGCTTTGCCCTTGAACGCGGCGATCTCGCTCTTGAGTTTCATCTCGAGCGCAGGCGAGAGCTTGCCATCCTTGTAGAGCGACAGTCCGACCGTGCCCGTTACCTCTGACGAGCCGGCCTTGCCCTCCATTGAAGCGGATAAGTCGCCCAAACCCCCGCTGAGCTTTCCGCTCGTAAGGCTTTTTTCCCGATGCTCTTGGTAAATGATCAGTCCAGATTCTTTCTCGGCGGGATCCCACGTCAAACCCGAAAAAAACTTACCGGAAACGCCCGACAGGCCGCCGACGCCTGCCACCCCGCCGCCGACGATGGCGACGGGCACGCCGTCCAGAAAGCTGCGCCACGGCGACGGAGCAGGCTTGGTTTTCCCCTCGCCGGACGATGCGTCCGCGCTCGCTTGCGGCGCGGCTTCATCCTCGCCGGTTCCAAGGTGCGACGCATACGCGCTCAGTTCCTGTTCGACATTTTGAAACTGCGCGGCGACCTGCCGGACATTCCCCGCCAGCCGCTCAACCGCGGCGCTCTCCGCCGTCAACGAACGGCACAGCGCCTCAATTACGCCGCCGATGGTCTGCCCGCCTTCGCTTCGCTGCGCGACGCGCAGCCGCACGGCATAGCGCAGCCGCACATCCTCGCCGCAGCCGTTTTGAAGGGAGCCGCGCGTTCCGCTCAAGCGGATGCAGCAGCTCTGCAGCGCATCGGCGACGGCCGCGATTTTTCCAGCGGTCTCCGCCATGTAATGCTGGTCGACCACAATTCGTTCTGCGTTTGGCACGGGCGGCTCAATCTCCTTTCCGGCCTGAATCCTGTTTCACGAAAACCGCGCGCGGCCGCGCATGAGCAGAAAACGCCCACGCGCAGCGCACGCAAAGCATGTTACGCAAACGGATTGGTACCCACGTCCAGCGCGCCAAACGCGGCTTTCAGCGCTTCTTCGGAAGTAACATAGAGTTGAGCGGCCTTCTGCAGTTCGTCAACAGCATCCTGCGCCTTGTGCTCCGTCTGCTCGATGTTCTTATACATCGCGTCAAACTGCGCCTTGAACGCCTCGCTGGCGTCGCCGTCGTAGCTGCCGTCCAGCGCGCGCACGGCGTTGGACATGGTCAAATAAGCGGTTTGAAGTTCCTGCTTGCAAGCAGTGTACTTCGTGGCGGTGCTGAGCAGTTGTTCTTCGGATACCTTAATGATGTCTGCCATGGTTATATCCTCCTCATATCATTCCGTTATGGTATGTGTCGTTCTTCGATCTGCGCTCGGCGCTTACTTGGCGCGAATGGTCTGCGCGGCGGCGACGTCGGTTTCGGCATACTTGGCGGCGGCGCTCTTGAGCTGGGCGACGTAGGTATCCACAATGCCCGCCATTTTTTCGTACCATGCGCAGGCCTGCTCCTGCTCGTTGACGAAGGCGACCTGAGCATCGCCCTCCCACGTGGCGGCCAGCGCGTCGGCGGCGCTCTTGAGCGAAGCGGCGGCGGCGCGGTAGGCCTCGCAGGCCTGGCTGATCTTTCCAGCCGCGCTCTCAAGTTCAGAAACCGTTACCCGAATGATGTTTGCCATGATGATGTTCCCCTTTCAATTGTCGTGTTGTAGTGCTTTCTTTGCCGGCATGCGCTTCCGCGCCCGGCGAACGGAGAAACGCGTGTTAGTTATCAAACGGCGAGGAGCCGGTTTCCAGCGCATTGAAAGCGCCGGTAAGCTCCTTTTCGTTCTGCTCGAACATGCCCTTGACCTTGAGCAGCTCGGTCACAGCATCCAAGCACCTGTAATAGGACTGCGCAAGGTTTTTGACCATCTGCGCCACCTTCAGGCTCATGATGGCGAAGGCCTTGCCCGTCCAGTCGCTGGCCAGGCTTTGCAGCGCCCTTGAATAGGTCGCCGTGGCCTGCGTCAGCTTCATGCTGGCTCTGACATACGCCATCGCACAGGCGCTCAGCTCCTGCGGGCTGACGGTAATCTTATCTGCCATGAAGAATCATCCTTTCTTACGCCGCAGCGTTATTTGCTGGTAATGGCGTGCTTGACGGCCTGCTCCGTTTTTTCATAAACGTCGATGGCCTTGTTCAGCGCCGTCATATATTCGCTGCCGATGCCGTCCATTTGCTTGCACCAGCCGTTGAACTTGTTCTGCTCCGCCTCAAAGGCCGCAGCGGCGTCGCCCTCCCATTTGCTGCACAGATCGGCGGCGGCCTTTTTCATTTCCTCGGCGGCCTCGTTGAACTGCTGCCGCGCCTGCCGTGCCTTGGACAGATATCCGCGAATCGCGCGAATGGTAACCAACCAACTAACCGACATGTTTCTCCCTCCTCTCGGGCACTGCGCCGCGCGCCGTTTCGTGCCCTTCCTTCTGACAATTGCATTCTACCGCGCACCGGCGGGCAAAACAACCGAACCTGACGAATGGCCGGCTTTTTGGCGTGAATTGCATGCCTCCTTTCCTTCACAGCCTCCCGGCCGCGCTCACACCTCCCGCTTGATAAAGCGGAAGGTGTACGGGCCGATCTTGATCTCCGCATTATCCGGCAGCTTTTCAGGCGTATTGGGCTCCAGCTTCTTCACGCCCAGAAACGTGCCGTTGAGTGAGAAAAGATCTTCGATGTAATACGCGCGGCTGAAGCGGCGATAGGTAATGCGGCAATGCGGCGTGCTGACGGCCGCCGCGGCCCTGCCCTCCAGCACACAGCTGCAGGGCGGGCGCGCGCCGATAGTGAATTGCTCGCTATCGACCAGAAACTGCCGCTTCCACCCCGCGTCAAGGCTGACCAGCAGATGATCGGGAACAAAATCGGCGGAAGGAGTCACGGGGTTATTCATGAGGCGATTGCCCATGCGGCGAAGCCGCTCGCGCGTCTGTCGGCGCGCCTGCCGCCAATAGACCCTTTCCACGCGAAAAAGCACGTTTTCGCGCTTTGCCAGCAGCACGGCCGTCAGCACGCACAGCAGCAGCCATACGACGGCATACACGGCCTGCAGCACGCACAGCACCAGAAACACAAACAGCGCAAAGCCCATCAGGCACAGGCTGATGCGATGCAGCGATCGCATTCTGGCGTTCAGTTCCTCCTCGTTCATGCTTCCTCCGTTACCACGTCACGGTAATGGTATGGTTGCCCATGCTGAGCACGTCGCCGTTGTTTATCAGGTAGGCGGTCGCCGCGCTCTGCTGCGCCATATCCAGCGGCAGCGTCTTATCGCTGTCCTGCTCCTCGTCAAGCTTCTGACCGTTGACGAACGTGCCGTTGGCGGAAATATTCTTCAGATAGCGCTGGCCGTTGCGGATATACAGCTGCGCATGCTTGCGGCTGACGGTCTTATCCCGGTTATCCAGCGGCAGGTCGCAGTCCGCGCTCCGACCGATGACATAGGGGCTTTCGCTGATGCTGGCCTCTACCGTGCGCGTTTGCCCCTGATAGGTAATGGCCAGCCGAATGGGCAGCGCCGCGCCCAGCGGAATGGTCTTTTCCTCGTCGTTGCTCGCCATGTCGACGCTGCCCATGGGCATATAGGAAGACGGAATGCCGCTGTTGGACGATGCTTCCGGCCTATGAATAGGCTCCGATATGGGCGGGGAGGAGCCGGAAATCTCGCTGCCGCCCCGCGTAAGCAGGATGATGATAATCACAATCAGCAGCACGGCGCATACCAGCACGGCCATCCACATTTTCACTTCGAAATTGCCGATGAGGAACAGCGGGCGCAGCATCAGCTCCTTCACCTTTTCCATTACGCCCTTTTCCGGCCTTGGCGTCAGGTCGCCGGTGGTCAGGATATGATCGCACAGCGATTTGGTCGCGCCGCCTTCGTCTTTATATTCATTTCTCTGGCCATAGTAATCGCAGTAGTTATTGACAGCCGCGAACGTCGCCTCGTCAAACACGCCGGCGTTGAATCTGCTTTCCTCGTCGTAGCAGTTGAGCTCCTTGAGCCTTGTCTGCAGCTGATTGATAAAGCTGCCGGGATGGTTCTCGTCGCCGTCGCGGTCGTTCAGGTGCACCCCGTCGCTCGGGATAGCCGGCGCGGGGGTTTCCGTGGGCGCAGGCGTAGGCGTTTGCGTGGGCGCAGGCGTGGGCGTTTGCGTGGGCGCAGGCGACGCCGTGGGGCGCGGCGTGGCCGCGCACAGGAGCGCGTACGCCTCGTTGGAAACGTTATCGGCAGCGGGCAGGCCGCTGTCATTGCAGAACTTGAGGAAGCCTATCAGCACTCTGTCGCTGAAGCCGTCCTTCATGTATTCCTCCGCGCCGCGATCCAGATAGCCCAGCTTCGCCAGCTGCACAATCACCTGTCCCGCCTTCGCGTTCGTATCGCCCCGCATGACGGCAGGCGCTTCTGTGGGCACGGGCGACGCCGTGGGCACGACCGTTGGAACCAGCGTGGGCTCAGGCGTGGGGAGCGCCGTGGGCTCAGGCGTCGGCAGCACGTTCGTCGGAATCCGAACGTCGATCGTGCTTTCCCACCGGCCGGCGCGAATGGTCAGCGTGTAATCCTGATAAGCCGTGTCAACGCGCCCGGAAAGCGGCAGCCGATCCAGACTGACGGCAAAATTACGCATGGCGTTCAGGCCGCGCGCCGCCTGCTGCATGTTGCCCACGTTGATGGTAGCGCCCTGTTCGTCGCCGTTGATTACGTCGCCCGTTTCATAAATCTCGACATAGCTTCCGTTATAACGGCTGGCGAAGGTCATCAGATAGCTCTTGCCCGCCTTATAGGCGCTGTAGTTATCATATTTGACGGTCTGTGCCTCTTCTTCGTACCTTTTCCGTACGGGCACTACGACGGTAACATAGGTCGGGTTGCCGCCTGAAACGTCATCGACAGCCAGCGAGGTGATCTTGGAAGGGTCGGCGAAGATGGCGACAGCCTTGAGGATCGGCCCCTGCTGCGTTCCGCGCGCCTCGCTAAACGCCTTTTGAATGGCGTTACCCAGCCCGCCGCTTTGCCGCTGGGTAAAACTCAGACCGTCGATATAGCTCAGCGCCCGGTCGACGGACATAAAGCCGCTGGCCTCCACCGTATCGGAAAAGATGAACTTCACCTGATCCTGCCGGGGCAGAAGGCGGACGTATTCCTTGACAGCGGTGGCAATATGCGTCGCTGTGATGTGACGCGTGTAGAACTCGGCGTTGTTCACGACAATCACATGCCCGACCGGCATATTTCTGTCCAGCACGGACAGGGAAACGCCGTTCGCCCAGAAGGTGAAATCCTGCGCCTGTAGGCTCGTGCCCTCGCCGCCGTCATTGGGAAAAATACTGATATAAAGCACAGGGTCGCGTTCATCGGCAACAACGCGCGGAATATCCAGCGTGGAAGCCGCCTGAACAGGCAGACAGGCCGCCGTCAGCATAAGCGCCAGCAGCACAAGGACTATTTTTCGAAAACGCATGGAAAAAACCTTCCTTTCCAAAATGTATCCATCTTCAATTCTGGCGGAAATAGCTCCGCGCAGCATCGGAGAGCCAATCGGGATAGCCAAACTCACTCAGGCGCTGCGTGCCAATCAGGCAGGCGGGCGGAGACAGGCGAACAGGCGGCGCAGAAAAGCGGAAGACCGTCTCGCCGTCCACGCCCAGCCCCCCGGCCGCGGCGGCAAGCTCCCGCTCCGTATCCGCAAAGAGGCGCTGCGCCTGCCTCAGCGCGCCCAGCAGACGTTCGGTTTCGGCGCACACGGCGCGCCATGCGCACGCCTGTCTGCGCGCCTGCGCCCGCAGGCTGCGCAGCGTGCGGCTTTCGCCCAAATCGTCCATGTCTGCCAGCGCCGTTTCCAGCCGGCGCATACAGGCCTGCGCCGATTGCAGCATACCGTTCAGGGTCGCCATCCGGCGCTCCGCCGCGTCAAAGTCATATTGAATCACATCCATGGCTTCCCCCTCCTTTCGCGCCGCCGCGTCATTTGCTTTCAATCATACGCGCAGCCTCGCGGTCGGCCTCGTCCAGCCGCGCCGCGTAGGCGAGCAGCTCGCGGCAGACGGCGTTCAGGCCGCCGCGCACGCCCTCCACATCGCCCCTGAGTTCATCCAGCTTCTCGCGCAGCGCCTGCGCCGCCTCGCCCTCAAAATTCCCCTCCACGCCCTTTTGCAGGGCGCCAAGGTCGTCGGCGGCAATCTCGCCCACCGCGGCGGCGATGGAACGAATCTGCCGGGCGGTGCGCCGAATGCGGGCGGTATCGATCTCGTTGCTCATGTTGTTGCCTCCTTCGGGCTGCGTTCTCGTGCTTCATGATAACCGGCGGGCATGGGCAAATGCAACGCAAACCGCCCAAACGCCTGTTTTTTGCCGTGAATGGTTCAGACAAGCAGCAGCCTGTGCCCCATACGCACGCCGCTTTGCGCCAGCGTCAGCGCCGGGTGCAGCATCCTTCCGTCGGTTTGGTCGCACAGCGCCGGCGTTTGCTTATCCATGCGCAGCGTCGGGTGCGTCTGCTCGATCAGGCGAATGACGTCCGGCAGCAGCTCGGCCGCAGGCACATGCGCCGGCAGCACAAAATCTACAAGATCGCCGCTCACGCCGATGATGATTTCCACAATGATGGTTTCCATGCTTCCTCACGCCGTCGCGGCGGACGGCTCATACGATTCTCAACGGCCCATGCGCCAGGATGCAAGGCGCTTTTTCCTGTCTGACCGCGTGCGGGGCGGCAATGCCGTTTTCGGAAAATGCGCCAACGAGGGAAACGATTGCGATTGAGAATCCTATTCAAAGCGCCGAAGCGAACGCCGCAGGATTGATCGCTTCGGAGAGGAATCAGCGCCGCGCCGCAGCCTGCCGCAGCATCCGGACGCACCGCGCGCCGCTTGACGGCGGCGGCGTCTGCTGCGAAAAACGGCAGGTAAAGCATGCGTCCGGCCCCATGCCGCGCAGCGCCCCGTCGATCTCCGCAGCGGCCTGCGCAGCTTCCCGCAGCGGGCAGATTTCCCATTTGCCCATCGCGGTTTTCCGGCACAGGATCCACACGCCGCGCGATACGCAGGCGGTCAGGCATTCGCCCTTTTTGCTTGTCCACTGGACGGCTTCCGGGCTCAGCGCCAAGGCTTCCAGTAAAAATGCCAGCTCCACATCAACCGTCGCGCGACCGTCCTCAGCCTGCGACGCATAGCCGCGCCGAATCAGCGTCTCCGTATCAGCCGCCGCTTCCCGGCACGGCAGAAAGGGCGGCAGCCCCAGCAGCGAAAGCAGGGCCAGCAGCGTCTCCGTATCAAACAAATACCCCACCCGCAGGGCGACCGCCGGTTTCATCCGCAACACGCTCCTTCGCTCATCAGCGCGGCCTGCACGTTATCCTTGCAGGAGCGGGAAAGCGGGATGCGCGCGCCGTCCTGCATATAAACCGCCATTTCCGAAACGACGACCTGCCGAATCCTGTCGCGATTGACCAGATAGGAGCGATGACAGCGCAGAAAGCGCGCGCCCAGCATTTCCTGCATTTCCGCCATGGTTTTATAAATCTGCACGCTCTGCTTCTCCGTGCAAAGCTCGGTTTTCTTATCCAGCGCCTGCGCATAGAGAATTTCGTCCAAGGACAAGCGGTAGAGCGTCCCGCCCAGATGGCAGACGATGTATCGCCCGTCCGCCTGCCGGTCGTACAGGCGGCGATAGTCCGCCAGAATTTTTCGAAGCACGCCCGCAACGCGGCTTTTCTCCAACGGAACGGCCATTACGCCTGCCGGGCGCAGGCATAGGCACAGCACATCCTCCATGCTTTGCCTGTCCCGCGTGATGAACAGGGCGTAATTATCGCGGTTTTGATCCATCGCCTGCTGCCCCAGCCGCAGGCCGCCGCTGCGCGCCTCCTCGGTCGCGCCCTCCACGCCCGTAATCAGCAGGAAAACGCCGCCTGCCGCCCGCCGGACGGCGCTTTGCGCCTCGCGCAATTGATCCGTGCGCATTTCAATACGGCATTCGGTCTGCATTTCCGCCGCGCTGGCGCGAAGCTGTTCCGTCAGCAGGCGATAGCTTTCGTTATCCACATCATATACAACCACCGGAAGCATGGAACGGCGCCGCCTCCTTTCGAAAAAGCATAATACCGCGTCATCCGTCGCAGCGCGGGAACACCATGCGCTCCGCGCCGCCGTCCGCCACGAACAGGCCCTCGCCCAGCGGATAGGCCTGATTCTTCATCGCGTAGGGAACCGGCGCGTCGAAGGGATCGCATTCGTTCAGGCGTCCCTGCAGCATCACGCCGCGCCGCGCGCGCGCCAGCGCCATCACCGGCTCGCGCATGCTCTGCTGCTTATAGGCCGCGTGCGACATGCTGGCGAAGAAATACACGCCGTACTGGCTCACATTATCCTCGCAGCAGAAGCGCAGCGGCGCGTAAAGCTTGCCTGTCGAATCCTTTTCCATCGCCGTTTCCAGATCGTCAAAGAGCATCACAACCGGCTGGAACGAAGCGACGCATTCGCGGAAGGCCGCGCCGCCCTGCTTCTGCGCCGCCTGCATGGCGGCTTTTCTCTCCGGAACGACGCGCCGGAACAGGTCGTTCAGGAATATCTCAAACTCCTGCGCCCCGGGCGCGTAAACGCTATAGCCCTGCTCGTGCGCCCATTCGCGCAGCATGGCGTTGCCGGTCAGGTGAATCGCGGCGTTCTTTGCCTCAAACGTCTTTGCCAGCATGCGAATCAGGTTCGTCTTGCCCGAGCGCTTGGGCCCCAGCGCCAGCATAGAGAAGCAATCATACAGCGCCAACGCCACCGGGCTGCCGCTCGCCTTTCCATAGGCAAAGGGCAAAAGCTCCGGGCTGCGAAGCATTTCCTTGCAGACCGGCTGGGCAAGCAGCGCATCAAGCGTCGGCTTTTCGGGAATGCGGGCAATGCGCGCGGGCAGCGCGCCGCGCCACGCAGCGCGCATTTCTTCACCCAGCCGTCCAATCATGGCGGAACGCTCGGTATCCGATGCATGCGTGCCGTAAAGCGCCACTTGAATTTCAAACAGCCGCGCGCCGCCGTCGTTCTTATCCGCCTGCGCAATCAGGCCGCGGCCGGGGCATGCCGAAATGCCGCCCCACGCCAACGGAATGCGCGCGCCCAGCGCGTCGATATAATCCTCCCGCTCGTTGAGCGAAAGCGCCGTAGCGTGAATGAAGGGCTGATACTTAACGGGCAGCTCGTTGCGCGCAAAGGCGGTCATCACAAAGTAGATCCCCTGCCCTGCGCCGGCGCGCAGCAGGTGGTAAACAAGCTCCAGCTTATCCTCCGCCTGACGCTCGCCCAGCGCGCGCAGCTGCTGCATTCTGTCAATGAAAACCACGATGGCCGGTACGGGCGCGTATTTCCCGCCCGACTGCCGCGCGGCGCGGTTATACTGGGTGAAGCTGTCGGTCATGACCTGAGAGAAAAGCTTTCTGCGCCGCTCGCTCTCCGCGCAGAGCAGATCAATCAGGCGCAGTTGCTCGTCCGGGTTGTCCTCATACACAATGTCGCCCACATGCGGCAGCGCGGCAAGACAGGAAAGGCTCTTGCTCGTCAGGCTGAACGCATAGATATTCACCTGCTCGGGCGTATAGCGCAGCGCCAGCGAAACGGCAATGCTCTGCAGCGCCGTCGTCTTGCCCGAGCCCGAAAGGCCGATGAGCATCTGGTTCTTTTCCGCTGTGAAGTTCATGGCGACGGGCACATAGCGCTGCATATCCACATCGTCCGCCATGGCGTAACAGGCGGCGATTTCCTCGCTCTCCCCGGCCGGCCATGCGCCGTCGTGGAACTGCGCCGCGGCCAGCGGCGGAATATCCGTCAGCAGCAGCGTAGCGGAAAGCTCGCTGAGCCACAGCTTGCGGGCGGGCGATGCGTGCCGCGCCGCGCAGACCTTGCCAATATGGCGCAGCACGGCGGAAAGCTCGGTCTCGGTATGCTGACGATCGTCGCGGGGCTTCTTAAATTTGATCGGCTGCCCCGCGTCATTGAGCATGCGCGGCTCCTCGTCGGATCGCAGCGCCTCGGGCGCATAGGCCGCGCCGGGAAACGCCGTCTGCACCTGCTCGAACAGCTCGTCGTTGCCCACCTGCACATAACACCGGCCCATGCCCTTGAGATACGCGGCCTCCGGGCGGTGCAGCATCTCGGTGGAATCGCTCTTGCTGGCCACGCGCAGGCAAACGCGAAAACGCGTATTGGCAGCGATTTCGTCGCTCACGGAATTGGACGGCTTCTGCGTGGCGAGGATCAGATGCATGCCCAGCGAACGCCCCACGCGCGCCGCGCTGACCAGCTCGTGCATGAACTCGGGCTGTTCCTTTTTCAGCTCGGCAAACTCGTCCACGATGATAATCAAATGCCCCAGCGGCTCGGCGGTTTCGTCATGGTTAAACAGCTGCATGTAATCGTCGATGTTGTTCACGCCCATGCGCTTGAAAATTTCCTCGCGCCGCAGAATTTCGCCCTTAATGGACGCCAGCGCACGGAAAATGGCGCGCTCGCCCTGCAGCGAATCGATCAGCCCCGCCACATGCGGCAGCTCGCGGAAATCCTCCGACGTACCGCCGCCCTTATAGTCGATCAGGATGAACTGAACCTCCGTCGGGCTGTAGTTGACGGCCAGCGACAGGATATACGCCTGCAGCAGCACGCTCTTGCCCGATCCCGTCGTACCGGCGATCAGGCCGTGCGGGCCGTGGTTTTTATCTGATATATCCAGCGCGAAGGGCGCGTTGCCCGCCTTCATGCCGATATAGGATTTCAGCCCCTGCCACGCATGGTTTTCATTCCAGAAGCGCCATACGTCCAATTCCTCCGTGCGGCGGACGCTATAGGTTTCCAGAAACGTCACCAGCGAAGGCAGCCCCGAGCTTTCCACACTGTCGCGCACGCGAATGGAGGCGACGGCGCTTGAAAACCGGCGCAGCTGCGCCTCCTCCGCGTGCTCGAACTGCACGCCCGTCGTGCGCCCGTCGGCCTCGTACATCGCGCCCAACGTGTTCTTGGCCTCGATTACCATGCGGCACTCCTTGGGCAGCAGCTCCATGCTGGAGGATTGCAGCACCATCGTAAAGCCCAGATTGCCATAGGCCAGATACCGCATGATCGGGTGGTTTTCCAGCAGCCGCGCGTCGGTGCAGAACAACGCGTAATGGGGCAGATACCTGATTCCCTCTTCCTCCTGCTCCTCCGGCTTGTCCTTGCCATTGCTGCTTTCGCGCCGCTGATCCAGCCTCACGGCCAATTCTGCGTCCAGATGCGAAAGCACCTCGTGCACCGCGTCGCTCTGGCATACGACCATGCGCAGCGTTCTTGAATCGTCCGCGTAAACATGGGGAAGCCATTTCGCCCACGCCCACTGCGCGGCGGTCGCCCGGTCATGAATGACGATCATGCGCACATCGTGGTAGCTGTGCGTTGCCGCCAGCTGCAGCGCCATGCTCTGCAGCAGCCACGGCGACGCCTCCGCGCCCAGCACGCCCACGGCCTGATACCGCCGCATTTGCAGCAGGATAGGCACGTCGTGCATCACGCCGTAGCGGTCCTTAAGCCGCTGCGGCTCGTCGCGCAGCGGATCGTCCACCAGCGCCATCTTGGGCTTTTCCACAGCAATGCCCACCGGCATCGCCGCGTCGCCCAGTCCCAGCCGAACCGCCAGAAAATCCGCATGTCCGGGCAGGCGCTCCCACAGCCGGTGGCTGTCGTCGCCGGGCAGCGCCACGCATTCCGCGGGGCTCAGGTAGTTATGCAAAAGCCGCGTACGCTCGCGGTTGGCCTCCGTGCTGAGCGTTTCCTCCATTTCGTCGTAATACTGGCGGCACTTCGCCTGACGCGCCTCCTCATTCCGGCGCGCCTCCCGCTGCTGATAGCGGCGGTTAAAAATGCCCCAGCCCACGGCCAGCGCCGAGGATGTAAGCACCATCGCAATGCTCGCGCTTCGGTTGCCGCCGCCCATGAGCAACGCAGAAACCATCATCGGCAGCGCCATCGTCATCGACGGCCCCAGCGCCAGCAGCGCGGGCAGGTCGCGGCGCTTTTCCTTGGCAAGCGGGCTTTCCAGCGCAATCTCGCCCTCGTTGGCCTGCTGCATGCGCCGCGGCGCGCGGTGATATTCCTCGTAGACGGTTATTTCCGCATCCGGCTGCGCGTCGGGCACGGGCAGCGCCGCCGGGTCAAAACCGGCGATCCGCTCGGAAACGCAAAGGCTCTGCGGCTGATTAACGGCTATCGCGTCGCCCAGATACACCATCGTCAGGGCGGGCTGAAGCTGCAGCCGGTCGCCCAGCTGCAATGCGACGGGCACGTTCTTCGCCGCGCGCCGGCCGTTGATAAACGTACCGTTGGCGCTCTTGTCAATGTATTGGCAGCCGGTCGCCGTCCATTGCAGCAGGCCATGCTCGCCGGAAACCTCGGAGTGCGGATAGCAGACGTCGCTTTCGGGCCTGCGGCCGATTGTCATGCGGCCGTCCTGCGGGCGGCACAGCTTGCGCATCGCGGTTTCTTCCTTGGCGCAGGCCGCCGCGCGCACGGTAAACCGGTATTCCCCGGAAACGCAGGCAAGGCTTATGCCGTCCTTCACCTCGCGCGGCTCCGCGCCGCCCTCGCTCCATTGAAAGGCGGGCGGCGGTGTGAGCGTCAGCGTTCCGTCCACGGCCTGCGCCGTCATGGAAACGTCCGCGCGCCATCCGGCCTCCGCCGCGTCGATGGCCACCCGGCCCGACCAGTCGCCCTGCGCCGGCAGGTAATGCCCCATGCCGCGGGTTTGGTATTGTATCCACAGATAAAACATGCGTTTCCTCCGTTTCGCCCTGCGTCAGGCCAGATCGATCACCAGCGCCGTGGCGTTGTCCTTCCCGCCCATCTCCAGCGCGCAGGCAACCAGCGCGCGCGCGGCGGAAAGCGCGTCCTTCGTGCCGCACAGCACGTCGGCAATCTGAACGTTGGACATCAAATCCCATATCCCGTCGCTGCAGATGAGGTATCGGTCGCCCGCCGCCATCGTGTGCCGCCCCTGATAGGCCAGCTCGCCCTGCGGCCTTGCGTCCGCATGCATGCCCAGAAAGCGGGTAATCACGTTCCCGCGGCGGTGCTTGCGCGCCTGCTCGTCGGTTATTTGCAGCGCGCCGGCCATGCGCTGCTCGTTAATCAGCGAATGATCCTGCGTCAGCCGCTCCAGCGCCCGCCCGCGCAGGCGGTAGACCCGGCTGTCGCCTACATTGGCGACATACGCCGCGTCCTTGAGGAACGCAAGCATCGCGAGGGTCGTGCCCTCGTTCTCCGCGCGGCTCTTGCGCGCGTCCTGACAAATCAGGTCGGACGTTTCGCAGGCGTAGCGCTCAATCGCGTCCTTCATGCCGCGCCGCGGCGCGTCGTTCAGCAGCGCCGCCAGCCGGCGTACCGCCAGAAAGGATGCGCGCTCCCCCCGCTGAATGCCGCCCATGCCGTCGCACACGGCGTAAAGCTGCGGAAGCGCCTGAAAGCTCTCGGCAATGCACGCGCCCTTGTCCATTTCCTTCAGGGGCATATAATCGCCGTTGAAAAAGAAGCTGTCCTCGTTGTTCGGCCGCTCACAGCCCTTGTGGCAAACAACGGCCGCGGAAAAGCTCAGTTTTTGCGCCATATTTCATGCCTCCCTGTAAGAGCGGATGATTTCTTCAAGCTCTGCCAAGCGCTTGTCCAGAATGGAGGAAGCGGAATCATTTGTTGAGTCTTCTAAGCCAGAGGGGTTTTCTCCGCCAGCCGAGGTGTCTCCGGTACCGCCATTATCGCCGGGGGGGGAAGATGGTTCGGTAGGCTTTTGATTAGGGTCTGTAGCACTGCAGTTACTGCACTTTCCATTCTCATAGTTGTGTCCTGTTGCGGGGATTTCCTCGCCGCCCTTCTTGTAATCGCATTTTTTGCAATGCTCTCCTGCCTCTTTGCCGGATTTAGTGCAGGTTGGTTCCTCACGCGGATCTTGCACCAAGTCATGCTCGCGCAGTTTGCCGTACGAATGACCGCAGACATCGCACGTAGCCTTTTCGGTGCACGTCGCTGTGCCGCCGTGATGTTCGCACTTCTCTACATAGTTGCAAACCGTGCAGGAACGCTCGCCGTCGTCCCATGCACCGAAGGTATGAGATGCTTTAGCAGTCTTTTCGACACAGCCAGTGCGGGTGCATTTATGCCAATGATGCTCTTCGTCTTTTTCCCATTCATCGCTCCAAGCGTGCCCGTTGCCCGTATCTACGCTACCGTATTTCTCCCCACAGACAGCGCACACAGCCTGTTCGGTGCACGTCGCCGTGCCGCCGATGTGGGCGGCTTTCTCCTTCTTTTCGCCACAGCGCGTGCATTTTTTCCAGTGATTTGTTGAGTCTTTTTCCCATGCATCGCTCCAGTTGTGCCCGAGCGGTTCGCCGTATTCCTTCCCACAGTTAGTGCATTGAGCCTTTTGGGTACACGTCGCCGTGCCGTTGTGCTCTTGGTGCTGCTGTCGATCGCCGCATTGGCTGCACTTCAAGTAATGATACTGATCGTTCTCATAATTATACTTATAAGAATGCTCACAACTCCCATTTTCCGGCTTCAGCGTCTGGGTGGGCTTGGGCGAAGGAAGGTTGTTCTGATATTTGTCGCTCTCTTCCGGAGACATCAATTTCACATACTGTTCGACGATGTATCCGTCCTTGTTATTATAGCGCACCTTATACCAGCGCTCGCCTTCGACCGTCCGCACGGTATAAACCCACACTTTGCTATCACTATTTAACCTATCAATCAAGTCGCCCCTTTTAGACGCTTCCTTGCGAAAATTTACGTAGCCTTTGTTGATATTGATATTCGCCCAGAGGTCGATCACAGCGCCGTCGGGAATTTGCGTGGGTTCGGGAGTATTCCCGTCGGCCCTCTCCCCAGCCATATCTGGATGCAATCTTGCTTCCTCTTCGGTAATTTCCTTGAGACTGCTTTTCATTATGTAGCCTTCCGTCTCGGTTTTCACCACCCGCACGCGCCACATTCCACGATCCTGCGCCAAATCCTTCTCCAAAACCTGCACCAAAGACTTTGCAGAAATCTCCTGCTCATCCTTTATCTCCTGCTCGAGGGAAGTTTTCAGGTAGACAGCACATGTGGTCTCAGCCCAGAACTGATAAGGCGTGGGGTTGCCCGTCGGCGTAACGCTCGTCGTGGCCGTCGACGCAGGAGTCGGCGTGGCCGTCGTCGGCGCAGCGGTCGTCGGCGCAGGAGTCGGCGTAGCCGTCGGCGCAGCGGTCGGCGCAGCCGTCGGCGCAGCGGTCGGCGCAGCGGTCGGGACAGGAGTCGGCGTAGCCGTCGGCGCAGCGGTCGGCGCAGCGGTCGGGACAGGAGTCGGCGCTTCCGTCGGTTCTATCGTGGGCGTAGCCGTCGGCGCTTCCGTCGGCGCTATCGTGGGCATGGCCGTCGGCGCGGGAGAGGGCGTAGCGGTTCTGAGCACGACGACGGGAACGGGCGTGGGGGCGGGAAGCGGCGAAATCATGCCGGTAAGCGCGGCGGAAGCCACGCCAACGCCAAACACCAGCAGCGCGAACGCGAGCGCCGCAGCCAGACGACGCTTCTTCCCCACGCGGGCGAAGCGCCGCCGCGCGGGCATAGGCGGAATGAGGAGGGCGTTGATGGTCATCAGCGGCTCGTTTTTTTCATTGCGGAAAAGAATCGGCCTGTCCAGCAGCGCCTCGGCCTGATCGGCGATAGGCGCGGCGGCCTGCGGCTGATAAACGCGATACGCCGTGCCATTGGCAAAGAAGGACTGCACCAGCGGCAGCGGCGCGGGGGCGGCGCTGCGCTGATACATATCCAGCGCGGCCTGAAACTGCGCGGCGTTGCGCTTGGGGAAGGCGCAGTCCTGCTTCCGCTGCACCACCGCGGCGGGGAAAAACTCCGTCACGATCACGGCGCAGCCGCGCTGCGCATCCCACGCGACATAGGCGATGGACTGGCGGCTGGCGCTCAGGGCGTTGCCCAGCTCATAACGGTTCAGCAGGCGGCAGCCCGCCTGCAGCGCATGGGGCACGGACGGACGCATATCCGGCTCATACGCGCAAAAGGCGCATACGTCGCCGTTCCATTCGTGCATGCAATTCGGACATCTTTCCATGTTCTTCCTCCGTCTTCCGGGCGTGCCCGGCGTTAATGGCGCGGGGAACGTTCTACCGGCCCATTTCAATTACCTTGTAATCCGACAGCAGCTTGCCGTACGCCTGACCGCATATCGCGCACCTTGCTTTTGTCGTATAGGTTGCCCTGCCGCCGCGGTGGGCGGCTTCATCCGTCCTTTCGGCGCAGCGGGCGCACTCTTTCCAATGATTTTTTTCGTCTGTTGTCCATGCATTGCTCCATTTGTGCCCGAGCGGTTCGCCATACGGATAACCGCAGTCAGCGCACTGAGCCTTTTCGGTGCACGTCGCCGTGCCGCCGGTGTGTTTATTAGGCACTGCCCCCTCATAGCCGCAGACGGTGCATTTCCCACCATGGCCCCAGTTGTTCGCATAAGTCCACCGATAAGTGTGATCTTCCGGCACTATATCGCCGCAGTCGCATTCCATGTAATGTTGTCCGCCCCAATAATTTGAATAGGCATGATTAAAGCTATACTGATGAACATGCGTCGTCGACCCCAGCGTAAATACGGAAGTCGGCGTGGACGTGGGTGTGGCCGTCGATCTCGGCGCGGGCGTTGCAGTCGGTCTCAGCGTAGACGTTGCAGTCGGTCTCGGCGCGGGCGTGGCCAACATCGTAGGCTTCGGCTTCGCATGGATGGTCGACATGGCAGACGGTATCTCTGTCCACCATGACGTGGCAGTCGGCGCAATCGTCGGCGTGGCAGTCGGAACAGCGGTCGGCGTGGCAGCCGACGGTGGGGTGGGACGCTTGGTTGGCGCAGCCGTTGCCTGCGGCAGCGCGGGCTGCGCCTTCGGCGCGGCGGGAATCAGCGATACGGCGACGAGCGCAAGCAGTCCCGTCAGCAGCGCCAGCAGCGCGGCAAGCAGGCCCCTCGCGCCCCTTCGCGGGGCGGCGGTCGGCGCGGGGGGCGGCACGGCGAAGCCCGTCGCCTGCGCCAGCGCGGCGCGCATCTCCGCGGCGGATTGATAACGCTTTTCGGGGCTGCGCAAGGTCGCCCTTTGGTAGACGGGCGCAAAGGCGGAAAACTGCGCGGGCAGCGCCTCCAGACAGGTGTTCACGCCCTCGCTGGGCTTACGCCCCATGAGCAGGAAAAACAGCGTAACGCCCGCGGCGTAAAGGTCGGTATACGGGCCCTGACGGCCGCTGGCGCGCTGCTCCGGCGCGGTATAGGCCTCCTTGGCGAAGGATTCCTCCGGCGTTACGTCCGTCCGGCAGGAGGAGCCGAAATCAATCAGGCAGACCTTGCCGTCGTTGCACAGGAAGATATTATCCAGGCTAACGTCGCGGTGCAGCACGCCGCGCGCGTGCACCTGCGAAAGGATAGAAAGCGCCTGCTGCAGGTAGGCGTTGGCGACGTCCGGCGAAAAGGGCTTTTTGCCCTGACGCTTGATAACGTCCAGCAGCGACATACCGCTAAGGTAATTGAGCACCAGATACGACGTGCCCAGCGCGTCGAAGCGATCCAGCAGCACCGGCACATTCGGCACGCCGCGCAGCCTGATGAGGTTATTCCCCTCCAAGCGGAAATAGCGGCGATAGGTTTTGAAGCGGCTGGCGTTTTCCTCGCCGGGATTGATGGCCACACTTCCGTCCGGCAAACGGGCGGCGCAGGCGAAGCCGGGAAAGTATTCCTTCACGGTAACGACCATATTGCGCTTAATATCCCGCGCGATATACGCCGCGCCAAAGCCGCCGCGCCCCAGACACTGCCCGATGACATACCGCCGCCTGAGCAGCGTGCCGGGCTTTAGGTCGGCGGCGCCGACGGCGCTGGAAAGCACAGGCTTGCCGCAATGGGGACAAACCGCCGCATCCGCCGGCATGGGCGACATACAATACGCGCAATAGCAGCTTTTCAAGTTGGTAACAGCTCCTTTGAATCATTAGAGAAGCAGCGCCAGCAACACCAGAAAAATCAGCGCGGCCAGCAGCGCCAGCACCGAAAGCAGCGCCGCTCGCGCAGCGCGGGAAAGGCGGCGCTTTTGCGGCTTTGGGGCGGAATGGTCGGGATGAAAATGCCTTCGCGACGGACCCGCAGCCAGCGACACAGCGCATTCCTCCGCATCGCGCAGCATATCGGCCGCCGTCTGGTAGCGCTTGGCGGGGTTGGGCTGCATTGCGCGGTTTACCAGCGCGCAGACCTTGGGCGGCAGATCACGCTTGGCGGCGTTAATGCTTTCCAGTGTGCCGACATTTTGCGCCGGAAGCCTGCCCACCAGCAGCAAAAACAGCAGCACGCCCACGGCGTAAATGTCGGTATACGGGCCCTGACGGTCGCCGAGCTTTTGCTCCGGCGCGGTATAGCGCCCCTTCACAAACACCGTTTTGGCCACGACCTGCGTCTCGCGCGCCGAGCCGAAATCAATCAGCGTCAGCCGACCGTCCTCCTGCCGGATGATGTTGTCCGCGCTCACGTCGCGGTGCAGCAGCCCGTGCGCATGAACGGCGGAAAGGCCGCGCAGCACCTGCGCAATCAGCCCCAGCACCTCCTGCGGCGACAGGCCGACGGGCTCATCATGCATATACGCCTTGAGCGTCTTGCCCGAAAGGTACTCCATGACATAGTAGGCCGTGCCGTTTTCCTGAAAGGAATCGGTCACGCGCACAACGCCCTCCGCGCCCGAAAGCCCCTGCAGGCGGCGCGATTCATCCAGAAAGCTGCCCAGATACTTGGAAAAGCTGCCTTCCTCGTCAGGCGATGGAATGACCCGCGCCCCCGACGCGCTGCGCGTGCACAGACCGGAGGGGAAGAATTCCTTCACGGCGCAGACCGTATTATCCCGCAGGTCGCAGGCGATATAGGTCGCGCCAAAGCCGCCGCTGCCCAGCGGCCGACCGATCAGGTACCGGCTGGCCAGCAGCGTTCCCGGCGTGAGAAGCTGCGGATTGGTCGGCACATAGGGCACGGGGCTGTGGCAGTTGGGGCATTCCTTCGTTTTTCTTCTCAGAACCCGCATGCAGGCGTAGCAATAGGTCGCCTCGCCGCTGCGGTTCCCGCTATTCTTGAATTGCATTGCGCACCTTATTCTCCGTCTCGCGATAGTTTACGATGGCGTCCTTTACGCCGCGCAGCATTTGGCGAATCGCGTTTTCCAGCATGCCGTGCGCCCGATAGGCGCGCGCCTGCTCGGCCACAAAGGCGTCGCGCGCCGCGCCCTTCCATTCGTCCCCCAGCGCCTGCGCGGCGGACTGCGCCTCGTTCACCGCGGCCTCGTACTCCTCCAGCGCGGATTGCATTTCCCGCGCGCATTCCGTCAGCGCGCCCAGCTTGACACGCAGCATTTCATCCATTGCATAAGCCTCCTTCGGGCAATCATCAGAAAGGCGACTCGCCAACGTTCAGCGCGCTCGCCGAAGCGGCGATATTCTTTTCCTGACTGACGAACATGGCGTAAACCGTACGCAGCTCCTCAATAGCGTCATTCATACGGTAATCCGCCTCGTTTATGTTCAGGCGCTGCCGCGTCCATTCCGCAGCCAGCGCAATCTTCGCCACGCCGCTCCAAATATCGTCCAGCCTCATGCGCGCGTGCTCCAGTCTCTCGATCGCGTCGCGAAGCCGATCCTGCGCCGCTTTGAAGCGCCCGATCGCCGTCATGATCTCATCGGGGGAGACGAAGATTTCATTCTTCGCCATCAGGGACACGAGCGTCTGATACCCTGCGTAGGATAATGTCGAGGCGATCCCCGTGCCGAAATTCCACCATTTTGTGTACCATTTTTGCGAGCCGATGATCGGCTCGCCGTCGACAAAAATCATGGAGTCCAAGGCGTGAGACCCCTTACCCTTTTCGCTTTTGACGAAAACGCACTTCTCATAATGCTTATCAATCGAGCCGACCCAATCAGCCTCCGCCACGTAATTGATTACGCCGGATTTCTTTAGCCGCTGAATTTCCGCCTCGGAAAGATATCCATCCGGGATACCCGTACCGTTAAATGCATTGCCACCCTGACAATTGTCCAGCTGGCTGGCGACATATATGGCGATATTCCCGCCCTTGCTATGGCCTGTAACCTCCAAGGGGCCATCGCCGCTCATGCGTCGCGCAAATTCGACGGCTTCCGGGTATTGACTGGAGGCTCCGGTCACTGCGGCGCGCAGGTTATCGCCCCAATCCCGCTTCGAAAAAAATAAATCAAAGCCTTCCTCCGACCCGCGAAAGGCGCAGATGGTCTTCGCTCCGTCGCGGAAGGCATAGCCGACGAAGCCGGAGGCGTCGTTGCTGTTCTGCCCGCCGGCATAGGTCAGGCCGCTCAGCCCCGGATAATCGCCCCGCGCCACGGCGATGATCGCCGGGTTCACGTCCTTTCCGGATTTCACCGCGCGCTGGCAAATCTGCTGCAGTGTGCCGCTGGTATCCGTTCCGTTGAAACCGAAATCCGAATAAGCGATTTGATTGAGCACGTTATATTCCTGCGTGGTCATCCGCTGCACTTCCTTCTGCCGGCATGCCCGGCGTCATGCCGTCCTGTGTGGTTCAAGCTGCCGCCCGCATCGCAAAAGCGGAATAGTCTGGCTATGCTCGCTTAATTGGGAACAGCTGGAAATAATTCTATTTTAGTATATGTTAAATTAAGACAAAAATCAACATATTCGCCTTAAATGTAAATAAAATGTAACATTGCCGTGTCATGACAATGCATGAATTTGCTGGGCTTTCTTCCATTTTATACTTTGCTCGAAAACGCCAGAGCAAAAGCCGCGCCCGCGCCTCCCGCATGCCCATTCCCTGCGTCCCGCCGGCGCGGCTTTCCCCCGTTCGTTCAGCGCATTGCATCAAAAATGCGCCCCGACCCGCAAGCGGCTGCTTTGCAGATCGGAGCGCCAATCTATTCAATTATTTTCCAAGCGGCTTTCCCCAAGCGCGGCGGGCGAAAGAAGGGCGCATGCGTGAGCCGGTCACGTCAACGCGCGGATGAGCGTGGTCACAACCCATGCCCCGGCGAGCAGCCCGACAAGCCATGTCGCCTGCCGCAGCGCGCCCGTCAGGCCGTCCAACCGTTTTCCCTTGGCCTTTTTTTCGTTCAGCGCCTTCTCGGCTTTGTCCAGCCGGCTTTTGAGCAGCGCAATTTCCTTTTCCTGCGCGGCAATTTTGTCCGCCTGCGCGGAAAGGCTGCGCCGCGTCGCCTCCTCCTGCAGGGTCTGCGCAGCGGAAAGCGAATCCGTCTGTTCGCGAAGGCGTTGCTGATCCTCGCTCAGACCCTCGGCCACGAGCGTCATTTCGGCGGTAAAATCCTCGACCAGCCGGCTCATATCCTTCCCCTTGAGCGGAGAGAGCATGCCGGAGACAAACGCCTTCGCGGACTGCGCGACGGCCTTCTTCTGCGGCGCGTCCGGCAAAGCGCCGCCCGTTTCCTGCTTGTCCATCGGTTACACCAGACGGATGCCCGCCTCCGCCTGCTCCGTCTTATACCGCGCCAGCAGGTTCTGAATTCTGTCGTAGGGGTTCAAGAGGTGATGCAGCGAACGGTCATGGTTCAGCGTTGCGATGATATAGGAAATATACTTGCTCATATTCGCCTCGATGAACCACGGCGCGGCCTTCAATTCCGGCGTACGGTAGGTCAGGTTGGTAGCGATCACGCGGTAAAGGTAGCCCTCCTCATAGGCGCGGTTGAAGGCCTCCAGCCCGTTGGTGAAGAAGGCGAAGGTCGCCACGGCGAAAATGCGGTTGGCCTTGCGCTTTTTCAGCTCCCTGCACAGATCCATTATGCTGTCGCCCGAGGAAATCATGTCGTCCACGACGATGACGTCCTTTCCCTCCACCGACGCGCCCAGATATTCATGCGCCACGATGGGGTTGCGCCCGTTGACGATGGTGGTATAATCGCGGCGCTTATAGAACATGCCCAGATCCAGCCCCAGCACGGAGGAATAGAAGATATTGCGCTGCATAGCGCCCTCGTCCGGGGAAATGACCATCATGTTTTCCTTGTCGATGGCCAGCGCCTTTTCGCTGCGGCACAGCGCCTTGAGCATCTGATAGGGCGGCATGACGTTTTCAAAGCCCAGCAGCGGCACGGCGTTTTGCACGCGGGGATCGTGCGCGTCGAAGGTGATGATGTTCTCCACGCCCATCGCCTGCAATTCCTGCAGCCCCAGCGCGCAGTCCAGCGATTCGCGGGAGGTGCGCTTGTGCTGGCGGCTTTCGTAGAGCATGGGCATGATGACGCTGATGCGCTTGGCCTTGCCGCCGATGGCCGCGATGACGCGCTTGAGATCCTGAAAATGGTCGTCCGGCGACATGGGCACTTCCTGACCGTACATCTTATAGCGTACGTTATAGGCGCACACATCTACAAGAATATAAATATCATAACCGCGAACGCTTTCCTTGATAACGCCCTTGCTTTCGCCCGTGCCGAAACGGGGGCAATAGGTTCTGATCAGGAAGGTGTCGCGGTTAATGCCCGGCATGGTATAGAATTCTTCGTCCTGCTTTTCCTGCAGCGAATTCCACTTCCGCAGCCAGCCGTTCACCATTTCGCCCATTTCCTCGCAGCCGGGCATGGCGATAACCCCCAGCGGGCCAACGGGAATGCTGCCGTAATCCTTGCTCCATTCGGTCAGAAAGCTGTTCATGGCGTACCACTCCTTCATGTCGTGTCATGTCGTGATCAGTAGGCGCAACCTTTCATCTATTTTATTATACATGATTCTGAGCCGAATGAGAAGGGCAAGGACGGAATTTGCCGGATTTCGTCGAATGTACAAAAAAATTGCCGAAAAAACTTACATCGTGCCGGAAACCGCTTGTATACCGCGGATTGTCAAAAAAAGCTGCAGCCGCGCCTGCCGAATGTAATAAAGGGCGGCCAGCCCCTCCTTTTCACTCGCATCGCCCGGCTTGACCGGGCGGGGGGAGATTTTGCCAGGCGGCAGCGCGGCAACATCATTTCCGCAGCCTTATCCCTGCAGGATAAAGCCTTTCCCCCTGCAGGAAGCGCGTCGAAAACGCAATGGGGGGACACGCAGCCGTATCCCGTTCGCCGCCGTTCAAATGACGAAGCCGCCGTTCACGCCGATCGTCTGGCCGGTAATGAAGGCCGCGCCGTCGCTGAGCAGGAAGCGTGCCGCGGCGGCGATATCCTCCGGCGTGCCCAGCCGCTGCAGCGGCGTTTCGTCCGCCAGCGCGCGCAGCTCCTCCGGCGTATAGCCGCGCAGCATGTCCGTTTGAATTACGCCCGGAGCAATGCAGTTGACCCGCACGCCCGATGGCCCCACCTCCTTGGCCAGCGCCTTGGAAAAGCCGATCAGCGCCGCCTTGCAGGCGGAATAGCACGCCTCGCAGCTCGCGCCCACCTGCCCCCACATGGAGGAAAGAAAGAGAATTTGCCCCTGCCGCCTGCCGATCATGCCGGGCAGCACGGCGCGGCTGGCCACGAACGCGCCGCGCACATGCACCGCGAACAGATCGTCCCATTCGGCGCAGGTCATGTCCTGAATCAGCCCGGACCACGCCGTGCCCGCGTTGTATACCAGCGCATCGATATGGGCGAGCAGACGCTTCGCCTCCGCGACCGTTCGGGCCGTCGCGTCCTCGTCCCGCGCGTCGCAGCGCAGAGCGGCCGCGCCCGTTTCATCCGCCAGCGCGCGCGCCGCCGCCTCGCTTTGCCGGTAGGTAAAGGCCACGCGCCAGCCGTCGTGGCACAGCGCGCGTACAATCGCCGCGCCGATGCCGCGGGAAGCGCCGATCACCAGCGCCGTTTTCATTTTGCACACCGCCCCTCGATTCTATCCGCGCCCGCCTTATCAAGGCGGCATGCCTTAAAAGTGAACGCCCCGCCAGCCCCAGTGGTTCGTTTCGTCGTATTCCACGTATACGCCGTCGGGCGCAACGCCCATTTCGTCCTGCAAAATGCGCGTGATTTCACGCGTCAGGGCCTCGCAATCCGCGTCGTCCGCCGCGCCGTAGAGCTTGACGTTCACAAAGGCGAGCGGTTTTTGGCTGTCGCCCTTGAAGTACAGGCGGCAGTTATCCTCAAACTGCAGCATCAGCCAGCTTTCGCTTTTACCGGGCAGAAGCGAAATGGCCTGCCCCAACGCTTGGGACAGCTTTTTTTCGGTTTCAGCGTCAATCGGGCGGTTGACCCGCGTGTGAATAAAGGGCATTCAAATTCCTCCTTTGGGGATTGTCGGCGTAAGGCCTGCGCCCTCCCGATGACCGGAAGAACGCGCGGCTTTCAACATTTTTATTATAGCACAGGATTGTCGCGAATGCAAAAAGCACGCTTTCTTAGCGCGTTTTGCCGGAAACATGTCACTTTTGCGCCACAATGTCGCGCTATGCTAAGGATGCGCAAAGGAAATCGAAATGGAGTCGGCTGCCCCCTCGGCCGGCTTGCCACGGCTTCCGAACGCACCCCCTCAGTATCGCCCGCCGCACCCCCTCGCGGCGGGCTTTTTTGTGCCGATATTTGTAAAAATCATCATTT
Organism: uncultured Clostridia bacterium; assembly: GCA_934632155.1. Classification (GTDB taxonomy): domain Bacteria; phylum Bacillota; class Clostridia; order Christensenellales; family Aristaeellaceae; genus RUG563. The sequence continues at coordinate 74,376 of CAKTXZ010000010.1, read as the reverse complement.
TCGCCGGCCAAACGCCGAATTTTGTGATATGATAGGAAGCGGGCGTCCGGCGCAAAGCGCGGCTGCTCTTAGAAATTCAGAAATAACGAAAGAATGGTTTTGCCGACAATCCGAAACAAAGGAGTTTTACCTGTATGCGAAAGCTGCTGCCGCTGATCCTTTTCGCGCTGCTGACGCCGTTTGCAGTGCTGGCGGAGATTGACCTGCAACTGAGCACAAGCGTGCTGCCCGTGGGCGATATTCTGGATTTCACGGTATCCCCCGCCGACGCGGCGGAGTATCGCTTCGTTTGCCTGAAGGGCAATCAAACGCTATGGGAAAGCGCGGCGTGCGCCGAGGCGTTCGGCAGCTTTCGCCCGCGCGAGGCGGGAGAATATACGCTGCGCGCGACGGCGGTTTCCAAGGGCGGCCAAAGCGATACGGCGGCGCGCGCGTTCACCGTTTCGGGCATGCCATCCTGCACAATCGCCGCCGGACAGGCGCAGCTTCGCGCGGGCGAGGCCATCGCCTGCACCGTACAGGCTGCGAACGCCGCGGGCGAATGCAGCTACACCTACGCCGTATGGCGCGGAAACGAAAAAATCGCGCAGGAAACGACGGCGCGCTCTGCATGGGAATACACGCCTGCAACAGCCGGCGATTACCGCGTGGAGGTCGCGCTGCGCGACGCGCTGGGACACGAAGCGACGGCGCGCTGCGATGTGGCCGTGCTGCCCGGCGACGGGCTGAGCGTAAGCGGCGATAAGGGCGCGTTTTACGCCGCGGGCGGCGCGCGGAAATGGATTGTGCATGCGCCCGGCGTATGGCGCGCCGAAGCGGAGGGCGGCTTTATTTCGCTTTCCGCCGATTGCGGCGCGGACGGCGACGCGCTGACGATCACGCTGCCGCCGACAAAGCAAACCCGCAGCGGCGGCGTTACGATCTCCTGCGGCCAGCTGCGCACGCGAATCAACGTTTCGCAGTCGGCCGACAGCGGCGAGGAGGAGGAAATCTCCTTCGGCGAAGCGCGGCAGACGCTGCTGATTGACGGCGAAGCGCAGGCCGCGTGGCTGTGCGAGGATGCATCGCGCGCCTTTGCCATTACCGCGCCGGGCGCTTGGGCGGCGCAATGCGACGCGGATTTTGTCTCGCTGCGGCAGGAAGAGCGGCGTCTGACGGTCAGCCTGTCCCCCAACGACACGCAGGACGTGCGGCAGACGGCCGTCCGCGTTTCCAGCGGCGCGCAGGAGGCGACGCTTTTCCTGTTTCAGCCGCCTGAAAACAACGGCGCGGATATCGAGGCCGTTACGCTTTCCGCGACGGGCGGGATGGCCTATCGCGACGACGTGCGCGCCGTTGTCCAAGCCTCGGCGGACGCCGAACGCGTGCGCGTATCCTGCTCCGCGTGGCAGGAGGATATCGTTGTCCAAACAAAAACGGACGGCATGTGGGCGTTTTCACTTCCGCTGCGCGGCGCGGGTGAGCAAACGCTGCTTTTCAGCGCTGAAAACACGCGCGGCAGCCGAAAAAAGCAGGCCGTGACGATTCAGGTAACGGGCGAGGCGGCGGCGTTTGCCGGGGAAGCGACCGCAGCGGCGGAGGAAACGCGCGTGCTTCTGCGCGTGCGCACCACGGCCGCGGCGGAAAGGATCGAGGTTATCGATGAAACGGGCGCGGCCACGGCGTTTACCGCGAAAAATGCGAAGATCGACCGCTGCGTTTCGGCGGACGGACGCTATGCGCAGTGGGAGCTTTCGCTTCCGGCGGACGCGCGCGTAAGCGCCGTGCGGCTGGGCGGCGAAACGGCCGCCGTACGCCCGGTCGACGCGGCGGAAAAGCCCTTTACGATCTACAGCCAATGCGACGGCTGGTGGGCGGATAAGCAATACCGCCACAGCAACCTGCAGCAATCCGGCTGCGCCGTTTTCGCACTGGCGCACGCCCTGCAAACGCTGAACTTTACAGGCGAGGAGATTCTTCCGGAAAATCTGGCCGTCAAATATGCCTTCTGCCTTTCCAAGGACGGCGGCACCATCAACAGCACGCTGGTGGGCCACGCCGGGGACGATCTGGGCTTCAAAACACGCTATGCCCTGTATGAAAGCCTGCCCGAAATCTACAAAAAGCTTTCGCAGGGCGCGGTGTTTTCCTTCTCCATTGTGTCCGGGCACATCGCCATGGTCGCCGAAGGCACGCCGGATCAAACCAAATTCCGCATCATTGATTCCGCTCCGTCCGCCACATGGGAACGCATCAAGGGCGCGCGCCTCTATATCGCGGAGGGCGACGGCTTTCGCGCGATTAACGCGCTGTCCGAAATTCCCGGCATTCGCTTTTACCCCGAAACCGGCCAATACGGCGGCGCAGCCTTTTACCTTGACGCCGCATATGTCGCCGGTCGCGGCGTGCGCCTGATTCAGCCCAAATAACGGCGCGCGGCGCTGCCGATCGGGGCGGTCGAGATCGCTTTGCAATTTCATCGCAGGGCGCTGCCGGCCGCCTAACTAAAAATCGGAATACGCGGAAGGTGGAGAAGCCGTTGAAACGCTTTGAAAGCAAGCATTACATCTTCTATTTTGCCGAAGGAACAAAGGCGGAACGGGATATCGCGTCCATTGCCGCCTATCAGGAAGGCTGCTTCCGCCACATTTGCCGCGTTTTAAGGATAACGCCGGCGTTCAAAATCACATACTTCCTTTGCGCTTCTCCGGAGGAGGTGGGCCGAATTTACGGCGACAACGAGCCCTGTAACGGGTTCGCGGCTCCGCCGAGCACGATCTACGCAGTATACAACGAGCGTGTGCAGTGCATCGGCTTTCACGAAGACGCCCATTTGATTAGTTACGTTATCAATCGGCCTGATTGCCCTGCCCTCCGGGAAGGACTGGCCATGTATTTCGACCGGAAATGGTGGGGGATTCCGAATCTGGCTTGGACGGGCTACTACTTGAAAACCGGCCGCTACCTTCCGGTGAACCGGCTGCTTGACAAGGAATTCTTTTTTTCACAGGACTGCGCCGTTACGTATCCAATCATGGGTGCCTTTACGGATTGGCTGATTATCGCCTATGGAATCGACAATTTCTTGGACATGTATCGGCGGCAGGATATGGAAAAGGCGATGAAGCGGACGTATTGCAAATCCCCGGAGGAGCTGAACCGGGACTTTGTGAATTCTGTCCGGCTGACGCCCATCGATCATATCACGGTGAGGGAAATAGAAACCAAGCTGGCGGAAACGTGATTTGGCCGCATCCATGCATGCTTCCGACAGGAAAAAGGCTGCCGCTACGAGCAGCTTTTTTTGCGCTTACAGCATAAAAGCCCCGATTCGCCGACGGCAAATCGAGGCTTGAAGTCAGAAGCACGGGCAAAGCGCCCCACGGCAGCCTGCCGAATGGAAAACGCCCGTTGAAGCGGATGGCAAAGGCGGAAGGCGCAGGGGGCGGGCAAAGGAGACCCTTGGAACAGAAAACGGCTTCAGAAGCTTCCGCCGCGGCCGCCGTAGCTGTTGCCCGAGCTGGAGGTGAAGGTGCTGCTGCCGCCGCCCGAGCCGCCATGGTTGCCATGGTTGTTGTCCGATTCAATCTTCCGGCGCGTGGTGGTGGTATAAAGGTAAATATCCTGCGCGCGGGTCAGCTGGAAGGAGCCGTCGCGCACATAGGAATTCGCATCCGGCTTCCGGCGCACCGTCTTCATCTGGCCTTTCAGGATGAATACAACAATCAGCGCCACGCCAAGCCCCACAGCCAACACCATGGGCAGATAGCCCATCGTTCTTTCCCACGGCGTTTGAAACTGCGGCGCGTACTCCTCGCCGTCATGCCAATCGTAAACCGTGCCGCTCTCGCTGTAATCGGCCAGATATTTTTCCACATCCCGCAGCCAGCGGCTCAGGCCGGTGTAATAATCCCCGTCCGTGAGATAAGCGGACATATCGTCATGAATCATATCAAGGCCGTAATCGGTAAAGATGCGAATGGCCTTGCCGGAGGTAACGGTCTGGTATTTGCGTTCGGCCATGGTCAGCAGGAAGATCAGCCCGTCGCGCTCCTCGCCCATGCCGCAGCCCAGCTTCTCATAAGCATCGGCCGCATAGCGCGCGGGATCCTTCCCGGCGATGCTTTGCTTGATAACAATCGCCACGTCCATTTGATAGGTATCGCGAATGCGCGCGATGGTCTGGCTCAGCGCCAGCTCCTGCGAATCGGTCAGCAGGTCGGCCTCATCCACGACGCGAACGACGTCCGCCGCCGCCCAAAGCGCCGGAAGCAGCAGCAGGCACGCCATCAGCCATGCAAAAAAGCGTTTCATCCTCACAGCCCTCCCAGCGTAGTCAGCAGATAAAGCAGGGCAAGGCCGCCCGCGCTGACGCCGACGAACACGCCCAGCAGCCATTTCCAGAACTTTCCTTTGTCGGTCGGCAGATCGCCGATAAAGGCGCCCGTCTGGCCGTTCATGGCGAAGGTAAAGGTTTGATCGCGCCAGCGGGTATTGAGCAGCCATACCGGCATGAGCACCTGTCCGACCCGCCCGTGCTCCAGCTTAATCTGCGTATTGGCGGGAACGCAGGTAGTGTAGCCCGTCGTCGTCGCGCTCATCAGGTCGGCCACGCTCCGGCGCACGCGCTCATTGGCGCGCGGGCGGCATGCCTCCGCCTCCACATCGTGGCGCTCCGCCTGATAGCCGGACAGATAGGCGACGGCGAAGCCCTTTGTCAGGTCGCTGTCAAAGGGCTCGATGGATTCCATCAGGGCGTCGTCCATCTTCTTCGAGCCGTCCACCGGCACGCCCTTGAAGCCCACATGGCCGCCGCGGCGCACCAGAAAATGCGCCGTTCTCGTCACCTCGTAATCGCCCTCGCGGTGCGTGCTGACGCGCGTGGCGTTATAGGTCATATCCGCCTCGGCGTCGCAGGCAAACAGCCAGAAGGGCACGTATACGCCCGTAATTTTTTCCAGCCGCGATTCATCGAAGAAACCGTCGGGCAGCAGCTTTTTGCCCTTGCAATGGTTGGCGAAGGCCGTCTGCGCATCCTTTTTACTTTTCTGAAACGGAATCACGCCGTCGGGGCGATACACGCCCGTGAGCACGTCGGGCATCACGGTCGGGTTGCCGCAATATACGCATTCGCCCGCCGCCGCGGTATCGTCCACCAGTATTTCCGCGCCGCAGGCCGTGCAGCGATAGGCGCGCATATGCGCCGCCTCCTCGCCGGAAACGCCCTTATACTCGGGCATTTTCCAATCGAATTGGTCGTCGGTCGTATTTTCAACCTGAACCTGCGCCGCCTCCTCAATCCCCTCCAGCGGGAAGGTGTTGCCGCAGCTGGCGCATTCCAGCTCCTGACTTTTGCTGCCAAAGCTCAGCGCGCCGCCGCAGCAGGGGCATCGGTATTGAATGGTCTGTGACATCGGTTTCCCCCCTCGTTTCTGCGCCCGAAGGCGCGAATGAACCCGGTTATACGCTTCTCATACGATTTGGGAATCAAAATGCGCCAAGATGCGAGGTGTATTTTTCATCCGCCTAACGCGAATGAAGCGCAGCATAGCGGCGCGGCGCCAAGCGGAATATGCGAATGCAGCATGGAAAAGGCAAACGGCGCGGCTGAATTCCGAAATCGTAGCAATGCAAATACGGCAAGGCGCGCGCTTTTCCGTTCCGCTTCGGTCAAGCCAAAAGCGGCGCAAGCGCTCCGCGTCGACCGAAGGGATACGGCCTTGGGCGGAAAAGGCGCGGGCGAACGGAGCGTTTTGAACCGGGAATCGTGTTGCTGATTATTCCTTTCCCTCCCATTGCCGGCACAGCGTGTACTTGGAAATGGCGGACTGCGTAGCCTCCGGGCAGGCAAAGGAAATCAGCTCGGCAATATAGTCGGGCAGCACGCGGTTGAACTTTATTTCCAGAATCGTTTCATCATGCGTCAGCACCGGCACGGTGGGCACGGCGGGGTTAAACAGATCGATGCTGCCAAGCCCGGAGCGGACGCGCATGTCGAAGGTGATGCGCACCTCCTCGGCCGGGTGCAGATAGGCCTCGCGTTCATAATCGACGATCACCACCGGGTGCAGCAGGCGCGTGCGCATTTCGCGGTATACGTCGCGCAGCAGGCCGCTTTGCGTGCTTTCCAGCCCCGTCGGGTCGCAGGCAATAATCTGCTCCGCCAGATCGCGCGGAATCATCACCGAACGCTTGGAAATCAGCGCGCCGACCTTGGTTTTGCATTCCATGAAGATTTCGCCGTCGCGCAGGTTATAAATGCGTATGCGGTATTTGTCGCGATCCTTCACGCCGCTGTATTTATCATAGAGCGCATCGTCAAAGACCGTATCGAAATACAGCGAGCGGATATGATACGACCCGCCGTTGCGCGCCGCGTTCTTGTCCAGCTCCAGCGTGCTTTTCAGCACGCGGGAGAGCACCTCATACTGCGTGCGGGTAATGAAATATTTCAGCTCATGTCGAAGGGGCAGCGCCATTTTACGCCCCCGCTTCCGTCTGGCAGGCGACCAGCGTTGCGTCGTGCACGCCGTTGATATCCAGCATCTGGCTGACCAGATTCGCGCGATGGTCCAGCCGGATCTCCACCGTCATTTCCGCGCCCGAGCGGGTGACGGTCTTGGAGCGCATGCGATAGAAGCGCACCGTGCGGCGCAGCTCGTTTTCGATATCGCTCTGGGCGTATTCGTCATAATGCAGCACCAGCAGGTAGCCGTTGGGACGGCGCAGCTTCAAATAGGACAGCGCGAGCATGATGATCGAAATGCCCAGCAGCGCCACCAGCGCGATGACAAACGCGTTCGCGCCCAGCAGAATGCCCATCGTCAGGGACCAGAACATGTACGCCGTGTCCAGCGGATCCTTCACCGCGGTGCGGAAGCGGACAATGGACAGCGCGCCCACCATGCCCATCGAAAGCGCCACGTTGCTGCCGATGCACATGACAACCGGCGTGGTAATCAGGCACAGCATCACCAGCGTGAGCGCGAAGGTCGGGGAATAGAGCACGCCGTGATAGGTTTTTTTATACACCAGCGCGATAATCACGCCGGCAACCAGCGCCGCAATCAGGCCGACCGCCACGTTGAGCGGCGTAAAATTGGCCATCTGATTGGCGAACCAATCGGCGAAGGTGGTGCCGTTGGCCACGTCGTTGAAGGTGATGTTGCCGGTGAGAAGCGATACTGCGTTCATGCTCTGTGTTCCTCCCTTGTTCTCTTTCAGGCCGCGGAAAACGCCCGCGGACGCTTGATTGTTTTTTCCATGGCAGTATAGTACATCATTTTGCGGTTTTCGTCAATTGCTCTCAGGGTTCGCCGGGCGCGCGCCGAAGTAGTGCAGCATGCTCTGCTCGCTCAGCTGGAACTGCTCCTGCACGAAGCCCCACAGGTAATACGGGCGCAGCCGCATGGTATTTTTCATGCGGTTAACGCGCGTTTGCCAGTAGCGCATGTAGCCGTCTGCGGTGGTGGGCGAATCGACGTTGATGGTCGGTTCCTTGTATTCGGCCCAGCGCGCATAGTGCAGCTTTAATTCATCCTTAATCAGCGCGGTGCATTCGTCCAGTTCGTTGATCATGACCTCGGTGGTCAGCGTCTGGAAGATCACGCCCAGCCGCGTGAGGAACTGGTCGCGAATCTCGTCGGATTCCATGAGCTTGCGGAAAATCACGTTGTTGATCTTCTGCTGACCCATGCCCTGCTTTTTCAGGTACGACCACGGGCTGTTAAACTTGGCGCTGAACAGGCCGTAGTCCAGATCGAACAGCAGGCACTTCCATTTGCTTTCCTCGCCCGGCAGCTTGTAGAACATGATGTTGCCGGGGTCGGAATCGCCGAAGAACATCTTGATGGCGAACCAGTCCAGATAATTATCCACGTCGATATGATCGTAGAGATACTGAAGATCCGCCGCGTTGGTATTGGGCGAAAGCGCGTCGATTTCCTTAAGCATGGCGCGGTATGCCTTATTGCTTCCCTGCACCACCGACCAGCCCGCGCGCAGGATGGTTATGTTCTCCAGAATATCCTTGTCCTTTTCCAGATCCAGCCCCTCGTGCTGAGCGATGGAAAAGCGGTCCTTGCGCTCGCGCAGGTTATAGTGGCCCCAGTATTCGCCGTTGAGGTAAACCACCACCGGCCGCCACGCCAGCGTGAGCACGTCGGTGTCCAGATACTTATCCACCAGCCGTGTCTGCACGCCGTCGGCCACGCGGGTAAACACATTGTCGTTGCCCGAATTGCGCAGGGTAAAGCCCTTGTAGAAGGTATAGGGCCTTTCCTCAAAGAGCGCGGCGTTAAAGTATTTGTCGCCCAGCGCCGCCTGCGCGCGCACCTTGAAGGATTTTTGCGGCATATCCAGCGAATAGTCGCCCATCAGATCCATCTTGATGCCCTGCGAGATATAGGCCTGCCCCGTTTCCTGATCGAACAGCTCCACATATCCCTGACGATCCAGCTTGCCGTAGGTGCGGTACAGCGGCGTTTTGAAGGGCAGCTTGGATTTATCCACCACCGTGCATTTGGCGGGGTCGGGCGCGTCGGACATCAGGCCGTTCTGCGTGTTCCACAATTCCTGCGGATCGCATACCAGCGACACCACGTCCAGCGTGTGATAGGTGTTCATGACATAGCTGGCCGTCACGGTTTCCGAGGGCTGCAGGCCGCTTTGATAGGCGCGCGCGCGGAAAACCGTCGTCTGGGTGATGATAATGGGCGCAGTGTATACGGTCCCGTTATCCACGGTGGGAATGGAGCCGTCCGTCGTATAGCGGATGGTATAGCCCTCCTCGGCGGTCATGGTCACCGACAGCTCGCCGCGATACAGGCCGCTGGCCTGCGTGAAGGCGGGCTTGGCGCAATAGCCCGTAAACCCCGGGCCGTTGGCCGCGCCGGGAGTTGGCGCGTCATAATAAAAAAGACCGTTCGCGCCCAGCGTCCGGCCATAGGATACGTCGGTGGGAATTTCGGGCAGATACAGCCGGTCCAGCACCCGCCCCGTCGCGTCGGAGAGCGTCATCATTTCCCCGCCCGCCCGCGAAAGCGCGAAGGACGCGCGCAGGCGGGAGGCGTTGGTGTTGGCGCCCGTATATTTATCCAGCAGAATCACCTTATATTCGCCCGGAGCAATCGTCGTGCCCTGCGGAAACGTCCACTTTCGCGGCCAGCTGACGCTGTCGCTCAGCCCCCAGCCGGACAGATCCTGCACGCGGGCGGAGGAATTATATAGCTCCACATAATCGCTCGCCGACTGATCGGCAAAGGCCTTGATCTGGTTGGCGGAGGACATAACCTCTGATATATACACGCCGGAGGGGTTGATCGCCCGCAGATAACTGTCCGCCTTGTTCGCGCCCGTCTGGTTATTGGGCGCGCCGGGCGTTCCCAGCGTATAGATTTTCCATTGCAGCGTTTCCGGATCGCGGCCGTAGGTCATGTCCTTGCCGATATTGCTCACCGTCACGCGGTCGACCACCTCGCCCGTGCGGGTGGAAAGCACCAGCGTTTCTTCCTCATTATTAATGGAAAAATTCGTGTGCGGAAAGCGTGTGCTGGCCTCCACCTTGTTTTTGCCCGAGCAGAAGACCAGATAATAGCCGCCCGCCGGGATCACCGCATCCTCGGGGAACACCCATTGCAGGGGCTTTTTCGGGTCGTCGCTGAGGGCGAAATGGGACAGCCTGATATCCTTCGCGCCGCGGTTGTAAAGCTCCACCCAGTCGGAAAGCTCGTCGTCCTCGTCGCGCAGGCCGGATCGCGGCGTGGGCATGATTTCATTAATCAGCAGCACGCCCGGCTCCACGGCGTAGTTGTCCATGTATTCCGCGTGCCCCGCCTCGCCGTTGGCGTAGCCCGGACTGTAGGCGTCGGTTTTCACGAAAACGCCGTCGTCGCCCCGCGCGTAGGCCTCGTCCGCATTGAGCGTAGGAACGCTCACGCTGTCGATGGCAATGCCGGACGCGTCGTATAGATACACCGTTTCGCCCAGCGAGGAAAGCTTGAATTTCGCATGGAACATGCCATGCGGATCGTCCTGATTTTTGCCGTCCGCAAAAACGATCACCCGACCGTGCGCGGAAAGCGTAACGTCCGGGAAGAGGAAGCTGATGCGGTCGTTGCGGTCGGAAAGGCCGACGCCCTTGAGGTTCATCGGCTCGTCCAGGGTGTTCTCCAGCTCGATCCAGTCGCCGAACTTGCCCTTTTCATCCGGATACGCGCTGACGTTGTCGGTCATGACCTCGCTGATGCGCAGCCCCGCGTGCGTGGAGGCCGCGCCCGAGGCGGACACGTTCAGCGCCTTAACCACCGGCTTCTTGGGCAGAATGATAATCGCCAGCAGCAGAATCGCCGTCAACGACAGCAGCATGGGCATGCGGACGTCCTTTTTGTTAAAGCGCGTGTTGCGTCTGGACTTTGCCACGGGAGTACCTCCTTGAAAAGCGGGGATGGAAAATCGCTGCGAAGCCGTGTCGCGCGGTCTGGCCGCGCCGCGCATCCGGCCTGCGGGCGTCGCCGCGCCGCGCCGGAAAAAATCGCTTCGCGGCTGGCGCACAGTTTGATTACAGCGTGATGGTCAGCGTAACGCTTCCAGCGTCCCGCTGACCCGGAGAAACCGCCGCGCGGTTTTCCTAATTATTATATCATACAAATTGAAAACGAGAAAGGCGCTTTGTTTCATTCACGAAAAATTTACTTTCCGGCATGTCCCTCAGCGCAGGGCGTCGGGGTTGAGGCATTGCAGCTCCTCGGGCACGAACAGGCCGTCGCGTCGAATCAGCTCGCCGTCAAAATAGATTTCACCGCCGCCGAATTCGGGCGTTTGAATGCAGACCAAATCCCAATGGATGGCGCTTTTGTTGCCGTTGGGGCATTCGTCGTAGCATGCGCCGGGCGTAAAATGGAAGGAGCCGGCAATTTTTTCATCAAAGAGCGTGTCGAGCATGGCGCGCGTGATATACGGGTTTACGCCCAACGCAAATTCGCCCACGTAGCGCGCGCCGGGGTCGGTATCGAAGATACGGCGCAAAAGCTCGGGATGGCTGCCCTCGGCCTCGACGATGCGGCCGTTTTCAAACGTCAGGCTGACATTCTCATACCGAACGCCCTGATAGAGCGAGGGCGCGGTATAGGTAATGCGGCCGTTGACGCTTTCGCGCACGGGCGCGGTATAAACCTCGCCGTCGGGAATGTTCAGCCGGCCGTCGCACTTAACGGCGGGAATGCCCGCAATGGAGAAGGTCAAATCAGTATCCCTGCCGATGATCTGCACCCGGTCGGTGCGCTCCATCCGCCGGACCAGCGCATCCATCGCGCGGCTCATCTTGGCGTAGTCCATGGTGCAGACGTCGAAATAAAAATCCTCGAACGCCTCGGTGCTCATGTTGGCCTGCTGCGCCATGGCGGGGGTGGGGTAGCGCAGCACCACCCATTTGGTATGCGGCACGCGAATCTGCGAATGCACGCGCTTGCTGTAGCGCACGCCGTAGAGCGCCTTTTGCGCGGGCGGCACGTCGCTTTGCTCAAAGGCGTTCTCGCCGCCGCGCACGCCGATATACGCCTGACAGTCGCGCATGCGCTCCTCGTCGTATTTGGCCATCAAATCCAGCTGCGTCTCCGTGCAGCGGCGCAGCAGCGCGCGCTCGACGCGGGGCTGATGCAGCTGCAAAAGCGGCACGCCGCCCGCGTCGTACACCGCCTCGACCAACGCGCAGGTAAAATCCTCCGGGATTCCCGTGGTCTCGATCAGCACGCGCTCATCCTCCTGCACGCGGCAGGAATAATTCACAAGGCCCTGCGCCAGACGAATGATTCTAGGATCCTTCATGGAAACGCCTCCGTTCTGCTTTCGTTTGTCTGCGTATGCTTCCGCCATGCGCCCGCCGCGCCCTTGGGCGGCTCTGCCTGCTATGCAAGCCTCCGGTTTACCGGCGGCCCATCAGAGGGTAAGAACGCTCAAGCGCAGGCAAAGCTGCCGAGAATACGCCTGAGCGAATGGAAAGCATGCGCTATTTTTTTCGGCCGCGCCGGGCGGACAGCCGCCGGGCAAGAGGCCGCTCAAAGAGAAAGGTAATCAGCGCCGCGATCACGGCGGCGCCCAGAAAGGCCAGCAGCGTGTAGCGCACCTGCCAGCCGTAATCGCCCGCGCGCCACGGCTCCTGCGAAGCGCTGGGCGGGAAACGCCATTTTTTTAGCTGCACGGCGAAAAGCTGATGGTAAATATAAAATTGGAAGGAGATCGTCGAGAAAAAGCGCATCAGCGGGTTGCCCAGCAAATACCGCAGCAGCGGCAGCGAAAACGCGGCGCTGACCATCGCGCAGCACAGCACGGCGGAGAAAAGAAAGCGCTGGTTCATCTGCCCGCGGCGAATGCTCTCATAGCCCGAAATCCCCGCCTGCGCCTCACACATGCGAATCAGCTGCAGCACGCACACCACGAAAACCACCGTAAAAAACAGGGCGATTCTCCGGTCGGGCTTTTCCAGCCTGCCGCGCAGCGCGCAAAACGCCGCCGCGCCCGCAAAGCCGGCGGCATATACATCCAGAAAAGCGGGAAGCTGGTTAAAATACATGCTGCTGTCCGGGCGGGCGGCGGCATAGGCGCGAAAGGCGAAGGCGGCGGCCGTCATGGCGGCGTAGGTAAGCCGCGGCCAACGCCGAAACAGCCGCGCCAGCAGCGGAAACAGCCAATAGAACTGCATCTCCACGCCCAGCGTCCACAGCGCGCCGTTGAGCGGCGTGGCGTGATAGCTGAAGGGGAACAGCGTATGCGTAAAGGTCAGGTGCGCCGCAAGATCCAGCGCGGCGGCCTTGGGCGACGCATAATCCCCGCGAATGAGCGCCAAAGCAAACAGCACGCCGATACACAGCAGATAGGACGGCAGGATGCGAACCAGCCGCCGCCTGTAAAACGCCGAAATACTCGGCGCGCTTTTCTGCCGCGCGTAGGGCAGATACAGAACAAAGCCGGAAAGGAGCAGCAGCCCGTCCACCCAAATGTAGCCCGAGCGCAGCAGGAAATCCAGACTCAGCAGCCGATTGCCGATGCGAAGCGTCGGCGAGAGCCAGCCCTGCTGCCAAATGTGATACCACCCCACCAGCAGCACGCAAATCGCGCGCACGCCGTCCAGCACGTCCAGATGCTGATCGTCCGGCGCGGCGCGATAGGGCGCAAAATGCGCATACAGCTTTTCCATGAATCCCTATTCCTCTTCCGCGCGCGTCATGCGGTAAATGACGTTCTTTTTCTCATGCTTCAGGTTCAGCACGTTCCGGCTGCTGTTGAGGATATTAAAGGTATAGCTCAATTCGTCCGGCCGGTCGCCGGTATCCATGGCATACATGTTGGGGCAGTTATAATAGGCCTCGCGTCCGTCGATCAGGCATGTGCCGTCGTCGCGGAATTCCATACTCACGCCCTTTTCGGACGTCCATTTGCCGATCACGCGATACACCGTGCGCGTCAGCTTTTTATCCGCTACGTCGGCGTAATCAGGAATCAGGCGGTAATACGTCAGCGCCTCGAAGGGGCGCTTCTGGGCGTAAAGGTCGTTAGCGTACTGATAGCACGCCTCGCGGTAGAGCGCGGGCATATCGCTGTATTTTTTTGCAAGATACGTCTGGTTGAGCGGATCCAGCGGCGTCAGCGCCTCCAGAACGGCGTGATAATCCTTGCTCGCCATGGCGTCCCGCGCGGCGGCATAGGCGACGGCGTAGGAACGGTCGGCGCTTTCGTCCGCGCGCGTCTTCGCGTCCAGATAGTCGCCCGCCTTGATGAAATAGGCGGAGGCCGCGGACAGATCGTCCTGCGCCAGCGCCTGCTCGGCCAGCCGGTAGGCAATCTCCTGCCCGCGCGTTTTGGCGTCCTGATAGCCGGGAATCTGCGCAAAGAGCGCGATGGCCTCGTCATAGCGCTCCGCCTTTTCCTGCGCCTCTGCCTGCGCATACACGCATTGCTCGCGCAGCAAGGCGGCGTCCTCATAATCGCCGATTTGCGAAAGCTGCGCGGCGGCGGCTTCGTAATCGCCCGCGTCAAGCTGCTCCTTGGCCAGCTGATAGCGCGCCCGGCGGATGTATTCGGCGCTGTTCATGTAGCCGTTCAGCCGCGTGAATTCGTCGATCGCCCGCTGATATTCGCCGGCCTCCGCCCGCGCGATGGCCGCGCCGTATCGGGCGCTGAGCAGCGCGTCGGCGCTGTCGCGGTAATCGCCCAGCTTTTCCAGCAGGGGAACGGCGCTTTCATAATCGCGCCGGTTCAGGCAGTCGATCGCCTTTTCATAGGTCAGGCGGTTCACGATATCGTCCACGTCCTGATAGCCCGGAATGGCGGCGAGCAATTCAAGCGCCTTATCGGCGTCGCCCTCCGACAGCGCGGCCATCGCAGGGCGATAGACGCATTCCCTGCGCGCCTCCTGCGCCTTTTGCAGCTCGGGCGTCTGTTCAAACAGCGCGGCGGCGGCCTCGTAATCGCCGTCCCGCAGCTTCATCATGCCCTGCTGATAGACGCATTCGGTCCAAAGCGCCTTCGCGTCCTGATAGCCGGGAATCTTTTCAAACATCTGCGCGGCGGCGGCGTAGTCGCCCTGCTCCATCGCGCGTACAGCGGGCGCGTACAGGCAGCCCGTCGCGCGGCGGTACGCGTCGGAATAATCGCCCGCCTGAAGGAAATATTCCGCCGCCTCGTCGTAATCCTCGGCTTCGTAGCAATCCTCGCCCGCGGCGTAATACGCCGCCTGCAGCTGCAGCGGCGCGTCGCGGTAATCGTCCAGCTGCCTGTAATAGTCGATCGCGGCGACGGGATCGCCCGCCGTCATGGCGCGCGCCGCCGCCTGATACCAGCACTCCTGCGCGTCCGCGGCGGCGTTCTGATAATCGCCCAGCGAAAGGAATTTCTCCCGCGCAGCGGCATAATCGCCCGCCGCCATCAGGCTGCCGGCCCATTCGTATTCGGCCTGATTGCGCCGAACGCGCGCGTCGGCGTAGGCGGGAATCGCTTCATAATAGGAAATGGCCTGCGCGTATTCGCCGGCGGCCAGAAGCTTTTCGGCGGTCACATAGCGCGCCTCCTGCGCGCGCTGCGCGCTGTCGCGGTAATCGCCCAGCGCGTCAAAGCCCTGCTGCGCCGCGCGAAGGGACGTATACGTGCCGCCGCTGAGCGCAGCCGCAGCCGCGCGATAATCGCATTCGAGCGCCATGTCCGCGCTGTCGCGGTAGTCGCCCAGCGCGAGAAACTGCTCCTTCGCCGCGTCGTATTGGCTGTTGTCCAGCGTATGCTCCGCCTGATAGTAGCGGTAGTAGGGAATGCCGTGAAAATACACGCCGTAGGCCAGTGCGGCGGCGAGCGTAACGGAAACAACGCTGCGCACGATGATTCTGCGGCGGCGGCGGCGTTTTTTGAGCGCGCGTTCCTTTTCCTGCGCAATGCGCCGCGCCTCCTCGCGCTCCCGGCGCTGCTTTTCCTCCAGCGCGCTTTGGCGCTGAAAAATCGTCTTTTCAATCACGGCCTGATTCAGCTGTGTGAACACATCATGCTTCCGGCGGCGGCAGCGGCGGCATTCCTCCTCCTTGGCGGCGTTGGCGCGGCCGCATACGCAGACCCACACGTCGCCCTGATCGGATGGAAAGCACGCCGCGTCGCGCCCGGCCAGCTCCTGAAGAACGCTCAGCTGCGCGCCGCTGAGCTGAGGCGAGGGCGTAAACTCGGCCGGCGGCACGGCGCCGCGCCGCCAGACCGTGCCGTCCTCGAACCATACCTTCTCGATCAGCACCTCCAGATCCTGCGCCGTCACGCCCTCCTCGACCGCCACCGCCGTTTCAAAGGCATGGCGCGCGGGCGCGTCCAGCCCCTGAACGCGCTCTACATGGCGGGCGTATTGCTCGCCCGTTTCATCATAGCAAAGCACGCAGACCTGAAGGCTGGTCGCGTTCTTATCCGACAGGTTATACACCTGCATCGTCAGGGCGGGATATTCGGCGGTGGGCATTTTGCAATGCCACATTTCCACCGGGCAGGTCAGATCGATTTTCATGGGGCAGCCCCCTTTGCGATGGCTTTTCGTTTATTGGGCCAGCAGCGTCAGGCGCATGGTCTGCAATTCGC
This sequence comes from uncultured Clostridia bacterium, assembly GCA_934632155.1. Taxonomy (GTDB): domain Bacteria; phylum Bacillota; class Clostridia; order Christensenellales; family Aristaeellaceae; genus RUG563. The sequence continues at coordinate 58,302 of CAKTXZ010000010.1, read as the reverse complement.
CCTCGTTGGCGAAGGTCAGGTACCACAGGCCGAGCAAATCGTCGTCGATCGCCGCGGCGTAGGTGATGGTCGCGGTGGTTTCGCTGTAGGCCACCACGCCGTAGGGCGCATTCACGCCGTCGCCATAGAGCGTAACGGCCGTTTCGGTCGTCGTGCCCTGATTGAAGCAGAAGCGGTGCATCACCTGATCCATCATGTCGCCCACGCGCACGCCGCGCGCGCATTCCACCGCATCGCCCGAAACCGTCAGCGTATCCACACGCAGGAAGCTTTTGTTCGCGTCATAGAGGAAAACGGCGGAAACCGCGTCCCACTGCATCAGCCGCAGGAAGCCCACGGCCTGATCCTTCGTCCATTCGTCCACCGCGGCCTGCCCGAACGCGGAAACCGCCGTCTCGGGCGTCAGGTCGACAAAATCCAGCCCGCCGACGGTAAAATCCTCGCGGCCAAAGGGCGCCATGCCGCCGTTGGCGTCGCTGGGATAGGCGAAATATTCGTGCGTCTCCTGCGCGTCGGACAGCGCCTGAAGGCTGTCCTGCGCCTGCGCCTCATCCTCCGTCGTGTTCAGGCCGTAGACCGTAATATCGGTGATGTAGCCCTGATCCAGCGCATACCGCACGCCGCAAACCGTCACGCCGTCCGCCGTCCAATGATAAACGGTATGGTTCACCTGCGTCACGCGCTGGCCGTCGCGCAGCACGAAGCCCGCCGTCGCCTCGGGCTTTTCGCCGTCGATGTACAGCACGGCTTCATAATAGGTGCCCAGCAGGTCGGCGTTGTCGTTGGGGTAGGCCAGCATCAGCTCCTCCAGCGAATCGCCCAGCTTCAGCCCGCGGGGGCAGGCCTGCGTCTGGCCAAGCTCCGCCGCCAGCACGGCGGTGTCCCGGCTCAGCTTCTCATCCGCAATGGTCAGGGAAACGTCGGCGGCCTGCACGACGTAGGCGTCGTTGGCCAAGGTCGCGTCGGTTTCGCCGCTCTTGAGCGCCGTGTCCACCAGCGTGTCCACATAATTTTCCAGCTCTTCGTATGTCAGCGTCGGGCTTTCCTCACGGATAACCTCGGCCGATGCGAAGGAAGGAACGAGCATGCACAGCACAAGCAGCGTTGCAATCAATTTTTTCATTTTCGTATCTCCTTTTGCTCCCTTGATGATTACGCTTCTATCCGGGAAACGCCCTCAGGCGTGACCAGCGCGTACAGCAGTGTGGCGGGCGGTACGGGATCGGGCGAAAATTCCAACGCAGCGAGGATCTTTTCCTCCGTCGCGCGCGCGCTTTCCATGCTGCGCGCGTGCAGGGTGCAAATCGCGTCGCCGGCCGCGACAAAATCGCCAATACGCTTTTCCATTACAAAGCCGACCGCCGGGTCGATGATATCCTCCTTGCGCAGCCGTCCCGCGCCCATCTGCTGCGCGGCAAGCCCCAACGCCGTTCCGTTCACATGGGAAAGATAGCCGTCCCTCCGGGCGCGCACGGGCGTAATGCACGGCGCCTTGGGCAAAAGCCCCGTATCGTCGCAAACGCCGCCGTCGCCGCCCTGCGCAACGATCATTTCCCGCAGCTTCTCCAGCCCCGCGCCCGAGGCAAGCGCGCCCTCCAGCATACGCCGTGCCGCAGCCGCGTCCTTGGCCAGCCCGGAGGCCATGAGCATCTGCCCGCCCAGAAACAGCGCCATTTCCAACAGCGGCCCCCGCGCGCGCCCGGCCAGCACGTCAATCGCCTCTTTCACTTCCAGCGCGTTGCCCACATGCGAGCCCAACGGCTCGTCCATGCCCGACACCACGGCGATCACGCCGCGCCCGGCCTCACGGCCGATATCGACCATCGCCTGCGCCAGCGCGATGGAATCCTCCAGCGTCGGCATCAGCGCGCCCGTGCCCGTCTTCACATCCAGCACGATAGCCTTCGCGCCCGAGGCGAATTTCTTGCTCAAAATGCTCGAGGCGATCAGCGGAACCGAATCCACCGTGGCCGTCACGTCGCGCAGCGCGTAGAGCCGCTTATCCGCCGGCGCCAATTCGCCCGTCTGCCCCACCACCGCACAGCCGACGCGGCGCACGATATCGACAAACTGATCCTCCGGAATCTCCACGCGCATACCGGGAATGCTTTCCAGCTTATCCAGCGTGCCGCCCGTGTGTCCCAGCCCGCGGCCGCTCATCTTGAGCACCTTGCCGCCGCACGCCGCCACCAGCGGCGCCAGCACCAGCGTCGTGGTGTCGCCCACGCCGCCGGTGGAATGCTTGTCCACCGGCACGCCGCCCACGTCCGGGGTCAGCATGTCGCCCGAGCGCGCCATCGCCATGGTCAATTCCGCCGTCTCCCGCGCGTCCATGCCGTTGAGGCGTATCGCCATCAGCAGCGCCGCCAGCTGATAATCCGGGACGCTCATGTCCGCCGCGCCCGCGGCAAAGCAGGCAATTTGTTCCTTGGTCAACGCTCTGCCGCGCTTCTTATCTTCTATAATAGAAAGAAAATCCATGCGCAAAAACCTGCCTTTATGATAATCCAATTGTAGTATAGCATATTTTCCTCGCTTCGTAAAGCAAGGAAAGCCCGACAGAAACCGTCAAACGATGTAAAAATAATGCGTTTCGCTCGAAAAGCCCTTGACCCCGTAACAAAAATGTAATACAATGCATGTGAAGAAATAGATACTTTCTTTCTTATCTGGGATTCGGCGCGGCGCTGCCGCGTCAACGGCACAAAAATGCTTGGATGGGGTGTGTCTGCTTTATGAAGGAAACCGGGACAATGAAACGGGTACTATCCATGGCGCTCATGCTGGCGATGCTCTGCACGCTGCTGCCGCTTGGGACAACAGCCGTGGCGGAAAGCCGGTACGGCTATCTGGTGATTCGGAACACGACGGTCAACCGCGTCGTGAATTTCCGGAAAGCGCCTAACCAGAACGACAACACAAACTACCCCATCGACCGTTTGCCGGAGTTTTGGGTCGTTGAGGTGCTGGGCGAAGAAACCAAAAGCGGCACCAAGTGGTGCAGGGTTTCCTGCCCCACCACGCAGAGCAGTCAGGCTGTCACGGGCTACGTGATGGCCAGCTTTGTCCAGCTCATGACGGCCGACGAGCAGGCCGCGTGGCTGGCCGCCGGCTCGCCCAGCATCATGCCCGGCCAGAGCGGCGGCTCCCCCACCGCCGCGCCCGCCGTTACGCCCACGCCGACGCCCGCGCTTCCCGGAACGGCGATCGGCTTTGTGCAGCTTACGCTGGACAAGGTGAACATGCGCCTGACCCCCGCGGGCAAGGTGCTCACCGAAAAAGAAGCGGACAAGCTGCCCAAGGGCGAAGTGCTGCCCTATTACAGCGAGGTGCTCAACTACCAGAAGTACAACTGGGTGCAGGTCATTTATAAGGGGCAAATGGGCTATATCCGTTCGGACTGCTACGTGAAGCTGGGCGATTCCCCCGCCACGCCGCAGCCCGGCTCCCCCACCGCGCAGCCCGGCGCGCCCACGCAGATCCCCACCGCCACACCGCAGCCCGACGCATACTATCATACCGGCGAGGGCGTCGGCTATCTGGTCACCATCCGGGATCAGGCGCCCGTCTATGAAGCGCCCGGCTCCTCCAAGCTCGCGACGGAAACCAAGGTAACGCAGGGCACTATGCTGACCTACTACGCCTATTACGATTATACCGTCGTCGACTACGCGCGCGTGTATTTCAACGGCGTATTCGGCTACATTCCTTCCGATTATTTCGCCCTGACCAACAGCTCCCGCGTGCCGGTTACCACGCCCGCGCCCGACAACACCCAAACGAAGGTCGGCGGCGCGAAGGGCTATGTGAAAACGGTTGAAAACAACGTCAAGCTCTTTGTCGACGGCGAGGGCGAGGCCGATAACCTGCTGCCCTTCAATATGGTGCTGCCCTACAGCAGCGTAGCCAACGGCCGCGTGACCGTTTCCTATAACGGCAAAACGGGCACGATCAACAGCGGCTTCTATGTCTACTGCACCAAAAACGGCGCGGCCGCTGCCGCCCCTGCCGGCGGCGATCCCGGCGGATCCGCGTTGCCCGGCGCGGCGATCGGCTTTATCAAGCTCAAGCTGGACAAGGTCAACCTGCGCAAAACGCCCGCCGGCGCTATCCTGACCGAAAAGGAAAAGGATAAGCTGCCCATCGGGGAGAAGCTTGAATACTACGAGTTGAAAACGAACGTCCAGAAATACGACTGGGCGCTGGTTTCCTACAACGGCATGGTCGGCTACGTCCGTTCGGATTGCTACTACTACTGCGACAAGGACGGCAACCCGATCACCGCGCCCTCGCAGACGCCCACTACCGCCCCCTCCGGCGCGCCGACCGCTGGCCCGACGGGCGAAACGACCTTCCCCGACGGCACCTATGGCAAAACCAACATGGACAGCGTTATGTTCCGCAAGACCATGAGCGTCAACGGCGATTATTGGGCGCGCCTGCCCTATAACTGGACGGTCGAGGTGCTCAGCGCGGAATACAAGGGCTCCACGCTCTGGTACAAGGTTCGCGGCGGCACGCCCTCCAACCCCACGCATACGTATCTGGGCTACATCCACAGCGGTTATCTGACCATCATCGGCCTGACGCCCACCGCCGCGCCCTCCCCGACGGACAGCGCTTACGCCGTGGTTACGATCAACGGCATTAACCTGCGCCGTACGGCCGGCGGCGACGCGATTACCGCGCTTCGCTCCAATACCGTCGTCAACGTCATCACCCGCCCGGCGGGCACTTCCGCCAACGACTGGTTCTTCGTGGAAATCAACGGCGATTACGGCTATCTGCCCGCCACGTCGCTGCGTATCCTGACCAAGGACGAGCTGGACAACTTCACGCTTCCGCCCGCTCCCGCCCCCACCGTAACCCCCTCGCCCACGCCCGCCTATACCGGCACCGGCTATGTAAAGCTGATACTGGATAAGGTCAACATCCGCAGGACGCCGGGCGGAACGGTGCTCACGCCCAGAGAGAGCGATAAGCTGCCCATCGGGCTGGTGCTGGCCTATACCGAGGGTCCCGTTACCAACGGCCGCTATCAGTGGGTGAAGATCACCCATAAGGGCATGACGGGCTACGTTCGCTCCGACTGCTACGTGATGTGCGACGCTTCCGGCAACACCAGCGTTGCCACGCCTACGCCCAACCCCGGCTCCACGCCCGCGCCCGCTGGCAACTATGTACGCCTGATTAAGGGCGGCGTCAACGTTCGCTCCGCTCCCTGGGGCACGAGCTACGGCCAGCTGCCCAAGGGCACCATCCTGCCCTACACCAATACCGTGCGTACGACGGGCGGCGAGGTCTGGTATCAGGTCTACGTTGCTTCCATGAACGTAAGCGGCTACGTGCTCGGTTCGCTGGTGGAGGAATGCGACGCAAGCGGCAACAAACCGCTGCCCACCGCCATTCCCACGCTCGATCCCTTCGCCACGTCCACGCCCGGCGGCATGATTACCGGCTATGTCGCCACCAGCGTTTCCTCCGTCTGGCTGCGCTCCAGCCCCAACGTCAACGCCGGCACGGCCGGCAAGGTGGCCAAGAAGGGCACTGTGCTGCCCATGACCGGCCCTGCGATCTCCTACGGCGTGTATACGTGGTATCCCGTTCAGCTGAACGACGGCACGCGCGGCTACCTGCGCGGCGACTGTGTGTTCCAGCTGGCGGATTGGCAGCTGGCCTACTACAACACCTACGGCGTCTGCCCGACGCCTACGCCCGGCCCGGCCACGCCCAAGCCCGGCAACAGCAGCTTTATCATCACCACGGGCGATAAGCTCTGGGTGCGCGCCTCCGCCAGCAAGCAGGCCGACGTGCTCGGCCAGCTCTCGCTGGGCACGGTGATCCAGTTCACGCGGCGCGTAACCGCCGGCAAGGTCGACTGGTATCAGGTCAACTACAACGGCAATTACGGCTACCTGCACGGCGACTTCGTGCGCGTGATGACCAACGCCGAATACTACGAATGGCAAAACAAGAACGCCACCCCCGCGCCGACGGTGACCGCCATGCCCGATCCGTCGACCTTCAGCAATCTGGCGCTGACGACCATCGACCGCGTGAAGATTCGCCAGAGCGGCAGCATGAACGGCCGCGAGCTGACGCTGGTGTACACCGCCGGAACGAAGCTGACCTATCTGGGCAATTACATCGCCCCCGTCGCGGGCAGCGCGGACAGCTACTGGTGGTTCAACGTTCGCTACGGCTCCGTCTCCGGCTGGATGCGCGGCGACTGCGTACGTATCCTGACGCAGGAGGAAAAAGCGCTCTACGACAAGACCGGCAACCCCGACGCGCCGCGGGAAGCGACCTACCGCACCCTCTCCCTCAACGACACGGGCGACGACGTCACCGCGCTTCAGAACAAGCTGGTTGAAAAGGGCATGCTGATCAGCGGCGCCTATACCGCCGGCCTGTACGACACGGCTACGCGTAACGCGGTGCTTGCCTTCCAGAAGTCCTATGGCCTTGCCCAGGACGGCATCGCCGGTGAAAAGACGCAGCACGCGCTTTTTGGCACCGTGCCCGAGGGCACCTATTCCGGCGGCACCGTAACGCCGGTGCTCTACCCCGTGGAGAAAATCGACTGGTATACCGGCGGCATCCAGAGCATCTGGAGCGTCGGCGCCGTCGGCGTGGTCACGGATGTGTATACCGGCATTTCCTTCCGCGCGCAGCGCCTCTACGGCGATAATCACGCCGACTGCGAGCCGCTGACCACCGCGGACACGGCGGCCATCTGCCGAATCTACGGCGTAAGCAACGCGCAGGAAATCTCCGACCGCGAGCAGGCGCTGCAATCCTGGCGTCGCCGCCCGCTGTGGGTCACCATCGGCACGCGCACGTTCTGCGCCTCCATGTACGGCATCCCGCATAACTACGAGGGCGATCGTATCCCGGATAACAACTACAACGGCCAGTTCTGCGTCCACTTCGTCAACAGCCGTACGCACAGCACCAACAGGGTGGATGAGCGCGCCTCCTATAACGGCTACTTCAGCCATCAGGACGCCATCCAATACGCGTATTCGCATTCGCAGAGCGGCACCAAATAATCAGCGATGAAAATGTACGATGTCATCATCATCGGCGGAGGCGCGGCGGGTTTGACCGCCGCGCTTTCCGCGTCTATGGACGGCGCGCAAACGCTGATTCTGGAGGCTGCGCCGCGAATTGGCAGAAAGCTGCTGGCGACAGGCAACGGCCGGTGCAACATGGCCAATACGGGCGCGCCGCGCTACTATGGCGGAAAGGCCTTTGCGCAGGCCGTGCTCGCGCGCTGCGCGCCGGAGCAGGTGCGGCAGTTTTTTGCCGGGTTCGGCCTGGTCACGGTGGAGGAGGACGGCGGGCGCGTATACCCCGCCTGCGGTCAGGCCGCCGCGGTGCTGGACGTTCTGCGCGCCGCGCTTGCACGCTATCATGTGGACATTCAATGCGACGCGCCGGTTCAGGCGCTGCGGCCATCGGGCGACGCCTTCCGCCTGCGCACGCCGCAAGGCGAATTTTCCGCACGGCGCGTGATTGCCGCATGCGGCGGTCGGGCGGGCGGCAAGCTGGGGCATGACGGCGAAGCATACGCGCTGCTGACAGCGCTTGGTCATCCGCTCCGCCCCGTCTTCCCCGTGCTGACGCAGCTGATAACGGAAAAGGAAGCAGTTCGCGGGCTATCGGGCCTGCGCCTGCCCGCGCGCCTGACGCTGTGCGATGGGCAGCAGCCCTATTCCGCGGCGCAGGGCGAAGCGCTGTTCACCGATTACGGCGTAAGCGGCGTATGCGCCATGCAGCTTTCGCGCGACGCGGGCGCGCTGCTGCGGCGCGGGCGCAAGCCCGTACTGTATCTGGATTTTTCCCCCATGCTGGGGCTGATTCCGCGCCTCTACGACCGCGTCGCGGCGGAAACACCCGAAAAAAACGTCCCCTTGCTGCAGGCATATTTGGAGCGCCGCGCGCATACGCTACCCCCGGACATGCTGCTGTGCGGGCTAACGCCGCGGCTGCTGACAGAGAAGCTCAAGAGCCTGCCCCTGCGCGAGGCCGCGCGGATGCTGGCCGCATACCCTGCGCCCATCACGGGCGTGAAGGGCTTTGAAAACGCGCAGGTAACGGGCGGCGGGCTGGACGTGGCGGCCTTTTCACCCGAAACGCTATCCTCGCGCCTGATAAACGGCCTATACGCCGTGGGCGAGATGCTGAACGTGGACGGCGACTGCGGCGGGTACAATTTACAGTTTGCCTTTGCCTGCGGCATTCTGGCAGGCAAAAGCGCGGCGGAAAGCCTCCGCCCATCCGGCGCAGGCGCGTCGTTCTAAACGCATTTTTCGGCAATTTGAAAAGCGAAGCCAACGGATCCGTGTTTCCGATCCGTCGTTGAATCTCCCCGCGCCCTTCAAGGAAAGGATGATGCTTGATGGCCTTTGTTACGCTCAAGCCCGGCACGCTGCTCGCGCCCGTACCGGCGGTGATGGTTTCCTGCGCGCGCGCTGGCGAGCGGCCGAATATCATTACGGTCGCTTGGGCAGGAACGGTAAATTCCGATCCGCCGATGTGTTCAATTTCTGTTCGCAAGGAACGGTTTTCGCATGACGTCATCGCCGAATCCGGCGAGTTCGTCATCAATCTTTGCGGACAGGAGCATCTCAAAGCCTTGGACTACTGCGGCGTTCGCTCCGGCCGCGACGGCGACAAGTTCGCTGCCTGCGGCCTATCCGCCGCGCCTGTTCCCGGCTTCACGGCCCCGGCAATTGCGCAATCACCGCTCTATCTTGCCTGCCGGGTGGTTTCCGTACAGGCGCTGGGCAGCCATGATCTTTTCTTGGGCGCGATCGAGCAGGTCGGCGTTCAAGACACGCTGTTGGACGCCAACGGCCACATTGATTTTGACCGTGCGCGGCTGGTGGCGTACAATCACGGCGTATATTACGCGCTCGGGCGCGCGCTGGGCTTTTTCGGCTATTCCGTCGCCGCGCCCGACGTGCTTGAGCGCCGCATGGGCCAGCTGGAGCAGGATGCGAAGCAATCCTGAGCATCCCGGCGCCGCGCGTTCTCGGGTCTTTCCCCCCCTGCGCTATACTCCATGTACGGGGTGTGCCGAGTAATTTCTTGTTCAATTCGTGCGGGAATATTTACCGCTTCAACCATCCTCCCGCCCCGCGCTCTTGCTCCGCAGCGGTGTGGGACGAGAACACGCACCCGCTGCACGCCGCGCTTGCGGGGCTCCCGCCCCGAACCCCGGCAAGGGGCGTTTGCCCCTTGACCCTTTTCCGCAATGATGCAGAACAAGGCATGTCAATTGCTTCTGCGCGATGCGCCGCGCTTGCGGGGCTCCCGCCCCGCGCCCCGGCAAGGGACTTCGCCCCTTGACCCTTTTCCGCAATGATACGGAACAAGGTAAGCCGATTGTTTCTGCGCGATGCGCCATGCGAACACACAAAGTCTGTAGCTTTCAATCGATTTTCGCATACAGAATCGCCCAACACTCGCAGATTATTCTGTATGCGCAGGATAACTTTACGCACGTAAGATTCCCCGTGTGCGGTACGCAAACGAAAAGGCTGCCGAGGGAAAATACTTTTTCCCTTCGGTCAGCCTTTTTCGTTTTGCCCGGATTTTCATTGAAAATCCGGTTGGCGGCGTTCGCCGCCCCGCACACGGGTTTGTGTATATTATTTCACGAATTCAGGCTGCTGCAAATTCAATTCACAGCGGTATACGGAGTTACTGCGGCACATTGTTTGCTATACTACACTATTTTGTCCGCTACTGGGTGCAGGGATGAAATCCCTGCCCGCCGGAGGCCTCCGGGTGTTCTTTCGCAGGCAGAGAAGCTATCCCCAAAGAAGTATTGCGAACGGCAGAAAGCTAGCCGACGATTGAGGGCACGGAGAAACGTCCCTGCCCGCCGGGGTCTTTGGCGTTTTTTACCCGGTCACAGGGTTTCCTTTTCTGCGGGGCGGCAGTGGCAGGCGGCGGCGAGTACAAGGCAAATGCAGCCCGGCAGGGCGTAGGCGGGCAGCGGGGCCAGCTGATACAGACTCAGCAGGAGCGCGCCGTAGAAGGCGTAGCGCGCCGAAACCTCGCGGCGAATGAAACTGCGCAGCCAGCGCCGGGCGGGCGCTTTACGCTTTCGGCGTGCGCCGAGAGCGACCAGCTGCGCGTCGGAGGCGGGGTTGGCCGCGCCCAGCAGGGCAATCAAGCGCTCCTTGGACAGAAAGGAAACGCGCGGCGTAAGCTCGGCCTGTGCGCGGGCGGCGTCGCTCAAGGGGCAGGGAAGGCAGAGAATGGCGCGGTCGGCACGACGAACGCGGGCGGCGCGCTGGCATGCGAGTACTGCGCCGTCGTCCAGCGCGGTTTGCAGCGGATGCGCCGCGAAGGTAAGCAGCACCGTTTCGTTTTTCAGCCGGCAGAGCGTGCCCGTCTCGTCGGTTTGCAGCAGCGTCATGGGCTCCTGCATGGATAGCAGCAGCGCGATTTCAAACTGTGCGCGCTCAAGCGGCGCCGTAATCAGCCGCTCAAGCGCCATTTCCCCGCCGATGCGTACCCGCAGCCGCGCCTCCCGGCGATGTAGCCGCCGTGTGCGCGCGCGATTGCGCAATAGCGTCAGCAGCGTAAACAGCGCGCCGCCCGCCGCCAGCGCAGGCAGGCGTACGCCCCACAGCAGGCAAAACCAGCCCAAGCACGCAATCAGCGCCGCCAGATGAAAGCCCAGCTCGTCCAGCGCCATGCCCAGCCGGGAACGGTGAAGGTATTCCTGCATGCGCATCCCCCCGAAAAGACAATTTTCTTGCTTCTCCGTCTTTTCAGAATGCCCAAAATGCGCTATACTATCATCAGGAGATGATTGAAGTTGCGGCGACTGGGCGTACTGGGCGGGACGTTTGACCCGATTCATGAGGGGCATTTGGCGCTGGCGCGACAGGCGCTGAAGCAATGCGTACTGGACAAGGTGCTGCTGCTGCCGATGGCGCAGCCTGCGCACCGCAGGCCGGCGGCGGATATTGCCGACAGGATGGCGATGTGCCGCTTGGCCATTGCAGACGAGCCGGGGCTGCTGCTTTCGGAGGCGGGCGGACAGGGCGCGGCGCAGTATACCGTGGAAACCCTGCACGTGCTGCGCAGGCAATACCCCGACGCGCGCTTTACGCTGATTCTCGGCGCGGATAAGCTGCCCACGCTGCCCTATTGGCGCGAGGCGGACAAGCTGTTTTCGTTGTGTGATTTCCTGTGCTTTCCGCGCGCGGGCGTGGACGCGCAAACTGCGCTGGAGCGGGCGCGCGAGGCGGGCGCGCGGGTAACGATGCTGGACGGCGCGCAGGTGCCCTATTCCGCCACGATCATCCGTGCGCGTACCGCGCAGTATGAAGACGCGCCCGGGCTGCCGTTGCGCGTGCTGTGCTATATGGCGCAGCGCGGCCTTTATCAGCCAAATTTTGAACCGCAGCTGAAAACCATGATGAACCCGCGCCGCTTCCGGCATACGCTGGGCGTTCGGCGGGAAGCGGTGCGGCTGGCGGCGCTGCACGGCGCGCCGGTGCAGAAGGCGGCGCTGGCCGGGCTCTTGCACGACTGCGCGAAGGGCATGCCGCTGGCGGCGATGGCCCAGATTGCGCGGGAGAATTGCCTGACCGATTGTAAGGAATTTTTGTCCTCCGGCGCGATGCTGCACGGCCCGGTGGGCGCGTATATCGCGCGGGAACGCTTCGGCGTGCACGACGAGGACGTGCTCAGCGCCATTCGCAGCCATACCGTCGGCCGTCCGGGCATGAGCAGGCTGGAGCTTTGCGTTTTTGTCGCGGACGCGACCGAGCCCGGGCGCGAGGATTACGACGGGCTGGCGCAAATTCGCGCGCTGGCGGAAAAATCGCTGCCGGCGGCGGCGCTTTATTCCCTGTACCAGACGCGCGCGTTTCTGGAAACGACAAACCGTCCCTTTTTCCCGATTGCGGAGGAAACCTGCACGTATTTGGAGGGCATATTAACCCCGCAGGAAAAACAATGGCTCTGCCAAGCGGGCAGGCCGTAAAGAGTATATAAGGAGGAGATGAAATGGATCAGGCCAGTCTGGCGCTCAGGATCGCCAAAATTCTCTACGACAAAAAGGCGCAGGATATTACGGTGCTGCATGTGGGGCATCTGACGGTCATTACGGATTACATGGTCATCGCGACGGGACGCTCGGCGCTGCAGGTCAAGGCGCTGGCGGACGACGTGGACGACGCGCTGGCAATGGAGGGCGTAGCGCTTCGCGCGAAGGAGGGCGCGCTCGAGGGGCGCTGGATTGTGCTGGATTACGGCGCGGTGCTGGTGCATATTTTCCACCCGGAGGATCGTCAGTTCTATCATCTGGAAAGGCTGTGGGAGGATGGCTCCAACCGCCTCGCCTTGCCCTTTGCCGAGGATGAGGAGCAGCCGTGAGCATTCAGATTTATGCGTTGAAAAGAAATTTTGACGTGCAAAAGGCGGAACGCTTCTTCAAGGAGCGGCGCGTGCCCTATCAGCTGCTCGATCTGAAAAAGCATAAGCTGGGGCAGCGTGAAATGGCGCTTTTCGTGCGGCGGCTCGGCGCGCAAAGCCTTGTAGACAGGCAGAACCCGGACGCGCTGTCCCACCCCGTGGCGCATACGGACGACGCGGCGTATATTGCGGATTGCCTGCTGCAAAACCCAAAGCTGATGCGGCTGCCCATCGTTCGCAACGGCGATCAGGTAACGCTGGGCGCGGACGAGGCGGCGTGGTCGGCATGGCTGAAATAAAGCGCGCGTAATACGCTCTGCGATAACCGCCGGCTTGACGGCCCCGCATACAATGCCTTGCGGCATACGTTATATACAGCAACCGCGCCTCTTTTCGTGTGAAGGGGCGCGGCTTCAGACTGTCGAAAAACGCTTTTGACGGCATTCGGCTGCAAGCCCCTTGAACCGGTCTTGCAGTTGGAGCACTCTGTATTTGTAAAGCGGCAGGCACGCCGGGCGGCCATGGGACGGCCGGGAAAACGATGCCGGAAGCGGCGCTCTGCCGCGCCTGAACAACGCACACGCCGCATCGGAAGAAAAGGAAGCGGATACGCCGCCGCATCGCCCGCGTCCTTATGGGTCTTGGCCAAGCAGCGTCGCGGCTGTAAAGCGACGCTTTGAAAAAACGGGAGGGGAAACGCCTGACGCTGCAGGCATCCCCTCCCGTAGATGTTTTGGACGTTATTGCTTTCTTCAGCGGTACGGTCTTCCCCTGTTTTCAACTCAAACCGCGGCATCCGCTTGCTCCTTTTCCCCCGCGCAGCCAACGCGGCGGCGCTGCGGTCAGGTTGTCAAAAAAGCTGCGGCCGAGCCTGCGAGATGCAGGGAAGGGCGGACAGCGCTTGATTCGCGTTGCATGACTTTGGCTGACAGGCAAAGAGATTTTTCGAAGCGCTTGTGCGAAAAAATCATTTTCGCTGCCTTGCCATGCGGGATGAAGCCCTTCACCCTGCATGGAGCGTGTCAAAAACGCAGAACGCGGCGCGGGCACATTTTCCCTCGTTGCCTGAGCCGAAGCCGGAATGCGCTTCACGGCTGGCCGCATTTCAGCTTGAAAACGGCAGGAATCGCGTCGTCAGTTCGCGTCTGCGGGCAGCAGGGCGGCGACGTCCGCGGGCAGCAGGGCGATTACCTCTTCCGGGATCATGCCGGTCACTTCGGCGGGAATTTGGGCGATCACGTCCGCAGGCAGCTTGGCAATGGCCTCGGCCAGCTGCTTATACACCGCTTCGAGCTTTTCCTGCAGCTCGGCCTTTTCGGCGGTCAGCTTGGCGACGGCTTCCTTGGCTTCCTCCAGCGCCTTCGCGCCGGCTTCCTTGGCTTCCTCCAGCGCCTTCGCGCCGGCTTCCTTGGCTTCCTCCAGCGCCTTCGCGGCGGCTTTCTTGGCTTCGGTCAGCTTTGCCTCGGCATCAGCTTTCGCATCAGCCAGAAGCTGTTCCGCGCCCGTCTTCGCCGCTTCCAGCTCCTTGGCAGCGGCGTCAACCGCGTTCTTGAGCGCGGCGGCGGCGTCCGCCTTGCTCTTTTCCAGCTCGGTCGCGGCGGCGTCCGACGTCTTCTGGGCGTTGGCCAGCTTTTCCTCAAGCTCCGCCTGCAGGGCGGCGGCGGCTTTCTTGACCGCTTCCAGCTCCTTGGCGGCGGCGTCCTTCGTTTCCTTGAGCAGCGCGGCGGCCGTGGCGGCGGCGTCCTCCTGCGCCTTCTTCGCGGCGTTCAGTTCGGCTTGCGCCGCTTCCAGCGCGGCCTGCTTTTCGGCAAGCGCCGTCTGCGCCGCTTCCAGATCCGTCTTCAGAGCGGCGGCGTCCGCCTTGCCGGCGGTCAGTTCTTCGTTCAGCGCGTCGTATTTCTTGGTCATTTCATCCTGATAGGCGGCATATTCCTTGGAGACATTGGCTTTTTGGCCGGCCAATACGCCGATAACCACCGCGGCGGCCAGCAGGATTGCCAGCAGGATGAACAGTACGCTTTTTTTCATGATTCAAACACTCCTTTTTTGTGATGCGGCGTTGCGCCATAATCATTTGGGATATTCGACGGCTTTCCGGCTTCTCCTGCAAATTGGGAAAAATTATGCCACATTCCCCCGTGTCGACATGATTTTCCTGCGCGCGGGGAAAACTATCCGCGGAGGTGATCCATCATGGAAAAGGAAAAGAACGCAAAGAACCGCCGCTGGGAAAGGCGCGGCGTATTCGCGCTGCTCAGCCGCGAAAGCAACAGCGACGTGCTGGGCAGCTACACCGGCACGCCCAAGGACCCGGACGACGACATGCCCACACAGGACGCGGACGACCTGTAGCGCCGCGCAGGGGCGGGAAAGGACGCGCGCCCGGCCCTCCTTGAAAAGCAAACAACCCAATACGCAGGCGCTTCGCCCCGCCGGTCGACAAGGCCTGCGGGCCGAAGCGCCCGCCGCTTTTGGCGCGCTTTCATCCTGCCCCGGCACGCTGCTTTTCAAAAATATGTTGAAAATATGGCAGGCATTGACACGCTCAAGGCAAGCGTCTATAATGCGATTGAACCAAGCTTCACTGAACGGTGATTCAGCCAGCGGAAGGGGGCGGCGGCGTGGACGCGCAAAAGGGAACCAAGCGGCAGGAGCAGGCGCAGGAAAGCCGTCGACGGATGCTGGATACGGCGCTGGCGCTTTTCGCCCTGAACGGCTACAGGCAAACCTCGGTTCATGCCATTTGCCGGAAAATGGGCGTGGCGGACGGCCTGCTGTACCATTACTTTCCCGGCGGCAAGGGCGAACTGATGAATGAAATCATTCGCGAAGACATCGCGCAGCTCGTGGCGGAGCTGAACGCGGAGAACGATTCGTTTTCGCACTTGCCCATCGAAGAAATGCTCGAGGCGCTGTATCAGGATATTACCCGAATTGCGCAGCGGCATATGGACGTGCTTCGCATTTTTCTGCAGGAGGCTGAAATTCGCGAGCTGATCGCCAACCCCGCGCTTCGGGATGAACTGAAGGCGCGGCAGGCGTGGTTTCCGCAGCTGCTGGCGGAATATGCCGCGCGCGGGGAAATACGCCCGATAGATTATCAGAGCGCGGCGGAATTTCTTGATTCCGTAATGCTGCTGGATTTAACGCTTTCGCTTGTGGGCTATCCGCAGGGGCGGCTGAGCCAGCCGGAGCACCGCCGGCGGCTGATCGCCTATCAGGTCGGCCTGTGGCGCGGCGAAGCGCCGGCGGGCGATACGGCGCAATAAGCGCGCGCCATGCAGCAATAAAGGGCTGAGCAATCTTCATTGCATCCCGCAGGCTCGGCTGCGACTTTGGACAGACTAAAACGCTTCAAGGCGTTTATACATCAATAACTCAGGCTGAAATACAGGCCGCATGACGGGAAAAGGAGTTGATACCATGAACGGAAACTATGTGCTGAGCTGCTGTTCCACCGCCGATCTGAGCGCCGAGCATCTCAAGGGACGCGATATTCATTATATCTGCTTCCATTATTCGCTCAACGGCCGGCAGTATCCCGACGATTTGGGAAAGACAATGCCCTTCGACCGGTTTTACCAGATTCTGCGCGAGGGCGCGGAAACCAAGACCAGTCAGGTAAACGAGGACGAATTCGTCGCCTATTTCACGCCCTTCCTGGAGGCGGGTCAGGACGTGCTGCACGTCTGCCTGTCCTCGGGCATTTCGGGCGTATGCAATTCGGCGAATCTGGCGCGGGAGCAGCTGCAGGAGAAGTATCCCGAGCGCAAGATCTACATCGTAGATTCTCTGGGCGCCAGCTCCGGCTACGGCCTGCTGATGGACCGTCTGGCCGACCTGCGCGACGGGGGCATGGATATCGACACGCTGTATCAGTGGGCGCTGAACAACCGCCTGAACGTGCATCACTGGTTCTTCTCCACCGACCTGACCTATTACGTCAAGGGCGGGCGTATCTCCCGCGCGTCGGGCTTCATCGGGTCCGTGCTGCATATCTGCCCGCTGCTGAATATGGACGATTTGGGGCATTTGGTGCCGCGCGAAAAAATCCGCACGAAGAAAAAGGTTATCGCGCAGATTGTCGAGGAAATGAAGCAGCACGCGCAGGACGGCCTGCATTACAGCGGGAAATGCTACATCTCCCAGTCCGACTGCTACGAGGACGCGCGCGCCGTTGCCGATCTGGTCGAGGCCGCGTTTCCCCGCCTGAAGGGCCCCGTGGTGATCAACAGCATCGGCACGACCATCGGCAGCCATACGGGGCCGGGCACGGTGGCGCTGTTCTTCTTCGGCGATCAGCGCACGCGCTGAGGCGCGATTCCGGCGTGAATTTACAACCGCGCAGGCCTGTCAACCCTTTTGCACAGCGAAGGAAGCGAGGGAGCGCTTCGGCGAGAGGCGGTGAGGGGGCGCATGGGGCGAGCATTGCCGTGGCCTTGGCGTCCAGCTGGCTGGGGGCCAAGGCCGTCGGGCGAAAAAGAACGGTATAAAGAAACGATATCCGAAAAAGCGATAGAAACGACATAGGAGACAGAATCGCTTCTATTCCTCACAATCACTGCGTTCAGCCCCGCCGTTGTGGCGCGGCGGGCGGGCACGGATCAGCCTTTGCCGAATGCCCGAACGGCGGACGGCTTTTCAGGCAGCGCGGCAGGATCGCGCCCGCCGCCGGAAAAGCGGTTGGTGCGTTCAAGGGCGTTATCGGTCTGCACGCATTCATTCCCACAGCCATAACTAAACACCCAAGAAAGCCTGCAACTTTGCTCGCGAAGCTCATACCACTATCTAAGAGAATGGCTAGACCGGTTCCGCTAAATAGAAGCGCCATAATCCACGCCAGAATTAAGTGCATTTTATTCGGCGATTCCACGGATTGCGCCCGTTGAACAGGCTTCTCCAAAGGAACAAAAACGGGACATTTCTCCTGCATGGTTTTGCTGCAGCGCTCCATAAGCTGACGCTGGGCTGCAATGTCCGTTTCAAGCGCTATGGCGTTTTTCATATCGTTCAGCATTTTATTTCTTTCAGCAGCCGTCATTGTTTTCATCCTTTCGTTTTATGCAACGCCGCGTCATGCCTCCACGCTCGCGTCTGCTCCTGAATTACGCCAACGCCGTTTTCCGCCCGTCAGCAGCCTTCCTGCTCCGGCGCAGTGCGTCGGCCTGCCGCGTTTTTTGCGTTCGCCGCATGAATCCGGCAACGCCCCGCCGGCTGAACGCCGGCATATTTTACGCAGAATTAAACTATATAGGCATTAAATAGCCTATTCAGTTTATATAAGAATAGCACAATTGCCTATACAATTCAAGTATATTTTCCTGTATAGGCGGTGAATGAATGGATTATTACGATGTAGGGCAGCGAATCCGAAAAATTCGCAAGGCAAGAGGCCTGTCGCAGGAGCAGCTTGCCGAGAAGGTTGGCATTTCTACAACCCATATGAGCCACATTGAAACGGCGAACACCAAGCTGAGCCTTCCCGTTTTTGTCGATATTGCAGAGGCCTTGGACGTTCAAACGGACGCGCTGCTTTTCGACAACTCGCGAAGAAGCGTCAGCTCGATTATCGAAGAAACCGCCGCCATTCTGGAGGCATGCGACGCAAAGCAGGCGCGGGTCTTGGCGGAAATCATCCAAACGGCCAAGCAGGCCATGGACGCTTATTTATCAACGTAAGGCAAAACGCTTGATCGTGTCCGGATAGCTCCACGCGCATTTCAGGAAAGGAATCCGACCGTTTTCAACCGTTTCGGTATGCTTTCGCCGCTTTCTTCTCACAATAGCTCTCGGGAGGGATGGCAAATGGATTCAAACGCACAACGCCTCGAGGCGGAACGCCCCTCGGCGCAAGCAGGCCGCACGCCGTCGCGCCGGCTGTTTACCCGCGCGCCGCGCAAAGCGCGCATGCGCCGCAGCACGCCGGAAAACTGAACCGTCCCGCGGCATCAGCCGCACTCCCCCGGCGCGGCTCTGCGGAACCCGCAGCCGGGGCTCTCTCGCCCGCGCTGCCCGGCATACGGCGGCGCGGGCTTTTCAGCGGCGCACGGCAAAGCTTTTTCCCTTCTGGTCACCGTTTTTTACAAATTCTTGCCCGCTCCCCGTTGACAAAAGGCGCAAAAGCGATATACAATAAAGTGTTGGGCAATCAAGCCGACTGAAAGAGGGAGAAGCACCTATGATTCGCAACGACATTCGCAACATCGCCATCATCGCGCACGTCGACCATGGCAAGACCACGCTGGTAGACCAGATGCTCAAGCAGGGCGGCGTATTCCGCCAGAACCAGCAGGTTGCCGAGCGCGTAATGGATAGCAACGATCTGGAGCGCGAGCGCGGCATCACCATTCTGGCCAAGAATACCGCCGTACACTATAAAAACGCCAAAATCAACATCGTAGACACGCCCGGCCACGCCGATTTCGGCGGCGAGGTTGAACGCGTGCTCAAGATGGTGGACGGCGTGCTGCTGCTGGTGGACAGCTTTGAAGGCCCCATGCCGCAGACGCGCTTCGTGCTGCAAAAGGCGCTGAGCCTGAAGCTGCCAGTCATTCTGGTTATCAACAAGGTGGACCGCCCCGACGCCCGCTGCGAGGAAGTGGTGGACGAGCTGGTCGACCTGCTCATCGAGCTGGACGCAGACCCCGCCACGCTGGACCGGCCGATCATCTACGCCTCCGCGCGCAAGGGCACGGCCACGCTGGATCCGGCCACGCCGGGCGTGGATCTGCAGCCGCTCTTTGACGCGATCATGCAATACATCCCCGCGCCCGAGGGCGACCCGGACGGCCCCGCGCAGGTGCTCATCTCCACCATCGACTATAACGAATACGTGGGCCGCATCGGCATCGGCCGCATCAACCGCGGCACGCTGCGCGACGGCATGATGGTCGTTCGCTGCAACGATCAGCACCCCGAGCACACCACGCCGCCGTGGCGGCTGACGGCGCTGAGCGTTTACGACGGCCTCAGGCGCGTGCCCGCCGAATCGGTTTCCATGGGCGACATCGTGGCGCTGACGGGGCTTCCGGACATTTCCATCGGCGACACCGTGTGCGACCCGTCCGCCGTGGAGGCGCTCCCCTTCGTGGCCATCACGGAGCCGACCGTGACCATGACCTTCTCCGTCAACGATTCTCCCTTCGCCGGCAGGGAGGGGCAGTATGTCACCAGCCGTCACCTGCGCGCCCGGCTGTACCGCGAATTGGAGACCGACGTCTCCCTGCGCGTCAAGGACGGCGACACCCCCGACCAGTTCGACGTTTGGGGCCGCGGCGAATTGCACCTGTCCATCCTGATTGAAACCATGCGCCGCGAGGGCTATGAATTTCAGGTCAGTAAGCCCGAGGTTATCTACCATTACGAAAACGGCCGCAAGCTCGAGCCGATTGAGCGCATGGTCGCCGATGTGCCGCAGGCTTACGCCGGCGCGGTCATCGAAAAGATCGGCCGCCGCCGCGGCACGCTGGAAACCATGTCGGGCGCGGACCGCGTGCGGCTGGAATTCCTTGTTCCCTCCCGCGGCCTGTTCGGCTATCGTTCCGAATTCATGACGGATACGCGCGGCGAGGGCATCATGAGCGCTGTGTTCGACCATTACGAGGACTATAAGGGCGATATTCCCCACCGCAACGTGGGCGCGCTGGTGTGCTACGAAACGGGCGAGGCCACGCAGTACGGCCTGTTCTACGCGCAGGATCGCGGCACGCTCTTTGTCGGCAGCCAAACGCCCGTTTACGGCGGCATGATCTGCGGCGAATCCAGCCGCCCGGGCGACATTGTGGTCAACGTCTGCAAGCAAAAGCATGTGACCAACATGCGCAACGCCTCCGCGTCCGAGGACAGCCTGCGGCTGGTTTCCGTTCATCCGCTGACGCTCGAGGAATGTCTGGAATTCATCGACGACGACGAGCTGCTGGAAATCACACCCAAATCGCTGCGCATGCGCAAGCGTGAGCTGAGCCACGAGCAGCGCGCCAAGGCCGCCAGCCGGGCGAAGCAATAAAAACGCATCCGGGGGATTCCTTGCGGGCAGGGAATCCCCTTTGCTTGTACCATTCTTAAAGCGGCCTGACGCCGGGGCGAGCGCCGCTAAAGGCCCGCAAGAAAGGAATGAGCTATGATGCGAAAGCTTGGCGTATCCGCCGTTTTCGGCATTACCCCCGCCGTGCCCTTTGAAGCGCAAATGCCGCTGATAAAGCGCGCGGGGTTCGACGTATGCTTCGCGCCCTACAAAAAGGACGAGCCCCTGCGCCTTTGGGCCGATCTTTCCGAAAAGCTGGATCTGCCCATCGAAACGCTGCACGCGCCCTTTGACCATATGAATACGCTGTGGATCGACGCGCCGGAGGGCGAGGATTACCTGAATTTTCAGCTCACGCGCATCGACGGCTGCAGCGAAATCGGCGTGGAAAAATGCGTCATGCACGTGACCATCGCCAATACCGCTCCGCCTGTCAGCGACGTCGGCCTGCGCCGCTTCCGGAAAATGTGCGACTACGCACAAGAAAAAGGCGTGCGGCTGTGCTTTGAAAATCTGGAAATTCCCGCCCACCTCGCCGCCGTGCTGGCGGATAACCCGGAGTATCACGGTTTTTGCTGGGACTGCGGGCACAATTATTGCTACACGCCGCTGGTCGATATGATGGCGCTCTACGGCCGGCGTTTGCTCTGCCTGCATGTGCACGACAATTTCGGCGTGCGCGTTCCGGGGCGCATTCACTATGTCGATGACCTGCACCTTCTGCCGATGGACGGCGGACTGGATTGGAACGCCTTCGCCGACCGCATCCGCAGCGCGGGCTTTGACGGCCCGCTCACATTGGAAATTTCCAAGCGCGGCCTGCCCGGGCGCGTAGAATACAACGAAAAATCGCTGCAGGCCTATCTGGAGGAAGCCTTCCGCCGCGCCACGGCGCTGCGCGCGCTGATTGACGGCTGAAAAGCGTATAAGCCAAAGCGTCCCGGACGGTTATCGGCAGGACGGCCGGTCCGTCGCCTTTTGCGGGCGGGGGCGACCGCTGCGCCGCATACAATACAGCGTTCCATTCAGGATGGGCATTCCGCTTGCTGCCGTCGCTTTTTAAGCAGCCAGCTTCATCAAAAATCTTTGCACTTTTCCTTGACATTTGACGCCGGGAATGATACAATGCGGTTAGTTAATGTAACCGTTACCAAAGGAGGGGCGGCCCATGGGCGTTACCATCCGCGATGTAGCGCGCCATGCCGGCGTTTCCGTCGCGACGGTTTCCCGCTACCTGAACAACAGCCCGCTGATTGCAACGGAGTCTGTGGAAAAAGTTCGCCGCAGCATTCAGGAGCTGCATTATGAGCCTAATTTTATGGCGCGCAACATGCTGACGCACCAATCCCATACCATTGCTTTTGCAGTGGATGATTCCAATGCCGAGATCTTTGGGAACGACAGCTTTTTGCGTATTCAATACGGCATCGAGCGCGCTTTGGCAGCGCACGGCTATTATCTGATGATCGTGTCGGTCAGCGGCGACGCGCGAAATCAAAATCTTCGCAAGGTGGCGCTTGAAAAGAGAATTGACGGAATTATCCTGCCGGCTCAGGTGGCGAAAAAAAGTTTGATTCAGTTCCTTACGGAACAAAATCTTCCTTATGTGGTCATTGGCCGTTCCGACGCTTGCAGCTGGGTGGACATCGATAATATCATGGCGGGCAGGGTGGCTGCAGAGCGTCTTTTGCGGACAGGAATACAGAGCCTTTGCTTTGTGGGGAACGGTAATGAAAAAGTATTTGTTCGGGAGCGACAGGAAGGTTTTATCAATGCCGTCAAGGAGGCAATGCCGAATCGCGAAGTTGTTAGTCTGACCTGTCCGGCTTCCGCCGAAAGCGGCGGGGCTTTGATTCGTCAATCCGTCCACTTATATGAGGGATATGTGGTATCCGATCATGTGACGGCTTTCGGAATGCTCAGCGCCCTGCGGGAGCAGGGAATAATGGTGCCTAAAATGGTACAAGTTGTTTCATTTGACGATGGAATCCTTCCCCGTTTGTGCGTTCCTGCGCTGACAGTAGTAGATATCGATGTGCAGCAGTTGGGTACGCAGGCGGCTAATATGCTCTATTTGCGGCTACAGTCGGAAACCTCATTGACGCAGCAGTGCCTGATGCCCGTGCGCTTGATTGAACGCGAGACGGGGCGCTGATTTTTTTCAATAAATTGTAACCGGTTACAAGATAGAACCTGTTGCAACAGAAAGGAGGAGAAAGGCTGCATCTGGTTTCCCGGTGTCTCTGGCGTCCCAATAAGCTCAAAATAAGAAGGAGGGTTTGATTCATGAAAAAACTGGTTTCGATTCTGGCGGCGCTTGTCATGCTGATGAGCCTGTGCTCCACGGCAATGGCGGAGACGGAGATTACTTTCTGGCACACCTATAGCGAGGGCGAGGAAAAGGTGTTTTTGGAGCAGGTCGTTCCTGCTTTTGAAACGGCGCATCCTGACGTCAAAATCAATGCGATTCGCATGCCGTATGAAGGGCTGAACCAGCAGATCATCACGGCGGTGGCTGGAAATACAGCG
The DNA here is from genome assembly GCA_934632155.1 of uncultured Clostridia bacterium. Classification (GTDB taxonomy): domain Bacteria; phylum Bacillota; class Clostridia; order Christensenellales; family Aristaeellaceae; genus RUG563. The sequence goes on along the minus strand of CAKTXZ010000010.1, from coordinate 35,303 downwards.
CCTGATCTGGTACGTATGGATATTACCTGGGTTGCTCAGTTCGCCAAGCTGGGCGCACTAAAGGCTCTGGATGAAATGGACGGCTTTCAAGAAATTCTCGGCGGCGCGCTGCCAGGTCCTATGGCGACAACGTTGTACAAGGGACTTCATTACGGTCTGCCCATGAACACCAATACCACTACCGGCGTGTTTAACCTGGAACGGCTGAAGGAGCTTGGCTTTGACGCCCCTCCCACCACGTTGGAGGAATTACTGGGTGCAGCCGATCTGGCGGAGCCGCAAAATGAAAAGTGGCTGTTCGCCGTACAGGGTTCCTTTAACTGGGCAATGCTTCCGTTCATCTGGACGTTGGGCGGCTCTATCACGGACGATGCATACACCACCGCAACCGGTTATCTTAACGGCGAAGCGACGGTGAAGGCGCTGGAAACCGTCAAGTCCTGGTATGACAATCAGCTAATCGGCGCCTGTATCCTCGGTGAAGAGCCGGCTACCTGGGGCGGTATTGAAAATGGCAACTATGCGATGGTCGTGGAGGGGCCATGGTTCTACAGCGCCGGCGAAACCAAGCCGAACCTTCCCTCCGCAACGATTCCTGCCGTAGACGGGCGCAGCATTTCCATCGTGGGCGGCGAGGATCTGGTCATGCTTAAGGGCACGAAGAACGCGGAGGCTGCATGGACGTTCATGCGGTTTATGATGACGGCGGAGGCGCAGCTGCCGATGGTAATCGCGGGCATGATTCCGACGATGGCCGCCTTGCTGGATCAGGTGGATATTTCTGGCTCTCCCTGGATGGAAGCGTATCTGGAGCAGCTGAAAACGGCTATGCCGCGTACGCCTTCCGCCGAATGGCCCAGCATTGAAGAAATTCTGAACCTGACCTTTGAAAGCATCCTTCGTGGCGCTGTAAGCGCTCAGGAAGGGTTGGATTCCGCAGCCGCTCAGATCGATGTGCTGCTGGCAGAATAATCAAGCCTTCAAGGAGAGGAAGCGGAAGCTTCCTCTCCTTCCTCCGCCATATGGTTGTAAAAGGAGAATGCACCATGAAAAAAGGACTGCGTCAATGGGGGCAAGCGCTTCCTTTTATCGGGCCGGCGCTGCTTTTGCTTGCGCTGTTCGTGCTGTACCCGCTGGGCAAAAATATCGCCATCAGCTTTTCCACCTATGACATTTTGCAGGATCAAATGACGGAGTTTGTGGGACTGCGGCATTATGCCGACCTGTTTCGCTCCGGCAAATTTCTCACAGCCATGCGCAATACCCTGCTTTATACGCTGGTAACGGTTCCAGGGCAGATGCTGCCTGGCCTGATCGTAGCCTGTCTGCTGCAAAGCATACGGAAGGGGCAGACTTTTTTCAAGGTTCTTTGCTACCTTCCTGTTTTAACCAGCTGGGTGATTGTGTCGCTGGTGTTTCGCTACCTGTTTATGTCCGGCAAAAGCGGACTGGTCAATTATGCGCTGATGCAGGTTCGCCTTCTGTCCAAGCCGGTCGCCTGGCTGCAAAACGAGTGGACGGCAAACGCTGTGTTGTGGATCTTCGGCATATGGAAAGGCGTGGGCTGGGTGATGATTGTGTATCTGGCCGGGCTGCAGGGCGTGCCGACGGAGGTTTATGAGGCCGCCCAGATAGACGCGGCAACGCCGGCGCAGGTTTTTTGGCGCGTTACTGTGCCTATGGTACGCAATACAACGCTGTTTTTGCTGACGGTTCTTTCCATCGGGGCGTTTGGCGCCTATATTCATGTGATGATGATTACCGAGGGCGCCCCGTTAGGAACCACCAATCAATTGATGAACCTGATGTATAACACGGCGTTTTCCAAGTATAACTTTGGCTCGGCAGCTGCGCAGGGCGTGGTGATGGGCGTTATCATTTTGGGGCTTACGCTGCTGCAGCGAAGGCTCACGTTCGAAAATATCAATTGAGGAGGCGGGCTGAATGCGGCGTGGTTTTATGAAGCGGTTTTTTCGAAAATGTCCGGCGTATCTGCTCCTGTGCCTTTTCTCCGTCTCAGCGCTGATTCCGTTTTTGTATATGACGGCAACGGCCATGACGCCCCGTGCGTATTCTTTGCCTTATCCGCCCATTCTGTTTCCAGAAACGCTTTATCTGGACAACTTTGTCGAGGCGTGGCATGCCAATCACTTTTCAGAATACTTTGGCAACAGCGTGTTTGTCAGCGCTGTAGCGACGGTGCTGAGCATCGGCCTGGCGTCTCTGGCGGCCTACGGCTTTGCACGGCTGCAGTTTCCGGGACGGGATTTCCTGTTTGTCGTGCTGCTTTTCAGCATGATGGTGCCTACGCTGACCAATCTGCTTTCGCAATTCTTGCTGATCAAAAGGCTGCGGCTTATGGACACGTATCTTGGCTTGATTCTTACCTATGCCGGCACAGGCATAGCGGCAAATACGCTTTATTTGCGAAGCAGCTTTCTGTCCCTGCCGCGTGCGCTGGAGGAATCCGTCGTCATTGACGGCGGCGGACATTGGCTCATTTGGTGGTATATTGTGCTCCCGCTTTCCGCTCCCGCCATCGGCACGTTTACCATCATGGCTTTTTCCAATGTATGGGACGAGTTTCTGTATGCGCTTACCTTCATCAAAACCCCGGAAAAGCGGACGCTGCCTATCGCGTTGAAAATGTTTCAGGGACAAAACCTCAACAACTGGAGTCTGATTTTTGCCGCCTCGCTCATTGCGTTGCTGCCCATCCTGCTGGTGTACATTTTGATGCAGAAGCAATTGATTCGCGGCGGTATCACTGACGGCATGTTAAAGGAATGAAACGATGCAGCTGATTCATCAACCTACTGCCCCATGGCTTTTTGAAAAGAATCCGGATCGCTTTGTGATTCGCCTTTGGAGCGCTCCAGGGGTATTTCGCAGGGCTGAAATTCTTTACAGCGACCCTTATGATTATTGGCCCGGCACAGAAAAACAGAACCGCCTTACAGCTTTGCCCATGACGCTGCTTTGGAAAAACCGGGAGCAGACGGTGTGGACGGCAGAAGCGGCAAGCACGACCCAGAAGCTTCTCTATTTATTTCGGTGTGAGAGAGTTGATGGAAGCCTCTGTTGGTTTGGTGAAAATGGAGTCCAGACCAGCGCCAGCCAAACGGATGCTTTTCGCACCGGGCGTCAATTTGGCGGCGAACGGCGCCCGAGCTGGACGGGGCGTTCTGTTTGGTATCAGGTTTTTCCAGATCGTTTTGCCGGTGGAAAGACGCCGCCGGAAGCGTTTATTCCCAGTACGAGCAACCGATGGGGCGGAACGCTGGATGGAATACGCGAGAATATTCCCTACCTAAAGTCGCTGGGCGTGACGGGCGTATATCTGAACCCGGTGTTTTCGAGCCCCTCCAACCATCGCTACGATACGCTGGACTACACGCATGTAGACGAAAAGCTGGGCAATAATGAAAGCCTGATCCGCTTGGCGGATGCGCTGCATGAAAATGGGCTTCGGCTAATGCTGGACGGCGTATTTAATCATGCCAGCCGACAATGTCCGCAATTTCAGGATGTATTGCGTAACGGGGAGCGTTCGCGCTATCGGGACTGGTTCTGTGTTCACAGCCTGAATCAAACCTGTTCCACGTCCGAAAAAGAATTGACATCCGAAAGAATGAAGGCCGCCCCGCCCTATGAGAGCTTCGCCTTTGCCAGCAACATGGTGAAGTGGAATACGGACAATCCACAGGTGCAGGATTATTTAATTGGATGCGCAGAGCAATGGACAAGACGCTTGCGGCTCGACGCCTGGCGACTGGATGTACCGGACGAAATCAGTCCGCCCTTTTTGCGAACTTTTCGCAGAAGAATGAAGCGCCTGAACCCAGAGTTGCTTCTGATTGGAGAGATCTGGACACAGCCATCGCCTTGGGTGCAAGGGGGGCTTTTTGACGGAACAATGAATTATCCGCTCTATCGGGCTTTGTTGCATTTTTTGCTCCGAGGTGACGTCAATGCGGAAACGTTTTGCCTGCGTATGGAGGAAATCACGCATACTCTTCCGCTGGAAATAGCCCGAAATCAGATGAACTTTATTGGGAACCATGATCTGGCCCGCCCGTTGACCGAGGCAAGCGATTCCTTACCGGCAGTGCAGGCTGCCTGGCTATTGCTATGTCTTTTGGATGGAGAGGCGAACCTGTACTATGGCGATGAACGCGCCATGTACGGAGGAAACGACCCGGAAAATCGCGGAGTGATGCGTTGGCAAGAATCGCAGAACGCCACACAGATGGTTGCGTTTGTGAAACGAACGGCGCTGCTGCGGCAGAAACTGCTGAGTCGGCCCCTGTATGATTTTCACTTTCACTGCGCTTCGGAACACTGCGCGGTCATGCTAATGCGGCGGGAGAAAACAATGATTCGTTTGGCGCTCTATAACGCGAGAAATAAACATGACGGCTGTATTGATTTAGGGCGGAAGCCTTATTGGTTCGGCGAACGATTCCAACTGTTTTTAGAAGAAACATGCTAATGTGTCCTAGTTAACAGGAGCGATTTTCAATGAACTATCAGACGGCCGGCAACGAATACATCTCCCTGCCCGCCCTTCGGGAAAGCGGCGGCGCGGCGGAGGGCGCGACCTGCCTGTCCATGCAGGTCAAGGGGGTGCCGGCGTGCGCGGGAAGGACGGGCTGATTCCCCCTATATGGAGGCGGCGGGGCGCCGATTGCCGCTGCCGCCCAAGCGGACGCGGGCGCATTGCCGGATTCCCGGCTTTGTGTCAGAGGAGCGGGCGCCGCCTTTTTCGTGCGTTTCTTTCCCCCCTTCGGCGAGCGCGGCCCTGCGGTGCGGCGCGCGCCGGAAAACACGGGCGATGCGCCGCGGCAGGCTTGCTTCGGCGTGGAAGGCGAATGAGAAGCAGGTTACGGCGTTCTCGACGGAGCTTTGAAACGCGGCGATGGACAGGACGACGCTCAATCCGGACGGCAGCGTCAAGGCAGCCTTTCGGAGGGGGGTAGGGATGGCGGCGTGAGGATTTTTCTTCGCTAACAACGTTTCTCCGTCCCCAAGCCCATGGAATCGAGCCACTTGAGCGCCAGAGAAACCCATGCCCCGCCGTCCTCCGCACGGCCCACCTCATGATCGCCGATGGATAAGCCATGGCCGCCGTGCGTGAAAAGGTGCAGCGCGTAGGGGCGCTTGTGCCGCTGCATGGCTTCGGCCATCAACAACGCGTTTTCCACCGGAACGACGTCGTCCGCCACCGTATGCCAGATAAAGGCGGGGCAGGTATCGTCCGTCACCTGCGTTTCCATCGACCAGAGCGCGTCTCCAGGCAGCGCCGGCGCATGCCCCGTGAGGTTCTCAAAGGAGCCGCCGTGCGTTTTGCTGCCTGCGGATACCACCGCGTAACACAGCAGCATGGCGTTGGGACGGCAGGCGGAGCCCGCCAGAGAATTGACGGCGGGATTGTTCCAATGTACGCCCAGAGAGGCCGCCAGATGGCCGCCGGCGGAGCAGCCGCACACCGTGATTCGATTTGGATCGACGCCCCATTCCGCCGCGTGCTCACGGGCATAAATGACGGCCTGCGCGGCCTCAATCAGGGGAGCGTTCCCGAGAGGCGGGGCGTTTTTATCCTCCCTAATCGTATACCGAAGCACGCATACCTGATACCCGGCCTGCAAAAAAGCCAGAGCGATCGGCTCCGCCTCCCGGTCAGCCAGAAACTCATACCCTCCTCCGGGAATGACGATGACCAGCGGGCGGTGATCGTGTATGAGATACTCGTATGCGCGTTCCCGCAGGAACACCTGTAGGACGGCATTGGTGTCCGGAAGCGGATCTACTTCAAACACCCGCATAAACGGCCCTCCCTTTTGCTGCGTCATATTCCTTCCTCCATTTCAGGGCTCCGGCTTTCCCGCGCCCACTCATTTTCCGGCTTTTCCTTTTGCCATGCGGTGATGCCGTACAGCAGCAGCGCGCTGTCCTCCCGACCGCACCGGATGATGAGCTTTTCTGCCGGACGGGGCGCGAGGGGAAACGCCATTGCCTGTACGACATAGCGCTCCCAGTTCAAATCATAGGCGAAGCAAATGGCCTGCTCCGCGTTCGTCGCCCTCGGATCCAGGCGGGAGGGGCCCGCCAGAGCGATCGCTCCCGTCGCCTCCATTCCGTTGCGCAGGGGGATTTCCTGCCGTGTGCCGTCCGTATATACGATGGTATAGCTGCCCGCATCCTCCCCTCGCCCTCCGTACTGGGGCCAGCCCCATGGCAAGACAACGTTGCCAAGCACATACAGCGCATCCGCCCGAACGGAAAGCGGGATCTCCAGCGTGTCCAGAATCACCAGAGGCCTGCCCTCGTTCAGGAGAACCGGCAGATCCCCTATCCGGCGCACCTCGGCGGGCAGGGCGGGGCCGTGGAGCATCCGCCGGGTTGGCTTGTTACGGAAGCCCTGCTGGATCGCACACATTTCCATCATCCGCTTCCAGGCGGCGTTTTGCGCGTCCGCATTGCGCGGAAGCGGCAGCGGCACGCCGCTTCCCCTGGGGACGGAGAAGGGCAGCAGCCGCATCTGCGGCGCCGCTTCCTCCAGCGCGGACGGGTCGCCCAGCAGGCGTGTGAACACATCCAGAATTGCATGCGGCTTTCGTCGGATATCGACCATGCCCTCCCGCAAAATCCCGTTGAAGCACCCCGGCTCGCCCCGGCCAAACTCGTACATGTCGGCCCACACCCAGTAGGAAAAGCCTGCCAGCCGCCCCTCGCGTCCTGCCTTCAGGAGGTTTTTTAAAAAGCGCGTGAAGGTGAACGCATTGTCCTCCACATGGCATCCGCCCCACTCGGTAAACAGGAGCGGCTTGTCATCCAGCGTGTTGTATACGTCCTCAAGGGACTGATAAGGGCGGGACGCGTCAATGCCGCCCATGATGGTCGTCTCATCCGGGCCATAGGGATGAAAGGAATAGAAATCGAAGCCTGCCGCCGTAAATATTTCCTTCGTTTTCGCGGGATTCATGCAGTTGGCTCCGGAGACCATGCGATAGGGATCCAAGCGCCTGCAAACATCGGCGGCGGCCTTCAGGAACACCTCCGTAAACACACATTCGTTGAAGGAGAGCCAGAATGCGATGCAGGGATGGTTTCTGTCCCGAAGAATCGTTTTTTCCATCACCCTCAGGGCGGGCTGATACACCTCCGGATCCGTGACGTCGGACCACCACAGGCCCGATTCCTCGCACATGAGCAGGCCGATTTCATCCGCTATCTCCAGCACGCGCGCGTCGTGCGGATAGTGTACCAGTCGCACGAAATTACATCCGGCCGCTTTCATCATGGCCAAATCGCGCCTGATTTGCCCGTCGGTCAGCGTGTGCCCCTGCTCCGCCCACATATCGTGGCGGCATACGCCTTTGAGAAAATAGGGCCGTCCATTCAAAAGGAATTGCCTGCCCCGCGCGCAGAATTCCCTGATTCCTACCCTTTGCTCGAGGCTGTCGCGCACAAGGCCGTTTTCATCCACCGCCTCAACGCGTAAAAGATAGCGCGCGGGCGATTCCGGGCTCCACAGCTGCGGCTTTTCAACAAAAAACCGCACCTGCGCGCCGTCGTCCGTTACCGGTTCCCCGCGGGACGCGATGGGGTCCCCGAACGCATCCAGCAGCGTCAGGCGTACCACCGCCGCGCCGTGAGCCTTCACCTCCGCGCAGCAGGCGGCCCGCCGAAGATCGTCGGATAGCGCGCAATGCCAGAACACGTCCTCCACCCGCACCGTGTCCGTATATTCCAGATACACGGAACGAATGACGCCGCCGTAGTTTTCCCACCCCTCGGCGGGGCCGTATTTCATGCCCCGATCCTCAAGCCGAACGGTCAGCGTATTTGGATTTTCTTTCAGCAGCGCGCCGACCTCGAATTGATATCGGCAGTAGGGCAGCATTTCCCCCAAAGGCTCTCCGTTCAGCGTGACCTCCGCCCGGTATGTTATTCCCTCGAAGCAAAGAATCGCCCGCTCCGCCTTCTCTGAGGAAAAAACTGTTCGCAAGGTAGCTTCGCCCACGCACAGCGCCGAATAGGGCACCGGCTGAGGCATAAAGGGACGGCCGTTGACGCTTCTTTCCCAGATACCGTCCAGATATTTTCTCCGCCGCATTGCTTTCACCCTCTCTTTTGAATCGTAATGCCAGTTGAGGTTATTTGAACGGGAATCCGCCGAACCCGTTCCAGAGGGGCCGTATTGGGCTGATGCAGCACCATTGCGCCGCTTGCCCCCGCCTCCGTAAGCAGCATGGCGTGGCCGCCATCCTCCTCATACAACGTGCAGCGGGGATGCTCCCATGGCCCCCACAGTCCGCACGGGCTGCGCGCAAAGCCCGTCTGGTATCTGCCGCGGTTTGCCGTGCTCCACAGCAGGCACAGCGCCCCGGACAAATCTCGGAATGGGAACACACCGTCCGTCACCCGCACGTCGCATCCAAAATGGACGCCCTCAGCTTCCTCCACATACTGCCCCTGACACCATGGCGCATCCGAGGCGCGAAAAAGCACGGCGCTCTCCCCCGTCCGCTCCCGCAAATCCTCCGACAGGGGAACGGCCTCCACTGTCCCGTCCACCGTTTGCAGCCATTCGTGGCAGTAGATGATGTACGGCTCCCGTGCCGGGGAAATATACAGCGTTCCATCCAGCGCCAATTGCTCCCACGGGGTCACGGGTCCATGGGACCAGGGGCTGTACGGCCCTGCCACCCGATCTGAACGGAACACGCAGGTTCCCCGTATTTTTTCCCGCCCCAGAGGCGTCGTAATGCCGCAGCCCTGTCGCGGGCCGGTCACGGTGACGAGCAGATACCAGTTTCCGTTCCATTGATGCGCCTCAGGCGCCCAGTAGGCGTTTCCGCGATTGGGAAGCGCCAGCGCAGGCGCAGGCGGGGCCCATTCCTCCCCGTCCGCTGAACAGAAAACGTCCACGCCCTCCCGCTCCTCCGGCGCCTGCCCGTCGTGGGAACGGAAAAGATACCATAAGCCGCTCTCCTGCACAATGAACGGATCCCGGCAGCGAATCTCCTCCAGCCTCATGGTCTTTTCCTCCTTTTGCACTATCCAACAATGCCTGTCTTGTCAATGCTCTCCGTAAATTTCCGCTGGGCGGCCACAAACAGCGCGATCAGCGGAAGAATGGTCAGCATACAGGCGGCCTGCATCTGCGCTACGATGACGTAAGGATCCTCATACATGTTGAAGCCCACGGAGCGCAGCAGGGAGCTGAGCGTTCCCAAGGAAACGGACAGCATATGAGAATCGTCAAAATACAGCGTGGCCATAAAATATTCGTTCCAGTACCAGACCACAGAAAACAGGAAGCTGGTGATGAACGCAGGGCCGGCACAGGGCGTCATGATCCGGAGAAACGTCCGCATCGCACCGCAGCCATCGATGTACGCCGCGTCCTCTAACTCCTTGGGCATGCTGCGAAAAAACTGACGGAAGATGAAGATGAACAGCCCGGAGCGCATTCCCTGGCCGAACAGCGCGGGCAGATAATAGACCATGGAGGAATTAAGCAGCCTGATCGTCCATGGCCGTCCGGTAAATATTCGTCCGATTTGGCCCAGACCGAAAAAATCGAAGAAATAATACTGAACGAACATGGGGATGGAAACAATCTGGTTTGGCACCATCAGCGTAAAAATGACGAGCCCGAACAGAAGCTTTCTGCCCCGAAAGCGAAATCTGGCAAACCCATAGCCGATCATGGCGCTTATCGCGACGTTGATGCCCGTGGATATCAGGGCGATCGCCGCCGTATTTTGCAAAAGCTGCGGGTAATCGATCAGCTCCCACACGGTCCTGTAATTCTCCAGCGTCCAGTTTTTAGGAATCCAGATGACGGTCGGGTCGTACAGGTCTTTGGGGCTGCGCAGCGAAACGGATACCATATACAGCAGCGGGTAGAGAACCACGAAGCTCATCAGCAGTAGAAACACGAGCCGCAGCGCCGGCAGGAAGCCTTTCCTTGTCGTGTTCAGCGCCGCCTTCTGGTTCCATGCGATTTTGTCCGATCCCGTTAAGCGGTTCATTCAATCACCTCACTCCACAGTGTATACGATGTGCCTGTTCACCAGCCCGTAAACGATCGCGATCAGCAGGGCGATGACAGCGAAGTAAATCCACGCCAGCGCGCTGCTGTAGCTGAAATCCAGCCCTTTGGCGAAGCCCAGAATGTGCTTCATTACGCTATTTTCAAAATCAGTAAAGCGATCGATGATGGAATATACCGCGTTGAGGAGCATGGTAGGGGACAGCATGGGAAAGGTAATTTTCCAGAACGCCTCCCAGCCCGTGGCTCCCTCGATTTTCGCAGCCTCGTACAGCGCCGGGGAAATGGATAAAATACCGGACATGAACAGCAGAATTTGCAGGCCCGATTGCCATGCGAGGTCAAACATGCCATTGATGACGCCCATCATCGTGCCGACCACATCCGAGGACATGCCCATTTGCAGCAGCATCCGATCGACGCCGTAGGTTTGAAACAGCATGGAGGAGCGGCTTCCGGACAGAATGGAGCCTGACATGACGTCGCCGTTCATGATGGATAGGATCAGCCCGCTGCCGCAGATCACCGGCAGAAAGAAGATCGCCCGGAAAAATGTCCGCCCGTGAAAGCGGCCGCTCATGATAACCGCCATCAGCAATGAGAAGGCCAAAATCACAATCACTCTGGGAATCATGGCGCCGATTTCATCCGTCAGAAACCGCACATATCTGGAATCCACAAACAGCGCGCGGTAATACTGCCCCAGGCCGCTGTAGGTAAGGGTCATCCCCGCGGCGGTGATGGCGGTATCGCTCACAGAATACAGGAAGGAGGATACCATGGAGCGCAGAAACAGCCCCGGAAAGCCGATGAGCCAGGGCGAAATGAACAGAAGGCCGGTAAGCGTCTTTCTTTTTTCCATGCTGTATCTTCTCTTCTTCATTCCGCTGTCACCTCCGCGACGCGCCAGCTCATGGGCGGCACTTCCTTTCCCTGCCACAGATACGCCCGCTCGGTGGCATTCACGCAGATCTCCGCCCCGTTTTCAAACACAGACCGGGTAATGCCCGGCGCCAGAACGGCATGGCCGACGAGCCTGCTGTATCCTGTCGCGACATGGGCGGCATGAGCCTCCTGCGCCATGCGGATGATTTCCGTCAGCCATGCGTCCGCCTGAGCGCTGTAGAGAAAATTCAGGTCGGTTTCGATCAGCATTTCGGGGTCGCCGGTAATCAGAGAAAAATGCAGCGCCTCGCCCGTGGCAATGGCGTGCAAAAGCATTTTCTCCGGAGAATCGGACAGATTAACCGGCCTGCCCGCATACCCCTTCACCAGCCCGCCGTACACCATCTGAAGGAACGGAACGGTTTCATCCATGGCGTCGAAGCGACTGCTCCCGTCCGGCAGATTGACGGCAAAATCCGTCATGGGCAGCGCAAAGGCGTTGACGTCGTCCAGCACGCAGTCTCCTATTCTCTCCATCCTGCGCAGTGCGTCCTCTGCGGCGATTCTGGTCTGCTCCGTGCCGGCGAGGCGGTCGCCATAGCTGCCGTAGCGCACGGAGGGAAGCGTCAGCACGGAAACGCTGTCCACCTGATGGGCGGCAAGAGCGGCCGCCGCCCGATCCGCGGCCCGCGCCAGAAGCGCCGGGTGCAGCAAATAACTCCGTTTTGCCTGCGTATTCCTCATTCGGGTGCTGAACAGATACTGATACTGAAACGCCGGGGATTTGGACAGGGCCTGCGCGGAATCCCGTGTGGGGGAAAAGCCGTTTCCGCCCGCGGAGAACAGCGCAAGCTCCACGCTGAGGGAGGCGGTATCGCCATTGACCGCCATTGCCTGACGCAGCGCTTCCCACGCGTCCCAGCCGTTGCCCGCCGCCCATGCGGGCGCCGTATCTACCCGCCCCTTCAGCGCGTCGGCAGACCAGCGCATCATCCGAAGCCGCAGCTTTCCGGGCGCCGCATCCCGAAGCGCCTGATACGCCACCTCCACGTCCCTCAGTCCGGAAAGCCGCCGCTGCAGCGTGACGGGAACGCCTATGATGGATTCCCGGCGAGCCACCGCCCCGTAAAAATCGAGGAAGACCTCCGTCTGCTCCGGCTCCCGCGCCTTGGCGCCCCCGCATGCCAGCAAATAATCGCGGTAGCAGGCCGCCATCCCCGCGTAATCGGCCTGCTCCCCCTCCAGAAAGTAATAGCGCTGCTCGCAGACGGAGGCTTCCATCTCGCCCTGCTGATACAGCGTGATCCGCTGCGCCGTCAGGCTGGATTCATCCAGCGTGTACTGATCGCTAAACCGGAGCATGTATTCCGCATACGCGCTGCAATAGGTGGATTTTTTCATGGACGGCGCCGCCGTCAGCCGCGCAAGGGCGTCTCCGCCCGTGATGACGGAGAGCATGGCGCTCCCGTTTCTACTGATTCCAAACAGGGGGAGAGAGGCACGGTATGCGTCAACCGGCCTGAACAGACTGGTGGCGGACAGGTTGTCCCCGTATACGTATGCCTGATATTCGGACATAGCCCCCTTGCCGTTGTTGAAACGCATCAGGGCGCCCTCTCCGTCCGGAACCAAAATATACCCCTCCTCCGCCGCCCCGCCGGACGCGAAGTTGGGCAAAAGACACACGCTGGCCAACAGATACCGATTCCTGTTTTCCTCCAGGATGTTCGCGGTGACGATGCGGACGCGGAGGTGATCCTCCGCCAGCGCTACCTCCACCGGGATCGTGATGCCCGCGTCGGCGAAGCGATAATCGGCCCGGAAGCCGTTTTCCAGATCATAAAAAGCAACGCTCTTCTTTTTCACACAAGCAGCCTCGGAGTTCTTTTTGACGGTCTGCCTGTCCTTCAAATCATAATAACTCACAATCAGAGAGGAGGCCAATTCCATCCGGTAAACCCGCGTGGCGCAGGCGTCGCTCATGGCGTCGAGGGGATTGGCGTGCCAAACCGCGCCAGACGCGGTTTCCACATAAAAATTTCCGTCCGAAGGCCGCATGTACATCGCCAGCTTTTCGTTTTTTCCCACCGCGATCCAGTCTTCGCCGCCAAAGGGGATTTCCTCCCCCATCGCCATCGCCGCGGCCGGCGCCAGCGGCGGCAGATCGGCGTTCCTGCCGCCGATACCCCCCGCTTGATAAAGGATCGGGAAAATCAGGCACAGCGCGACGGCCGCAGCCGCAACGAGTCGGCGTTTTCTCTTCCGCATCCCGTTCTCCTCCCTATCTGAGCTGCAATTCCATGTAGATGGTCTGGCCAAACACGACTACCTGCTGGAGCAGGCCAAAGAAAAGCACCAGCAAAAACAACACAAACAGAATCCCGGCCGCCGTAAGCAAAATGCTGAAGGCCGCTTTTTTCAGGGTGTAATCATGCACCGCGCAGTGCGCCGCCACAAACAGCAGCAGGCTGTAGAGCAGCCCAAAGGCGCGGATCACCGTCATGAACGCCGCCTCGTTCATCGTCAGCACATGGCTCAGCCCCAGACACAGATACATGGCCGCCACGTAGGGAATCAGCGCGTAGGAGGTGGAAACAAAAATCTCCCGGATTTTCCCCTTGCCGTCCAGCAGTGTGGTAATTGCCCAGTTGATGCCGGTCCACAGCAGGAACAGGCCGACCGTTGATGCCAGAATATACAGGCTGCTGACGTCCGTCCGATGGTTGTAATTGAATTTGAAATTGGTATGAAACGCCGTCAGGATTTCCTCCAGATACCACAGCAGAAGGATGACCAGCGTAGGGAGCAGCGGCCATGCCTTGTGATGTTTCATTTCGTACAATTCGTCCGACGGATGCGCCAAAACGCGTCCGACGCGCTTCCAGTCGTTCATCGTCCGGCTCCTCCTTTTCCGGCCGCCCTCCCGCGCTTTTTGATTTTTACAAGAAAAACCGCCGCGAGCCCGCCCACGAGCAGCGTCGTGAGCACATGGGGCATGATCTGTCTGGCTGCGATTTTCCGGTATTCCTCATACGCACGGGAGTACCCCGCCCGATCATAGCCCAATTCAAAATAGTGCATGGCCTGACGGTAATCCCCCTGCTCATACAGCGCCTTGCCGATGCCGATGTAGGCCAATTCGCAGTTGACGTTCAGCCGCGCCACTTCGCGCCATATTTCCCGTGCCTCCTGATACAGCCCGTCGGCATACAGCAGCACCGCCCGCTCCACCAGCCGCCCGTACTCCGTTTTCTCAAAAACGGTCACGGAGCCCTTGTCCGCGTCCAGCACCAGCACCCTGTCCCCCATGGTGTCAATGGCCGCGGCGTTGAGAAACGTGCCGTTCTGGTATCCGGGGCCGCCGAAGACGCTGAGCAGATGGCTTTCCTGATCGTATACAAAAATCCGCCCCCGGCTGTGATCCAGCGCATAGAAGATGCCCGTGGGATGCACACAGATATCCACAAAGCTGGAATCCTGAATCTGCCCCATATAGTAGCCCTTGTGCAAATCGCCGTAATCGCCGGTCTGTCCTGTCCGGTTGCGCAGATAGCGCACCAGCACGTTATGCCCCAGAGGATTCAGCTTGCTGATTTCATTGGCCGCCGTGCTGTCGTTGGTGCAGGTGTAAATAAAGTTCTCCCCGTCCATATCAAAGGACGCATACTGTATGGGCACGTATCGGCCCATGCTGTCGACCTGCTTCTGAGACAGCAGCTGCTTCCATTGATAATCAATGATGACGCCGAGGGTGGCTGTCACCTTATTGGCGCCGTAAAAGCCCAGAAATTTCCCATCCGCCGCAAACATCACCGCCCCCAGATACAGCCCACGGGGCAGGATGAATACCGTGCCCAGCTGATTGGCCAGCACCTTCACCGGCTTATATCTCGCCGTCGGCTCCAGCAGATCTGTGTCCGGCCGCCCATAGGTTCGTATCAGGCGGTTTTCCCCGTCCAGCACGACGACGCTCTCCTCGTCCGGCAGGCAGACGTACAGCCGCTCCTCCCTGTCCACAAACAGCCCCGCTGGATTCCTGATTTCCCGCTTGACGCCCTCCTTATCATAATACGCGGTAATTTCCCGAACAAAGCCCAGCGCCTCGTCCAGCACGACCACACGATGGTTGCCTGCGTCGGAAATATATACCGTTTTTTCATCATGCACAAACAAATCCGCGGGGGAGCGGAAGGCCCGTCCCGTTTCCTTTTCCCCGCTGACGACGGTCTGCGGCAGATAGGCGTTGGGCGCGGGCACGCTGTTGCCCCATGCGTCGTAAATGTACCCGGCGTATACGGAATCGGCCCTCCCCCCCGCGGGCGCCGCCGCCTGAAGAACGACGAACGCCAAAATGCAAATCCACAGCCTGCCTTTCATATCTTACTCCTTTATGCCCGCTGTCGCCATCGTCTGTACAACGGAGGATTGGCCGATGATAAACAGAATAATGGGGGGCAGCATCATCACAACCGTCGCCGCAGAGCCCACGCCCGCCCGCGCAATGGTGCCGGAGGATACAATCTGGGAAAGCAGGATGGGCAAAGTGCGCAGATTTTCCTTGAAAACAAACTGGGACGATCCGCCGCTATTCCATACGCTTTGAAAAGTGAAAATGATAAGCGTCATCCAAGCCGGCTTCACATTCGGCATCACGATCGAAAACAGTATTCGAAATTCCGAGCAGCCGTCGATCCGGGCGGCCTCCAGCAGCGAATCGGGCAAGGGCTCGATGAACTGCTTCATCAAAAACACCCCCAGCGTCGTTCCCAGCACCGGCAGAATCAAGGCTCCGTAGGTATTAATCAAACGAATGCGGCTGATAACCAGATACTGCGGCAGGAACGTGACGGCGGGAACAAACAGCAGCGCCGTCACGATGGCGCCAAAGATGAGGTCGCGACCGGGAAACCGGTTCTTGGCCAGCGGATACGCGCACATGGCGGAAATCAGCACCATCAGCGCCGTAGCGGCCATGGTGGTGAACAGACTGTTGAACAGATACTTTGTAAAGGGCACCCATGTATTGAAGCACATGGCCATAAGATCCACAAAATTATCCGTGGTAGGGCTCACCACATACAGCCGCGGCGGATACGCAAACAGCTCGCTGAAGGGCTTGAACGCGTTCACGATCGCGTACACCAGCGGAAGCGCCAGCACCGCCCCGGCCAGCAAAAGGACGACCGCCGCCAGCAGATTCCCGCCAAGGGAGCGGGTCTGCCTGCCGACGCCCACCACGGCTCCCCCGTTGTCGTTCTTGCGCGGTTTTTTCATCCGTCATCACCTACCGTCCAATCCGCCCAAGCAGGAATATCACCAGCTTGTTCATCAGATACATCATCGCAAACAGAAAGCATGCCAGCGCGCAGGCATAGCCCATCTCAAAGCGCACGGTGCCGTAATCCATGATATGGGTCACGACGGTCTCCGCAGCGTACTGGACGGACGGGAAGCCCGCCAGCTGAACGGATACGTCCGCCACAGAGAAGGAGGCGACGATCTGCATGACCGCGCCAAAGATCAGCTGCGGCTTCATGACGGGCAGGGTGATATGCCACAGCTCCTGAAACCGGTTGTGGACGCCGTCCACCAGACCCGCCTCGTACAGGCTGCGATCCACGCACTGCAGCCCTGCGATAAAGGCGAGGAAGCCCGTGCCAAGGCTCATCCACAGCTGAACGAAGATCACGACGCCCAGAACGCGCGTCGGATCCGTCAGGTAGCCCAGCGGCTCCCGAAGGACGCCCAGCTTCATCAGCCATCCGTTAAGCAGGCCATAGGCGTCCGAGCTGAAAATGAACCGCCAGATGGAAAACGCCGTCCCGGACAACACCGGCGCGTAAAAAACCAGCGTAACCATGGCGCGAACTCTGGGCCGCAGCTCGTTCATCATCCACGCGAAGGCAAAACAGAGGAAGTAGCCGATTGGCCCCGTTATCAGAGCGAAAACCAGCGTGTTGCGAATGGCGATCAGGAAAATGTCGTCATCCAGAAACATGCGCAGATAATTGTCCCAGCCCGCAAACGTGGGCGGTGAAAAAATGTTGTAGTTGGTAAAGCTCAGCACAATGGAGCAGCCGATGGGAATGAGGGTAAACATCAGAAACAGCGCCAGAAACGGGGCCATCAGCACATAATTCTGCCATCCCCTGCGCACTGCGCGCCATGTACTCTGTCTCCCGTCCACGTTTATTCCCCTTCCCTCGTCGCTGATGAAAACTCGTTTCGTTTCCTTTCCAGCTCGGCGTCGATTTGGCGCGCCCAGTAATTGAGCGTCTCGCGGCAATTCCCGTTCCGGTAATAAACCTCCTTAAAGGCATTGTCAATGTTGCGGGATACATAGTAGCTGCCCGGAAGCTCCGGAAGCTCCTCCACCCATTGCCACTGCGCCATGATAAGCTCCAGCTCGTCGCCGCTCCATGCCATGCCGCCCATGGCCTCCACGCTCGCCGGGTTGTATCGGCCTGCCGGGCCCAATACGTTCTCAATCTGCCGCCCATACGCCGTCTGGGTTTCCGCTTCGTTCCACCAGCGCAGAAACATCCATGCCTCCCGAGGCATTTGCGTGGTGGAGAAAATCATACCCGCCGAACCGAAGGCCGCCGTGGCGTGGCTGACGGAGCCGTCCGCCTGAACCGATCCGGGGATCAGCGCCATTTTCCACAGGTTCCGAATGTCCGGCGCAGCCGTTTTGAGCCGGCTGCAAAAGGTGTAATCGGTAATCACCAGCGGCATTTCGCCGGTACGGAAGCGATTAAAATCGTCCTTATACAGGGGAAAGCCGTACTGCGTGTAAAACGCAGTCCATTGCTTGAAGGCCTCCAGCGCGCCCGTGGTGTTCAGGCGAGTTTTCAGCCGGTCCTCCGTATACAGTCCGGCGCCGTGCTGAAGCAGCAACGTCGGAAAAAGCGTGGCGCCGCCGATGCCGGTGGATACGGAGGCGTAGGCGTCCAGCGCGACATAGGGCAGCCCGACGTTCATGTTGTTCCGCTGCAGCACCTCGGCAGCCAGCAGCATGTCCTCCCACGTTTCCGGCGCTTCAAGGCCCAGCTCCTCAAAAATATCCGTTCTGTAAAACATCATATAAAAGTTCTGGGTGTTGGGAAGCCCCCAATAACGGCTGTTCCAGTAATAGGGCTTCATGGCCGTGGGAATGTATCCCTGAATCACCTCGTCAAAGCCCTCGAAGTCATCCAGCGGCAGCAGCGCGCCGCGAAGCGCGTAGTTCACCGGATCTCCGTGCCCTACCATCAGCGCCACGTCGGGGCCGACGCCCGCCATGACGGCCTGCATGAGGCCGCTTTGCATGATGCTCAGATTCACGGCGACGCCCGTCTCCTTCGTGAAGGTCGAATTAATCAGCTCCTTGAGCACCTCGGCCTGATCCCGGCCCGAGGCGACCCAGACGCTGATTGCCTTATCGCCCGCGCCGACGTTGCCAACCGTTTCATAATCCGTCGTGAAGGATCCGAGCAGCGCCTTGCCCTGATAGCGTATATATTCCGCAAGAGACGCCCGCGTGTCCGGGAAATCCTGCTGAACCGGGCAGATATAGATGGCGTCCAGCAGCAGCGGCTGCCTGCTCACCATCAGCACCCATGCGCTCAGGGAAATGATGTTGTCCCGGAAGGCGGTCAGGCGTACCGGGATCGTGCCGGGCCTGTCAATGAAGCTTTCCAGCTGCTCCGCCATCCGCAGCAGCGACGCGGCCTCCGTGCCGCTGTTCCCGGTAATCCGGCGGATGACCGCCTCGGCGGCGCGAAGCTGCGCCGCCAGCGCGCGCATGGTATCCGTCATGCCCGGAATCGCTTCCTGCAAAAAATAATCGCGATACATATCCGGAGATATGCCCGTTACCATGATGATGCGCCGATAGAGCGTGTTCAGCGAGGAAACGATCGAATCTACATTGGCGATGGGCTCAGCCAATCCGCCGGTGGTGGGCGACAGCGTGAGGGTATGAACGCCCTTGGCAAGGTAAATCTCGTAGGGGCGCCCGTCGCCCAGCGTTTTCAACTGCCATCCCACGCCATAAGCAAATCCCGCGTCCTGCAGCTCCGCAAAGACGACCTCCCCGTCCAACGCGATTTTTCTGTATACCATCATGCCGCGCAGATAGTTTTGAAGATAGCGCAGGGCGATTTTATAGAGGCCGTCCTCCGAAATCTCAAATTCCCAGGTTATGGCTTTATCACTGGTATCCCAATTCTCGCCGCCAATGCAGTTGAGCCTTTTGGCAATCGCGTCGGCCGGAGAGGTTTTGGGGTCGGAGCGGTCGCAGACAGGATACAGCTGAAGGGAGGTTTTGCACAGCGCGTGCTCCGCCTCGATGGTGATACACGCGTTCCGTGCGCTTTCCGCAGCGGGGAGGGCGCTCCTGTATTCGGCATAGGTCGGGAGCGTCGGCGCGTTGTAAAACCGAATCCCGCCGATGGCCAGCGGCGCCCGCAGGGCGCTGATGGCAAGCGTATGCTCCCCTGCCTCCAGCGCGAACAGATAATCGCCATTGGTATAGCCGTCCGCATCGTGAAGCGTCTTCGTCTGCCAGAGGAAGATTTCCGTCTGTTGGGGGCGGATGTCGTTCCCGACGGCGTCCCGTGCGTATGCGCCTTGCCCGTCCCGGTACAGGCGGGTCAGCTGCGCCCGGCTCGCCTCTGTAAACGGAGCCGCCCCGTCCAGCGCAATGCCTATCTCAACGGCGGCCGCGCTGCTCTCCAGCGCGAAATACGTCAGTTCCAGCGCGTACAGGCCCGGGGCCTCCACCTGAAAATCCCAGATGATTTCTCCCTTTCCGCCGGCATATACCAACGCCTCCCGCCCGTCAATGACCCGCGCTTCGCTGCCGCGTTCATCGGCGGGCACGCCCTTTAGCACGTCCACGCATATTTCGGCCGACGGCGTAGCCAAGCCCCGATTTGCCTGAGCATATGCGGCGTAGCTCCCCTCCCTGTACGCGATGCACGCATCCTCTGCTCCCGCGCAAAAAACGCAGGCGAGCATGAACAGAAGCACGCAGAAGGCGCATCCGATACGCGAACGATTCAGCAGGCTGCGCATAGGTTCTCATCCTTTCCAATCTGGTTTCCGGCGGGGGCGTGCGTTTTCCGCGCTCCCCCGCCGCGGGGGTTACTTCGTCGCTTCGGTCAGCTCAAACCGGCTGATGATAAAGTCGCCGCCCCAGGAAATGATCTGGAAATCGCCTGAGGCCAGATATTCGTCCCGGTAGGCCGTTTCCGCACCGGCCTGCTCCAGCGGGAGCTCCGCCGTCAGCAGCGGGCCGTGGGGGAAGGCGGGATCCTCGTCAAAGTACAGGACGGCATGGTTCCCTTCGGCAATCAGCCTGCAAAAGTACCGTGTGCCCGCATCCAGATATATCTCCTGATACGCGAAGGGATTGTCAAGCGCCTCTCCCTTCACCAGCGAGACGCCCCGCTTACCCTCGCCCAGACCGGCCCGCAGATTAGCACCATATACTGGTTCCATTCGTTTTCATCACTCTGGCAGCGGAAGGAAATGCGAGCCTGATTCCATTCCGTTTTCGTCGTTTTGGCAGCGGAAGGAAATGCGAGCCTGATTCCATGCGACACGGGAGGGCGTATAGCCGAATTCCAGTATGAAGTCCGACGCGCTCCGGCCCAGAATATGATACGAATTGGCGTAATCGTCGCCGCTGTAGTCCTGCTTGAGCCCCATGACGTGCAGGGCGCCCTCATCCGTCACGGTAACATGTATTCCGCCGATTCCGGTCTGACCAGCGGAATCATGTTCGTCACGCCGCTTTCGGCGAACGCGCCGGTCGCGGAAAGCAGCATTATCAGCGTAAGCGCAACAGAAAACATTCTGTTCATGACGTTTCTCCCCGTTCGCGCCGGAAGCCTCCCCCCGGTTCTCCCGCAGGCGAGGGGAGGCTTCCTCCCGCATTTTACTCAGTCTGTTCAATCAGGTTGAAGTAGGTCATGATGAAATCCCCGCCCCAGGAAACGATCTGGAAATCGCCGTCAGCCAGATATTCATCCCGGTAAGCCGTATCCTCGCCGGTCCGCCCCTCCGGCAATTCGACCTCCAGCAGCGGGCCGTTGGCAAAGCCGGGATCCTCATCGAAGTACAGGGTAATCTTCCGGCCCTCCGCCACCAGCCTGGCGAAGTACCGGACGCCCACCTCCAGCCAAACCTCTTCGTATGCGAAGGGATGCTCCCTGTCCTCTCCCTTCATGATCGTCACGCCGCGCTGGCCCTCACCCAGCTCCATGCCCTTGAACAGGATCATGTACTGGTTCCATTCGTCCTCGTTCTCCTCCTGAACACGGAAGCAGATGCGATCCTGCATCCATACGGCGGATGGCGTGTAGTCAAACTCCAGCGTGAAGTCCGCCGCCTTTCGCCCCAGAATATGCAGGGAATTGGCGTAGGCATCGCCAGAGTAGTCCTGTTTCTTTGCCAGCACGTGCAGCGCGCCCTCCTCCGTCACGGTGAACATGTAGGCCTCGCCCTCCCCTTTCACCAGGGGGATAAGGTCGGTAATGACGGTGTCGGCGTGGGCGCACGCGCACATGCCGAGCATCGCCATGGTCAGTATCAGCGTCAGCGTCCTTTTCATGGGTATACCTCCGTTTCCTTTCCTCAATTGGCGTCTGTACGGCGCCGTTTGGTACGATGATGAAACGACCGTCGTTCCTGCGGGCGCGGCGTCCCTTCTTCAATATCTCTCCGTGCTCCGCCATGTCCACGGTAATGCGCTTTCGTTCAGGGGTTATTGCCTGGCCGAGCCTCTCTTTTTTTCGCGGCCGGGTCAGAATGTGATATTTTCCGCCTCGATCCGCAGAAAAATCATGCGATAGTAGCCCTCCTCCGAGGCAGGATCAGGAATGTTGTTGACAAAGTAGATGCTGTGCCCGTTGGCGGATACGAAGATGGCCCGGCTGTACCCGCCCTTGGAGCCGATGATTTCCACCGGCTGTTCATAGATTTTCCACGCGTCCGGGGCGCCCAGCCGGTCGTTGACGTAGACGATATGCCCCTTGGCGAGGCTTGGCGTCTGGAACCCGGAGGTACACAGCAGCAGGCCGTTTTCGCCATAATCCGGACAATACGCCAGATAGGGGCAGGACCCCGGCACCGCCTTCCGCAGCGTTTGGGCGTTGACGACCATTTTGGTTCCCGGATTCGCCGGATCGCCCCAGTCGACGCCGTCCGCAGAGAATTTGTAGTACACGGGATTGCCGCAGTCCGGGTTGTTGACGTTGCACATTTCATAGGTCATCACAAATTGGCCGTTATTCATCCGCGCCACCGTGCCCATGCCGGGGCGCAATTCATGCTCCCGCATGGCTACGATATCGATGGCTTCGCCCCATGCCACGCCGTCCTCCGAAATGCGCATCACCATCTTCTGGCTGTAATGCGGCTCGTCCGTCGAATCAGAGTAGTAGCAGGCCAGCCGCCCGTCCGGGAGCGTCATCAGGAAGGGCTCCCACACACCGGTGGACAGCCCGCCTCCGATCGCGATCGTGGCGAACTGCTCCCATGTTTCTCCCACATCATAGCTCCTGTACAGGCGAAGGGCGGATCGCTTCGCGTGGGCGCTGTCGACGGAGCAGGCGGCGCAAAGAACGGTGCCCTCCGGCATGCCGCCGATGGCGCGCGGCAGCTCATACAGGAAGGGCTGCCATTCCGACTGCACCGCCGCCGCCTTTTCACGAATCACCGCCGTTTCCCGCCATGTTTCGCCGCCGTCCCGGCTCACACGGATGTGATAGCCCGGCTTTTCCAGCTGCAATCCGGAGGTGCCCAGCTCATAGGTCGCCATCAGCGTGCCGTTTTCTTCCCCATTATGGCTTAGTTCGATCACGCGTGTGTAGGATATGCCAATGCCCCAGTACATCTTGTCGTAATCCACCGTAGCGACGGTATAGTGCCGCCCTTCCTCCGCCTCCGCGCGGCACGCGGACGGAAGGAACGAAAACAGCAGGCACAGCAGCACGGCGGCGACAAATATCCGCTGGCATACGGAAGCGCTCATTTATTGGACGCCTCCCTTCTGGTTGGTGATGTTGATTTGCTCCTGCAGGATGGGATAGTATTCCTCCACCAGCGTCTGCCACGGATTTTCAAATTGCGCAGCTCTGGAATACAGATCCAGTACGCCGTGCCCGCTCTGTCCCCAGTCGCCCACGCCGCGGGACAGGGGAAGCAGCGCCGTAAACTTCGCCGGATCGTCCATTTCCCGCAGCAGCGCCTTCATATCCTCCGGGAGCGCCCTGGATTTCAGCCCCGCCCAGCGGCGGATTTCCTCCGCCAGGCCCTCGGTCTTATCCAGCACGCGCTGGCAAGCCATGTACGCCACCGCGCCAGTGAGGTTTGCGCAGTCCTTGCCGATCCAATACTGCCCGATGCGGCCGTTCACATAATATCCTCCGCCCTCCTCCAGGATGGGAGAGGGGGCAAAGCCCATTTCGCCGGAAACCAGAGCATCGTAATAGCTGCTGCCCATCATCCAGCGCTCGTCCCACAGCATGACGGCGTTCTTGGCGGCGAAGCAGCTGTTGCTCTCCAGCGACATGAGGCGGGTATCATTCCCGGCGGTGCCGGTGTCGTACAGGAAATCAAAATACGTCGCCAGGGCGGGGGCGCGCAGATTGTTGGAAAACAGGCCCGTTTCCTGATCCAGAACGACGTAATCCTCGCCGCAGGACAGGAAGGTGTTGTCTGGATGCAGCACCAGGCCGTACACGTCAACGATGCCGTCGCGGTCATCGTCCAGGGTCAGCTCCTTCATTAAATCCTTCAGTGCGTCCAGCGTCCAGTCCCCGTTTTGATACAGCTCCAGCGGGGTATCCAGCGCAAGATCCTCAAAGTAGCTTGTCCAGTAGTAGATCACGCTGTTGTTGAAGATCGTGGAATAGGGGAACACATAGTACCGGCCCTGATATTTGTAGACGTCGGCGGCGTCCCGCACGTCCGCCCAGAGCGGATCGTCAAAGTCCAGATAAGCGGTCACGTCCGCCACGACCCCGGATTGGATGAATGTAGGGAACTCCTGCGCCCGGTAGGTAATCAGATCCGGCGTATTGCCGCTTAGCACCATAGAAGCCGCCTTCTGGGCAATTTCAGACCATGTCGTCCTGATCACCCTGATTTTGCATCCGTAGATTTGCTGCATCAGAATGTTGGCCGCGTCGGCGTCCAGCGTCTTTTGGTTGTCCCATGTCAGGTAGGTCACCGTATCGCCCTGAATATCCAGCGCGGGCAGGCCCAGCTGCTCCCGTGTGTAGGGAAACGGCTCGTCGGCCAGCGCGCTCACATGCATCGCCGCCAGCGCCAGAGCGGCCGTCAACAGAATCATGAAAATCCGCTTCATTTTTTTCCTCCTTCTAATCGATGGTTGGATGCTGTTTGGTCATGCTCCGGCAAAACAGCAGCCTGCCCGCCGCTTTTCGCCGTGTCGAAACGAATCACCTCCCTGCTTCCCCGCGTCGTTTCCGTTGCGCCTGCCGTATGCTTCCGCCATGATCGCTTTATCCGCCATAAAAACGCGTGGAATGCCCTTCGCAAGCCGTTAAAGCCATCCTGCTTTTCCCCTTCCCGGCGCGTTTCCCTGCTGGTTTTGCCCCGCCGCCCCGCCTTTTTTCTGTTCAGCCTCGCCATGCTCCGGGAGACCCGCGGCCAAATAACGGCGCGTGAGCATAAGGCTTTCATCACGGTCGGCCGCACGCGGAAGGAATCCCTGACGGTATTCACAGCGTCCGGATCGGAACCGGCCTGAACGATGGGTTCGCCGATCGCATCATCCGAAAGCCCCGAAACGCTCCGCTTCAATTCCTCCTCCAAAGCGCGGTTGACCCGGAACAGCGTCACGAACTCCTCGCTGCCGCTGCGGGCGGCGGAGGCCGCCGCCAGAGGCGTTTCGCCAAAGCGGCCCGCCCGATAGCCGGGGGGCGGTTCGATTACGTCCTGCCGAAGGCCGTCCGCGTCGGCCGGCGGGCGGCCTGGCCCATACGCTCCGGAAATGCGCCGCACAGCCGGTCGTCCGCCCGGCCGATCCCCCCTTCCCTGTCCGGAAAGCGTCGGATCCTCCTCCTTCCGGCGCTCCCTGCTGCCCGTGTGGATCCATGCCCGCCCCCGAACGCCGTTTGAAGCTTGCTTCCTGTCAGTACACCAGATATTCCTTATACTCGGACGGCTGAATCGCCTTCATGTCCAGACGGCGGGCGATTTCATACAGCGCTTTCGTTTCATTGCCGGCCACGATAGGATAATGATGAGAAAGGCTCTGATCCAGAATCGTGGCGATGAATTCCCGTGCTGTGACCGGCTTTTCGCCGATGGCCAGCCGCTCCAGCCAGCCGCGGCTGCCGAAATAGCTTGGTTTTTCGCGGTCGGTGAAGCGGCCGCTGGCGATCAGCAGCTGGTCGCATTCCCCGGCGATATGGCCGATGGTCACATCCTGCGCCCTGAACACCATGTCGCGCGCCACGCCGCAGCAAATGGGCGGCTGATGCGGGACATGCGCCTTCCCGGAATAATTACCGGAGAGGGCGTATCCGTCGGCGTTGCAGTAGTGGGCGGAGGCGGGCCCGCAGTGCCACATGAGCACGGAATCGTCCGTTTCGTCGAAGGCGGATATGTCCATGAGCATGGTCGGCTGCTGCGCCAGTCGTTCCAGCATCAGCATGCTCACCGCGCTCAGCGCGTCGCCCTCGCACGCGGTGGGGATGCCCTCGTCGTTCAGCGTGGCCACCACAGAGCAGATGGAGTAGTCGAATTCGTCCATGAATTTCGGCCAGCAGCTGATAGCCAGCGCATCGTAATGGTATTCGTTCAGAAAATCATGGTACGCCTTCAGGAATCGCGCGTTGTCCATTTTGTGGGAAACAGAGCAGGCCTGCACGCCGCGCTTCGCTTTCTTTTCATACGCCTCGGCCAGCCCGGCCAGCTCGGAGTCCTTATAGGAGCGCGCGCGGTCGGCGATCTCCGAAAATTCATGCAGCCTGTTGAAGGTCATGCCCGGAAAACGGGACAACAGTTTGCGCTCGTCGAAATAAAGGTCGTTGAAGCCGGGGGCGATGCCTCCGATCAGAGCGATTTTCGCATGGCACAGCGCCTTGATTGTTTTCAGCGCGCGAATCGTGACGTCCATCCGCGGGGCGAACAGGTCGTCCTCCACCTCGCCGAAGAACCACTTGACAGGAAGCCGCCGGTCGGGATAGTATGAACGGACGATGCCGCAATACATGTTGATGGAGCAGAAGGAATTGAGCTGCATCACGCCGCCCTGCCGCCCCTCGGGAATGGCCCAGAAGCCCAGCGGGTATCCGGCCTGCGCATACGCCTGCGCCAGAAAGCCGGCGCTGAAGCTGGTACACTGAATCAGCAGCAAATCGGGCGCTTCCCGGTCTACCGTCGTCAGCGAACGAACGGCGTCCTGCTCGGTAATCACCGTTTCGGGGTACACGAACAATTCCGCGTCGTATTTTTTCAGGAACGCTTCAAGCTCCGCCGCCGTTTTGGCAAAGCGCTCTTCTTTTTTTCCGGGGAAGCTTAACTGACTGGTTCCGACCAGCGCAACTTTCATCTTCACGCTATTTACCTCTCGTTTTTATTCCGGCTGTCTGCCTTCCTGCCTGCCCACAATCCACCGGACCGCCTCCAGTAAATCCTTCGCGATGAACGCGGGCCGGTACTCCTGCCATTTCCAGCGGTCGTCGGCGATCGTTTCCTGCCCGTAGCCCGTCAGCACAGGAATCAGCCGCAGCCCCATTTTTCCGCCCGCCGCCATATCAGACCAGCGATCGCCGATCATGTAGCACCGGGAAAGATCCAGCGCATGCTTTTTTTGCGCCTGCTCGATCAGCCCCGTCCCCGGCTTCCTGCAATTGCAGCCGTCCGGCCGGTCGTGGGGGCAGATGAACCAGTCGTCTGCGCCGATTTCACGGAATTCCGCCGCGAAGTCGTAGCCGCCGTCCAGCCCCCGCGCAATACAGGACTGGTTGGTTACCACAATCCCCGGCAGCCGATGCCGGCGCAGCAGCCGGAAGGCTTCCCGCGTGCCCGGAAACGGCCGATAATCCCAGGGCGTTCTGAAATAGCCGCCGGTCGGATCCCCGCCCATCGTTCCGTCCCGGTCGATCAGCACGGCTGCCCGGCTCATTGATATTTCTCCAGCCGGCTCGTCAGGCCGCGCAGGTTATAGCACGTCACATAGCGGCCGATGGCTTCCTTGATTTTGTCGACGACGTAGCGGCGCGCGGGCACCTGTGCCTTTTCCAGATTGTCCAGCAGCTGCCGGATGACCGGGGCTATTTCCGGCGTTTCAAACGTATAATGGCCGGCGACGTCGGTGACGACCCGCGTCAGCTCCGCGTCGGAGAGCACTTCCTCGCACGTCAGCCTGTCCTTGCCGTCCACCATCCATTTCCGCCAGCGCCCCGTGTTCACTGCCGCCCGTTGCAGGGCAGGGGTCAGCCCGGTCGCTTCGCCGACCAGTCCCAGCTCATACAGCCGCCTTTCCACCTTGTCCAGCAGAAGATACGCGCGCGTTTCCACCGTGCCGAATTCCGGCGCGACGTTAGCGGAGGAAACGCCCATGGCCGGATGCGCCAGCAGCAGCTCCTCCGGCAGATAATCGGTGTTGTGCTGCTTTAATTCCATCCCGTTTTCGGCGGACAGGCGGGAAAGCCGTATGGCGTTTTCAAAGGAATAATGGCCAACGTTCTCGGTCAGGCGGGTGAGCGTGCCGGTCTGCCCCACGATAAAGCCGGGCATTGGCAGCCCCTTTTCGGCCAGCGTCGTCCGCAGGCGGCGGATGAAGGCTTCAAACGCCTCCGCGCCGGTCAGGCCGCCGTTGGTTTCCTCCGTGCCCACCTCATAACCGA
This sequence comes from uncultured Clostridia bacterium, assembly GCA_934632155.1. GTDB lineage: Bacteria > Bacillota > Clostridia > Christensenellales > Aristaeellaceae > RUG563. The sequence continues at coordinate 7,484 of CAKTXZ010000010.1, read as the reverse complement.
TGGGCGGCTTCCCCTGCGCCCTGCGATATGCCTCAGTGCGCGCTATCAGCTCCACGGTGCGGCGGAGCACCCTGTCCATGGGCACGGCGCCCTCGGGCGGGCCGGGCTCCTTTGTGGGGTCGATGTGCAGCAGGTCGAAGCCCGCGTCGATGTCCGCATAGTAGGAACGCAATCCGCGCTCCATGGCTTCCTTTTCAGGCATCCTGGCGCGGCGCTCCTCGTCTCGCTGCCAGGGGCCGCCATGATCCCGGCACAGGTAATACTGCCCCCTGTAGCTAATTTTGTCCGCCATATCGCGGATGGCCTGCGCAAAGCGGAGCTGATCCCAGCCGTTTACGTAGCCGCCGCCGAATTCGTCTTTATCCACCTGATTCCGGCTCGCGATGAACAGGATGGGGAAATCCTGCTCCGAAGAAATTTCCAGCGCCGCCTGCAGCACCATCGGCGACATGGGGCCGACGCCCAGCAGCGTGCAGAATCCTCCCTCGCTTCGCGCCCTTTTGAGCGCCTTCTGCATCGAGAGAATGTTCATCTTACGTTCCTCCCTTGTTGTAATTTGAGATAAGGACGGCCGCCCCCAGCAGGCCGGACGCTCCGTCCAGCTGCGCCCTGACAAGCCAGCCCTCGTCCCGTCCCCAGTATGATTCGCTGGCCGCGCCTTCCCGAATCCCTGATTCGATCAAATCGAACGACCGGGCCACCGAGCCGCCGACGACCACTTTTTCCGGATCGACGATTTGCAAAAGCGCCGCGACGCCCCGGCCCAGATAAAACCCCGCGTCCGCGAAGGCCTGCCGAATCTGCGTATCGCCCTGCCGTGCCAGCGCGGCCGCGTCCTTGGCGCTGATCGTCAGCGCAGTCTGGCCGCGGGCGGACAGGAGACGCGAGGCTTCCCGCCCGATAGCCGTGCCGGAGGCATAGCCCTCCAGACATCCGTACCGTCCGCAGGCGCAGGGCCTGCCGCCGTGCCGGATAACCATGTGTCCCAGCTCTCCGGCGCTTTCATGATGGCCCCGCAGCAATTTCCCCTGCAAAACGACGCCGCAGCCCACGCCCGTCGATACGGTGATATAGGCCATGCTGGATGCGCCCCGCCCCGCCCCGTAGACGTATTCGCCCAGCGCGGCGGCGTTGGCGTCGTTCTCCAGCGCCACAGGGCAGCCGAACTCCCGCGCGATAATGTCCGCGATGGGCACGCTCTCCCATCCTAGCATCGGAGCCCTGATGACCAGACCGCGCCGGGCGGAGAGCGGCCCCGGACACGCAACGCCAATGCCCGTCAGCCTCCGAATCTGCGCAGTCCCGGCCGTCCTGTCCATCAGCGAAATAAGGCGTTTGACAACGTGCTCCCGCCCCCTGTGCGCTTCCGTGGAAACCGTATTTTGAAAGGACAGCCGCCGTCCGTCGAATATCGCCGCAGACAGCTTGGTGCCCCCAATATCCACGACCAGCCAACCCTGTTCCATGTCTCCGGCCCCCCTGCGCGGCGAAATAAATCGATTCCCTGCTTTTCATTCTCATCATAGCAAACGGCAATCGAAAAAAATATCAAAATCAATTTGCAAATTGCACTATCGTTCTTTTTTTTCAATTTTTCTTTTTTTAAGGGGGTGCGCAAGCCTGCTCCGAAAAAATATTACACCCGCAATCGCGCCGGTTTCGCTTGAAGCAGGCGCCGTGTTTGCTGGCGCCTCCGGCTGTCAAAAAAGCCGCGAACCAATCAGCGGGATGCAAGGAAGAGCGGCCGGCCCTTCCTTTTTGTTCGTATCGCCCGGCTTGGCCGGGCGGACGGGAAGATTTTTCGAAGCGTCGGCGTGGTAAAATCATTTCCGCGGCCTTGCCCTGCAGGATGAAGCCCCTTCATCCTGCAGGGAGGGTGTCAAACGCATGGTTTTGGGACACGCAGAGCCGCAGCGCTTACTGACGCCCCTACGTTGAAACGCAAAAAAATAAGCTGCGCAACAGCCCCCAAACGCTCCGGCGCGTTTCGCGCCCGAGGGCAAGCCTCCCCGCGTCTGAAATTGTACCCGACGGGCTTTTATTCGCGATAAGACGCCGCTGTTGCGCCCATCTTCTGCTTGGCGGAGCGGTATTCCCGCGGAGAAAGGCGCGTATTCTGCTTGAACACCCGGCAGAAATAGCTGTAATTCGTGAAGCCCACGGAGATGGCAATATCCGTGATGCTTCTATCGTTCTTTTTCAGCATTTCCTTCGCCATGCCCAGCCGCTTGTTCTGAATGTAGGTGGTCAGCGGAAGCTGCAAATAGGAGCGCGCGTATTGGTAAAGCCGTGACCGGCTCATATGAAAATGGATGCACAGATCAGAAATTCGAATATCCTGATCAATGTGGGAATCGATGTAATCGTCCAGTCGCGTCAAAAATTCCGTATCGGACAGGGCCACAACCTGCGTGGAGAGCAGATACAGCGTGATGGATTCAAACAACACCTGATACGCGTTGAACTGCTCTTCCGATATTACCGAAAGATGATTGATATCCCGCGCCAGATTTTCTCCGTCAACGCCAAAATACTCATGAGAATAATGAAAAATATGCATGCGGGTCAGATCGCGGCTTTCCTCCATAATCGTCTGACCCAATTGAATGTAGCAGAGCGTAACGCCGTTCTGCTGGACGGGAGAAATCATCTCGGTCAGCCCGGCGTGGCATATATAGCGGACGGCTTTCCCCGCCGCCCGGCATTCCTGAAAGTGCTCCTCATCGCACGCTATGCATTTCGCATTGAAATCCGGCTGCGCGCGCATGAGCCTGCAAAACGGGCAGTCGGTGCTTTCCGGATATCCGATGACGGTTCTTCCGGAGAGATCCAGCACGCTCATCGGCATGCCCGTCAAAGAATAAAACGCTTTCAGCAGCGTCCGCATCCGCTTTTCATCCAGCAGCAGCATGTCCTCTCCCCTCTCTGACAGGCAGTATAGCACAGGGACGCTTATTTGTAAATGATGGCGCCGAATAAACAATAGTACAACTTTGGGGGCCAAAAGTTCATGTTTTGACTGGATTTTTTCCTATTTTTTCATTAGCGGGCGTGTTATAGAAAAATCAAAAGAACATTCCGAAGGATGCGGCGGGGTGCGCGGCGTATTTCGCCTCCCTCCATCAGCTGGAAGCGTCGGAAAATGAAAATTTTGAAGCAGTAAGCCGTCCCGTCCCAAAGCAACGCGGGCGACGCAAAACAGGGCGTAAGATATGGCGCGCTTCGGCAAGCCGGGGATGTATCCGTGCAGGCGGCGCGCCCGCAATCATGCCAGAATGCCGGCGAACGCTACGCATCTCCCGCTCCCTCAGCCGCCTGCGCGGCGCTTTACGGCGCGGGCTGCGCGTAAAGGGAGGAATCTGTCCTCCCGCAAGCCAAAGCAAGCCGCTTGGCTCTCTTTGGAGGGGAGGGAACGGCCGTTTTCGCGTCGCGCGCTTGACAAGCGGCGATGGCGTGATATAAGATAAGGTGTTTCAATCAAACGACGGAACCGGATGACGAACAAGGAGGCTTGCCTCATGACGCGGCCCTGACGCTTTCCTTCGGTGAAACAGGCCCTGCATGAAAACACTGAAGGAGGAACCCACGATGTCAACCTTTGCACAGGAGGTGGCCTGCCGGCGCACCTTTGCGATTATTTCTCACCCCGACGCCGGGAAAACCACCCTGACGGAGAAGCTGCTGCTCTACGGCGGGGCGATTCGTCAGGCCGGCAGCGTCAAGGCGCGCCGCGCCGAGCGCCACGCGACCAGCGACTGGATGGAGATCGAAAAGCAGCGTGGCATTTCGGTCACATCCAGCGCCATGCAGTTTGAATTTGACGGCTATCACATCAACATTCTGGATACGCCCGGCCATCAGGACTTTTCCGAGGATACCTACCGCGTGCTGGTGGCGGCGGACAGCGCCGTGATGCTCATCGACGCGGCCAAGGGCGTAGAGGAGCAGACGGTCAAGCTGTTCAAGGTCTGCCGGATGCGCGGCATTCCGATTTTCACGTTTGTGAACAAGATGGACCGTGCGGCGAAGGATCCCTTCGAGCTGATGGAGGAGATCGAGCGCGTGCTGGGCATTCGCGCGTGCCCCGTCAACTGGCCCATCGGCGTGGACGGCGATTTTCAGGGCGTGTATCACCGGGACGAAAAGACGGTGGAATTGTACTTTGGCGGCGACCATGGCAAGACCAAGGCGGGCAAGACGATCATCCCGCTGGAGGATCCCGCGCTTCAGACTGCGCTGGAGGGGCACTACCGCGCCCGGCTGCAGGACGAAATCGCGCTGCTGGACGAGGCGGGCGACGCTTTTGATCTGGCCGCCGTGCGCCGGGGCGAATTGACGCCCATGTTCTTTGGCAGCGCCGTGACCAATTTCGGCGTGGAGCCGTTTTTGTACCGTTTTCTGAAATATACGCTGCCGCCTCTGCCCCGCGAAAGCGATCAGGGCGAGGTCTCGCCCGAGGACGAGCGCTTTTCGGGCTTTATCTTCAAAATTCAGGCGAACATGAACCCGGCGCACCGCGACCGGCTGGCCTTCCTTCGCGTGGTCAGCGGCGAATTCCGCAAGGGCATGACGGTGTGGCATTCGGGCACGGGCAAGGAAATGCAGGTGAAGCAGCCGCAGCAGTTCATGGCGGATGAACGCGAGGGCGTGGAAAACGCCTATCCGGGCGATATTATCGGCCTGTTTGATCCGGGCGTGTACCGGCTGGGCGATACGCTCAGCGCCGGCTGGAAGATTCGCTTTGACAAAATCCCCGTCTTCGCGCCGGAACGCTTCGCCCGCGTGCGTCCGCTGGATTCCATGAAGCGCAAGCAGTTTGTCAAGGGCATCGACCAGCTTGCCGAGGAGGGCGCGATCCAGACCTTCCGCCGCAACGAAACGGGGCTGGAGGAATTCATCGTCGGCGTTGTGGGCGAATTGCAGTTTGACGTGCTGACCTATCGCCTCAAAAGCGAATACGGCGTGGATTTGCTGATGGACAGGCTGAGCTACCGCTTTGTGCGCTGGATGGAGGCCGCGCCTGCGGCGCCGGAGGATTTGCAGCTGACCTCCACCACCGCGCGCGGCTTTGACGCGGCGGGGAACCCCGTGCTGTTCTTTGAGAATGATTGGAGTATTCGCCTTGCGCAGGAAAAGAACAAGGGGCTTGCGCTTTCCGAAATCGCTCCGCGAAAGCTGGGCTGAGCGCGGGAGAATCAATCCGCCGCGGGCGGGCGCATGACGCGTTTTTCAACGTCCTTTCCGCATAAAAAAATTAAAAACCGCCCCACGGGCATGAAGTGAACTGCACCCCATTTCTTAGTACAAGCATTTTATCATACTTGTCTAACAAATGGGGTGCAGTTCACATAGGATTCGGGACGTTTTCGGATATACCGCCCCTTACATAGAGCGTCCGTTCCGGGCGCTCTATGCAAGGGGCGGGGCGGTATTCGGTTTTCAGTCGGGGACTATCCCGCAGTCAGTCCCTCCGTGATTTGTTTGAAAAAGTCTGCGCCCCAGATATTCAGCACGGAGGAATCGTGAATGATCTCCTTCATGGCGTTCTTTCTGTCGTAGATATTCTCTGCATGGTAGCTTTTCAGCATCTGTTCAATGGCGCTGTTCATATCAAAGCCTCCTTAAAAGCGAGCAGAGCTTTTTGACATTCGTGGTATGGTACGCTCCGCTGTATTCGCAAACCTTATTTCCGTCCAGCTTCCCAATCTCCGATTCCTCAATCCGCAAATCCTCCGTCAGCAGCCGGAAAAGCTCCTGTGTGTTCGGTACGGGCGGCATAGTATAGAGCTGGTCGCACAGTGCCTTTTCCGGCTCTGCGATCCGGTAGAAATAATCGCCCTCCTGCACGAGCCGAATCCCCAGCGGGAACGCCTCGGACGGCACATCCCGATAGGTGAAGGTTCCGAAGGGCGTTTCATACTTCTTTTTCTTTTTCTTTTCAAAGGTGGCGCAGGTAACGGCATATACCGCCTCGGGAATCAGCCCGTAGCAGCTAAGGGCATATTCAAAGGAAATGTATGAAGGCCCGTAAATACTGCCCGCAAGCAGGTGCGCAGGAGCGTTCCGATCAGTTTCATATAGCCCCCTTGTAATGGGAAAGCACTCGCCTCGCTCCGCCATACGCGCGAGCTTTGACTTCGGAGAACCGTATTCCTTCAGTTCTTCCAGTAGCATCGCTGTTGTCTTTATCATATTTTCACCTCGCAGTCTTATTGTACGCAACTATCCGGTGAAAATCAAGCGTTTTCAGAAAAACAGTGCGAAAACTCCCTGCTCATTCTGTGCGTTTTCCGGGGAGAATACGCCTCCGTATTGACACTTTTTCTTTTGTGGTAGCATCACCCCTTGTTTCATCTACAACTTCGGACGTTTGCGTCCCAAGCGATAGATAGAGCCGGTGATGAAAATGCTGAAGAAAGAAACGGAATAGCGTCAGGCAATCGAAAGCTGTGCACGGATATGCTGTCGCCGCAGGAGCATCTGTTGCGGAAGATCGACGCGGCGGTGGATTTTGCGCACATCTATGAGCTTGTCGAGGATTTGTACTGCGAGAACAACGGCCGGCCAAGCTGCGATCCTGTGGCGCTGTTCAAGCTGGTGATGATCCGGCATCTGTTCGGAATCCATTCGCTGCGTCAGACCATGCGGGACACAGAAGTGAACGTGGCGTATCGCTGGCTTCTGGGCTATACGGCGCCGCAGACTCTGCCGCACTTTGCGACGATCAGCTATGCGTTCCGCCATCGCTTTACGGCGGAGGTCATCATCAGTCGGTGCATGGAAAGAGATCCCTGAAAAAGAAAGATGACGACGACGATGACAGTACGCCGTCCGCCCCGGCAAAGCAGAAAACGGTGACGAAATCGACGACCGACCCGGACAGCGGCGTATTTCAGAAGGGCGAGCGCAGGAAATGCTTCGCCTACGAGGCGCACACCGTCTGCGACAGGCGGGGCTATGTGCTGGAAACAGAAGTCACGCCCGGCAATGTCCATGACAGCGTGGTCTTTGACAGGGTGTTTGAGCGCCTGATCGAGCGCTGTCCCGAGGCGCAGGCGATCACCGCCGACGCGGGCTACAAAACGCCTTGGATCTGCAAGCAGGTCTTCGACAGCGGGAGAATCCCGTCGCCGCCCCACAAACGGCCAATGACAAAGGAAGGCAACCTGCCCTGATATGCATATGTCTACGATGAATACTACGACTGCATCCTCTGCCCACAAAACCAGATTCTGAGTTATTCCACCATCAGCCGCGAAGGCAACCGGGAGTACAAAAGCAAGCGCTACATTGGCAGGAACTGTCCTGTCCGTGAACGCTGCACTGAAAATCAGCAGTGCACAAAGACCGTGGCGCGCCATATCTGGCACGACTACATAGAGCGCGCGGAGGACGTGCGGCATTCGTCTCTTGGCAAGGCAAGCTACGCGCTGCGTTCGCAGACCATTGAGCGCGTCTTTGCCGACGCGAAGGAAAAACACGCC
>CAKTXZ010000009.1 GCA_934632155.1 uncultured Clostridia bacterium | reverse complement strand
ATGCGGCGAAGCGCACGGAAGAAGGCTTCGCTGGTAATATCCTCTGCCAGCCGTTCGTCCCCGCCGGACAGCCGCCGAACATAGAGAAACACATCCCGAAAATAGTCCCTGTATATCTGTTCAAAGTCCGTCACCTGCTCACCTCCTTATGAACATCAAGGATAAGCTATCATGAGCGCAGTGGCTCCCTGCGCCTGTATAGGCATATCGTCAAATATGAAAAGAATACAGTAAACGCCACAGAACAAATAACGATCAGTATTTTTCGCTCTACAAGCAATCCTAAAATATTGTAATAGTCTGCCGCTCCAAACAACGTGTCTATATTGCCAATCACAGCGGAAGGCAGAACCTTCATACAGCGATGAAGGAATAGCGATGCTCCGGCATAACTGAATGATGGGAAAATATAAGCAAGCGCAGCAGGCAAGAATGCCGTAAACGCATTATTTGCCAAGGCGGAAAACAGCATTGTAGTTGCGGCTGCCGTGATTGATGCAAGCAGCCCAAACAGCAACCATAACCCCACAACGCTGCCCATAGACAGGTTATATGGCGATTTGCTGTTGATAAGCTGAATGCTTGCAGGTAAGCTATCTGAGCCGTATAGACAAAGCTGCGCAGTAATTGCAGTGATTGCAAACATAAGGAATAAAATGGCTGAATAGAGCAACGAGGCTACTACTTTATTTACGAGCATACGGCTTTTACCGTAGCGAGTTGTGAGCAGGATGGCAGAGGTTCCTGCGCTTGTTTCATCGGCAAATAGTGGGGCAACACCAATTACGATCAATAGTCCAACTGCATACTGAAAGAAAAACGGGATAAAATTAAAGAAATCTTCCCAGCCTCCCATATATGCGCCATAAAGCGGGTATTCTATATTTTCGTAGGCATCTAAAACTTTTTTGACAATTGGACTTTCCGTGTCTGCCGCAGGAACAAGTCCCTTATCTCCGGGCAATATTTCAATTGTTCCGGCATAGAACTCGGAAAGATCGCCGGATTTCCTTGCGTCCTCTACATACAATGGCAGATAATAAGTCCGCGCACCAACAAATGCAATCACACGGCAGCGGTTAAACCTTTGCCAATATGCGCTTTCGTTTCCACCATCAATTTCGGCTCGAATCTCCTTTACTTCATTCCAGAGCTTCTCCAACTCTGTAAGAGGAATCCTGCCGGAATAGATATTCTGCAATTCTCGGTCGTAGCGGATGGCTTCAAGCCCTCTTAACGGCTTCATATCCTCTGTAAATGTGCTGTATTGCAAAGCAGGGACGATGAGCGCAGCCAGCAGCCATATATAGACCACCGAGAGAAGAATAAGAAGCATCTTTTTCCGCAGCAGCTTATAAAGCTCATACCTCATCGCGTTTCACCGCCTTTCTGCCCAGTATAAAAGAGATACGCATCTTCCAAGTCGGGGCAAACAGGTTGCGCGCCCGCAAGCGGCCTTTTTTCTGTAAGAATGCGCAGGCTCACACCCTGCGGAGTGTGGTGCATTTTACTGATCGCGTATTGTGCAGCGAGCCCTTCTGCAAGGTTCGCATCTACTACAGCATCCCAAACGTACCCATGTACTTTTCTCGTGAGCATATCAACCGTCCCTTTACAGGAAACTTTGCCGTTGTGCATAAGTAAAATCTGATCCGCAATATAAGAAGCATCGGAGACAATATGCGTAGATAAGATCGTTATTTTGCCAGACGATACGGTGCTAATTAGATTTCGGAATTTCACACGTTCCGCAGGATCAAGCCCAACGGTCGGTTCGTCCAAAATAAGAATATCAGGGTCGTTCAAAAGCGCTTGGGCGATTCCGACGCGCTGGCGCATACCGCCTGAAAGCTGTGCCATCTTGCTGTCCGCAAAATCCGTCAGATTGGTCGTTTCCAACACTGCGTGGACGCCATATGTTGCGGCACTACGATCTAGTCCTTTCAGATAGGCGATATATGAAAGAAACTGCTTGACCGTAAAATCCCGGTAATAGCCGAAGTTTTGCGGCAGGAAGCCGAGAATACTTCGGTATTGTTCTTTGAGGGCAGAGATTTCCGTTCCGTTAAAACAGACTGTTCCGGCGGTCGGCTTCAGTAGTCCGCATATCATGTGCAAGAGGGTTGTTTTTCCTGCGCCATTGGGACCAAGCAGCCCATATACCCCCGGCGTCAAGTCGATTGTCACGCTGTCAACCGCCTTTTTCTTTCCGTAATTCCTTGTCAATCCGTTAATATTTAGGTTCATTTCATTCCTCCTTGCACAGGAAAACGTCTTTCTTTTTGCTGCTCACCTATATGACTACGCAAAACCGAAAACCTTACAAGAAATCTTACAACTTTTTTTGTTTTTTTGCCGCCCGTCGGCAGGCTTTTCCGCATCTATTGGAATGAGCCACATACAGCCGATTTTTGAAACACCCGGTATGCGGTTTTCCTCGCACAGCTTCTGTACGCGCCGCTCTGATATGCTCCATTTCTTTGCCGCTTGCGGACAAGACATATATGCCGTGCTTCACCCCCCCCTTTCATATCGTGCTACAAATATAATGATATACGGACAGCCGGACAAAAATCAAGGAACGGTCCGCAAATTATGTGCTTTATGGCGGTCAAGTCCATTACAGGTGTGCGCATATTACGAAAAAAAGCGAACAGTAGAAGGCAACAGGATGAGATGAAAAGAGAAGTCGCAAGATTGGATTGTAAGGCTTTCGGTCAAGCCATAAAAGCAGCAGGAAAGGCAAAGGGCATATCGCGCAAGCAGTTAGCGGATAAGATGAACATCGCTCCACGCTATATCGCGTCCATTGAGAATAGCGGACAGCGCCCAAGCCTGCCAATCTTTTATGAGCTTGTTACGCTTTTAGATGTTTCGGTAGACCAATTCTTTTTTTCAGACAAGGAAACAGATAAGGCTGACGTGCAGCTGCTTTTTTGCGATCGTTTCGCGCCGCATACGGGAAACGGTCTGCGTACAGCTCGCGGGCGGCGGAAGCCGCCTCGGGGCGGCTGCAATCAGCGGATGCCCCGACAGGTCGGGAAGCATGGGCGGAAACATTTCCCAAACCTTATAAAAGCCCGACACAAAGAGCGTGGAAATAACGGATGTTTTGATGAAGCTGCCGCCCAAAAACTGAAACGCCGGCAGATAGCAGGCTATATCCAGTATGGGCGTAATATAAGCCGGAGATATGTTCAGCCAATGCTCTACGAGAAGCATCAAGCCAATCACGCCGCCCTCCGTGATATTTGTGCGCTGATGGATGTTGTGAATGCCAAAGGAGCATATCATTGCTCCAAGCACAATCAACAGTATTTTTCTAATTGTCAGCCCGTCCGCCAATTTGCTCCGAAGGACAGCCACGCGGGATTTCATTTCATGTTCCTCCTTGACAAGTTCATATTTTCATGCTATCATGATAAAGCATATAGTAACTATAAGGTCAAGAGGTTTTTTATGAAAAATCTGTTCTCAATCGGCGAACTCTCCAAGCATCAGAATATTTCCAGGCAAGCCTTGATTTTTTATGATAAAATTGGCCTTTTTTGCCCTGCCTATGTAGACCCGGAGAATGGCTATCGTTATTATAGCGCAAAGCAGCTTGACGATTTGGACACGATCTGCATTATGAAAAAGATTGGCTTTTCCCTTGATGAAATCAAGGCGCATATGAAAAGCTATTCGCTTGATACCTCCATTGTGGCGCTCCGAAAGCAGCTTACCAGCATCGAGCGCCAGATTCAGGAATTGCAGCTTATAAAAAGCAGAGTTGAGCATCGCTGTTTACAGTTGGAGCATTCGGCCGCCATTCATAACAGCAGCGTGTCTGTGGAAAATGTAAAGCCGCAGTATATTTTGCTTCAAGAGGTTGCTGCACCTTATACGCTTGAGATGGTCAGCATGGCTACAAAAAAGTGCTTTGTCCGTTCCTTCAAAGAACAACTTCCTATTTTCTTTCAAAGCGGAGCAGTCGTGCCTATCGAGCGCATCCAGCAGGGCCGATATACAGAAGCGTCCCATGTTTTTTTGCCCATTGAAAAAAGCGCCGCCCAGGGCATCGTCGAGCTTCCTGCCGGACAATGCGTGATTGCATACCATACGGGAGACTACCTTTCCATCGGAAAAGCATACGAACGGATATTGGAATACTGCCGATCCCATCATCTAAAAATCACTTCGGACTCTTATGAGCTTGCAATCAACGACTATCTTTCCACGGGCAATGAAGCGGAGTATATTACGAAAATAATGTTCTATGTGGAATAGGCCCCCGCGCCTGCTCTTTTCTGCGAAGCAACGCCTGACGACGCAGCGCCCGCTGAAGGTTTTCCGTGCGGTTACGGCGCGGGATCGAACGGGCGGCGGCCTCGGGCCGGCTGCTGCGCAATGGATTGCCGGACTCGCGGCGCACGCGTGCGCGCCGAAAGCGGGCCGGAAAGGAGCGCGGGCTTTACCGTAACGCTCCCGTGCCGTATATGATCCGGCGCACAGGCGGAAAAATTACGGGGCGCATTTTTTTGAAGGAGAGGAATCGGTTATGATTCGCTTATTGGATACCAGCCGGGCGGCGCTTTCCGCGTATGAAGCGGGCGCGTTTGATTTGGAGCGCTGGAAGGCGTACATGCGGGCGAATTTTCCGTCGGCGGAGGCGGTTTGTCTTGCGGATATGCGGCAAAGCGTATCGCCCCAATATCCATGGGAGCAGGCGTTTTTGCCCGTGCTGAATGCGGCGTACCGTCAAAAGGAAGCGTTTAGCGAAACGGTTCGGACGTTTCATCTGGTTACGGAGAATCTGGAACAGCGGCTGCAGGCCGTATTCGGCAAAACGCCGGATGTGAAAATCGTACTGTATCTGGGGCTTTGCAACGGAGCGGGCTGGGTGACGGAAATTGAGCGCGAAACGGTTATTCTGCTGGGAATTGAAAAAATCATCGAGCTTGGCTGGTATCATCCGGACGACATGAACGGCCTTGTGCTGCATGAATTGGGACATGCGTATCAGGCGCGCTTCGGCGTGCTGGAGCGCGCGTTCGAGTCTCCCGCCGACGGCTTCCTGTGGCAGCTGTTTACCGAGGGAATCGCTATGGCGTTTGAGCAGGAGGCGCTTGGGAACGCCGATTATTTCCATCAGGATCGAGACGGCTGGAAAGCATGGTGCGGCGAGCATTTGGGCGAAATTGCCGATGGCTTTGCCCGCGACATGCATGAAATGACGCGCGAAAACCAGCGCTACTTCGGCGATTGGGCCTTTTTTAACGGCCGGCCGGACGTTGGCTACTATCTGGGCGCGCGGCTTGTGCGGTTTGCGATGCGGAAAACGGCGTTCGACAATCTGCTTTGCTGGACGATTGACGACGTCAAGCGCCTGTTTCGGGATTTTCGGGCTTCGCTGCGTTGAAGGGGCGCGGCCCGACGGCGTTGCCGCACGATGCGCGAATGAAATAAAAACCCTCCTTCGCCCGTGCTATCGGTTGAGCGCGGGCTTTTCTGCGCTCGTCAGGCTGCGTTTTCGGCGCTTTTGCCGCGACAATTTACATTTTGCATCCTTCGCGCGCATTGACAACAATTGGGCTTTGGATTATCATAAAGTGAATCTTATTTCCTTGTATAATTAGGAGGCTTTCTATGGGCTGGCAGCGTAAACAAAGGTTTCTTTTCCTGCTTCTGGCGGTACTGCCGCTGCTTGGGCTCGCCGTATGCGCGCAGGCTGCGGGCGGGGAAATCAGCGGTATAGTATGGCTGGAAAAAACGGTGGACGGCGCGATGGGCAACGAGCCCGGCCTTGCCGGGGCGGCCGTAACGCTGGAGCACCGGCTGCCCGACGGCTCCGAGGAGCAGCTGGCCACCGTGCAAACGGACAGGGACGGCGCTTACGCCTTCTCGGTTTCGGAGGCCGGCGAATATCGCCTGAATATCGAGCTGCCCGCGGATTATCAGTTTACGCTGCACGGCACGGCCAGCAGCGCGCTTCCCGCGCAGGAAAACCGCAGCGTTACACCCTATTTCACCCTTGAAAGCGGCAAAAGCGTTACGCAGAATATCGGCGCGACGCGCACGTCGTCGGACGTTTCCGCCGTCGCCTTTGAGGATGAGAACGCCAACGGCGGCCGCATGCTTTCCGAGCCGCTGCTGCAGGGCGTAAAGGTCAGCCTGATTTACGTATGGGAGGGGCAGGAGTATACCGTCGCTTCGGAAACGACCAACCGCGACGGCCTTGCCGCCATGCGTAAGCTTTCGCCCGGAACCTATCAGCTGCGCGCCGTGCTGCCCGACCATTATGTCGTCGGCCCCATGGGGCAAAAAATCAACGCCTATTATAACTGCATTCAGGCCGGGGAGGACAACACCGGCGTTTCCGCGCCCTTTACGGTTTCGGCCAAGGAAAATATCGCGCTGGGCGTCGGCGCGGTGCGCACGGGCGCGTTGAGCGGAAAAATCTGGTTTGACGAAAATGCCAACGGCGTGTGGGACGGGGACGAGCAGGGCGCTACGGACGTGGCCGTCACGCTGATTTCGGACAGCCTTGGCGTAGAGCGCCGAACCAATGCCGACGCGAACGGCGATTATGCGTTCAAGGGGCTGCAGCCGGGCGCCTATCGCCTCGTCTTTGCGCTGCCGGACGGAAAAATGTTTACCTACGGCGTCAATTCCCTGATTACCAACGCCGTAAGCCGTCAGGAATCGGTGAACGTTTCCGTGCAGGTGGAAAGCACGACGAATATTAGCGCGGTGGGCGTTATGCCCGCCACCTCGCTGGTCGTGACGTTTTATGAGGATTTGAACGTCAACGGGCGGCGCGACGCGGACGAGCCGGCGCTTTCGGGCGCGACGGTCGCGGTGGTGCAAAACGACCAAACGCTCGTCAGCGCGCTGTCGGACGATTCCGGCCGGGCGTCCTTCCCGCTGGTTCGCGGCGGCGCGGCGACGCTTGCGTGCACGCTGCCCGACGGCTTTGTGTTTACCGCCGCGGCGGAGGACAGCCTGATTCGCACCCTTTCCGCCGAGCGGCAAGGGAGCGCCGAGGCGACGCTGCCGCATGGTGAAAATAGCGAATTTACCGTCGGCGTGACCCGCGCCTGCGCCGTCAGCGGCCGCCTGTTTGAGGACCCGACCAACACCGGCGTTTATCACGACGGCGACGCGGCGCTTTCCGGCTTTGCCGTGCAGGCGGTGGACGCGGATGGATTCGTCGCGCAGGAGGTCGGCACGGATCAGGAGGGCCGCTACGCGCTGGATTCGCTGCTGCCCGGCACGTATACCATTCGTTTCCTGCTGTCCGATCAATATGTCGCCGCGCCGTATGCGGGCGATCAGCCGGGCACGGTCAACCATATTTTGACGCAAACGCCCGAATACGGCGAAACGGAGGAAATCACCCTTGCCCCCGGCGGGCAGGCGGCGGATATTGACGGCGCCGTCTTCCGTGCGGGCGCGGTTGCGGGCGGCGTGATGATCAGCGACGGCCGCGGCGGCCTGCCCGGCGTGACTGTTACGCTGCTGGACGAATTCGGCGCGCCCGTTTCGGAATATTCCTACGGCGTAACGGACGCGGACGGCCGCTTCCTCATCAAGGGCGTGCTGCCGGGAACCTATTCCCTGCGCTATGAGCTGCCCGACGACAGCGCCTTTGATTCCCCGATGACCAACGACGCTTCGCTGGAGAGCGACGCGTTTACCATCGGCAGCGGCGCGGAGCTGCATATGCCCGAGCTGACCGCATCGCTCACCGCGACGTTCAGCGGCCGCGTCGAAGCGGCGTCGGGGAGGCATGTGGCGGCGCATATTCGCCTGCAGTCCGCCGCTTATGAAACCGTCTATGAAACCGCGGCGGCGGAGGACGGCTCCTTCACGCTCGCCGGGCTGCGGCCGGATGATTATACGCTCACGGTCGACCTGCCGGAGGATTATCTATTCGGCGTCGCGCCGGACGCGCCCCTTTCTGCCGTGGCCGATTCCTCCGCCTCGGCGCAGGTTACGCTTTCCATGGGGCAGGTATGGGACGGCGTTTGCATCAATGCCGCGCTGCCTGCCAAGCTCAGCGGCGTAATGTATTATGACGCGAACGCATCCGCATCGCGCGAGGAGAACGAGGACGGCGCGGAGGGGCGCGCTGTCTCCCTGTATCTGGGCGAGAAGCTGGTTCAGGAGATTATAACGGACGAAAACGGCGCGTTTACGGTGGAGCGGCTTGTGCCGGGCGCGTATACGCTGGTATTGGAAATGGCGGAGAATGAGGTGATTGTGGGCGCGGAAGCTCCGGCGGACGGCGAGGGACGGGTGTCGCTGACGCTTTCCGACGGCGAGGAAAACGACGCGCTGGCCGTGCCCGTGCTGCAGTATGCCTCCCTTGCCGGCAGTGTTTGGAGCATGGACGGCACCCTGACCGGCGTTGCGGGTATTCCCGTCACGCTGCTGGACGCGCAGGGCTATTCGCTGGCCACGGTCGAAACTGCGCAGGACGGCGCTTTCGCCTTTACCGGGCTGCTGCCGGGCGAATATGCGCTTTCGGCCAAGCTGCCCGACGGTTATCTTTTTGCCCGCGCGCAGGACGCTACCGAGCGGGAAACCTGCATCGTCAGCCGGGACGACGGCACGCCCCGGGCGCTTCCCTTCACCCTCGAGATGGGCGACGGGATCAGCGGACAGGACATCGGTATAGGCGCGATGGGCGCTATCGGCGACCGTGCATGGCTGGATTTGAACGGCAACGGCATGCAGGATATCGACGAGCCGGATATGCCCGGCATTGTGATTGAGCTGTACCAGCACGATGCGCTGATCGCCTCCGCCACGACGGATGCTTACGGGCATTATCTGCTTTCCGGGCTGTACCCCGGCGAATATCAAATGAAGGTCACCATGCCCGGCGAGCTCAAGGCCACCCGCTGTCAGACGGATTTTCCGCTGGTGGGCAGCATTCTGCCCGAGGAGGGCGGCCGCGAGGTCTGGGTGGAGAGCGTCATTGTGCCCAGCGGCGGCCGGAACCTGCATTGCGATGTGGGCTTTGTCCTGCGCAAAGCGGGCGTTTACCCCGCCGCCATGAAGGAAATTCCCGAGAAGGACTGGACGCCCTACTCGGAAAGATAATTTCATTTGCCGCCCTGCGAAGAGAGAGGAGAATGTATTCCAATGCTGAAAAAAGCCCTGTCCCTGCTGCTGACGCTTTGCCTACTGCTGCCCTGCGCAGCGCTGGCCGCCGAAAAGCTGCCGACCTTCCAGTTCGCCAACATCAACGATGTGGCCTATCTGGGCGCTAACTGGGGGCTGACCGTGGCGGTGAAGCGCGCCGGCGGCGCGTCCAGCGTCTATGATGTGGAGCTGCGCGACGATACCGGGCGCGTTTGGGCCACGAAAACGTATCGTTACGGCAATACGCAGCTGACCTTCAAGGTCAAGATCGATGAAAGCCATCTGGGCGGGCACAACCTGTCGGTTTGGTACGGCGATGAAAAGCTCACCAATCGGGAGCTTTATCTGGCCGTGACGGACAAGCACCAGAAGGCGGTGCAAAAGGTTGAAACCGATCAGCCCATGATGTCCATCACCTTCGACTGCGCCTATGTCGATACGCCGACGGACGAAATTCTTTCTATTCTGGATGAATACGGCATCAAGTGCACCTTTTTCATGACGGGCGAATTCCTGATTAATTTCCCCGAATCCGCCAGGAAGATTCGCGACGCGGGGCATGAGATCGGCTGCCACAGCCTGTCGCATCCGCATCTGCTGAGCTATGCGCTGAACATGCGCTTCAAGCAGGTGCGCCGCAATGTGGAGCTGGTTCGCAGCACGCTGGGCGTTACCCCGCGCCTGTTCCGCCCGCCCTTCGGCGAATTCGACGCGACCATTTCTGCTCCCGCCCGCGCCGAGGGGATGGAGATCTGCCTGTGGACGATTGATTCGAAGGACTGGGACTGGAACACCAAGGCGGACGCCGTGCTGCGCCGCGTGCAGAAGGATATTACGCCCGGCACGATTATTCTGTTCCATCTGGACGGCTATTTCACGCCTGAGGTCATTCGTCAGGCCATTCCGTATTACATGGATACGCTGGGGCTGCGCCTTGTGCCGGTTACGGAGCTGATGGCTGCCGGCGGCCTGACGCTGCCGCCTTCTCCCTATGAAACGGCCAATGAAGCCGAATGATACGCAGCAGGCGCGTCGTCGTTGGGCGGCGCGCCTGCTGCGTATATGCGTTTGCTTTGCGGCGGCGCTGCTGCTGGCGTTGTCGGCGCGGTATTGCGCGGCCTGCCTGCCTGAATCGCGCGTGTTTTCACCGCGTGGTGTGAGCGCGCCGCCGCCTCCTGCCGATACACCCCTGACCCGGCGGCTGAACAGCGCCGCGCGCGAGGATTTTCTCGCCCTGCCCGGCTTTGGCGAAAAGCTGGCGGACGCGATTGTGGAATACCGCGCGCAGATCGGCGGCTTTCGCTATGCCGAGGAAATCATGAACGTTCACGGCATTGGCGAAAAGCGCTTCGCGCAGCTGCGCGCCCAATGGGAAACGCCGGCGCTATAAGCAACAATAAACCGTTCCCTGCTCCTGTGCGGGGAACGGTTTTGATTATCGAAAAAATCACGGTCAACCTTGCCGGATGCAATGAAGGGCGGCGACCGCATGATTCGCATTGCCCGGCTTTGCCGAGCGGGGAATCTTTTCCGAGCGTCCGTGCCCCGAATATTATTTTTGCAGCTTTTCCATGCGAGAGAGAGTTTTTCAAGCTGCATGGAGGACGCCTCAAACGCAGTTTTTGGACGCGTCAAAGCGCTTTCGCTCCCGCGCGGGGAACGATTTTGGGATGCGCTGGATTGAAAAAGCTTGTTCGATCAACGCACAATCAAATAACCGGCACAAAAACAAACCGAATCGGCGGCTATCCGGGCGGCGTCGCCTGTGGATCGCGCATGAAATGAATAGCGACCGAGTGGAAAATGAAATATCAGTCGGCTCGCCAGCCCCCAGCCGCCCGCCCCTGCGATATGCCCGAGGGGAAGGCCGCATTGCTTAGCGGCAACGCCGACGGCAAACGAACGATTTGCGGCGCGGAAAGCTTACGCCGCACGGAAACGCTCCCCACGAGCGCCCTGCTCAAGGAGATTGCGGAAGCCTTTAGCCCAAGGCGATTCCGTTTGCGAATATGCTTTGCAGTCAATACACTTCCTGCGCGCGCAGCTTATAGCCGCGGCGATATACCGTTTCGATGCAGGAAAAGCCCAGCTTTTTGCGCAGGCGCTGCACATGCACGTCCACCGTGCGCGTTTCGCCCGGGCAGATATAGCCCCACGCGCTGCGCAGCAGCTCCTCTCGGGAGACGGGACGGTCGATGTTCTGCGCCAGCTCCTGCAGCAGCGAAAATTCCTGCTGCGTCAATTCGCAGGGCTGCCCGTTCACATAAACGACCTTTTCATCATCGTTAATTGCCAGCAGCGCCGGCTTCTCTTCCTTGGGATAAATAGAAAGCATGGTGCTCATTTCTTTCGTCACCTCATATATATAGACGAATCAAAGAAGCGATTTGTTCCATTGTGCAACAAAAAAATTAAAAAAACGTAATAATTTATGCCGCCCGCGCGCATACTATGGAAGCAGGAAGCCCCTGAACGAGGAAATCAAGGCGTCAGGCGGCATATCAAGGCAGCGTGGAGGAAGGATTATGGAGAAAACCATACATCAGGCGCGAAACGGGTGGCAGCCGGAGGAAACGGCACAGCTGTGGCAGGAGATTCGCCAGGCAGCGGAAACGGGCGCGCCCCTCCGCGGCGTATTTGAAAAAATGGGCGAAGCGTTGGGGCGTAAGCCCAATAGCGTGCGCAATTACTATTACATGCAGCTGCGCGATCAGGGCGGCGATCTGCTCAAACGCGCCGCGCCCTTTGAGACCTTTACCGAGGACGAGGTGCGCGCGCTGGTTCGTCAGGTGCTGCTGGCGCGGGGAAGGGGACAATCGGTTCGCGCGTGTGTTATGGATATGAGCAAGGGCGATAAGGCGCTGATGCTGCGTTACCAGAATAAGTATCGCGCGGTGCTGCGCAAGCGTCCTGAGCTGATCGAGCAGGTTTGCGGCGAATTGGCGGGCGAGGGCGAAAGCTATCTCAATCCGCTGGCTGCGAAGCCGCATGCGCAGGAGGAGCCGTCCCTCGGCGATATCCCGAACGATCCGGATGTGCGGCAGGCGCTGGGCGCGCTGGCGTCGCTGATGCGGCGGCTGCAGGAGGCGCGGCAGGAGGGCCGCGACCGGATGCGCGTGCAGCGCGATATGGCGCTGATGCGGCTGGAGGATGTGCAGCTGGCCGCGCGGGAGATGGTGCTTAGCTGCAAAAACTTTCTCGGCCTGCCGCCTGAGGAGCGCGCCGCCGAGCTGCCTGCCTTCTGCAGCGAGATTACGGCGCATATCGCGCGGCTGGAAAGCACGGCGGGGTGAGCGAGAAGCCCTCGACCGGAGGACGGGCAATTCCCGAGGAGGGACTGTGGAAAAAGCGTTGCCGTAACGCGTGAAGCCGTAACGGCTGCGGACGACGGGCTTCATTGGCTTTGGAAATATGAAAAAATCGTCAAGCTTCCCCTCAACCAGCATTTCTGGAAGGGGACGCGTGAAACGGCCGGCCTGCCGGCGGCAGGCGTGGACTGAAGCACAAGAGCCGTGGGACAGTGAGCGAATCGACCGACGCCGGCGCGCTGCGCCGATGAAGGCTGCGGGGGAACCGTTTCTTTGGATAAACCAAAGAGCGATTCCCCCGCAGTATTTTTATTTTGTTTTTCGCTTCATTTTGGCCTTTACGCTTCCGGCTCGGCCAGCGCGCGCTCCGCGGCGCGGCGGGCAACGGCGAAATCGTAGCCGCGGCGAACCAGCGCGTTCATCACCTTCTGTCTGTCGTTCATTCGCCGGGCGAGCTTCTGCGCCTGTCTGTCGGCCTGCGTTTGCTCGTCCTCCGCCGTTAAGGCGGATAGTGCCTGCGCCGCCTCCTCGCCGCCCACGCCCTTGAGGCGCAGCTCCTGCGCAATACGCAGCCGGCCGTATTGCCGGCTGCGATGATGCACCCATTGCTCCGCGAAGCGGCTGTCGGATATCAGCGCATGCGCGTCCAGCGTGTCCAGCACGCGCGCGATGACCGCTTCATCGTAGCAGGAACGGCGCAGCCGCGTGCGAATCTCCTGTACGCTTCGTTCGCGCAGGGCAAGATACTTGACCGCCATTTCCAGCGCGTGCGGATAGCCGCGCTGCAGCATGAATTGCCGATAGGCCGACGGATCGATCGTTTCTCCGGGACGCAGCCGGCGCTCCAAATAAAGCGCCGCAGGCACCTTCAGCATCTCGCCGGATGCAAACGTTATGCGCGCAACGCCGTCCCGCCGCGTTACGTCCAGAATTTTGTCCATGATGCGTGCCCTCAAAATCGTATGCGTGATGGGAAAGACCATGCCTTCCCTCTATTGAACCGTCAAATGAAAACAAGGCTGCGGCGGAAAGCGCCCGTTCAACGTCCTTGAAGGACGGGGCGATCAAAGCCCCTGAGACGCTTGCCCGGCGGCCTTTTCCGATTGCGTCGTTTCCTTTCCTTCGCTTAGCAGCAAACGAATCAGCGCGGCGTTCAGGTCGGCCAGCACGCCGCGGCGCGCCTCGCTGGCTCCTGAAGTCAGCAGCGCCAGCCCGCGCCCCGCAGCCGGGTCGAAAAACAGCCCGTGCACCGCGCCGTAGGCCATGCCCTGATGGCCGTAGATCGGGCACGGGGCGATGGACGCGTCGCGAAGAATAAACGTTCCGACGCCCTCGCTCAGATTATGCGCGCGTTCGCCGAAGGGCGCGATCACGCGGCGCATATCCTGCAGGCTTTCGGCTGTTAAAAAGCCCGGAACCATGCCCGCAACGCCCAGCTTGGCCAGATTTCCAACCGAGACGCACAGGTTTCCGTGCGCCAGCGCGTAATGATGCTCCGCATCCACACAGGGCGCCGGCAGGGGACGCGCCCGCCGCGATTGCGCGTCAAAATTCGGTCTGCGTGCGGGCGGTAAAATGCGCCGTGCGTCCGCCAGTACGGCCGCGCCCTGCGCCGTGACTTTTTCGGCGACCTTTTGCGGATAGAACGTCGCCGTAACGCCCAGCGGCGCAAAGAGCGTTTGCTGCATCAGCGTTTCGAAATCGCATTGCGCGGCGGCCTCCATCACCGCGCCCGCAATGCCCGCGCCCAAATTGGAGTATTCCCATTTTCCGCCCGGCAGGTGCGCGGTAAAGCTGTCGCCCGCGAGCAGCGCGCCAAGCGCTTCGCCGCGCGCGACGCCTGCGTTGTAGGCCGCGCCGTCGTGCAGCCCCGCCGTGTGGGAAAGCAGCATGCGCAGCGTGATGGGCGCATCCTTCGCCTGCGGGTGACGCAGGGAAAAGGGAAGGTAACGGTTTGTGTCCGCGTCGAGCGACAACACGCCGTTTTCGCTCAATTTCATGGCGCACAGCGCCGTGACGAACTTGCTGACCGAGGCGGCGCGGTAGATTGTCTCCGGCAACGCGGGAACGCCGGGACGCGCCTGACCAAAGGAGAGCGCGCCGGCTTCGCCGCCTTCGTCAAACAGGCACAGCGACGCGCCGACGCAGCGATGCTTTCGGAGCAGGCTCGTCACGCGCCGCGTTGTGTCGGCGGAAAGGGTGGAGGCTGTCGCGTCTCCATGCGCGGGCAGCGCGTGCAGCAGCATGCGGTAAATGAACCAGTTTTTCATAAGGCTCCCTTCATAATCCGCGCGTAACGCGGGCATACTAGCATTGCACCAATTAAACAAGGAGGGATTTACCATGCCCAATGGATGCGGATGCACCCTGACCACCAAGGACCTTGGCCTGATTGAAGACCAGCTGACGCACATTGCCATGAGCTGCCGCGTGGCGGACGCCTACGCGCAGCAATTCCAGAACCCGCAGCTCAAGAACATGGCCGCCACGGTTGCGCAGCATCATCGCCAGCATTACGACGCGCTTTTCGCGTTTCTCAACGGCTGTCAGTAAAGGGGGAAGCAGCATGATGAACCAGCAGAACCAGCCTTGGAACCAGAACCAGAACCCGCAGTTTGGCAGCCGGCCGCAGAACACCGCGCCGCTGACCGATCAGGAATTGGCCTTTGACCTGCTTTATCAGGAGAAGGCGCTGATGGCGAATATCACCTCCGACGTGCTGGAGGCCAGCCATCAGGGCATACGGCAGGTGCTCAACGACACCTACATGCAAATGGGGCAGGATCAGCTGCAAATCTTCCAGCTGATGCAGCAAAACGGCTGGTATCAAACCAAGCCCGCCCAGCAGCAGGATGTGCAGACCGCCAAGCAGAAATACCAGCAGATGCGCGCCACGCTGTAAAGGTGAACGCCGGGAACCGCTCCTTGGAACGTCCAGAAGCGGTTCCTCTTTTTTGCGCGGCTTTTAAGACGGGAAGCCCTCGAGGGGAGCTTCCCGCCGCGATACGCGTTATTCCTGCGCGCGGCGCAGCCTCCGCTGCCGCAGCAGCAACGCTGCGCCTGCGACGAGGACGAATGCGGCGGACAGCGCCTGCGACACGCGCACGCCGCCCCACATCAGGCTGTCCGTGCGAAGCCCTTCGATGACGGCGCGGCCTGCGCCGTACCAGCACAGATAGCCGAGGAACAGGTCGCCCGGAATGCGTACGCGCTTGCGAACGCCCCACAGCAGGCAAAAGCCCAGAAAATCCCAGAGCGACTCGTAAAAGAACGTGGCCAGATGCCATTCGCCGCCGACCAGCACCGCGAAGGGGAAAAACTGCAGCGCGGCGTTTTCGACCAGATAGCCGTACGCTTCGCCGTTCACAAAATTCCCCCACCGGCCGATGGCCTGCCCCAGAATCAGCGCAGGCGCCACCCAGTCCGCCACCGTGCCGAAGGGAATGTGCCTGCGCCGGGAGAAAATCAGCGCGCCGACCGCGCCGCCGATGACGCCGCCGTAGATTGCCAGCCCGCCCTGCCACAGATACAGGATGGAAACCGGGTCTTGCGCGTAAATATCCCACTGAAAGGCGACATAATACAGCCGCGCGCCTGCAATGGCCAGCGGAATTACCCACAGCGCGAAATCGATCACGGCGTCCTTGGGAAGCGCCAGCCTGCGCTCCTCGCTGTGGCAGAGAAAAACGCCCACGGCGATTGCGCACGCGATGAGCAGCCCGTAAATTGGGATAAAGCCAAACAACAGCCGCGGCATGGAAACAGCCTCCCCTGTAAGCGATAAACGGCGGAACGCAAAGTTTTCAATCAGTATACCCCGCGTTCCGTGCGGGTATACGACGCTTCGTTCAAAATGCGCGGCCCGCCATCGCCCTCCCGCCCCGCTCCGTCCATACGGCTCCGGTCAACGCGGCGCCGCGCCCGATTCCGTTTGGCCGGTGCGGAGCGGAAAGCGCGTCTGGCGGCTTGCTGGCTTTTAGCGCAGAACCGCGTTATCCCTTATATTCGGCGTCGATTTTCGCCAGCAGCTCGGGAATGGGCAGATGCTGCGGGCAGAGCTTTTCACACCTTCCGCAGCCGACGCAGCGCGACGCATCGCCGCCGTTTTCAATCATTCCGGCGTAGCGGCTTCGGAACGCTTCCGGATGGTCGAACATGCTCGCCTCGTTGTAGGCGCGGAAAATGGCCGGAATGCGAACGTCCTGCGGGCAGGGAACGCAATAGCTGCAGCCCGTGCAGCCCACCTTCATGCGGCTCAGGTACGCCTGCTTAAAGCCCTTGATCTGCTCGCGCTCCGCATCCGTCAGGCAGCCGGGCGCCAGGCGGTCGAAGATGCGCAGGTTGTCCTCCAGCTGCGTCTCGTTGCTCATGCCGCTGAGAATGACGGCGACCTCGGGATAATCCGCCGCATAGGCAAAGGCCCATTCCGCCGCGCTGCGTCTGCCGCCGTCCTTCGCCATGCGCGCCTTGACATTTTCGGGCGGGTTGGCCAGCGCGCCGCCGCGCAGCGGCTCCATCACCACAACGGGCACGCCGCGCTTGCCCGCATAGCGAAGCCCCTCCTCCGTGGCCTGATGCTCGTCGTCCAGATAGTTGAACTGAATCTGCGCCATATCCCAGCCGTCAAAATCATCCATGATTTGGTGGAAAACGGCGTTATCGTCATGGAAGGAAAAGCCGGTGTGGCGGATGCGCCCATCCTTGAGCGCCTGACGGAAAAAATCCTGATAATGGAAAGATTGCATCTTGGCGAAGCTGTCGTGGTTGAGCGCGTGGAGAATATAAAAATCAAGATACGCCACGTCCAGCTTCCGCAGCTGCTCGTCCAGCAGCCGGTTCATATCCTTTTCCTCGTTGACCGCCCATGTGGCCAGCTTGGTCGTCAGCGTCACGCGCTCGCGATAGCCGTCCTTAAGCGCCTTGGCCAGCAGCGTTTCGCTCTGGCCGTTGTGGTAGGCATAGGCCGTGTCGATGTAGCTGATTCCCCCGTCGACGCCGCGGCGAACCAACGCGATGGCGCGCTGCTCGTCCAGCACGTCCTGGTCACCCTCCTTACGGGTGGGCAGACGCATACAGCCAAAGCCCAGCCGAGAAACAGAAAAACCGTGATGACCGAAGGGTACGTACTGCATGGTGCATCCTCCTTTACTTCAAGCGCGCTTGGGCGCGTAACCTTCACCATATACAGTATAAATCAAGCAGGACGCTTTTGTCTATGCGCAAAAGCAGATTTTGCATTGGCGGCGGCTTGCCATGCCCTGCGATACGATGTATAATGAAATGAATATTGCGAAAGGAGCGTGCTTTGCCATGCCCACATGCCCTTCCTGCCATCAGGAATTTCAGGTGGAAACGCCCTATTGCCCCGCCTGCGGCGCGCCGATGACGCAGGAAACCATTCTGCGGGAAAAGCGCGCGGCTGAAAACGCGGCGCTCATGCCCATGAAATGGCATAAGTTCCTGATTTATTTCAGCGTGCCCGTCAGCCTGCTGATGCTGGTGTATTCACTCGTCGATGCGATTTCTATGCTCGGCACGCTGGATCCTGCGCGTTTTCGTCCCGAGGCGCTTCCCGTGCTGCGGGCAAGCCTGTATCTGACGATCGCCGTTTGCGCGCTGTCGATTCCCCTGTGCGCGCTGATTGAATATCATTTGGTGAAGATGCGCTGGCGCGGCGTGCAGCTGCTGATGGCGAATTATGTGCTGCAGCTTGCTTGCGGCGTCGCTACCATTGCGATGCTGACGTCGCTGGGCGGCGAAACGCTCAGCCTTTGCGTAAGCGCCGCGATGCAGCTTGTCATGATGCTGATCATTCGCGTGTATTACCGAAAGCGCCGCGCCATGTTCCGCTGACGAAAGGAATGCGGCGGGTGCAGGCATGGCGGCGGGAAGCATGTCTGCGTTCGGCAGACGATGGCATGAAAGACGCTGCCGGAAGAAGAAAACGAACGCTCCGACGCACGGGCAGGCTGCCTGTGGGTGCGGAGCGTTTGCGTTTTCATGCGTGCAGGCGAGGGAGCGCAGACGGCTACTTTAATTCCGCGTGCGCCTGATCGACCAGCCGGGCGATGGCGCCGCCGCTGATTTCTTCGCCCGCGCCGGGCTGAATATCCGCCAGAAATTCAATATTTCCGGCCGGCCCCTTGATGGGGGAGAAGGTGAGGCCGGCCACATGCCAGCCGAAGGATGGCGCGAAACGACAGATTTCCTCAATTACGCGCGCGTGAATTTCCTTTTCACGCACCACGCCGTTTTTGCCCACCTGCCCCTTTCCGGCCTCAAACTGCGGCTTAATCAGCGTCAGAAACCGCCCCGCGTCGCCCATGATGGCCGCCGCTACCGGCAAAATCAGCTTGATGGAAATGAAGGAGACGTCCATCACCGTCAGCGTCGGCGCAAGCGCGAAATGCTCCCGCGTCAGCGTGCGCGCGTTGGTGCGTTCCATGACGGTAACGCGCGGGTCGTTGCGCAGCCGCCAGTCCATCTGGCCGTAGCCCACGTCGATGGCGTAGACATGCGCCGCGCCGTGACGCAGCAGCACATCCGTAAAGCCGCCCGCCGCCGCGCCGATATCCATGGCGACAAGCCCGCGCACATCGGCCTGAAAGGCGGTAATCGCCTTTTCCAGCTTATGCCCGCCGCGGCTGGCAAAGGTCTGCCCGCCGCGCAGGTGCACGGGCGCGTCGTCCGCCGCCTGCTCGGAGGCCTTGAGCACTTTTTTTTCGCCGATGTAAACCTCGCCCGCCATAATCATGGCCTGCGCCTTTTCGCGGCTTTCGGCCAGCCCGTGCTGCGTGAGCCATACGTCGATCCGCTGCTTCATTTTGCTATCGCCCTTTCGATTTGATCGGCCACATTTTCTGCGGTCAGGCCGTAGCGCGCGAGCAGTGCGGCGCGCGCGCCATGGGGAATGAACGCGTCCGGCAGGGTTATCATGCCGTCCGGACGGCGCAGCCTAAGACGCTGGCAGCATTCCAGCACCGCGCCGCACAGGCCGGAGGCCGGGCCCTCCTCCAGCAGCAGCCAAGGCGTTCCGGCATCGGAAAGCCCGCGCAGGCATGCTTCGTCCAACGGCTTGACGGAGGAAGCGTGAATCACCCGCAGGGAAACGCCGCGCGCAGCCAGCGCTTCCCGCGCGCGCAGGGCGACGTCCGTCATGGTGGCGCAGGCGATCAGCGCCGCGTTTTGGCCGGGAGCGACCGTTTCCCATTGTCCGGGCGCAAAGGAGGCCGTATAGGCGGGCTGCGCCGCGTCGCCGCCCTTTCCGTAGCGAATGGCGACGGGGCCCTGCTGCCGCGCCGCCCATGCGATCATCGCGGCCAGCTCGTCGCCGCATCGCGGCGAAAGCAGCGTCAGGTTCGGCAGCATGCGCAGCAGCGACGCGCCGAAAAGGCCGTGATGGGTTGCGCCGTCCTCGCCGCCGATGCCCGCCCTATCCATTAAAAAGCATACGGGCAGCCGCTGCAGGCAAACGTCCGTGAGCATTTGGTCGACGCCGCGTTGAAGAAAGGTTTCATAAATCGCCACAAAGGGGCGCATTCCGGCGGCCGCCATGCCTGCCGCCATGGTAACGGCGTGCTCCTCGGCGATGCCCACGTCAAACAGCCGGTCCGGGAAGCGCGCGGCGAAGGAGGCAAAGCCCGTGCTGTCCGTCATGGCGGCGGTAATGACCGCGACGCTCGGATCCTGCGCCGCCAGCCGCGCTACCGCATCGCCTGCGACCGCGCCCAGCGCCATGCCCGCGCCGGAAGCCGCCGCGCGCGGCGAAACGCCGTGATAGCGCTCGGGCGCGTTTTCGGCCTGCTCATAGCCCGCGCCTTTTTTGGTTACCACATGCACAACCACGGGCTCCTTGAGCGCCAGCAGGCGGTTGAAGATGCGTTCCATTCCCTGAATGTCATGGCCGTCGATGGGGCCGAAATAGCGCCAGCCCAGCGAGGTGAAAAAGCGGTCGTGCACCAGCACGTTGCGCAGGTTGTTTTTGATGCGCTGAAAAACGTCGTACATCCGCTGGCCGCCCAGCGGAGCCTTGCGCAGCGTTTCGGCGACGGCATGCTTTACGCTCAGCCAGCCGCGGCTCAGGCGCAGGCGAGTCAGCTGCGCCGACAGCGCGCCCACATTGCGCGAGATGGACATGCCGTTGTCGTTGAGCACCAGCAGCATGGCCGTTTTACGGCTGCCGGCGTCGTTGAGCGCCTCATAGCACATGCCGCCCGTCAACGCGCCGTCGCCAACGACGGCGGCCACGTGATAATCGTCGCCCGTCAGATCGCGCGCCCGCGCCATACCTACGGCCGCCGACAGCGCGGTGGACGCATGGCCCGCGCCAAAGGCGTCGTATTCGCTTTCCGTGCGCACGGGAAAGCCGCACAGGCCGTCCAGCCTGCGCAGGGAATCGAATCTATCGCCGCGCCCGGTCAGCAGCTTGTGCGCGTAGCATTGATGACCCACGTCAAAAATCAGCTTGTCCTTGGGGCAGTTTAGCGTGCGGTGCAGCGCCAGCGTGAGCTCCACCACGCCCAGATTGGAGGCCAGATGCCCTCCGTTACGCGATACCGTCGTCAGGATCTTTTGCCGGATTTCCCCGGCAATTTCCTGCAGCTCCGCCTGTGAGCAGCCCCTGAGCTGATTCGGCGCGGTGATCTGCGATAGCTTCATTTGCCTGCTTCCTCTCTGCTCCTTAGCGCTTGAGCGCGGTAATCAAACCCATTTATTTTATCATAAACCGGCGGGAATGTAAACCATTGCGCCCGACGGGACGGAATAAGAAAGAAAAAGGCTTCGGCTCGCGAAGCGATTGCCCGTGAGCCGAAGCGTTTCCTGCGGAGCTGTTCCTGTGCTGCGTTTTCCGGATTGCACCCGACACAGGCGTTGAATCGGCCTGCGCGGAAGGCGGAAGGGCGGGCCTTTGCCGGCCGCTTCGTCCGCGCTGACGGCGCGTCGCCCTTACTTCAGGAAGCAGGTCATAACATAGCCGGTGGTGTTGCCGCAGCGCACCTGCGTCCATTCGTCGCCGGGGGTCAGGACGGTTACGCTTGTGCCGGAATAGAGACGCTGGTAGACGACGCCCGTCTGCTTGCTGGGGGCGGAACGCAGGTTGACGTAGGTATTGCCGTTTTGAATCGTCTTGGTGGGCGTTGCGGGCAGGCCGCGGAGAGAGAGATACTTGGTCATGAAATAGCCGATATTGCCCGTGGCCGAGCCGTAAACCTTCGTCCATGTGACGCCCTGCGCGATGACCTCGAACCGAACGCCGTTGCGGTACTGGGCGATGACCTTGGCGGCGGTGGAGGGCTGGGCGCGCAGGTTCAGGTACTGCGTCGCCTTGGGGTTATTGACCACGGCGTAGCCGTTGGTCGTGGGGTGCGCGGGCGTGGGCGAGGGCGCGTAGGGGGAGAGGGAGAGGAAGGTGGAATCCGCATAGCCCGTCACGCCGTTGATGGAGATCTTCCAGAAGGAGGAGGCGGAGGCGCCCTTGCCGCGCAGCAGGACGGTTACCTGACTGCCGTTGAGGTACTGGCCGATGATGGAGGAGCCGGTATAGGACGGGCAGTCGCGCAGGTTAATCTTGCCGCCGTTGGGCGTTTTGACATACGCGCTTTCCGTGCCGCCGGACGCGCCGTTGATGCGCACAAATTCCTGCCGGAAATAGCCGACGACGCCGTTGATCTGCACCTGATACCAGCCGTCGCTGAAGGAAAGCACGGTAAAGGTAGCGCCGTTGTAATAGATGCCCAGCACGGGCGCGGAATAGCTGGGGTACTGGCGCAGGTTCAGGAAGGAGGTGGGCTTGGGATTGTTTACCACGCCCGTCGCGCTGCCCGAGCCGCCGCCGGATTGCGTTTTGACGAAGTTTTTGCTGACATAACCGACAACGGACGAATCCTCCGCCAGATAGACGTAATACCAGTTTCCCGATTCGCCCATAATGCCCAGCCACGTGCCCTGCGGGATGCTGCGCAGCCAATCGTACTGCGTGCCGGGGCCGGTGCGCAGGTTGAGCGTATTGGTGCCGTCCACCAGCCCGAAGGCGGCGTTATATGTGCGCGTGCCGGTATAGGACGCGCCCGCGCCGATGGGCGGATAAGCGTCGTAGGTTTCGCCGGTATAGGTTGCGCCCGAGCCGATGGCGGAGGCGCAGGCGCCCGTCGCCCCGCAGAAAAGGCAAAACGCCAGCGTCAGGGCGATAAACGGCTTCCAAAGGTTCTTTTTCATGGCTCTCCCTCCAAGATTTGCTGTTCTACATTATAAAGACGAAGCAGGCGCGTTTTTTGTTCCATGGTTTTATAATAATTCCACCAAAACCTGATTTTGCAAATCCATGCCGCGACGCGTCAGGCAAAGCGCGTCGCCGCGCCAGATAAGCAGCCCGCCGCGAATCGGGCCGTCCAGCTTTGCGCCGAAGGCCTGCCGAAGCGTCATGCCGTGCATGCGGGTAAATTCGGCGTCCGATACGCCCGCGGTCATGCGCAGGCCGAGCATCACGCTTTCAAAGCGCGCTTCCTCGGGCGAAACATCCGCGCTTTCCGCCGCGTCGCCGCGCAGATACGCCGTCAGGCCGCGCGGGTTTTGATACCGCGTGTTTTCCACAAAGCCGCAGGCGGCGCTCCCGACGCCGATGTATTCCCGCCGCCGCCAGCAATCGCAGTTGTGGCGGCAGGCGAAGCCGGGCAGCGCGAAATTGCTGATTTCATATTGCTCGAAGCCGTGCGCGGCCAGCACCCGGCGGCAAAGCTCGTATTCGGCGCGCTCGGTTTCCTCATCCGGCAGCGTCCATACGCCCTGCGCCACCTGCCGCTGCAGGGGCGTGCCTTCCTCCACAATCAGGCCGTAGCAGGAAAGATGCGTGGGGGAGAGCGCCAGCGCCCTTTGCAGCGTTTCGCTCACGTCCCGCGCCGTTTGTCCGGGCAGGCCGAGCATCAAATCCAGATTGATATTGGCAAACCCGGCGTCCCGCGCAAGCGCCGCGCTGCGTTCCACATCCGTCCATGTGTGGATGCGGGAAAGCATGCGGAGCAGCCCGGGCTGCGCGGCCTGCGCGCCGAAGGAAAGGCGACTGACGCCGTTTTCGCGCAGCATGGAAAGAAAGGCCGGGGTGAGCGTGCCGGGGTTGCATTCGCAGGTGCATTCGGCGTTTGGCGAAAAGGGAAAGCAATCGCGCGCCGCGCGCAGGATTTTGTCCATCAGCGCGGGCGGCAGCAGCGAGGGCGTGCCGCCGCCGATATAGAGCGTGGCGATTTCGCGCGGGGTTCGCCCGGCGCGCGTTTTCAACTCCGCGACGACCGCGTCCGCGTAGGCGGGCATGTCGCTCTCCCGCCCGGCAAAGGAAGCAAAATCGCAATAGGCGCATTTGCTTTGGCAAAAGGGGATGTGAATGTAGAGCCCGGCGGTATGCATTACGGCAGAGTGACGGCGTATACGTCGCTGTCGCAATGCACAAGCGCCACGCCGTTTGCCAGCATGCCCAGATAGCCCGTTACCGTTTTGCCGTTCATTTCGGCGGGCAGGCTGAGCGCGCTGAAGCGCTGGGCGGATACGTCCGCCCGGTAGACGGTATCGTGCGAAAAGGCGTAGATTTTATGGCTGTGAATGGCGGCGCCGACGCAGGCGGAGGGCAGCGTGTAGCGCTTATCCGTTTTGCCGTTGAGCAGGCGCAATTGGTTATAGCCCGAGAGCGTATCGGTCTGGCGGGAGGGCGCGAAGAGCAGCATGGCCTGATTGCCCGCGACCGTGCTGTCGATCATCTGCCAGCCGTAGACCAGCACGGTGCCGGAGGTATCCTGCGTGCCGCGGTAATCGTATTGGCGCAGCTGCCGGGTGGTGATAACGTTGAGCTTGGTTCCGGCGTACACCACGGCGTAGGCCAGATTTTCACCCAGCGAAATTTTGCCGGAGTTGCTCATATTGACGCGGAAGGTATGCATGGTGGCGTTGGGCACCGTGCCGTAAACGTCCAGCGAGGTGGTCCACAGATATTCGCCGTCGCTGAAAAAGCCCAGATCCAGAATAATCATGTCCTCATAGGCGTTGGTTTCGCTGTCGACGGTCGTGCCCTGCATATCCTTGATAATCAGCGAGGGGCTGATATCGCTGCCCAGCACCACGGCGACGTAGCGGCTGCCCACGCGGGCGAACTGAATCACGTCCGGCAGGTTTTCGTTATAGGTGGAATAGCCGTCCTGATTGATGATGTGCAGCTGCGTACCGGACCAGGCGGTGACCACCTTGTCCGAACAGGAAAAGCTGGCGTTTTCGCCAAGCGTGTAATTCCACCTTTCGCCGCCGCGCGCGTTAAGGCAAAACAGCGTCATGCCGTCGTAGTAAAGGATATTGTTTCCGAAGGGCGTAACGTCCTGCGTGGAGACGCAGCGAAGCTTCACGGCGGACATCCTGCGCCCGCCGCCGCCCAGCGCGCCGATAATCAGCACAAGGATGATGATGGCCGCCGCGGCCAGCGCGGCCAGTATCACGAAACGCCGCTTCTGATCCATCGGTTTGGATAGCTGCATATGCAAAACCTGCCTTTGGCCGATTCAAAATGGATGAAATACGCGGAGGGGACGCGCGCCTGCGGGCGGAGCATCCTTTTCCATTATTATTATACAATCATTTCAGCTCCGCGTCAAATAGGGAAAGAATATCCGCCTCGGTCAGGCGCGTGGGCATTTCCTCGCCGGGCGTAATCAGCTTGTCAAACAGACGGCGCTTGCGGTCGCTCATGCTGAGCACCTGCTCCTCGATGGAGCCGTGCATCACCAGCCGCAGCACCTCGACCTTTTTCGTCTGGCCGATGCGATGCGCGCGGCCTGTCGCCTGCTCCTCGGCGGTCGGGTTCCACCATGGGTCGTAGTGGATCACCAGATCCGCGCCCGTCAGGTTCAGCCCCGTGCCGCCTGCCTTGAGTGAAATGAGGAAAACGCTGCCCTCGCCGCCGTTGAAGCGCTGCGTAAGCTCCAGCCGCTTGTCTGCCGGGGTTTCGCCGTCCAGATACAGATAGGGGATCCCCTCCTGCCCGAGCCGCTTCTCAATCAGATGCAGCATGGAGGTGAACTGCGAAAAAATCAGCGCGCGCCGCCCCGCCGCCAGCGCGCCGGGCAGAATATCCATCAAAAGCTCCAGCTTACCGGAAAGCCCGGCATAATCGGGCAGGCACAGCGCGGGATGGCAGCAGATCTGCCGCAGTTCCGTGATGGCGGAAAGCACCTCCGCCCGGCCGCGTCCCAGCCCGCGCTCGCGCAGAATTTCGCCTACGCGCTCACGCTTTTGCAGCAGCGCCGCTTCGTATACCCGCCGCTGCTCCGGCGACATTTCGGCCATCATGACGCTTTCCAGCTTCTCCGGCAGTTCGCCCAGCACGTCGCCCTTCAGGCGGCGCATCAGGAACGGGCGGATGCGGCGGCGCAGATCGCCGGCGTTCTGCCCTTCGCCCCAGCGGCGCAGAAATTCCGTATAGCGCGGCAGGTAGCCCGGCAGCACGAAATCAAACAGCGACCATAATTCCCCCGCGTGGTTTTCCATGGGCGTGCCCGTCAGGGCGATGCGGGTTTCGGCGGTCAGCTGCTTGACGGCGTGCGCCCCGACGCTTTGCACGTTTTTAATCTGCTGCGCTTCGTCCAGCACGGCGAAGCGGAAGGAAATATCCTTCATCAATTGAATATCGCGCCGGATGAGCGGATAGCTTGTGATGACCAGATCGGGCGTGTCCTTTTCGTGCAAACGCGCGATCTGCTCGGCCCGTGCGGCCTGACTGCCGCCGATGAGCATTACGGATAATTGCGGCGTGAAGCGTTCGCATTCGCTCAGCCAGTTATAGGTAAGCGAGGTGGGCGCGACGATGAGCGAGGGTCTGCGCGCCTTTTCCTGCTGCACGCAGGATAAAAGCGCCGAAAGCGTCTGCACCGTTTTGCCAAGCCCCATATCGTCCGCCAGAATGCCGCCCATCCCCAGCGCGTGCAGCGCCAGCAGCCATTGGTAGCCGCGCTCCTGATAAGGACGCAGGCAGCTTACGGGCGGCGGCGGGGCGGTAAAGGAAAGGCTCGCGGCGCGCTGGGCGGCCTCGTCCAGACGGACGTTCAGGTGGTTTTCACGAATCAACGCGGCCAGATAGGTCGCAAAGCACGCGCCCAGCGTTTCCTGCCCGGCGTTTTCCTCCGCCTCGGCGATGGCCTCCGCCAGCGGCTGCCATTCCGAAGCGTCGCTCAGATCCAGAAAGGTGCCTTCCCTGAAACGGAAATAGCGCCGTCTCCTGCGCAGCGCGTCCAGCAGGGGCAAAAGCTCCTCCACGGGCGTGCCGCCGTCCGACAATTCCAGCGTCAGCCGCCCGTTGCGCAGGCGCAGCATGCCCGAGAACAGCGGCTTTCGCGGGGTCATGCGGCGAAAGTCGCGGCTGAAGAAAACCTCGGCGCAGCGGGTGAGCCGCCCAGCGCCCTCGGTAACGAAATCGTAGATTCTTTCGCTGCCGCTCAGGTATACCTTGCCGCGGCAGACGTGAAAGCCCGCCTGCGCCAATTCGTCCAGCACGGCGCGCTCGCCCGCCGCGTCGCGCAGCAAAAGCAGGTCGCTCGGCGCGCTGTCGGGCAGGAAAGGGTCGATCTCCAGCTGGCCGTAGCGGAAGGAAACCTTCGCCGTAACCTCGTCGCCTTCCTTATCCAGATATACGCGCGGCAAAAGCGGTAGACGAACGAACGTGTTTTCCAGCGTTGGGTCGATCGTTACGCTGCCTACGCGCAGCAGAAAGGGCAGAAGCTCGCTCATCACGCGCGGCGTTTCCTGCGCGCCGAAGGTGAAGGCTGCGTCGCGTCCCGTGGAAAAGCGAATCAGCGTGGCGATCAATTCGCGCTGCTCCTGCGGAATTTCCAGACATTCGCCGTCGTAGAACAGGAAACGGTAATCCTTTGTCAGCGGATAGCACAGCGCGGGCAATTGCGTGGCGACGGTCAGGCGCGCAGGCGTGCCGGAAAGGTGGAAATTAAGCTGCATTCCGTGCGCGGCCACGCCGGAAAGGGCGTATTGCTCGCCGTTAATCTGCAGGGAAAAGGGAATGTCGCGCAGGCTGCACAGCACGCGCGCGGCCGCGCGGGGAGGCAGCAGCAGCACGCGCGCCTCGGCGCCGGTAAGCGTTTTGAAGGCGGCGGCCTCGCAGACCTCCGCCAGAATATCCAGCAGCGCCGATTGCTTTTCGTCAAAGCGCATCCACTGCGGACGGTATTCGAAGCCCTTCCCGAAGGGGAGGGGCGCGCCGTCCTCGCGGCACTGCAAAAAGTGCGGGATGTGCCGCACCACATACAGCCGGTCTTCGCCGATTTTCAGCCCGATCCGCAGCCCCTCGCGCGTGAGAAACAGCGCAGGGCAGAGCGTTACGCCGCCGGCCTCGGGCATGATGGCGGAAACCG
The DNA here is from genome assembly GCA_934632155.1 of uncultured Clostridia bacterium. GTDB lineage: Bacteria > Bacillota > Clostridia > Christensenellales > Aristaeellaceae > RUG563. Next base: position 85,796 of record CAKTXZ010000009.1, on the reverse strand, counting down.
CTTCAAACAGCGCGGGCGCCGCCAATTGCGCCCGGCGCTTTTCCATTTCGGCCGTTACGCCGCTTTCCATGGCGGTCAGAGCGGCGGCCACGCAGTGACGGCAGTTTTTTTCGCCGCAATCGCATTGCATGGCGGCGGCGGTCAGCCGGACGGTATGCCGCGCGCCGTCCGAAACGGTGTAGACCGCTTCGTCCCTGCTTTTGCGTATTTCCCGAACCAGTGCGCGCCGAAACAACGCCTGCCCCTGTGCGAATTCCCCGTCCCCGGCGCGTTCGCGCAGCATGTCCTCCGTCAGCATGAAGCATATCCTCCTGCGCGCCCTTAAAAAGGCGCAGCTTTACAAACATACGCCGCGTCTTTCCGTTTTCCTGCAACGCGCGGGAAAGTTTTGACGGGGGAATGCGAAGCCTTTTCAGCGCGCGTCCGCCGCCGGCCTGAAGAGCAGGGGCGACCGGGCTTGCTTTTCATGTATCGGCGCGCGCTTTCGCCGGCTAAGCCTTGCCTTTCGTTCTGGAATTTCAGGAACAGACGCTCGCAGGCGCGGCCGCTTCATTTCGGCGGCGCGCGTTAGTTTGCCCTGAGCGGGTAGCGCGCCTCGTGCGTGCGCCCGTCGTCTATTAATGAAACAAAGCCGTCCTGCGGCAGCTTTTCGCCGTCGAGCGTGGGAAAGAGCGCGTCCGCGGCGGCGGTGAAATGGTAGCTTGCGCCGCCGAAGCGGTAGACCAGCGTGTATTCCTCGCCGTTGGGATGCGGGCAAGGCGCGAGCCGCGCCCGGTCGCCGCGCTTTTCAAAGCCCAAGAGGCGCGTGACCGTCACGAAATACAGCCATGCCGCGCTGCCGGTATACCAGCTCCAGCCGCCTCGTCCCATATTTTGCCCCGCCGATACGTCGCCGCAGAGCACATAGGGCTCCAATTGGTACACGTCGGCGCGCGCCTTGACGTCGCTGTGACGCGGCGGCAGAATCGCTTCGGCAATTTCCCATGCGCGGGCGTTTTCCCCCAGATCGCACAGCGCCAGCACAAGCCACGGCACGGCGTGCGTGTACTGCCCGCCGTTTTCGCGGACGCCCGGCAGGTATGCGCCGATGTAGCCCGCGCCCTCCTCGGGCGTAAAGGGCGGGTCCAGCAGCTTCACGACGCCGGCTTCTCGGTCGTACAGGCGCGAATACGCCGCCAGCACCGCTTCGCGCGCGCGCTGCCGCGGCGCGCCGGCGAACACGGCGAAGCATTGGCTGATCAGGTCGATACGCGGCGGGTCGGTAGCCGGGCCGCCTACGGGACGGCCGTCGTCCGCCCATGCGCGCAGGTACCAGCCATCCGCCCATGCAGCCTCCGCAGCGTCCAGCAGCGCGCGGCGCAGCGCGTCCAGCCGTTCCTTTTCCGGCGCGGCGCACAGCGGCGCAAAGAGCCGGAGCGTCCAGCAAAGGAAAAAGCCCAGCCATACGCTTTCGCCGTTCTTGCCGCCCAGCCGGTTCATGCCGTCGTTCCAGTCGCCGCCGCCCATGAGCGGCAAGCCGTGCCGCCCCAGCGCCACGCTGTCAATCGCGCGCAGGCAGTGGCAAAGCAGCGGCTCGGCGCGGTCCGTCTCGTCCGGCTCCTCGTAACGGTCGCCCTCATCCGGCGCAAGCGGCGGCGAGGAAAGGTAGGGCGCGCGCGCCTGCAGGATGCTTTCGTCCCCGGTGATTTGCACGTAGACGGCCGTCAGGAAGGGCAGAAACAGCTTGTCGTCGCTGATGCGCGTGCGCACCCCGCGCCGGGGCGCGTGCCACCAGTGCTGCACGTCGCCCTCCTCATATTGATGCGCGGCGCAAAGCAAAATGTGCGCGCGCGCCACGTCCGGCGCGGTGTGCATCAGGCACAGCACGTCCTGCAATTGGTCGCGAAAGCCGTAAGCGCCGCCCGCCTGATAAGGCCCCATGCGCGCCAGCAGCCGCGCCGTCCACGCCTGATAGGGCAGCCAGCGCAGCATCCATCGCCACGATTGATCGGCTGTAAACAGGCGCAGGCCGTCCAGCCGCGCCGCCCATTGCCGCCGCGTTTCCCGCAGCGCCGCCGAGCCCTCCTCCTCCGCTCGCCGCGCCATTTCACGCGCCGCCGCCTTGTCCGGCGCAAAGCCGATCAGGCAGGCGAGCGTTTTGGCGGCATGCGGCGCGAGCGGCTCGTCCATCTGCCATGAAACGAGCGCATGATCGAAATCCGTCGCGCTCGACGCGCCGTGCAGGCAGCCGAAGGCAACGCCGGGCATGTCGCCGCAGCGCGCGAAGCCCATCGCGCCGTCCGTTTCGTAGCGCGTGCTTTCCGGGCGCTCGCCCATGTCAAAGCGAACGCGCCAAAGGAGCCGAAGACGTTTTTGCCCTTCGGCGCGCAGGGTCAGCAGGCGTACGCCCAGCGGAAGCACGGGATGCGTAAAGACGGACAGCGTAAAATAGACGCCGTCCAGATAGCCGTCGCAGGCCGCCTCGCCGGGTGAAAAGCGTATCGTGCCGCCCATGGTCGACGCGCATGCGCCGCTTTCGGTGCGCAGCAGCATTTCCTCGCTCCGAAAGGCGGCGTGCACGTCGGGCGCGGGGCGCGTCAGCCGTCCGAGGCGGCTGTTGACGTAGTAGCTTTGCAGCACGCCGCGGTCGCTTAGCAACGTGCCGAAAAGCTCGTTGCAGAGCAAAAGATGCCACGGCGCCGGCGGCCGCCGCGTGATGATATAGTCGCCCTCGTCCGTAAAGCCGCCGTAACCGTTTTCAATGCTGAGCGCCGGCGGCGTGATGGGAAGCGGAAGCGTGTTATCCGTTTGCAGGGGCAAGGCGATGCGGCGCAGGGCGGCAAGCTGCCCCTTGATCGGCGTGCCGCCGCGGAGCGTGACGCGGGCGAGCAGCCGCGCGCCCTCCGCCTCCTCCGGAGAGGCGACGGAAAGATGCACGCCGCCCGGAATGCCCTGCCAGTCGCGCGCGGGGGACGCGGCGATCATGGCGGCGGCCATGTCCCGCGCGGCGTTGAAATAGCCCGTCTCGCCGGGGCAGAGAATGACAAAATCCACCCATACGCCCTGCAGCCGCATCCACGCATGGCAGCGAAGCAGCAGCCGCAGCGACGCTTTGTCGCAATCATTCGTCATCAGGAGCAGCAGCACCGGCAATTCGCCCGAAACGCCCAGCCGCCACAGCGCGTCCGGCGGCGCGGACGGCAGGCATAGCTGGTGCGCCTGATGGTGATAGAGGAGCGCGCCCGCCAGCTGCTGGCAAAGGGAGAGCGTGCTTTCGTCCATGCCCAGAAACCGCAGCGTCATCTGCGCCTGCGTGGCGGCCAGCGCAAGGGCGCTCTTGGCCTGCGAAAGCAGCGGCGGCTCGGGCGGACGATCCCGAACGGCGGTGATGAAATACAGCTGCGCGCGCCCCTTGGCGGGCAGACGCATCTCCGCGCGCAGCGACAGGCAGGGGGCGATCACATCGCCGATGCGATAGGCGCACGCGTCCGCAGGCAGGGCCGCCTGCGCCGGGTGCGCCGCGTCGCCGTCGCCGAGAAACAGCCGCCGGTCGCCCTGCCGCCGCAGCGCGGCCACGTCGCCGATAACTGCGTGCAGAATCAGCGGCGTTTCGTCCCGGGCGCTTCGCGGCAGGCGGCGGCTGAGCAGCCCCTGCGCACCATCCCATTCCTCCACGCGTACGGAAAGGTCACGGAAGTTGGGGTGGCTCAGGTCGTCCGAAAGCGCGCCCTGCGCGATTTCCAGATAGGATATGGCGGAGAGCGTCAGCGTGTCCGGACGCTTGTTTTCCACCCGCAGCGCGGCGACGGCCCAGCCGCTGAGCGGATCGACGGCGCAGCGCCATTGCAGCGCGCAGTCGTCGTTTTCACGTTCAAAGCGCATGCCGCCCTCGGTCATGATCGCCTTGTCGCGCTCGCCCATGCGCCATACGTCGCCCGTATCCTCCCGGCGAATGAAAAACTGCGGTCCGGCGGGGATCTGCAGCGTTTCCCAGAAGCGCGTAATCATCATGCCGCTGTGCTTCAGGTAGCCCATGCCGTGCGCCGTGAGCGCCCAGGTGGTGCCGTTGCCAAAGAGCAGCTGCGTGTCCGGCGGCATATCCTGCGCGGCGATTTTCCATTGCCGGCCGGATTCCTGCGTTTCCCGGGGCGGCGGGGGCAGCGTACGGCGGCGGCCGGCGCGCGTGGGCGCGGGCTCGCAGAGCAGATAGGCGTAGGCCTGAATCCACGGCGGCGCCATAAAGGCGCGCACGAGCGAAAAATCCGTCAGCGCATTGCAGACGGCGCACAGAATCATGCCCTGATGATGCGCCATGTGGCTTTTAACCAAGCGCGGCGCCCGATTCCTTTCGCCCGCGCCGTAATCCGCCGCCTCGTAAAGGCCGTGCGCGTCCGTCCAGCCCAGACGGCGCATCCGCAGATAGTTTTCCGCGCATGCGCGGGGATAGAAGGGCAGCGCCAGCATCGACGCATAGGGCGCGACCACGTCGCCGCCCGTTTCGGCGGACAGCGCCAGCAGCGGCAAGCCGAAGGCGCGGTAGCGGTAGTTCAGCTCCGGGTCAAAGGCGTAATAGCCGCTTTCGCTCACGCCGAAGGGACGGCCGCCGGCGGCCAGCATCTGCGCCCGGCAGGCGTTCAGACAGCTTTCACGCAGCAGCGTGCCGGGAGAGAGCGGCATGAGCAGCGCCGGCATCAGGTATTCAAACAGCGTGCCGCCCCAAGAAAGCAGCGCCGGGCCGCCGCCCGCGCGTACGGTTCTGCGGCCCAGCCGCGCCCAATGCCGCCGGGGCGCCTGCCCCGAAGCGACGGCCAGAAACGACGCCATGCGCGCTTCGCTGGCCATCAGATCGTAATGCGCGCCGGTAGGCTTTTCGCTTTCGGCGTCCAGCCCCACGTAAAACAGCCCGGCTCCCCGGTCGTAGAGCGGCGAAAAATCCATTTGCGCGGCCAACGCGTCCATTTGCGCGGGCAGCGGCAGATATTCCTGCGGCATTTCGGCCAGCCGCTGACGGCAAAGCTGCGCGCAGGCGATCAGGCAGGCGCGCAGATTGCCCGAATCCACCGTGGAAACAAAGCGCGGCGGAAGCGGCTCGAGCGTTTCAAGGTCATACCAGTTATAGCAATGTCCGCGCCAGCGCCGCAGCGACGAAAGCGCGCCAAGCGTCCGCGAAAGGCGGACGGCCATGTCGCGGGTTGTAATCAGGCCAAGCTCCCGCGCGGCGCAGCAGGAGAGCAGATACAGCCCGATATTGGTGGGCGATGTACGCATCGCCGCGCCCTTGTCGGGCTCGAGCTGCACATTGTCGGGCGGAAGAAAGCGCGTTTTTTCGGTAACGCAGTCCTCAAAAAAGCGCCATGTGTCCCGTGCCAGCGCGCGCACGGCGGTTTTCTGCGCGTCGGTCATGCCCGGCTCGCGCTGCGTCGGCGCATCCGCATAGCGCAGCAGCAGCGGCGAGGCCGTCCAAAGTATGCCGATGAAAACCGCGGGCTCAAACCCCTGCGGCAGCAGCGAGCAAACCAGCATGCCCGCGCCTGCGGCAAGCTGTGCGAGCACGCAGGACAGGGCGGGCGCGTCGCCGTTTTCCGCCTGCGCCGCCGTGACCCATGACAGCAGCTTTTTTTTGCTGACGAATTGGCGGTACAGCGCGCGCAGCGCCGCGTCCAGCTGTGTGAGCGCCTTGCCGGGAAGCAGCGTCAGGCGGACGCCCAGCCCCCGAAGCGGCCACGGCAGCGCCAGCAGAAGCAGCGCCGGATGGCCGAACGCGCCCGCCAGCAAAAGCGCGACCTGCGCCGCGGGCACGAGCGAACGGCGCAGATTATCCCATATTTTATGGCGCGACAAAAGCGACAGCCGCCTGTCGAACAGAAAGGGAAGCAGCTGCCAGTCGCCGCGCGTCCAGCGGTGCAGGCGCTTTTGCCAGCCGCTCAGGCGCATGGGGTGGCCGTCGTAGAGGACGATATCCTCCGCCAGCATGCTTCCGGCGCATTCGCCTTCGATCAGGTCGTGGCTCAGCAGCCGCCCGGCGGGCAGGCGGTTTTCCAGCGCGCTTAGCCATGCCTCGGGCGCATAAATGCCCTTGCCGACAAAGGAACCGCGGCCGAAAACATCCTGATAGACGTCCTGAACGGCCATGCCGTAGGGATCGGTGCCGCCCCGGCCGCCCAGAAGGCGCTGCACGTTGGTTTTCACACGATCGCCCGCGACGGCCATGCGCGGCTGAATGACGGCGACGCGCCCCTTCTGCAGCGGATGCTCCATCGCGCCCACGAGCTTATAGGCGGCTCCGGGCGGCATGAAGGTGTCCGCGTCCAGCGTAATGACATAGGCATAGCGCCGGCGCAGCGTGTTTACATCGCACGAGGCGTAGAGAAAGGCGGGCGTTTCCCGCCCGCAGAGCAGCCGGTTGAGCGCCTCCAGCGCGCCGCGCTTTCTCTCCTTGCCCGTGAAGGCGTTTTGCCCCGCGTCCCATGTCCGCGCGCGCTGCAGATAATAAAAGCCGCCGTCGTGTGCCCGGTTCAACGCCGCGACGCCCGCGCGCGCCGCGTCGAGAATTTCCTCATCTGCGGGCAGGGATTGCGTCGGACTGTCGGCAAAATCGCCCAGCAGCATGAAATCCAGATACGGATCGGGCTGCGCGGCGTGCAGCAGCGCAAGCTGGCGCGTCATGCGAAGCGCCTGCTTGGGGGACGTGAGCAGCGTAGGAACGACCACCAGCGTTCGCCTCTCGCGGCTCAGCCGCCGAATTTGAATGCGCGGCAGCGCGCGCGCCGGAAAAAGGCGGCGCGCGGCGCGATAAACAAGCAGCCGGACGAGCTCGGAGGCGCACAGCGCGACGGGAAGCAGCAGCGGCCATGGCGCGACAAGCATCGCCGCCGCGGCGAGCAGCGCCGTGCCGCCGTAAAGACAGGCAAGAAACGCGCCTGTTTGATGGCGCGCTAAAAAGCCGCCGCCGCGCCGAAACAGCGCCTTGGCGATTTGGTCGCTTTTTTCCAGCAGGTAATAACCGGCCTCGCGCTCAAGGCCGCTTTTCCCGTCGGCCAGCGCGCAGACGGCGCGCGCGACGGCGCATTCATCCGTGCGCAGGCGGCGGGCGATTCGGGCAGCGGCGCGGCGGTAGCGTTCCCGTCCCGCTGCGTCCATGCGGCGGAAGGTCGCGTCCGCGCGTAAAATGGCCTCCACGGGATCCAGCCGCCGCAGGATTCTTTCAAAGGACATCTGGTTCAGCCGCCGCAGCGACGATATCAGCTGCCCGGCCATCATGCCGCTGGCCGCCTTTTTTTCGCCTGCGTCGCGCAAAAGCGCTTCAGCCGGTATTCCGTTTTCCGGCGGTATGTCCAGCGCGGCGCCGCCGTCGGCGGCAAGCCGTTCCGCCAGCGCCTCGGCTACGGCGGCGCTTCGGGGCGGGGCGGGCGTTTCCCCGCGCGCGGCGCGGCGCAGCCAGCTTTCGGCGTCGCGCAGCCTGCGCGCTTCAGCGCGGCATTGCGCCGCCAGCGAAAACACGTTGTCCATCAGCGCGCGCTGGAGGGCGGGGCGAAGCAGCGAAAGCTCTCTCTGGGTGAAGGGAAAATCCCCCTGCGCGGCGCGCGCGATGCGCACGATGGCGGGCATGGACAGATCGTCCTGCGCTTCATCCCGGATTTTTTCAGCTACGAGAAGAATGCGCGGCCTGCCGTTTACAGCGGGCAGGGCGGGCGCGGCGCGCAGCGTGCGGCGCAGGCTGTCCCATTCGTCCAGCAGAAAGGGCGCGTTATCCTCAAGGCAGCAGGCGGCGGGCGAAAGCGCGTCGCGATTCGCGGCGCGAAGGGCGCGCAGCGTGCGGCGCAGCGCGTTGGGCAGCCCGCGGGGCGGCGCGAGGCGCGCATAGCCCAGCGGACGGACATCGGCAACGGAAAAAAGACGCATGAGCAGCCTCCGATTTCATCAGTTTTCCGTTATTGTGTACGGAAAAAGGAAATAAAAAACTGGAAATTTTATTGTGCGCATGCTATAATCAAAAGCAGAAAAAGCCGACTCGGAAAGGGGGTCAGCAAGGATGTGGTACTCTCCGCCGGACGCGGAAAAGCGAAACGCATTTCATGATGGGACGTGGGAAAGCGCTTACGGCTATTTGGGCGCGCACATGACACAGGAGCAGGACCGTCTTTTTTGGCAGTTCGCCGTTTGGGCGCCCAATGCGCGGCAGGTATGCGTGACGGGCGAATTCTGCGGCTGGGCGCGCGAGGCGTATCCGATGCGAAAGCAATTTGACGGCACGTGGGAGCTACGGCTGGACGCGCGGCTGTTTACGCCCGAAAGCGACCCGCAAAAATACGCCTACGACGGCGCGGCGGAAAAGCTGCGTGCTTACAAGTACGCCGTGCTCGGCGCGGACGGGCAATGGCATGATCGCGCCGATCCCTACGCCTTTGCCGGCGAGCTCCGCCCCCATAACGCCAGCCTTTTGCACCATGCGTCCTATGCGTGGGGCGATCGGGAATGGATGGCGCGCCGGCGGACGTGGGACGCTTACCGCAGCCCGGTGAACATTTACGAAATGCATTTGGGCTCGTGGCGGCGCGGCGAAGCGGGCGAGCTGCTGACCTATACGCAGCTGGCCGACAGGCTGATTCCGTACCTGAAAAAAATGGCCTATACGCACGTGGAATTTTTGCCGGTGATGGAGCATCCGCTGGACGGCTCGTGGGGCTATCAGGTGACGGGGTATTATGCGCCCACCGCGCGCTACGGAACGCCCGAAATGCTCAAGGAGCTGATCGACCGGCTGCATCGCGCGGGGATCGGCGTGATATTGGATTGGGTGCCGGCGCATTTTCCGCGGGATGAGATCGGCCTGCGGCGCTTTGACGGCACGCCCCTGTATGAGCATGCCGACCCGCGGCGCGGGGAAATGCCGCAGTGGGGCACGATGCTCTTTGATTTCGGGCGGGGCGAAACGTGCAGCTTTCTTTTGTCCAACGCGCTGTATTGGCTACGCGAATTCCATGCCGACGGCCTGCGATGCGACGCGGTGAGCTGTATGCTCTATCACGATTTTTGCCGCGAGCAGGGGCAGTGGCTGCCCAACCGCGACGGCGGACGCGAGAACTACGAGGCCATCGCCTTCCTGCGCCGCCTGAATGAAACGGTGTATCGCGAATGCCCCGGCGTGATGATGATCGCCGAGGAATCCACCGCCTTCCCGATGGTCACCAGCCCCACGAGCATGGGCGGGCTGGGCTTCGGCTTTAAGTGGAACATGGGCTGGATGAACGATATGCTTTCCTATATCGCGCTGGATCCGGTCTATCGCCGCTATCATCACGATAAGCTGACCTTTTCGCTCTGCTACGCCTTTAGCGAAAACTATATTCTACCCTTTTCGCACGACGAGGTGGTGCACGGCAAGCATTCCATGCTGGACAAGCAGCCGGGCGATATCTGGCGAAAGTTTGCCGGGCTTCGCGCGCTGTACGGCTATACGATGGCGCATCCGGGGAAAAAGCTGCTGTTCATGGGCGGCGAATTTGCGCAGTTCATTGAATGGAAGGACGACGACCAGCTGGACTGGTTCCTGCTGCTCTACGACAAGCATCCGCAGATGCAGGCCTGTGTGCGCGAAATGAACCGGCTTTACCGCGCCCTGCCCGCGCTGCACCGGGTGGACGACGGCTGGGCGGGCTTTGAATGGCTGGCGGTGGACGATCAGGAGCGCAGCGTGGTCGCCTTCATGCGCATGGCGGGCAAATGTACGCCGGTTGTGTGCGTAACAAATTTTACCCCGGTTGTTTACGGGCAATACCGCCTTGCGCTGCCCTGCGACTGCACGCTGACGGAGATCTTCAACACCGACCGCATCCAATACGCCGGCAGCAACCAGTACAACGCTTCGCCCGTGCGCGCGCAGGCGGTTCCCTGTGCGGGGCGGCAATGGTCGTGCGAGATTTGCGTGCCGCCGCTGGCGACGGTATACTTCAAGCTTCGCCGGACGCTCGCACACGCAGCAAGGCATGTAGGAATTGGGAAAAATAAATCCGTATAAAGGAATTATGCAAAAAACCGCGAATATATCAAGCGTGTAAGAAGGCTGTCCGCGTATAAGGCGGTCGATCGTTTGGGGAGGAAGCGTTCATGATGCAGAAAAAGCGCTGTGTGGCCATGCTGCTGGCGGGCGGGCAGGGGAGCCGCCTGGGGGTTCTGACGCGGCATATGGCCAAGCCCGCCGTGCCCTATGGCGGCAAATACCGGATTATTGATTTTCCCCTGTCCAACTGCTCCAATTCGGGCATCGATGTGGTGGGCGTGCTGACGCAGTATCAGCCGCTGGAGCTGAACGCCTATATTGCCAGCGGCGCGCCGTGGGATCTGGATCTTGTCTCCGGCGGCGTGTTCGTGCTGCCGCCGTATCAGACGGGCAAGACGGGCGAATGGTATAAGGGAACGGCCAACGCCATTTATCAGAATCTGGCCTTTATCGAGCAGTATCAGCCCGATTACGTGCTGATTCTTTCGGGCGATCATATCTACAAAATGGATTACGCCGCGATGATCGAGCACCACATCGCCCACCGCGCGGACGCGACCATCGCCGTGCGGCAGGTGCCGTGGGAGGAGGCAAGCCGCTTTGGCATTATGAACACCGACGCGGACTGCAACATCACCGAGTTTGAGGAAAAGCCTAAGCACCCCAAATCCAACAACGCCTCCATGGGCGTGTATGTGTTCAGCTGGGAAAAGCTGCGCCACTACCTCGTCGCCGATGAAAAGACCCCCGAATCGAGCAACGATTTCGGCAAAAATATCATTCCCGCCATGCTTCGGGACGGGCAGCGAATGACGGCCTATTCCTTCAGCGGCTATTGGAAGGACGTGGGCACCGTCGAAAGCCTGTGGGAGGCCAATATGGATCTGCTCAAGCCCGCGCCGGAGATTGACCTGCACGACAAAAAATTCCGCATTTATGCGCGCAATATGGGCTATCCGCCGCAGTATATCGACCAAAGCGCGCGGGTCGAGAACTGTCTGGCGACGGAGGGCTGCGTCATTCGCGGCGAGGCGGAGCACAGCGTTTTATCCTCCGACGTGACGGTGGAGGCGGGCGCGCGGGTGATTGATTCGGTGATTATGCCGGGCGCCTGCATCAAGGCGGGCGCGCAGGTGGTGCGCGCCATTGTGTCCGAAAACGCCGTGGTGGAGGCGGGCGCGCGTGTGGGCGAGGAGCAGGGGCTGATTGCCGTGGTCGGCCAAGGCGCCGTGGTGCCCGAAAACGCCGTCGTCGCCGCGGGCGAGCAGTTCGCCGCGCAATAAGAGGGGAGGGGAATCGCTTTGTCTAATATTATGGGAATTATCTATACCGGCGATCGGGACGACCAGCTGCGCGAGCTGACGACCATGCGCGCCGTTGCGGCCGTGCCGATTTTGTGCCGCTACCGCCTGATTGATTTTCCGCTGTCCTCGCTGGTGAACAGCGGCGTGCGCAACGTGGGCGTGATTATGCAGCGCAATTATAACAGCCTGATGGATCATCTGGGCTCGGGCCGCGAATGGAACCTGCACGGCAAGCGCGCGGGGCTGGTGATGCTGCCGCCCTTCATGACCCGCGATAACGTGGGCGTATATTCCGGTTTTCTGGATGCGCTGCATTCCAACCTGCATTATCTTCGCCGCAGCAAGGAGCGCTATGTCGTCATCACCGACACGCATATGCTCTATACCGCGCAGTTTGATGAAATGGTGCGTTCGCACGAAGCGTCCGGCGCGGATATTACGCTGCTGTATACCAAGGATCCGGGCGTGCGGCGCAACGGCGCGGGCCGGTATATCGATATCGACGCGGACGGGCGCGTGACGGCGCTGGAAATTGACCCGACCATTCCGCGCCTGCCCTATACGTATATGGAGGCCTTCTGCGTGCGGCGCGAGCTGCTGATTAATCTGGTGGATCGCGCGGTTTCCCGCGGGCAGTATCACCTGACGCGCGATTTGCTGATGAACGCGATTTCCGACGGCTCGCTGGCGATTCGCAGCTTTGAAAACACGGGCCGCGTGTGGCATATTGATTCGGTGCAGGCGTATTTCGACTGCTCGATGGAGCTGCTGAACATGGAAACCAGAAACCGTCTTTTCTCAAACGAACGCCCTGTGTGGACGAAGCTGCGCGACGAAATGCCCGCGCGGTATGAGGCGGGATCAAATGTGAAAAACTGCATGGCGGCGGACGGCTGCGTGGTGGAGGGCACGGTGGAAAACAGCATTCTCTTCCGCGGCGTGCGGGTGGAAAAGGGCGCGGTGGTGCGCAACAGCATCATCATGCAGGACGGCTGCGTTCATGCGGGTGCGGAGCTTCAGCATTGTATTCTGGACAAGCAGGTCACCATCCTGCCCGGAACGCGGCTGGAAAGCCCGCGCCGCTACCCCATCGTCATCGCAAAGAATATGACCGTCTGAAGACCGTAAATAAACACCGGAGGTATTTGTGCCCATGAAGATTTTGTTTACCGCGTCCGAATGCGTGCCCTTTTGCAAAACGGGCGGTCTGGCCGATGTGGTCGGCGCGCTGTCAGTCACGCTGGCCAAGAAGGAAAACGATGTGCGCGTCATGCTGCCCTTGTATCAGGCGATTCCGCAGGAATATACCGCTCAAATGCGCCATGTGCTGGATTTTGAGGTGGAGCTGGGCTGGCGCAGGCAGTACTGCGGCGTTGAGGCGCTGGAGCGGGACGGCGTGACCTTCTATTTCATCGATAATAAGTATTATTTCGGGCGCAGCTACATTTACGGCTTGGGCGGCGACGAGCATGAGCGCTTTGCCTTTTTCTGCCGCGCCGTGCTCAACGCCCTGCCGCTGCTGCAGTTTCAGCCCGATATCATCCACGCCAACGATTGGCAAAGCGGCATGATTCCCGCGCTGCTGCGTATTCAGTATCAGCATTTGCCCTTCTTCGCACCTATCCGTACGGTGTTTACCATTCACAACCTGCAGTATCAGGGCATTTTCGGCATTCCCGAGGTGCAGGATGTGCTGGGGCTTGGCGACGATGTGTTTACCAACGACAAGCTGGAATGCTACGGCTGCGCGAATTTCATGAAGGCCGGGCTGGTTTACGCCGATGAGATTACCACGGTCAGTCCCTCCTACGCCGAGGAAATTCAGACGTCCTATTACGGCGAACGCATGGACGGCCTGCTTCGCGCGCGGAGCGCGCACTTGACCGGCGTGCTCAACGGCATCGACGTGCACGAGTATAACCCGGCGACCGATCCATGCATTCCGGCGCATTATGGCGCGGAGGATATGGGCGGTAAGGCGGCGTGCAAGCGCGCCCTGCAGGAGGAGCTGGGCCTTGCCTCCGCGCCCGATACCCCGATCATCGCCGTCATCAGCCGCCTGAGCAATCAAAAGGGGCTGGACTTGATCGACCGCGTGATTGGCGAGATCATGGAGGAGGACGTTCAGCTGGCGGTGCTGGGCATGGGCGACGCGCGGTATGTGAACCTGTTCAGCTGGGCGGAGCAGCGCTATCCCGGCCGCGTCGCCGCGCGCTTCCGGATGGACGGCGCGCTGGCTAAGCGCATCTACGCCGGCGCGGATATTTTCCTGATGCCCTCGCAGTTTGAGCCCTGCGGCCTGAGCCAGATGATCGCCCTGCGCTATGGCACGCTGCCGGTTGTACGCGAAACGGGCGGCCTGCGCGACACCGTGCTTTCCTATAACGAGGCCAACGGCGCGGGGAACGGCTTCACCTTCTTTAATTATAACGCGCATGATATGCTCTTTACCATTCGCCGCGCGCTGTATTTCTACCGTCAGGATAAGCCTGTCTGGCATATGCTGCAGCATCGCGCTATGACCGGCGATTACTCGTGGGAGCATTCCGCGCAGGTGTACCTGTCCCTGTATCAGGATATGGCGCGCGACCTCAAGCGCCCCGAGGCCGCCGAGGAGAAAAAGCCTGCTGCTGGGCGAAACGCGCCCAAGCCGCGCGCGCGTAAGGCCAAGGCGGATGCAGCGCCTGCCGGGTCAAATGAAAAGAAGCCCCGCGCGCGCAAGCCCAAGCGGGCGGAATGAACCGCGTGAAGCAACGCAGGCAAGCGCCGCAGGGGCTGTGAAAAAGCGCAGAAGACGGATCGCGGGGGAATCGCTTCAGGAGTCAAGAAGCGGTTCCCCCTTCCGCAAACGGATGCTATTTCGGAATTCAACGGCGCCGTCTGCCTGCGCCTTTTCCCAGCCGTCGTTTTTTCATCTCCCGTCGGCCATTGATAAAGAGGAAAAATACCATGAAAAGAATCTTGCTGGCGCTGCTGGCGGCGCTGCTTATCGCGCCGATGGGCGAAGCATGGGCGGAAACGGCGGCGGATATCACCGGCCGCTGCGTCGTGACTGCCGCGCCCGGCGCGAAGGGAAAGGAAAACCTTCGCGACGCGTCGTACCTGACGTATTATACCGGGCGGTATCTGGAAATACGAACGCCGGAGGAATCGCCCTGCTTTGGACTGTATATCTGCTTTTCGGGCGTTGCCGCGCCGTATCGCGTGCTGTCGCCGGGGGCGGACGGCGCATGGCGCGAGGCGCTGACCGATAACCGCGGCTATGTAAACAGCTATGTCGCGCTGCCGGGGCTTGCGCACCTTCGCATTGAGCCGGCGGATACCGGCCTGTTTTCTATCGCGCGGCTGTTTGTGCTGGGCGCGGGGGAAACGCCGGAATGGGTGCAGGATTGGCAGCCCTTTGAGGGCAAGGCCGATTTGATGGTGCTTTCGGCGCATGCGGACGACGAGCTGCTCTTTTTCGGCGGCGTTATTCCCTATTACGCCGCGCAGGAAAAGAAAAACGTGATCGTCTGCTATCTGACGGATCAAACGCCCTGCCGCCGGAACGAGCTGCTCGACGGCCTGTGGACGTGCGGCGTGCGAAGCTATCCGCACATGGGCGCGTTCAAGGATATTAAGAATCATTCGCTCGGCGACAGCTATAGCTTCTGGGGGCGCGAGCCGGTGCTTTCCTATGTGACGGCGCTGATTCGCCGCTATCAGCCGGATGTGCTGCTGACGCACGATATTCGCGGCGAATACGGGCACGGCGCGCATCGCGTTTGCGCCGACGCGGCCATTCGCTGCTTTGATCTGGCCGCGCAGGCGGATTATATGCCGGAGTCGGGCGCGCCGTGGCAGGTTCGAAAGCTGTATTTGCATTTGTATGCGAAGGATGAATCGGTGTTCGACTGGCGGCAGCCGCTCGCGGCGTTTGGCGGGAAAACCGCGTTCGACGTGGCCAAGGCCGCCTTCGCATGTCATGCGTCGCAAAGGAGCAACGGCCTGCGGGTGGAGGATTCCGGCCCCTACGCCAACAACCGTTTCGGGCTGTACGCCTCCACGGTCGGCGAGGATGAACGGGGCGGAAACCTGTTTGAGCATCTGCCCTGACGCGCCGCGGAAGGGGACAAAGGAGAAGGTTGTATGCAGAAAGGGCGCATAGCGCTGGCGCTGCTGCTCTGCCTGACGCTGGCGGGCTGCGCGGACGCGCGGCAGGCGCGCGAAGCGGTTCCGGAGGAGAAGCGGCTGGTCGTCTATACCTCTCACAAGGCGGATGTGTACCCCGCCATCATCGAGGAATTCGAGCGCCGCACGGGCATATGGGTTCAGGTGGAAACGGGCGGCACGAACGAGCTGCTTGCCCGCATTGCGCGTGAGGACGGAACGGCGGGCGCGGATCTGATGTTCGGCGGCGGTGTGGAAAGCCTGCAGGCCTATCAGGACTATTTCCTGTCATACGATGGGGAAGCGCTGGCGCGCGTGGACGCGTCCTACAGGCCGTCGGGCAATTTTGCGCCCTTTTCCTCGCTGCCGCTGGTGCTGATTTATCAACCGCGGCTGGTTGAGACGCCTCCGACCGGCTGGGCGGATTTGCTTTCGCCACGCTGGCGTGGGCAAATTGCCTTTGCCGATCCGGCCGTTTCCGGGTCGAGCTATACTGCGCTGGCGACCATGCTGCAGTGTCTTCCGGGAGAAAAGGAAGCGCTGATTGCCGCGTTTGTGGATAATTTGGATGGCCGAATGCTGAGCGGCTCGGGCGAGGTGGTCGGCGCAGTGGCAGCCGGGCAGTATCTGCTGGGCGTGACGCTGGAGGAAACGGCGCGCAAGGCCATTGCGGCGGGCGCGGACGTGGCCATGGCGTATCCCGAGGAGGGCACCAGCGCCGTGCCGGACGGCGTAGCGCTACTGCGCGGCGCGAAGCACCCGCAGAACGCGCGGATGTTCATTGATTTTGTGCTCGGCGCGGATGTGCAGGGCCGCCTGAGCGAAATGCTGTATCGCCGTCCCGTGCTTTCAGCGGATTATCTGAGCGTGGATGCGCAGGATGCGCCGCGCCTGTGCGACTATGACATCGCATGGGCGAGCGCGCGGCAATCCGAGGTGCTTGCCTGCTTTGCCGCCTGCGTAGGGGGAGGGCAGCCGCAATGAAGCATACCGTCCGGCGATCCTTTACCACGCGAATTTTCGCTACGGTGCTGCTGGTGGCGCTCTTGCCGCTGCTGATGATGAACGTGGCGCTGACGCCGCTGCTGGTCGACCGCGTGGAGGGGCAGCGCAGCGCACAGGCGCAGACCGGGCTGGGGGAGGCGGTGAGCCGCCTTTCGAATCAGACGGCGCGGCTGAGCGAGCGGCTGCGTTTGATTGCGCAGTCAGACGCGGTGCGGCGTGCGCTGAAAACGCGCGCACCGGATCTGGCGCTGTACCGGGCGCTGTTTTCCGGGCTGTCAGATGTATACGGCGAAGCGCATTTTTCACTGTACGACGCGCAGGGCGTTCGCCTGTGCGCCGTGAACGATGCGGCGGCCGCGGAAAGGCTGCCGCTTGATTGGGGTGTGCTGCGCAGTGCGGCGGGCGCAGCGCCGGATGTTATTTATGCGGCGTCGGGCGACGCGGCGTTTTCCATGGCCTGTGCCGTGGAGGAAAGCGGCTTTTTGGTGGCGACGGTGGATTCGGCGCAGCTGGACGCGCTGCTTTCGGACTGCTGCGGCGAGACGGACAACCTGCTGCTCCTTGGCGCGCAGGGGCGTCTTTTGTACGCGGTGCAGGCGACGCAGGCCGCGAAGATATCGCAGGCGCTGCGTGAACAGCTTTTAACCGGTGCGGCGCTGACCGGAACGGGCGGCGAATGTAATTTTCATGCCGCGCGGCTGGATTCCTCGGGCTTTTACCTGATTCTGCAGCAGCCGCACGTTTTCACGCAAAGCGTTCTGACGACGTTTTCACTGGTTACCGCATTGGTAGGGCTGCTTTGCTTTGCACTGTGCATGTGGGGCGGCTGGGTGCTCAGCCGGCATCTGGCGCGGCCTGTGCGGGAAATGAGCGAGGCGATGGCTGAGGCGCAGCGGGGAAATTTTGCGCTGCGGCTGCCCGACGGGCGCGAGGATGAGCTGGGACGCCTGAACGATAACTTTAACCGCATGATGGCGGGCTATCAGGAAAACCTGCGCCGCTCCGTGCAGCATGAAAAGGAGCTGAACGATACGCGGCTGCGTATGCTGCAGGCACAGCTGAACCCGCATTTTCTATATAATACGCTCGACTCCATGAAATGGATGGGCATCACGCATCAGGCGCCGGAGGTTGCGACGCTGGCGGCCGATCTGGCTTCGCTGCTGCGCGCAGGCATTTCGGGTAATGATTTTGTCTCGCTGGAGGAGGAGCTGGAGCTGGTTGAGCGCTATATCGACATTCAGTCTATTCGCTTTGAGGACAGGTTCACCTGCGAGATTGCCGTGGAGGAAAAATTTCAGCGCTGCATGGTGCCCAAGCTTGTTTTGCAGCCGATCGTGGAAAATGCCCTGCTGCACGGTGTGAGCGACATGGAGGACGGCTTTATCAAGATCTGGACGGAGGGCGATGCGGAGGTGATTACCGTCTTCGTATCGGATAACGGCCGCGGCATGCCGCCCGAGTTTGTGGAGGCGATTAACCGCGGCGACGCGCGCGAGGCAGGGGGACATTTGGGTATCTATAACGTCAACAGCATCATCAAGCTGCACTTTGGCGCGCGCTACGGCTTGTCCGCGCAGTCCGCGCCGGGCGAAGGCACGCGCGTGGGCGTGCGGCTGCCCAATCGCCAGAAGCCGTAAGCGCCCAGAGACGCGTTTCCACGTTTCGCGACGTCGCATGGCTGTGTGGGATAGAAAAGAGGAAGGATCTTTGCTGCGCCGGCGCAATCGAGAAAGAGGTTGCAGCTGGCGAAAGGCGTGTCGAAGAGTGGCGCCGCCACACCTCCAGCTGCAGGTTGACGGCGGCAGGGTCGCTTCATCACGGCCGTATAGAGAGGGCAGTCGACAGACAAGCCGGAAAAACGCAGAATAAACGAATATCAAAACGCCTGAAGCGATTGGATGCCGCGATAGGGGGAGGAAGCAGTCCTGAAATATCAGGGAAACCGGATATTTCCAGAGACCGGATCAGTCATTAGATCAGCGAGTTCAAAAGAGTTGGATTGGAAGAATATGTGCGGAAAAAGTATCCGGGAAATCACTGAAGCATGAGATCCGAAATCGAGGCTTTCGGAATGAAGTGCTTCATACGTTGGATGACGTCATGGATCGCTTGCGCAATACCGTTTACGAGCTAACGCCAGATACGATTCGCAGTATTATTGGCCGCAATGGTATATTGTCGCAGTTTCAAAATGAGATAGCATACATGTACGCCCTCCCTTTATGGTGCTTACGGCCGGCTTGTGCAACGCCGTGCTTCTTCGCATATTTCATCAGGGCGCAGCGGAATCTCATATCTTGGGCTGCAACGCGCATGCGGCTTGAGCCTCCTCCGTTTTTCTTGTTTTTGCCCAAGGCGCCGCCGAATTGTGCGGTGGCACCCTAACTCAACAATAGCGGATCGGCGCCCAAGTCTCATTCCTTTTGCGGCTGTTGGCCAAGATGTATTATAGCGCGGCGAAAACGCCCGGCGCTTTCGCATTTTACTGCATTTCTTGCCGCATTTGGGGCCAGCGCACCCCCGCGCTGAAAAAAAGTATAAAATTTGTCGGCAAAAAGCCAAAATACCGCTTGACAAAATCCGCCGCATGCGGTATTATATAAAATGTGCTGCACAGACGGTGCACGGCGGGGGAGCATAGCTCAGCTGGGAGAGCATCTGCCTTACAAGCAGAGGGTCACAGGTTCGAGCCCTGTTGTTCCCACCAGGATCATGGCCCGGTAGTTCAGTCGGTTTAGAATGCCAGCCTGTCACGCTGGAGGTCGAGGGTTCGAGCCCCTTCCGGGTCGCCATACTTGCCTTGGTAGCTCAGTTGGTAGAGCATGTGACTGAAAATCACAGTGTGGGTGGTTCGATTCCGCCCCAAGGCACCAGCGGTAGTAGCTCAGTTGGTAGAGCGCCACCTTGCCAAGGTGGAGGTCGCGAGTCCGAGCCT
Source organism: uncultured Clostridia bacterium (assembly GCA_934632155.1). Lineage (GTDB taxonomy): Bacteria > Bacillota > Clostridia > Christensenellales > Aristaeellaceae > RUG563. The sequence goes on along the minus strand of CAKTXZ010000009.1, from coordinate 66,421 downwards.
CGTCTACCGCTCCATTTTTTAAGGCGCAATAGCCAAGCGGTAAGGCGAAGGTCTGCAAAACCTTTATTCTCCAGTTCGATTCTGGATTGCGCCTCCATATGCTCCGGCCTGAAAGGGTTCGGAGGAAGAGCCCGAGATGTTCTCGGGTTCTTTTTTATGCTGAAGAGAAAACCTTGCTAAAGCGCTGGAATGCATGAAAGGGGAAAGACCTTCATTTCTGCGTGTCAAAAACTGTATGGGGACACGCGCTTTGGCGCGGCGCGGGGGAAAAGCTGCTTTCGCAGCGCTTTAGGAAAAGGCGGCGCACGGGCGTGAAAAAATATGAAAAGGCGAAAGAAGCGTGCAGGGCGCTTCATCCGGCTTGCCAAGGCGCGGAAATGATTTTGCTGCGTAAGACTTTGCGCGCCTTTTCCTCCGGCAACGCCGGACGATACGAATGAAAAAGAAGGCATCAACGCCTTTCGGCCTGTCAAAAAAAGTCTCGTTAAAGCTCCGGGGATGAAGGAAGGGGTCGCAACCCCTTCATTATTTCATCCGCAGAAACGGATTTGCCGGTTCGAGGAGCGATAGGAACGACCGCTTCCGCTATCATTTTCCGACCGTAAGCCGTAGGCTTACAGGAAAATGATGTTTCAAATGCAAGACCGCTTTAGCGGTCTTGCATTTGCAGACTGTCGCAAAAACTTTTTCGACAGTCTGCAAGGCTTCAACGCCTTTTTTGCGTCCTGCAGGCTCGACTGCGACTTTTCCGATAGCAAAGGCCGCCCAATCGGGCGGCCTGCTGTTTGGATATTCCTTGGATAACGCCTTAGAATATTCTGTTCAAATCCTTGTCCCAAATGGTCAGGTATTCGTCTTTGATTAACACAAAGTATCCCTCGCCGTAGGCTGCACTGTCGTATTCGCAGGGAATTACTTCCTTGCCGTTCGGATCAATGAAGCCGTATTTTCTGTCCTTCCGCACCTTCGCTAAGCCTTCATTGAAAGAATCGGCAGCGTCATATTGACGCGGAACGATTACCGTCCCTGTCATATCAATAAAGCCCCATTTCCCGTTCTTCTTCACGCGCGCCAAGCCCTCACTGAAAGAATCAGGATCGTCATACTGGCACGGGATGACCTCTTTTCCCGTCGTATCAATGAAACCCCATTTCCCGTCTTTCTTCACGCACGCCAAGCCTTCGCTGAAAGGCTCGGCAGAGCGATATTGGCATGGGATAACTTCTGTTCCCGTCGTATCAATATAGCCTGATAGATAGTATTGATCCACATGTGCCAAGCCTTCACTGAAAGAATCGACAATGTCATATTGACGCCAGTACCAGACGGCTTTCTTCCCGGTCTTATCAATGAAGTAGCTATTCCCGTTATTCTGCACCTTCGCCAAGCCTTCGTGGAAAGAATTGGCGTAGCTATATTTCCAAGGGATGGCTTCTTTCCCTGTCGTATCAATATAGCTGCTATTTCCGTCCTTACTCACGCATGCCAAGCCCTCGCTGAAAGAAAGAGCCCAGCTATATTGGCATGGGATGATTTCCCTTCCAGTCTTATCAATGAAGCCTCGTTTTCCGTCCATCTCAACGCACGCCAAGCCTTCGCTGAAATCCCATGCTTCGTCATATTGGCAAGGGGCGACTTCCTTCCCGGTTGTATCTACGAAGCCATATTCCTTATCCTTCCTCACACGCGCTAAACCTTCGTTGAAGCTCCACACTTCGTCGTATTGGCATGGGGCGATTTCCTTTCCAGCTGTATTGATAAACCCCCATTTTCCGTCCTTTTTCACAGGGGAAAATCCTTCGCTTATCTGACCAACGGCAGAAAAACGATGAGGCTCTCGTTCTTCAATAAGCTCCTGACACGTTTTGATGTGCGCCTTACTATCCTTATAAAATGGATTCTTTTCAAAGGCTTCTATCGCTTTTTCATAATCCCCGGCAGCTTCATAGCGCATGCCCCAAAGATACTGAATCACCATGGTGCAATCCTTAAAATCGCCCAGATATTCGAAGGTAGCGATTGCATCGCTGATTTCGCCCCGCTCATAGGCCTCCCACGCGCGGCAATAGACCGCGCACTTGGCCGCGTCCTCATAGCTTGTGATTTCTTCGAACAGCGCCGCCGCCTGCGCATATGCTCCCTTCGTCAGAAGGCTTTGCGCGTGCTTGTATTTTCCTTCGTCGCTCTGCGCGCACCCCGTCAGGCTGACCGCCAGCGTCAGGCACAGCGCCGAGACCAGCAGCAGGCCGATTCCTCGTTTGTACCAAGATTTCATGTTTATTTCACCCTTTCTGATAGTGGCATGATAACCATATTATACCATAGAATATCTATACTTGTAAATACGCAAGGCAAGCGCAGGCGGGCAGAAGCCTTTTTGCCCGGCGGCGGGTGAGCCTAGCGTTGTATTCTCTTTCGCTGGGGGAGCCTGCTTCCCAAGCGAATCGGGCATTTTGTCCGCCATCAAACCGCTGCTCTTTGGCCGTTTACGGCAGGGAGCGCGGGGCTGTCATATTTCGAAACACGAGCCATCCCATTTTGAAACGCAAGCCGGATTGAAAGCCACTCCGGGATGTGGTATGATAGGCGCGCTTTCCAAAGACGGGCAATCGGCGCGCTGCTGCGCCGGAAAGAGGAAAAGAAAATGCAGCTGGTTGTGCAAATGATCGGAATTATCGCCATGGCGTTCAACATCCTGTCCTATCAGGGCAAATCTTCCCGACGCATTATGCTGATGCAGATGGCGGGAACGCTGCTCTTTACCGTGCATATGGGCATGCTGGGCGCGGCGACGGGCGCGGTGATGAATCTGCTGGGGATGCTGCGCGCGCTGGTATATGCTTATAAGGAAAAGACGCATGCGGACAGCGTCGGCTGGGTCGTCGGCTTTGAGGCGGCGTATATCGTTTATTACGCGCTGCTGTTCGCCTGCTTTGGCGTGCAGCCCACGCCGGGCAATTTGCTGCTCAATCTGCTGCCGGTGATCGGCATGACCGCGATGACGATCGCCTACTACGTCGGCAGCGCGCGCGCCATTCGTATGCTGGGCCTTATTTCCTCGCCGGTTTGGCTTGTGTATAATTGGATCAACGGCTCGGTCGGCGGCGTGCTGTGCGAATGCATTACGCTCGCGTCGATTATCGGCGGGCTGCTTCGCTATCGCGGGCAGAGGGAGACGGAATGAGCGGCGGAAAATGGCTGACGCGGGATCGCGCGTTTTATCAATCCTTTCTGCGGCTGTGCCTGACGCTGATGCTGGAGCAGGCGGTGATCCTGAGCGTCAACCTGGCGGATAACATGATGCTGGGCGCGTATTCGGAGGAGGCGCTCTCCGGCGTGGCCGCCGTGAACCAGATTCAGTTTGTGTATCAGCAATTGGTTTATGGCGTGACCAACGGCCTGCTGGTGCTGGGGACGCAGTATTGGGGGCAAAAGCGCGTGGCGGAGATTCGCCGCCTGTCCGCTATCGGGCTGCGGCTGGAGACCGCTTTGGCGGTCGTGCTTTTTGTACTGGTGAGCGTGTTTTCCCGGCCGGCGCTGCGGATCTTTACGCCCAATGAAGCCTTCATCGCGCAGGGCGTGGATTATTTGCGCATCGTTCGCTTTAGCTATCCCTTCTTCGCCCTGACCGCGCTGATGCTGGGCACGATGCGCATGGTGGAATCCGTTCGCATCGCGCTGCGCGTTTCGATTATTTCGCTGTGTCTGAATGTCGCCATCAATTATTTGCTGATTTTCGGGCGGCTGGGCGCGCCGGAAATGGGCGTGCGCGGCGCGGCGGTCGGCACGCTGGCGGCGCGCGCGGCGGAGTGCGTGATTGTGGCGGTTCATATGTTCCGCCGCGAAAAAACGCTGGATATTCACCTGCGCGATTATCGCAGGATCGATCGCGCCATGCTGCGCGATGTGCTGCGCGTGGGAACGCCGGTGCTGATTACATCGGCGCTGTGGGGCGTTTCCAATGCGCTGCAGACCGTGATTCTGGGGCACATGAGCGACAGCGCTATTTCCGCGCAGTCCATTTCCTCTACCGTTTTCCTGCTGCTGAAGGTGACGGCGGTCGGCGCGGCGTCCGCTGCCTCGGTGATGATCGGGCGCACCGTCGGCACGGGCGATATCGGAAAGGTCAGGGAATATTCCCGTACGCTGCAGGCGATGTTTCTGTGCATCGGCGCGGTGCTTGCCCTGATGATGCTCTCGCTGCGGCGCCCGCTTTTGCGTGTTTACCGCGTATCGGATGAAACCCGCGCGCTGGCGGATGCGTATATGGTCATCCAAAGCGTTGTGCTCTTCACCATGTCCTATCAGATGTCCGTTAACACCGGCATTATCCGCGGCGGGGGCGATACGCGTTTTGTGCTGTGGCTTGATCTAATCAGCATTTGGGGGATCGTTATGCCCCTGTCGCTGCTGGGCGCGTTTGTCTGGCATTGGCCGCCCGTCGCGGTGATTATCTGCCTGAACGCCGATCAGTGCTTCAAGTGCGTGCCGGCCTTTTTGCGGGTGCGCGGCGATCGCTGGATCAAGCGCCTGACGCGCGCCGCCTGACGCTTTTGCGGGCGGAAAGCCGTAGGGAAGCGTTCAAGCGCCTTGCGGCAGCTTTGCTCAAAAGCTGCCGAAACGGGAAATAATAATAGAACAAAACGCTCCGCTGCGCCAAGGCAATCGTGCCTCGTGCGGCGGAGCGTTGCTGCGTTTGAATTTTGCTTTTGGGGCGGCGGAAAGGCGCTTCGGCGCTCAGCGTTCCTGAAGCTGCTGCATCAAATCGCTGACCAGATTGTTCAGCGCGGGGGAAAATTTGATGTCCGACGCCACCTTCTGGCAGGCATGATTGACGGTGGAATGGTCGCGCCCGCCGAAGCAATCGCCGATCATGGTCAGCGGCGCGCCGACAATCTCGCGCGCGATATACATCGCAATCTGGCGCGGCACGGCGACCTCGCGGTTGCGGCGCGGGCTTTTCAGGTCGCTGACGGTGACGTTGTAATATGTGGCGACGGACTCCATAACGTCCTCGCAGGTGACATGGCGCGGCTCGCTGCGGGCGAAGATTTCCTTGAGCGCCTCCTCCGCCAGCGCCTGATCGATCTTGCGCCCGGTCAGCGAGGAATAGGCCACCAGCCGCGTCAGGCAGCCCTCCAATTCACGAATATTGCTGGATACGCGCTCGGCGATCATGGTCAGGATGGCGGGATCGACGGTGAGCAGCTCGTCCTCCGCCTTTTTTTGCAAAATGGCGACGCGCGTTTCCAAATCGGGCTTGCCGATGTCCGCGATCAGCCCCCATTCGAAGCGGCTGCGCAGCCGCTCCTCCAGCTTGGCGATTTCCTTGGGCGGCTTATCGGAGGACAGCACGATCTGTTTCCCGGCGGAATGCAGGGCGTTGAAGGTGTGGAAAAACTCCTCCTGCGTGCCCACCTTGCCGGTGAGAAACTGAATATCGTCCACCATCAGCACGTCGATGTTGCGGTATTTTTCCCGAAACTCGGCCTGTGTTTTTTTGTTGAGCGAATTGACCATTTCGTTCATGAACACTTCGCTGGTGACGTATTTGATGCGCAGCGTCGGCTTTTGGGAAAGCATATAATGCCCGATGGCGTGCATCAGGTGGGTTTTGCCCAGCCCCACGCCGCCGTAGATGAACAGCGGGTTGTATGCGTCGGCGGGCGATTCCGCCACGGCCAGCGCCGCGGCGTGCGCGAAGCGGTTGTTGTTGCCCACGACGAAGGTGTCGAAGGTATACTTGGGATTCAGCGAGGAATTGTCCGCAGGCTTTTCCTCCGGCACCACGCCCTCGCGGTATTCGTCCGCCTGCGCAGGCGTGAGGATAACGGCCTCCATCGGCTTGCCCACAACCTGCGAAAGCGAATTGCTAATCAGCACGGAGAAGCGCGGCACGATGTACTGGTGATAAAAGGGCGTGACCGCTTCGATGAAGAACTGGTCGCCCGAGCAGCCCAGCGGACGCAGGCCGGAGCCGATCCACGTGTTGAAGGAAACCTGCGTCAATTCCGAACGCATGACCGCGCATGCCTCATCCCAGATCATTTGTTTGTTCACCGTTGCTCGCTCCGCTTCTTATGCATGACTTTTGCATGTTTGTATTTTTCGTTTTGCCGCGCAGGGCGGAAAAAATAACACCTGCCGAAGAAAAGCCATCCGCAGGGTGTGGATAACTTTTGTGGAAAACTCTCTCGTTTTCAACCACATGCTTATCATAGCAGATTGAGAGCGCATTTTCAAGGGGTTTTCGCCCTTTTTTTCTTGGAGTCGGCGCTTTGCATGCCGCCGGGCTGTTGATAACTTCCGCCGATCTACCGATGGTATAGCCCCGGCAGGCGCACCACAAGACATGGACTGCGCATGGAGGGACTGATGAATGAAAATACAGTATACGAATAAATATACATTATGTTTTGGCGCGTGCGTTGCCTGCCGGCCTGCGCCCGACTCTGATTTTTCTTCGCCTTTACTGGACAAACCCTTCATTGTGTGGTATCTTTTTGAATGCAAGGGGGGCGGGCGAATGATCGCACGGGCACAGGTGGAAAATACGCTGCGGCCTTGGCTCGGCACAGCGCTGACGTCCGCGCTGGACGCGCAGATGGACGCCCTGACCGTTTGGCTCAACGCCTTTTCGTTGCGCGCCGATCCCGAGCGGCTGGCCGGAGAGATGGACAGCCTGCTCTTTTGCGCCATTCGCGACGCGACGCGGGGCACGATGCTGGCGCGGCTTCCGGACGATACGTGGGTGCGCATTCGGGTGGAGGATTTTTCCGCCATGGCGGATGAGCTGATGGGGCTTGTTTTTGCGCGTTTTCCGGCGGATGCGGCGCATTTGCAATTTCTGCGCGATTATTCGCTGCGCTGTTCCAGTCTGTCTGCGCTGCGGACGCTTTACACACGCTTTCAGGCGCTTCAGACAAAGGAGGAGCTGGCGACCATCGCGACGGTAGCCAAGGGCTGCTACCCGCCCTTCCGCCTGCGCGGATGGCTGCTGTAGCGCGCGTTTTCCCAGTTGCCGGCGGGCGCTTTCGGAGCATTTGGCGGTCGTTCCTGCATGGCGGAAAAGCTTGCTTGGGGTCGCGTCGATCCGATGCAGCCGGTACGTGCCGGGCGTACGGGCCGGCGTCATATACGGTAAGAAGAGGGTTTTAGCGTTGGGAAAGATCATTTGCATTGCCAATCAAAAGGGCGGCGTAGGGAAGACCACTACGGCGGTGAACCTTGCGGCATGTCTGGCGGAGGCCGGGCGGCGCACACTGCTTGTCGATATGGATCCGCAGGGCAACGCCAGCAGCGGGCTGGACGTGAAGGCGGGAAAAAAGACGGTGTACGAGGCGCTGCTGGGCGAATGCCCGCTGGAAAGCGTATTGGAAAAAACAAAGCAGCCGACGCTGCTCGTCGCGCCGGCGGACATTCGGCTGGCCGGGGCGGAGCTGGAGCTGGCTGGTCTGGAGCGGCGCGAATACCGCATGCGCGCGGCGCTGGAGGCCGTGAAGGCGCAGTTTGATTTTTTGATTATTGATTGTCCGCCGTCGCTTGGGCTGCTGACGATTAACGCGCTCACGGCCGCGCAGAGCATCCTGATTCCGATTCAGTGCGAATATTACGCGCTGGAGGGCGTAACGGCGCTGATGAACACCGTGCAGCGCGTCAAACGCGGCCTGAATCCCGGGCTGGAAATCGAGGGCGTGCTGCTGACGATGCTGGACGGGCGCACGAACCTTGGCCTGCAGGTGGTGGCGGAGGTCAAAAAGCATTTCAGGGGCAAGGTGTTTTCTACCACGATTCCGCGCAACGTGCGGCTGGGAGAAGCGCCAAGCCACGGCATGCCCATTCACCGTTATGACCCGCGCAGCACGGGAACGGAGGCTTATATGGCGCTGTCGCAGGAGGTTATTCGCCGCAACCGTTAAGGAAGCGCGTTCGCATCGTCTGCGGCGCAACGAACAATCACGCCAACAGAGGGATGAAAGCATGAAGAAAACCGGGCTGGGCCGGGGGCTGGACGCCCTGCTGCCCGAAGACAACGATTTGCAAAATACCGTCAGCATGATCGCCATCACAGAGCTGGACCGCAACCCCGAGCAGCCGCGCCGCGAATTTGACGAGGAAGCGCTGCAGGCGCTGGCCGAATCGATGAAGGAAGCAGGCGTTCTGCAGCCGCTGCTGGTGATCGAGCGCGGAGGACGCTACCAGATCGTGGCGGGCGAGCGGCGCTTTCGGGCGGCGCGGCTTGCCGGGCTGACGAGCGTTCCCTGCATCGTGCGCGATTTTACGCCGCAGGAGCAAATGGAGGCGGCGCTGATTGAAAATATTCAGCGCGAGGATCTCAACGCCATTGAAGAGGCGGCGGCCGTGCGCCAGCTGATGGACCGGTGCGGCTATACGCAGGAAAAGGCGGCGAAGCGGCTGGGAAAATCCCGCCCCGCGGTGGCGAACCTGCTTCGGCTGCTTAGCCTTCCGGAGGCCGTGAAGGCGCAGGTGACGGCGGGAAAGCTTTCCGCCGGACATGCGCGCGTTCTGGCCGGGCTGGAGGATGAGAAGCTGCAGCTTGCGCTGGCCGAGCGTACGGTGCAGGAGGGGCTGAGCGTGCGCGCGCTGGAAAAGCTGGCGGCGCAGCCTGCGCCCATGCCCAGAGCAAAGCCCGAGCCCAGACCGCTGCCGCTGGAATTGCAGGATATGGAAAGCCGTCTGCGCGACGCCTTCGGCGTACGCACCCAGATTCGCGGCAACAGAAAGCACGGCAAGATTATTCTGCAATACTATAATGAAGACGAGCTCGAGCGCCTGTACCAGTGCATGGAGGCGTTGGAGGGAAAAGGCTGAGCCGCGCGGATGAAACAGGATGCCTCCAAAGCCGCGCTCATGCCTGCGGGATCCAAGGAAGGGCTGCCGTCCCTTCCTTTTTGTTCGTATCGCCCGGTTGCGCCGGGCGGGGGCAGAGCGGCAGCGAAGCAAAATCATTTCCGCAGCCTTGTCCTGCAGAGCGCGTGTTGAAACCGTAGTTTTCCGACACGCAGAAAAAAGGGGTTCTTCGTTTGAAGAATCCCTTTTGGGCGGCGTATTACATTTTTGCCCCGCGGCGCTTGGCCCGCGCCTGACGGAAGGCCGGCAGCGCGTCCTTGCCCTGCGGCGTGACGGGGCGGATCCACTTGCCGGAATACAGGTGGCAGTGCATCAGAATGAAGCGAATCGGTTCGTCGATATAGCAGCAGGCAAAGATGATGAGGAACGCCGCCTGCAGCCGCATGCCCGTCAGGTATACGCAGGGCAGCACCATTGCGTACATAAAGGTGATTTCCAGAATGGTGCCGAACGCAGCGTCGCCGGCGGCGCGGAAGGTATCGTTCTGCACCCAGTTGCACATGCGGATGACCGCCGCCACGCAGTAGACGGCCAGCATGCCCACGCCGATGGTATACGATTCGCCCGAGAGGCTCATGGCCGTCAGCAGCGGCCTGTGCGCGGCGAAGATGCCCAAACAGCACAGCAGAATAAAGCCGCCGCACATATAGACCAGGCGCTTGGCGCAGGCGTCCGCCCGTTCCAGCTCGCCCGCGCCCACCGCCTTGCCGACCAATACGGACGAGGCGTTGGAAAAGCCGGCGAAAAAGCCGATGACCAGCCCTTCGAGCGTGCGGAAGACGGCGGTTGCGGCGATGGCCTGCTCGGACTGCCGTCCCAGCACCATGTTGATGACCATGTTGCCCACGCCGATGAGCACCTCATTGCAGATGATGGGGAAGCATTTGCGCAGGTATGCGCGCAGCGTTTCGCGCGTCCAGCAAAAATGCCGGCGGAATTGGAACAGGTGCGGGTGACGCTTGACGGCGGCCAGCACCCAGATGACCGCAGCGTTCACGACCGCGGCGCATACCGTCGCTACCGCCGCGCCGCGGATGCCCATCGCCGGGAAGCCCCAGTACCCGTTAATCAGCAGCAGGTTAAGCGCAATGTTGGTAAGCACCGAGGCGAGCGCGCCGTACATGGGCAGCTTTACGCGCTCGGTGGAGCGCAGCAGCGCGCTCATGGCCATGGAGAAGATCTGCAGCGGATAGGCCCAGCCGACGATGCGCAGATATTCCGCGCCAATGGCCTGAATGGCGGGCTTGTCGGTATACACGAACATGATTTTTTCGGGGAAAAACACCGCTGCGCTGCCAAAGAGCAGCGCTACCAGCATCATGCAGCAGAGCGTCATGCCGTAGGAGCGGCAGATGCCGTCGTGATCCTTTGCGCCCCAATATTGCGAAAAAAAGAGCATGCCGCCGCCCACAAAGCCCCAGTAGCCCGCGAACATCAGCGAGGAAAACTGGGCGCACAGGCCGACCGCGCCCACGCTGGTTTCCCCCAGCGACGCGATCATGACGGTATCGACCATGCTGCCCGTTGTGGTCAGCAGGTTTTGCAGAGCGACCGGTACGGCGATGACGGCGACGCTTTTGATAAAGGATTTCCAGTCGAAATTGCTTTTTCGCTTGAACATAAAGAAAGACCCTCCAAGGCGGGGAATTTGCGCCATGCCGGACGGCGGCACGGTATCTTACACATCATAACATTTTAGCGCGGTTTTGTAAATCAGTGAAAAATGATAAAAAACATCCAAAAATAATGATAATAAACACGCCGCTTTTGCCGGTGCGCGCGCCCGGCGCGGGATTGTTTTTCCGATGAATTTGTGGTATCATAAAAAAACAGGGAAAGCCGCGCGGCGGTTTCTCGGGGGCGGCGGGCGGCCGCATGCGCTGCGCGGCAATGAGAGCGCCATGCTTCGGCGCCGGCCAAACGACGCGGACCGAAGGGCGGCGCAGCGCCGGATATTCGGCATGAAAGGAAAGAAACGGCAAATGAAGAAACCCAAAATTCTGGTCGTCGGCAGCTTTGTAATGGATTTGATCGTCAGCACCGACCGCTTTCCGCAAAGCGGTGAAACCGTGCTGGGCGTCGGCTATCAAACGGCGCCGGGCGGTAAGGGCGCGAATCAGGCGGTGCAGGCGGCGCGGCTGGGCGCGGATGTGACGATGGTCGGCAAGGTTGGCAACGACGCGTTCGGTAAGGCGCTGCTTGCCAGCGCGCGCGAGGCGGGCGTGGATATTTCGCACGTGATCGTTTCGGACGAAACCTTTTCCGCCATTGGCAATGTGCAATTGGAGCTGGGCGAGGGCAGGAGCGCGAACCGCATTATTGTGGTGCCCGGCGCGAACATGGCCATTAAGCCCGAGGACGTGGCCTTCCTCAAGGATGAAATCGGCGGCTATGACATGGTGATGCTGCAGCTGGAAATCCCCATGGAAATCAACCGCATTGTGGCGCGCTACGCCGCGGAAAAGGGCGTGGACGTCATGCTCAATTGCGCGCCTATCGCGCCGCTGCCGGAGGATTTGCTGCGCAACGCGACCTATATCTCCCCCAACGAGCATGAGGCGCAGGCGCTTACGGGCGTTGAGGTGAGGGACGATGCGGGCGTGCAGGCGGCGCTTTCGGCCATTCGCGCGCTCGGCGTAAAGCACGCGATGATTACGCTGGGCAGCCGCGGCGTGGCGTATCAGGATGAAAACGGCGCGGCGTTCAGCCCCGCGCTGAAGAACCTGCCCGTCAAGGATACGACCGCGGCGGGCGACAGCTTTGTGGCCGCCTTCTGCACGGCGCTGGGCATGGGCGCGCCGGTTGAGCGGGCGCTTGTTTTCGCCAACCATACCGCCGCGCTGACTGTTTGCCGTATGGGCGCGCAGCCCAGCCTGCCCAGGATGGCCGAGGTGCTGGCGCTGATGCGGCAGCATGGGCAGGATACCGCGGCGTTTGAAGCATAAACCGTCGAAAAGGGGAATGAGCATGGACGCGTTACAGCATTTTATGGAAAGCGCGAAAACGGAGTTTATTCAGTATGCGGACAGCCTTCGCAGGGAGGAGCTGCTCGCCGCGGCAAGGCTGATTTGGGACGCGCAGGCGCGGGGCAACCGCATTCATATTACCGGCATCGGCAAGCCCTCGCATGTGGCCAATTACATGGCGTCGCTGCTGTCCTCCACGGGCACGCCGACCTACTTTCTGCATGGCACGGAGGCGGTTCACGGCTCCTGCGGACAATTGGTCGCGGGCGATGTGGTCATCTGCATCTCCAACAGCGGCGAGACCGCCGAAATGAAGGCGACCGCGACGGCGATTCGCAATAACGGCTGTCAGGTAATCGCTGTGACGGGCAACGAAAAATCATGGCTGGCCACCTTTGCGCAGGCGCATATCTGGGCCGGCGTGAAGCAGGAGGGCGGGCCGCTCAACCGCGCGCCGCGCAATTCCATTCTGGCCGAAACGCTGGCGCTGCAGGCGCTGTCCGTCGTGCTGCAGGAAAAGCGTAATATGACCCCGCAGGAATATGTGCTGCGCCATCCGGGCGGCAGCCTGGGGCATTTGCGCGAGAACGAGAAATAAGCATATCGGGCACGCCGCGGGGGAAATCCTTCCTTAAAATGAGGAGGGGTTTCCCTTTTGACAAACGCTCACGGCCGACGAGGAAAAGAAAATGAAGGAAAATTATTGTCAGGAGGAATACGAGCTTCCGCTGCCGGGCGTAAGTGCGATCGGCTTTTTCCGCGTGCAGAACGCGTACGCGCCCATGCAGACGGAGCGGCATCCCGGCACGTTCGAGCTGCTGTATCTACAATCGGGCGAAAAAAAGCTGCTGGCCTCCGGGCGGGAATACCTGCTGCACGGCGGGGATATGCTGGTGATACACCCCGACGAGCCGCACGGCAACCGCGACAGCGTGCAAAACCGCTCGAGCATGCAGTATCTGCTGCTGGAAAACCCCGAAACGGCGCAGGATTTTCTGGGGCTTCCGCTTTCGCTTCGGCAAAAACTTACGGCGCGGCTGCTTTCCCTGCGCCTGATTCGCACCAACGAGGAGACGCGGCGCGTGTTGGGCCGCATCGCCGCCTGTGTGGTTGCGGCGGATCAGGCGGAGGACGATTTTTCCCTGCCGCGGCTGCAGGCGCTGCTGGTGCTGCTGCTGGATGAAATTCTGTCCGGCTGCGCGACGCCGGGCGAGGCGATTCCGCCCGATATTGCCAAATGCCTGCGCTATGTGGCAGATAATCCGGCCGAAATGTTTTCCGTTGAACAGCTGGCGAAGGCGGCGGGGCTCTCCGACGCGCGCTTTAAGCAAAAATTCAAGCGCTGTACGGGTGTGCCGCCGGCGGAATATGTGGCGAGAGAGCATGTGCGCATGGCGGAAAGGCTGCTGCGCGAAACCGACGAGAACGCGACGGATATCGCCATGCGGCTGGGCTTTTCCTCCAGCCAGCATTTTTCCCGGCTTTTCAGGCGGTATAACGGCCTGACGCCGAGCGACTATCGCCGGGAGCAGCGCGCGAATAAACTGTGAATTTGTATCGCGATACGAATCCGCAATACAGAAAATGTCCGATTTGATAGAATATGAGCCGAATATGCACATATAGGAGGCTATGAAATGAAAATCGGCATTTTGGCGGATTGTCTGGGGCTGGGGTTTGCAGGCGGCGTGCGCCGGGCGGCGGAACTGGGCGCGGACGGCGTGCAGCTTTATGCCGTGGAGGGCGAGCTGGCCCCTGAAAATATGTCTTCCGAAAAGCGGGCTTGGGCGCGGAGCGTCGTTCGGGACGCGGGCATTGAAATCAGCGCCATTTGCGGCGATCTGGGCGAGGGCGGCTTTGCCTTTGCGGAAAAGAACCGCGGAAAAATTGATTATACGAAAAAAATCGTGGAGCTGGCGGTGGATTTGGGCTGCCGGATCGTGACGACGCACATCGGCGTAGTGCCGCATGACGTCAACCATCCGCGCTTTCAGGTCATCGCGGACGCGCTGCGGGAGCTGGGCGCTTTCGCGGCTTCCGCCGGCGCGGCGTTCGCCATCGAGACGGGGCCCGAGCCCGCGGCGGATCTGCGCCGTATGCTGGAATATGTCGCCAGCCCCGGCGTGAAGGTGAACCTTGACCCGGCGAATCTGGCCATGTGCACGGGCGACAGCGCCGTGGACGCGGTCAATACGCTGCGTGATTATATTGTTCATACCCATGCCAAGGACGGCGTGATGTTCAAGCGCGGCGATCTGGACGTGATGTACGGCATGACGCCCGCGCCGGCGGATTATGACGAGAGCGCGTACTGCATGGAGGTGCCGCTGGGCGAAGGACAGGTGCATTTTGAAACCTATATTCCCGCGCTGCGCGCGATCGGCTACGACGGTTATCTGACGATTGAGCGCGAGGTGGGCGAGGATCCCGCGCGGGACATTGCGCTGGCCATCGACTTCCTGAAAAAGTATACGGGAGGAAAATGAGATGGACTGGTACGAGGAGCATATGCGAACCTTTGAAATCACGCCCATGCCGGAAAGCTACAAGGCTGTGCGCGGGCAGTATACGCCCCCGACCGGCCAGACGCATGTGGACGTCGGCGCTGTGAAAAACAGCTGGGCGCAGATTAATCTGGCGATTCGTATGCCGTGCCGGGCGATTTTGCTGCTGGAGGAGCGGCCGACCTTCGCCCACCACTTGCCCATCGGCGATGTAACCGTGCTGCGCGCGTCCATTACGGCGGCGGGGCTTTCCGCCAAGCTTCGCCTTGTGGACGTCGTGAGCGACGACGACGGCGTCGCCAAGGCGGATGTGATTCTGGAAAACGGCGAAATGGAGGTCAGGGCGTATCAGACCAATCAGATGGTCGCGCTGATCGACGTGCCCGCCGGCACGCCTGCGGGCGATTATCAGGGCAGCATTCGCTTTTTCGCCCACAGCATGTTTTACGACGAGCGGCTGGCGCGGGAGATTACCTTTACCGTCCATGTGGCGGATGTGGAGCTGCCCGCCGCGCCCGAGCAAAGGTTTTACCTTAACCTGTGGCAGCATGTGTTCAACATTGCCCGTAAATGCGAGGTGGAGGCTTACACGCCGGCGCACATTGAAGCGCTGCGTCCCTATGCCAAGGCGCTGGGGGAATTGGGCAATCGCGTGACCACCGTGGTGCTCAGTGACGTGCCGTGGCGCGGCCAGCAATGCTATAACGACGCGGAGGCCCCCTGCGACCTGTACGAATACAATTATGTTCGCATCCGCCGGGGCGTGGACGGCGCGTTCCGCTATGATTTTTCCTTTGCCGAGGCGTATATCGACCTTATGGCCGCCTACGGCGCGACGGACGTGATGCTCACGGGGCTTTACGGCGTGTGGGTGGACGAGAAGGAGGGCTTTGACTGCTTCGTGGAGGGGTGGCCGGACGCGATTCGCGTCAGCTATATCGACGAGCGCACCGGCGCGCTGTGCTTTATGCGCAGGCGGGAGGAAATTGAGGATTATATTCGCGCGGTTTATGACTGGATCGTTGCGCGCGGCATGCTGCCGTATTCGTATCTGATGGGCGACGAGGTAAACCTTGGCAGCACGGCGGGCGAATGGACGCGGGTGCTGGAAACCATTCATCGCCTGATGCCGGATATCCGCATGGATTGGGACATGGGGCCCAAGGATATCATGAACGATACGTATCGGAACGAGCGCGTGGACGTGTATACGCCGCAGATCGACCTGCTGGCGGTTGCCGGGCCGGAGCTTTTGCGCGCCACGCGCGAACGGCTGCAGCCGGGCGGAAAATATCTCTGGTCGGTCTGCTGCTATCCGCCGGTGATGAATTCCTTCCTGTACACGAACCTGTGCGAGGTGCGCCTGCATGGGCTGATAACCGAAAAGCTAAAGCTGGACGGCTTTATCCGCTGGAATTTTACCGTCTGGCCGGATGATCCGCGCGCCGATCTTTCCTTTCACGCGCCCGGCTGGCCGGCGGGCGATACCTGCTTCGTCTATCCCGGCAACGGCGGCCAATGCCTGCTGTCGCTTCGCTATCTGGCGCTCAAGCGCGGGATAGAGGATTATGAACTGGCGCAGATGGTCAAGGCGCGCGTTCGGGACGGCGAAAAAATCGTCGACGAGGCGGTGGAAGGCGTGCTGAACGAAGGCGATCTGTCCAAATGGGATTTTGTCGATTACCATGGCCGCGAGAAGTACATGAGCCTGAATGACGCGGATTATCAGGCGGCGCGCGAAAAGCTGGTGCGCGCGCTGGAAAACGCGTAAGCGCATGTTTACCGTTTAATGATGAAAGGAGAATAAAAGTATGATTCTGGACACGCATATTCACATTGATAATTTCGCCAAGCCCGAGCCCGAGCGCCTGATCAGGAGCATGGATCAGCACGGCGTCGACAAGCTGGCGATGCTGGCTGAGGAGCCGCTTTACAGCGAACGCAATATCGCCAAGCTGCGCGAGCATAACAACGGGCGTATCGAGCGGATGATGCAGTGGTGCCGGGAAACAGGCGGCCGGCTTTTGCCCATCTATTTTATCGATCCCACCGAGCCGGAAGCCTCCATGCAGGTGGATCAGGCGCTGGAGGCCGGCGCGGTCGGCTTCAAGGTGATCTGCGAGAACTTCTACCCCGGCGACGAGCGCGCCATGCCCGTCTATCAGCATATCGCCGATCTGGACAAGGCCATCCTTTTCCATTCCGGCATTCTGTGGGATTACGGCGATAACGGCAATTACAACCGCCCGTGCAATTGGGAATGCATGCTGAATATTTCCAACATCCGCTTTGCGCTGGCGCATATTTCGTGGCCGTGGTGCGACGAGGCCATCGCGCTCTACGGGAAGTTCTGCGCCATGGAATACAGCCCCAAGTATAAAAACCAGAAAATGTATATCGACATGACGCCCGGCACGCCTGCCTGCTACCGCCAGCGGGTGCTGGATACGCTGTATCAGGTGGATTACGCGCATATGAACGAGCGGCTGCTCTTCGGTTCGGATTCCTTCACCGGCGAATACGACGCGATTTTCGCCAAGGAGCTGGCGGAATCGGACACGGCGATGCTTAAAAAGGCGGGCTTCGACGAGGCGACCTGCCGGCGCATCATGGGGCAGAACGCGGTGGAATTCTGGGGAATCTGATTCTTTTCAGGTTCCGCCGGCGGAAAGGAACGTGCGGCCGTTGAAGCATAAATCCTTGTATTCCCAAAAACCTGCGGTGGCCGTGGCGCTGTGTATGCTGGCCGTCGCGCTGCTTTCGCTTACCGGCGAATGGGTGTTTTTTGCGCAGTCGGATAAAACCGTTCGCACGCAGCAGGAAAGTCTGGTGGAGCGGTCGCTGCAGCTGACGCTGCAAAAGCTGGACACGGATATTCAGCAGATGAGCGGCCTGGCCGTTCGCATACGGCGAAAGCTGCGCTTGGTCGACATGCCGGAGGAAAGCGCGATTACGGCGGAAAACCGGCTTTCGTTCTATGAGGCGCGGCAAAGCCTGAAGGAGTTTTACGCCGGCGCGCCCTCCTACATCGAGGGCGTGTATCTGGCCCGAAACGGCGTGGACTACGCCGTCACGTCCGGTTCGGTAACGAGCCTTGCCGGCATGGCGAGGGGCGTGTGGAATAACGATGTGACGGCGGAGGAACTTTGGGCGCTGCACGCGGGCGCGGAATCGGGAAAAATAGTGCGCGTGGGCGAAAAGCGGCTGGCCTATGTGCTCGCCATGGGCACAGGCAGCCGCGAAAGCCTCAAGGGCCGCGTCGTGGTGCTGATGCTTGCCCCCGGATACCTGAATAATCTGGCGCGTGAATACGGCCTGCCCGGCGCGCAGTACGCGCTTTGCGACGCGGCGGGTAACGTGCTGCTTTCGCAGCAGGCGGATACGGCGGATAAGACGGCCTACGCGCGCCCGCTCGCGCAGGGCGGGTATATGCTTCGGGCATGGATTCCGTCCGAGTTTTTAAGCGGCGGCGCTACGTCGCTGCGGCTTTTGTACCTGAGCGTGCTGGGCGTTACGCTGCTGGCGGGCGCGCTGATGATTATCCTGCTTTCGCGCCGTACGGCGCTGCCGGTGAATCAGCTGGTCGCATACATTCAGAAAAATTACCGTGTGGAGGACGACGCCGAGGGGCTGTCGCTGGTTTTTCATGCGGTGGAGCATATGCTGGACGAGCATGAGGCGCATATCGAGAGCATAGAGCGTTACCGGGCGCAGGCGGAAATGCGCAGCCTTGCCGACGCCCTGATGGGGCGCGGCGACGGGCGCGCGGAAAGCGGCAGGGCGTACGTGGTCGCCTGCTTCTCCCAAAGCGAGGAAGGGGACGCGGAGACGCTGCGCGCCGCGCTGCAGGATATGACGCTTGAACAATATGAAATCGGCAGCGCCGTGGTAGGACATGCCGTTTATCTGCTGCTGGAAAAGCAATCCGGCGCGATGAACGAAAACGAGGCGGAGCATGCGCTGGAGGCGCTGCTGCAGCGGCTGGACGACGGCGGCGCACAGGGCGCGCGCTGCGGCATGAGCATGACGCACCTGAACACAGGGGAAATCGAGGCGGCGTACCGCGAGGCGGGAATGGCGGCGGATTGTCTGGATAAGCATGATATGCCCATCCTGCGCTTCGACATGATTCGCTACGCGCCGGAATATTTTCTGCGCGATTGGCGGCATCTGGACAAGCAGCTGGCCTTTGCCGGCTGCATGTGGCATGGCGATATGGAGGGCGCGCTGCAGGCGCTGGACGAGCTGTTTCCCGAGGAATTTCTGCGTTCGCCGCATACTATGCTGGCGCAGCTGCATCTGGCGTCGCTCAAGTATCAATTTTTGCATGACGCCGATTCGTGGGCGGAGGATTTGCCCGATGCGGACGAGCTGAGCCGCACCATATCGCGGCAAATCATTTTGACCAAAACACACGGAGAGCTGAAGGCGCTGATGAAGCGCCTGCTGGTGGAAATGGATGGCCGGTCGGATAAGGCCGAGCAGGATCAGGACGAGACGGTTCGGCGTGTCAAGGCCTATATTCGCCAGCACGCCGCGGATAAGCAGCTTTCCGTGACCGCCGTTGCGGAGGCTTTCGGTATGCCGATCAACCGCCTCTCCAAGCTCTTTTCCCGCTGCACGGGCGTGGGCGTGCTGCAGTACATTCATAAAATCCGCATCGAGGAGGCGTGCACGCTGTTGCTGACGGACGAGAGCATGACCATTGCCGACGTTGCGGCGCAGGTGGGCTATACCTCCACGCTGACCTTTACCCGCGCGTTCAAGGCGCGCTATCACATGACGCCCGGCGAATACCGCAGGCTGCACGCTTCGGATTAGCGCGGCGCGTTCTGCGCGCAAACCATCAGTTTTTGGAGGAGCTTCAGTTTTTGCAGGACGCGTAAAATACTGAAGCTTTTCTTTATCAGAACCGCCAGAAGACGGAAAATGCGGCAAATGCTGAACCTTTACAGAAAGGAAGAACTGCGTTACGCTGAACGCAGCAATGGGGGGCGAAATGTTCCCTCAAAATTGAAAGGAGACGCATTGCATGAAAAAGCATCTCAAGCAGCTTTCCTGTCTGGCGCTGGCGCTGGTCATGGCGCTGTGCGCGCTGCCGGCGTTGGCCGGGGAGGCGCACGGCCCGCTCTGGATCGAGGGCGCCGAGGGCAAAACCCTGACCTACTGGATTCCCATTGATTCTCAGGCCGCGCAGTATTTCGAAACGTACGCCGAGCATCCCTTCTTCCAGTGGATGGAGGAGCAAACCGGCGTGCACGTTGAATTCATCCATCCCTCCTGGGAGCAGATGGAGCAGCAGTTCAACCTGATGATGACCTCCGGCAATTATTACGATATCCTCTATTACCCGACCTCTCCCGACGGCCCGCAGGCGGCCATCGACGACGGCCTGTTCGCCGACATCAACGATTTCAAGGATCTGATGCCGCACTACTTCGAGGCCGTCAACTGCGGCGACGGCTCCTTCTCCGCGTGGGAGTGGGGCCCTGAAAAGGAACTGTATTATCAGGGCGCGCAGCCGGCCTTTGGCGATCTGATGCACACCGTGCGCGGCAATATGTGGGCGATTACGCAGATTTGGACCGATCGAATCGCCACCGACTGCGGCGCGGTCATCCGGCAGGATTGGCTGGACGAGGCCGGGCTGCCCATCCCCGAAACGCTGGAGGATCTGGAAAAGGTGCTGGCGGCCTTTAAGGCGCGCGGCGAAAACGTGGTGCCCATGTCGCTGGGCAACAACGGGTACAATGCGAATAACGGCTATATTGTTTCTGCGTTCGATATCCATATGTGGTATTCCGTGCGCGACGGCGTGGTGCAGCCGCAGGCATGGACCACGCCCGAGGGCAAGGAATACGTCACGCTGCTGCGCGATTGGTACAAAAAGGGCTATATCGACCGCGATTTCATGAACCGCGACGGCGAGAGCCTGGAAGCCATGTTCCTTTCCGATCGTCTGGGCATTTTGCATGAGACATGGACTGCCCCCGAAACCTATGAAGGCCGCTATGTGGGCGAGAGCGAGGGCTTCAAGGTATCCCCGCTGCCGCTGGTGCGCAAGACGACCGATCAGCAGCTGCGCTTTGTGCAGACCTATAATTCCGAAGCAACGAACTATTCCTGCATCGCCGCGCAGAGCGAAAACAAGGAATTGGCCGCCCAGTGGATGGATCGTCTCTATACCAAGGAGGCCATTCTCCGCGGCCAGTACGGCGTGGAAAACGAAAGCTATGTGCTGGACGAAAACGGCGTGCCCTATTTCACCGAATGGTTCTATGAGCACCGCGATTCGGACGAGCTGCTCTACACCTACCTTGAGCCCAACATGACCTGCTACTGGTCGACCCGTGCGAATGTCCTTTATTGGGCGCCGGATCCCACCATCAAGGGACAAAAGACGGTTTCCAGCGACCTGTATAAGGCGTCGAAAATCTGGGGTCAGAATGCAAACCCCGACATGATTATCGGCTATGTGACCTTTGACGGCACGGGCTGGAGCGATATGTACGATCCCTATGTCGAGGCAGAGACCTACGCCCTGCCCATGATGCTCAAGATCATCACCGGCACGGAGGATCTGGCGAACTTTGACGCTATCGCGCAAAAGGCGCTGGACATGGGCTACCGCGAAGCGCGCGACAAGATGCAGACGGCTTATAACCTGCAGCATCAGCAGCCTGAAGACTACGGCATGAACATCGAATAAGCCATGCGAGCTCCGGCGCGTCGGGGAAACCCGGCGCGCCGGCATCAAAAGCCCGAGAGGGGAAGAAAAATGCAGAATTTCAAAAAGAGCCTCCGGCAGCATTGGGCGGCGTATCTGATGCTGATTCCCGCGATCGTGCTGCTGTTTATTTTTCATTACGTTCCCATGTACGGCATCGTGATCGCGTTTAAGAATTACAAGCCGAACCTTGGCATCATGGGAAGCAAGTGGGTGGGTCTGCAGCACTTTGGCAAGTTCTTTTCCTCCGCGCATTTTCCGATGCTGCTGAAAAATACGCTTTCCATCAGCCTCTATACGCTCGTTGTGGGCTATCCCGCGCCGATCATTCTGGCGCTGCTGCTCAATGAAGTGCGCTGCGCGAGCTTCAAAAAGACTGTGCAGACCATTTCCTACATGCCTTATTTCATCTCTACCGTCGTTATCTGCGGCATGCTGAAAAGCTTTCTGGCGTACGACGGGCTGTTCAACGCGCTGGGACGGCTGATGGGCAAAACGGAGGCCGTCAGCTACCTGTCGGAGCCGAAATACTTCCAGTCGATCATTGTCTGGTCGGGCGTCTGGCAGGGCGTGGGCTGGAACAGCATCATTTACATGGCGGCGCTTTCCGGCATCGATCAGCAGCTCTACGAGGCTGCGCGCATCGACGGCTGCGGCCGCTTCAGGCAGGCGATTCACGTTACCCTTCCCGGCATTACGCCGACCATCGTCATTCTGCTGATTCTGGGGCTGGGCTCCTTCCTGTCGGTTTCGACGGATAATATTCTGCTGCTTTACACGCCCCTGACCTATGAAACGGGCGACGTCTTCGGCACGTATACCTACCGCTTGGGCATTCGCGGCGGTAAATATGATTATACCGCGGCGGTCGGTCTGGCGGAAACGGTGGTCAATTTCCTGCTGATTATCCTGTTCAACTGGATCAGCCGAAAGACCACGGAACAGAGCCTGTGGTAAGGAGGGAGCGCAATGAAGTCGATTTCAGCCGCAACCAGCAAAAGGAACCATATCCGCGCCGGTAGCCGCATGGCGGATGCAATTATCTATGCGGTGCTGACGGTGCTGGCCTTCATTTTCCTCTATCCGCTTTATCAGGTGATTGTCTGCTCCATTTCCGATCCGAACGTCGTGGCGACCAAAAACAGCCTGATGCTCTTTCCCGAGGGCATTCAGTTCGAGGCCTACAAGGTGGTTTTTCACAACAAGAACATCTGGACGGGCTTTAAGAACACGCTGGTCTATCTGTCGCTGGGCACGCTTTTGCAATACGCCGTGACGGTGATTACCGCGTACCCGCTGAGCATCAAGGGGCTTGCGGGCAAGAAATGGATTATGCTCTATTTCACGATCACCATGTACTTTGGCGGCGGCATCATCCCGTATTTCCTTTTGATTAATCAGCTGGGGATGATGAACAGCATGTGGGTGCTGATTATTCCCAACGCGGTCAACGTGTATAACATGATTATCATGCGCACACAGTTTGTCAACCTGCCGGACGATTTGCGCGAGGCGGCAACGCTGGACGGCGCGGGCGACCTGCGCCTGCTCTGGAGCGTGCTGCTGCCGCTTTCCGGCGCGGTCAGCGCCGTGCTGATTCTCTTCACCGCGGTGGGCTATTGGAACATGTGGTTCGACCCGATGATTTATCTGACCAAGCGCTCGATGTACCCCATTCAGTCCATCCTGCGCGAAATTCTGATTGACAACGCCTCCATCGCCAGTGCCGGCCGCGGCAACGCGCAGGTAAAGCTCACCAAGAACGCCGATCAGTCGGCCGTGAACGCGCTGATTAAGTACGCCAATATCGTGGTGTGCACCGTGCCGGTGCTGTGCGTGTATCCCTTCGCCCAGAAGTATTTCGTCAAGGGCGTGATGGTCGGCTCCCTCAAGGGCTGAGGAGGCGGCGTATGAAAATTTCTGCCGACAGGGTGCTGACGCCGACAGGCTTCTTGGAAAACAGAACGATTCATCTGGAGAACGGCCGGGTTGCGGGCGTCGGCCCGCGCGAGGCGGGGGATATCGTTTGCGCGGTCGCTGTGCCGGGGCTGATCGATCAGCATACGCACGGCGGCTTCGGCGCGGATGTGATGGAAACTACGCCGGAGCGGATGCTGGAATGGCTGCGCTTTCTGGCTGCGCGCGGCGTAACGCAGGCGCTGGCCGGGGTGTATACGGCGCCGATCAAGCAGATGCGCGCGGCGCTGGAAACGGCGCGGCAGGTGATGCGCCTGCAGCGCGGCGGTGCGGACGGCGCGCTGCTTGCGGGCGTGCATCTGGAGGGGCCGTTTATCAGTCGCCGCGCGTTGGGCGCGATGGACGCGCAAAGCGTGCTGCCGCCCTCCGTGGCGGAATATTGCCGCCTGACGCAGGGCTATGAGGACATGATTCGGCTGGTCACGCTCGCGCCGGAGGAGAATGCGGACGCGCTGATCGGTTACCTGACGGCGCGCGGCGTTCGCGTGCAGGCGGGGCACACCGCCGCCACGGCGGAGGAGGGTCGCCATGCCTTTGCAACCGGCGTGGGCGGTGTGACGCACTTTTTTAACGCCTCTACGCCCATTCACCATCGCGCGCCGGGCATTTTGACTGCGGCGCTGCTGGACGACCGGGCGTACTGCGAATGCATTTGCGATTTGGTGCATGTGCATCCGGACGCGATTCGCCTGATTTACAAATGCAAGGGCGCGGAGCGAATGATTATCGTGAGCGATGCGGTGTTTACCACCGGCCTGCCCGACGGCGTGTACGCCTCGCAGGCGGAGACGTATTACGTGAAAAACGGCGAATCCCGTACGCGCGACGGCGCGCTGGCGGGCGGCGGCGCGGTGCTGACGCAGGAAGCGCGCAGCCTGATACGCCTTGGCGTTCCGGCGCGGGATGCGTTTGACATGGCGTCCAGAACGCCGGCGGAGCATCTGGGCCTTCCGGGCGGGAAAATCGCGCCGGGCGCGCGGGCGGAAATTGTGTGCATGAACGCGGCGTATGAAGCGGTTTGCACGGTCATCGGCGAAAAAGTATACGGAGGGCCCGCGGCATGACGGTGATCGGTATCGATATCGGCGGCACGACGGTAAAGCTTGGCGCGGTGGAAAACAGCGAAGCGATTGTGTACCGCGATACGCGCCCGTCGCCCCATGAGCCGGAGCAAATGACGCGGCTGCTTGCACAGATGATTCGAACGGCGCGCGAGCGCTTTCCGGGCGCGCCGGCGGGCATTTCTACGGCGGGCGCGATCGATGCGGCGGGCTATATCGATGCAAATCAGCTGAATTTCTGGCATGCGCCCATCGGGCCGCGGCTGCGGGAGCTGCTGAACGAAAGCGTGCCCATTGAAAACGACGGCGTATGCGCCATGCTGGCCGAGTATGCCGCGGGCGCGCTTCGCGGCTGCGCATGCGGCGTGATGATTACGCTGGGTACGGGATTGGGCGGCGGCGTGATGGTGAACGGCCGGGTGCTGCGCGGCCATGGCGGCGCGCACGCCGAGCTGGGCCACATGATTACCCACGTGGACGGCGAAAAATGCTCCTGCGGCCAGACGGGCTGCTGGGAATGCTATGCGTCGGCCAGCGCGTTATCGCGTATGGCGGGCGGCATGCCGCCAAGGGACGTGGTGGCGGCGGTGCGCCGGGGCGAAATGGCGGACGTGTGGCGGCGGTATCTGCACGAGGTGGCGCAGGGGCTGATCGGCCTGTGCTCGATTTTCGCGCCGGAGGTAATCGCCGTCGGCGGCGGGCTGTCCGGCGCGCAGATCGTGGTTGACGGCATTCGCGACGCGGTGGAGCGCGATCCGGGCTATCGGCAGTATTACAGCTATGCGCGCATTGTTTCGGCGCGCTTTGGCAACGATGCAGGTATTTTGGGCGCCGCCGAGCTGGCGGTGCGGAAAGGGCAAAGAGAATGAAGCACGGTGTATCGACTTATTCGTTTGATCAATTGCTCTCTACAGGGCAGCTTTCGCTGGCCGGCGCGATTCGCGAGGCGGGCGCGATGGGCTTTGACGGCGTGGAGCTGGCGAACCTGACGGAAAACTATCCCTACGATCCGGAGGAGCTGCGCGCCGCGGCGCGTGAAGCGGGCGTGGAGCTGTGCTCGTGGGCCACGTCGGCGAATTTCGCGGCGGATATTTCAGCCCAGGAGACTGCTCTGCGCGCTGAGATCGACCGCGCGGCGGCCATGGGCTGCAAGGTGGTGCGCACGGATATCTACCATGAGGACGTGCCTCATCCCTACGCCGAGGACTCTCTGGCGGCGCTGCGCCGGCTGGCGGATTATGCGCAGGAAAAGGGTATTGTGCTGGTAACGGAAAACCACGGCGGCTATCTGGTCACGCCCGAACGGCTGGAGCGCCTTTTTCAGGCAGTGGATCATGAAAACTTCGGCCTGCTGTGCGACTTTGCGAATTTTGCCGACGCGAACGAGGATCCCGCGCGCGCGGTGCGGCTGCTCAAGAGGCACATTCGCCATGTCCATGTGAAGGATTGTCATCTTCTTCCCGGCGACAGGCTGTATCCCGGCGAGGGCTGGTATGTGACGGCCGGCGGCGATTATTGGCGCTGCGCTATTGCCGGTCAGGGAAACCTGCCGCTGGCGCAATGCATGAAGACGCTGCTTCAATCGGGCTACGATGGCTATCTGATTCAGGAATTTGAGGGCGTGGAGGATTGCCGCATGGCGATTCGCGCCGGGCTGGATTATATGAAGCGCCTGCTGGCGGTGCTGCCGCGCTATGCATGGCAGCCGCCGGAGAATGCGGAATAAGGCCGCCTTACGTCAAAACGCCCGATCTGTTCGCGCCCCTTCGTTCCGACGCCGCTTGATTTCGGCAGCGCCGCCCTTGCGCGGCGCAGTCGGGGCGAAGCATGAACCGCGCGGATTATCACATGGAAAAAAGTATCAAACGGAGGATACGCACATGAAGATCATGGATATTCAACGCATGCAGGATATTCAGAAGGAGCTGCAGGCCAAATACGGCGAGGACTGGATTCAAATGGCCCCCGAGAACGGGCATTATTCCGTGCTCTGGGCGATCGGCGAAGTGGGCGAAATGATTGACATCATTAAAAAGCAGGGCTGGGAAGCCATCATGAACGATGCGCAGACGCGCGAGGATTTTATCAAGGAATGGGTGGACGTGATGATGTTCATGATGGATATCACGCTTTGCTATAACATTTCGCCCGAGGAAATCACCCGTCTGTACGAGGCGAAGCATGCCTACAACATGAAGCGCTGGGATACGGAAGAAAATCAGGAGGAAGAAAACCATGCTTGAAACGAAACGGGACGTACGCTTTGGCGTAATCGGCTGCGGCAACATTGCGCGGGCGCATATGGAAGCGCTCAAAAACGGCGAAGGCATCGTCTGCGCCGGCATTTGCGACCGTATTCCGGAGCATGCGCAGAAGCTCAACGAGGAATACGGCGGGGACAAACACATTTTCCGCGATGCGGAGGAAATGGTGAAAAGTTCCGATATCGACGCGGTGATTCTGGCCGTGCCCAATTATCAGCATGAGCCGATGTTCCTGCTTGCCGCGGAGCATGGCAAGCATATCCTGTGCGAAAAGCCGCTGACGATGACCGTCGCGCAGGGGGAAAAAATGGTCGAGGCCGCCAAGCGCGCGGGCGTGAAGACGCAGATGGGGCTTTGCACGCGCTTTGAAATGGACGTCGAGGCCATGATGGACCACATCCGCGCGGGCAACGTGGGCGATATCTACCTGGCGAACATTGAAATTCTGCGCCAGCGCGGCGCGCCCACGGGCTGGTTCGGCCATAAGGAAAAGTCCGGCGGCGGCCCGTTGATCGACATTGGCGTGCATTATATCGATGCGGCGTGGTATCTGATGGGCAAGCCGCGGCCCGTGCGCTGCAAGGCGCTCAATTATGCCGCGATTGCGAACCGCTATCCCAAGAACGTGGAAATCTACAGCGCCTATGAGAAGGACGACGTTTACGACGTGGAGGACAGCTCCCACGGCATGATTACCTTCGAGAACGGCAGCAGCATCATCTATCAGGCGGCGTGGTCGATCAACGCGCAGGATGAAGAGGGACGCATGGATCTGTACGGCGCGAAGGGCGGTCTGTGCAACAAAAAGCATTTGCTGATCCGCGAAGAGGCCAGCGGCATGACCGAAACGACGCTGAGCTATACATGGAAGGATTGCTATACCCGTCAGCTGGAGGCCTTTGGACGCGTGGTGCGCGGCGAGGAGGAAAGCCGCACGCCCGTGGAGGACGGGCTGGCGATTCAGCGAATCCTCAACGGCCTGTATCTTTCTGCGCAGACGGGAAAGGAAATCGAGCTGTGACGCGTTATTACGACGCGGCCATGCGGGCGGTCTCGGGGGATGAAGCCGCCCGCCTTTGGCTTGCCAGCCATGCCGCGCAGGCCGACGGGCGCGCGACGATTATTGCCTGCGACTTTGACGGCACGTTGTGTGAAAGCGACTATCCGGATATTCTCGCGCCCAACGCGCCGCTGCTTCGCGCCGTGCGAATGATGCAGGAAATGGGCTATGAATTCATCCTGTGGACGTGCCGCGAGCAGGACGTGCTGGACGACGCGCTGGCATGGCTGAAGACGCAGGGCGTAGACGGGCTGGTTGTCAACGACAACTGCGCGGCGGTCAAGGAAATGTTCGACGGCTATAATTCCCGCAAAATCTTTGCTGATGAATACTGGGACGATAAGGCGGCCTGCGCCGCCATGACAGGAGAAAACGCGCAATGAGCCAAAAGCTGTATCATATTGACCTTGCCCCCGGGGATGTGGGACGTTATGTGCTGCTGCCCGGCGACCCCGGACGGGTGGAGACGATTGCGAAATACTTCGACAATCCGCGGGAAATGGCGTTCCACCGCGAATACAGAACCGTGACCGGTACGCTCGAGGGCGTGCCCGTTTCCGTTACCTCTACGGGCATCGGCGGGCCGTCGACCGCCATCGCGGTGGAGGAATTGCACATGCTGGGCGCGGATACCTTCATTCGCGTGGGTACCTGCGGCGGGATGCAAAAGGACGTCATTCCCGGCGACGTCGTTGTGGCCAGCGCGGCGATTCGCGCCGAGGGCACGTCGCAGGAATACATGCCGCTCGCTTTCCCGGCCGTTGCGGATTTTACCGTGCTCAAGGCGCTGGACGCGGCGGCGGAGGAAATGGGCGGACGGCATCATGTGGGCGTTGTGCAGTGCAAGGATTCCTTCTACGGCCAGCATGCGCCCGAGCGTATGCCCGTTCGCCAGATGCTCATGAGCAATTGGCAGGCGTGGATCGAGGGCGGTTGTCTGGCGTCCGAAATGGAATCGGCGGCGCTGTTTGTGATTTCCAGCATCCTGCGCGCGCGCGCGGGCAGCGTGCATCTGTGCCTTGGCAATCTGGAACGCGATAAGCTGAAGCTGGAAAACCCGCCGGTGAAAGATCCCGAGCGTGCGATTCAAACCGCCGTGCTGGCGCTGCGCAAGCTGATTCGCTTGGATCGCGACGGAGAAAAAATACGATGAGCAACGAAAGCAAAACGGCCGCCGCGCTGGCGGAGCGCATTGGCCTGTCGCAGGAAGCGATCGCGCAGGCGCAGCGGTATCCTCTGGACGCGGACGAGCTTGCCGCGCAGTATTCCCTGCTGCGGCGCAGCGCCGACGCGTTTATCGCGGACAATGACGCGCAAAAGCAGCCTGCGCAGCGTTATCTGGCGTTGTTTTACGGCTTTTTGCCCAGAGCGCTGGCGGCGTATACGCAATCCGGCATTTCGGAGCAGGTCTTTGTGGATACCTTCCGCGATTTGGCGCGCTGGGAGGAAAAGCATTTTTTGTGCACGGGCGAGCATGGCGTTTCGGAGCAGGAATGGCTCGTCGGGCATTATCGGATGGAGCTTTTCGCGCTGGGCGAATTGCAGTTTCAGCCAGCGATGGGCGCGCCCCGCGGCCTGCCGCCGGAATGGCGGCGTCTGACAGCGCTGAACGTGCATATTCCCAAGGGCGCGGACCTGACGCAAAAGGATGCGGCGTATCGCGCGGCGCTGGCGTTTTTCCATCTGCCCCATGCGCTGTTCCTGTGCCATTCCTGGCTGCTCAGCCCCAAGCTGCCCGCGCTTTTGCCGCGCGGCGGGCGCATTTTGGATTTTCAGCGTGATTTTTCCCTGCTCTCGGTCGATTATGGCGACCGGCAGGCGGAGGAACGCATCTTTGACGCGGTGTTGGACGATTTTTCCGCTTACCCGGAGGATACGACCCTGCGCCGCGCGGCGAAGGCCTGTCTGCTGCGCGGAGAAAAAATTCCCGCTGCGCTGGGCGCGTTTGCGCTGTAAGCGGTGCCCGGTTTGCGAAAAGACAGGCTGAAGCGAAAGCGTCGCTTTCTGAAACCGGTTTTGGAAAGACGCTTTTTCGCAGCCGCCTTATTGGCATTTGCGTACAAATAAGAAACAACGCTCCAACCCGCGGCGGGCATGCTGCTGCGGCTCGGAGCGTTGTTTGGTTTTGGCTGCCGCCGGGCGGCGGAGCCTTCAGCCCTTGACGGCGCCGATGGTGATGCCGCTGAGGAAGTACTTTTGCAGGAAGGGATATACGCATACGATGGGCAGGGTGACGATCATGGTGGTGGCGGCGCGAATGGAGTGCGGCGTGAGGGTGCGGAACTTGCTCAGCGCGCGGGAGCTATCCTCGATCATGCTCAGCGCTTCGATTTCCAGCAGCACGCGGCGCAGGTAAATCTGCAGCGTATCCCATTTGCCGTTGGAGACGTAGATGGTGGTGTCGAACCACGCGTTCCATTGATCCACGGCGCAGTACACCGCGATGGCCGCAAAGACCGGAACGCTGATGGGCAGCACGACGCGCAGGTAGATTTTCATTTCGGTCGCGCCGTCAATGCGCGCGGCCTCAAACAGCGCGTCCGGCATGGATTGAATGTAGGAGGCGATGATCAGCATGTAATAGGCGCTGAACAGGCCGGGGACGATATAGACCCAGAAGGTGTTGTACAGGCCGATGCTGATGAAGGCCAGATAGGTGGGAATCAGGCCGGCGCCGAAATACATGGTAACGACGAAGGCGCGGCGCAGGAGCTTGCGCCCGGAAAACCATTGAATGGTGGTTACATAGGCCAAAAGGCCGGTGCAGAAAAGCGTGCCGACCGTGCCCACGAGCACGCGCAGCACGGAAACGCCCGTGGCCCGGACGATGCGCACATCCGAAAAAACACGCTGATAGGCTTCGGTGTTGAAATGCTGCGGGTAGAAGGTGATATTGCTGACGGGCGTAATGGAAATATCGCTCAGGGAGATGCAAAGCTGGTTCCAGAAGGGGAAGAGGATGGTGAGCATGAACAGGCACATGAGGATGGCGTTGAAGACGTCAAAAAGCCGCGTCCAGACGGTTTTGCGATAGTATTCGTTCATCCGGAGCCCTCCTTACAGAATCGCCAGATCCATGACCTTGCGCGAGATGGCGTTGGCCACAAATACCAGCGTAACGGAAATGACGCCCTTCATCAGGCCGACCGCCGTGCCGTAGGAGTAATTGCCGTTCTGTACGCCGTATTTATAGGCAAAGGTGTCGATAACCTCGTAGTAGCGGCGGGTTTGCGTATTGCCCAGCAGCAGCTGCTGCTGGAAGCCGGCGTTGAAGATGCTGCCCAGCTGCATAATCAAAAGCAGAACGACGGTGGCGCGAATGCCGGGCAGCGTAATATGCCATACCGCGCCCGCGCGGGACAGGCCGTCCACCGCGCCCGCCTGATACAGTTCGCCGTCGATGCCGGCGATGGCGGAAAGGTAGATGATGGAGGAAAAGCCTACGCCCTTCCAAATGTTGGCGATGGTGAGGATGCCCCAGAAGTATTTTCCCTCGCTGAGCCAGTTGACCGGGGCGTTGAGAATGCCCAAATTCACCAGAACCCGGTTGAGGATACCCTCGGAATTGAGCAGGGAGAACAGCAGACTGGCCGCCACAACCCATGAAATGAAATGCGGCAGATAGGAAACCGTCTGCACCACGCGCTTGAATTTGCGCGCATGAATTTCGTTGAGCAGCAGCGCCAGAAGGATCGGCGCGGGGAAGCCCAGCAGCAGCTGCAGGCCGCTGATGGCCAGCGTGTTGCGCATGACGATCGGAAAATCACGGGATCGCAGGAACTGATTGAAGTACTGGAAGCCCACCCACCGGCATTCGGCGAAGCTTCTGCCGGGCGTGTAATACTTGAACGCGATGATCAGGCCGTACATGGGATAGTAGCAGATAACCGCAAGCCAAATCAAAATGAAGAGGGTGATGACCCAGAGCTCGCGTTCCTTATACAGGCGTCTGCCCAGACGGGGCCTTTTCGTCATTTGGGCTGCGGCGGCAGGATGATTGTTCATTCGGGGGCCTCCTTGTATCGCCACGCGCGCGGCGGGCGGAGAAATAGCGCTGCGGCGGACGAAACCGCCCGCCGCAGCCGTTGCGCGGGGTTTACTTGCCCCACTTTTCGAGGTTCGCCTTGTACTGCGTCTGGTAATATTCGGTCAGCTCGTCGATGCCGTAATCCACCAGCTCCTGACGGCAGTTTTCCATGATCCTGACCGCCTCTTCCTCGCTGGCGGCATAAATCGCGTTGGCGACGGCCGTCATGGCCGCTTCCTCGCAGGAGGTCTTGATGGAGGGCAGCATAGAATCGACCGGCAGGGTGATGATGCTGAAGGCGCCGCTGTCATAGAAGGTATCGGCCAGCAGCTTATCCTTAACGACCTTCCACTTATCCACGCAGCTCTGGTCGAACCAGAAGTAGGTGCCGTCTTCCAGCGGCTCGACGCCGGAACTCATCACGAAGGTGCACTGGCCGCCCAGATTCTCTACCGCGTCCCAATCGAAGGTGGAGGTATCGGTTGTGATCTGCTGCACCTTTTCGGGGCGATATTCCCACGTGCCGTCCTCATGCACGTTCCACACGGAGCCCTCCTGATCCGGCAGGCCGTAGCCGACCAGACGGGTGCCCAGATCGGTGTTTTCAAAGTCCATCCACTTCAGGATGCCCTCGATGTCCTTGGCGTGGTCGGTGATGATGCAGCGGGAACCGTTGGTGTTTTTGAAGTTATAGGTTGCGGTCTTGCCCGGGGCGGCGACGTTGACGTGGAAATAGCGCATATTCTCGTTATAGCCCGCGCCGTAGATGCCGTTCCACTTTTCGTGGCCGTAGGTGCCGCAGATCCACCAGTTGCCCACAAACGCGGCGTAGCGTTCGTTGGTCACGCGGTCGCCGAATTCGGTGCTCTTCATGGTGAAGATGTCGGGGTCAAGCAGGCCGTCGCGGCTGACCTGATTGAGGAATTTCACCATTTCGATCGCCTCGTCGGTGAAGGCCCAATACTTCATGTTGTTTTCCTCGTCGATGGCCCAGAACTGCTTGACGCCCCACATGCTCAGCCATGTACGGATGACGGAGTAGGAGGAATCGACATAGCCGCCGAAGGCGTAGGTCTTTTCGCCGTTTTTGTTGGCAGGATGGTTGGCCAGCATCGCCTTGACGGCCTCGTAATAGGCTTCGGGCGTGGAGACGTCCGGCTCGCCCGCCTCAAGATACCAGTCGTAGCGAACCTGCGGCGCGTAATCGGCCCATTTGGACATGCCCCAGCTGCGCGCCAGCGTGTACAGGCGGCCCTCGTCGTTGTACAGGCGCTGCAGGTATTGGCCGTAGCGCTTGACAAGGTTGGGGGTCTTTTCCGCGGTGACATAATCGGTCAAGTCCGCGGCGCGCCCCTGCTCGATCCACGGCACGGCGTTGGCGATGCTGGTCAGCACCACGTCGGGATATTCGTTGCCCGCGCGCATCATGCTTTCGCGCTCGGTCGCATCGTTTTCATAGGTGATCAGCGTGATGTCCACGTTGAAGTTTTCCAGCAGATAGTCGTGCATCGCGGGGGTATGCTTGGCCAAAGTGTCCGGGTTGTCGCTGCCGATGTAGACGGAGAACTTGATCGTTTCATCGGGGATTTCCCAGCCGAACTTGTTGACCTTGGGCGCGGTTTCCGCGCATGCGGCGGCGACGCCGAGCAGCATCATGAGCGCCAGAAGCAGGGCTAACGTTTTTTTCATGGTGGTTCGCTCCTTTCTGTCGATGAGGAAAAGTTTTAACGAACAATCGCCCGGCGTACAACTGGCCAGCATTGCGGCCGGACGGATTGCTTTGGAGAAGGAGGCGCCCTCAGGCGGGCGATGAATCGGCGGTGACGACGGTAAAGAGGATGTTTTGGTCGTAGTTGCCAAAGCGCTTGCCGAAAAGGTTGAAGCCGCGCGGGTTTTGCGTGTCCTCCGGGCTGGAAATGCGCAGGCGGAATTCCCGGTATCCGGCGGCCATGATGCGCTGCGTGGTAACGTCCGACACCCGCGTGCCGTCGATAAAGGAGCCCGATTCGTTCACGACGATCTGCTTGAGCTCGCCGTATTGGGATTGGAAGGTGCGGGCGTACCAATCCGGCGTGTAAAGGCCGGGCTTTCCGCCGTAATCGGACGGGCATGTCCAGCAACCGATGCACAGGCCGTTGATGTGGAAGTAAATGTCCGACGGCCAGTTCAGGTCGTAGCCCGGCGCTTCGGAGCATAGCTCCAGCTGGATGCGGATCTCTACCAGCCGCTTGTTATCGCCAACGTAGTTGGGAACGGCGTATTCCAGATGGCCGTGCCCTACGCATAGGCACCCGGCCTCAATCCGCCGGGGATCGGCAAAGGCGCGCGCGTCGTCCGATTTGCCCAGCGCGCCGGTTTGTAAAAACAGGCCGCAGGTGGGCCTGACGTCCCAATCGACATAGCTGCCCACCGGAACCTCGAAGCACATTTCCTCCGGATAATTGGTTTTGCGCATGAAGTTGAGCACAAGGCCGCTGTGCACCAGCCGGCAGATTTTTTGCTGGCCGTGCTCGCCCGGCAGCAGGCGGCAGGAGATGATGTTCGCGCTCTCCAGCGTTTTGACATGCTTGGCGACGATGGTGCTGGAAACGCCCAGCCGTTGCGCCATTTCGCTGATGTTCAGGCTTCCTTCTCCCAGCATTTCAACCATGCGCAGGCGCGTCTCGCTGGCTAACGCCGAAAAGAACGGACATGCGTCTCGGTTGACCTTCATGGCGGCCCTCCTCCTTCCCGCTTCGTTGGCTATGAATGCTCTCACAGACAATTCCTATGATAGAGAAATCAGGATGAATGTCAATTGACGCAATTTTTACCAGATAGCACATGAACGGCGTTTTCTTAACCCGCCGGTTTTCTATTGATATGGTTTTGAGGCTTCGGTAATTGGATTTATTTTATTTATCAATCATGGAATTGAATAAACAAATAAAATATTACAAAAAATTAACAAAAGAAATTTTCACGCAGCCTTTGGCAAGAAGGAAAAACGGAGATACAACCGAAAAACAGGTCGATTCATGGCAAATAGCTACTGAAAACAACAAAAACAGGAATAAACCTATTTAGCAAAGCAAGCCGTAGTTCCGATGGCGCTCAAAGATGTTTTATAAACATATTGGAGCGCGCTTCGCTTCGGAAGGGAACCGGCGCGCTTCGGCGCAGCCGCGGTGGCATTGCGTTTGCGGGAAACTATGGTATAATGATGAAGAAAATCGTTCGGTGATTTCTCCGTGCCGGCGAGCTGAGAGGAGGGGGAGAGCGTGTACAGAATGCTGCTTGTGGAGGACGACGCCGGTATTGCCGCCGCCGTGAAGGCGCAGGCTGAGGCGTGGGATTTGGAAACGCGGACGGCGGAGGATTTTCGCCGGGTCATGGACGTGTTCGAGGCCTTTGCGCCGCATATTGTGGTGCTGGATATTTCGCTGCCCTTCTACGATGGCT
This sequence comes from uncultured Clostridia bacterium, assembly GCA_934632155.1. Lineage (GTDB taxonomy): Bacteria > Bacillota > Clostridia > Christensenellales > Aristaeellaceae > RUG563. The sequence continues at coordinate 31,523 of CAKTXZ010000009.1, read as the reverse complement.
ATCACTGGTGCCGCGAGATTCGCAAAATCTCTCAGGTGCCGATTATGTTTATTTCCTCCGCCGCGGACAATATGAACATCGTCATGGCCATCAGCATGGGCGCGGATGATTTCATCGCCAAGCCCTTTGACGGTAAGGTGTTTCTGGCCAAGGTGCAGGCGCTGCTTCGGCGCGCCTATGACTTCGCTCCCCCTACGCCCGTGCTGGAGCATCGCGGCGCGCGCCTGAACACGGGCGATAATACGCTGACCTATCGGGACGAAACGATCCCGCTGACCAAGAACGAATACCGGATTTTGCTGTGCCTGATGGAAAGCCTCGGGAGGGTTGTCAGCCGCGAAAGGCTGATGGAGCGTCTGTGGGCGACGGATTCCTTTGTGGATGAAAACACGCTGACGGTGAACGTCAACCGGCTGCGCCGCAAGCTGGAGGCGGTCGGGCTGACGGGCTTTATCGCCACGCGTGTGGGCGCAGGCTATTTGATTGCGTAAGGGGGAGCGGGATGAGAGCCTTTCTGCGGGAGCGGCGGCGCCTGATGATTGCATTGCTGGCTGCTTCGGGCATATTCGGCGCGACGTTCGCGCTGTATCATCTGCCGCTGGAAGCGGTGGCCTATCCGACGCTGCTGTGCCTGCTGCTGGCGTTTTCGGCGCTGCTGCGCGGCTATGCCGTATGGCGCAGGCGGCGCGCGGCGCTTTCGGCGCTGCAGAAATCGCCGGGACTGCGGCTGGGGGAATTGCCGCCGCCCGATACGCAGGCGGAAAGGGATTATCAGGCGATGATCGCCGCGCTGCGGGCGGAAAATGCGGCGCTGGAGGCGCGCGCGGAGCAAAAGTATCAGGATACGCTGGATTATTATACCGTTTGGGCGCATCAGATCAAGACGCCGATCGCGTCGATGCAATTGACCCTGCAGGGCGAGGATTCGCCGCTGGCGCGCCGGGTCGGCGGCGATTTGAGCCGCGTGACGCGATATGTGGATATGGCGATGGCTTTTTTGCGTTTGGACGCGCCCACGATGGATTATGTGCTGCGCGCGCATGATCTGGACGATATCATTTGCCCGGCGGTGCGCAAATTTGCCGGGGAATTTATCGCGCGCAGGCTGCGGCTGACCTATGAGCCGATTCACGAAACCGTCGTGACGGACGAAAAGTGGCTGGCCTTTGTGCTGGAGCAGCTATTATCCAACGCGCTGAAATATACGCTCGCAGGCGGAATTTCCATTTACATGGAAGCGCCCAAAACCCTGTGCGTCGCGGACACGGGCATCGGCATTGCGCCGGGCGATCTGCCGCGCATATTCGAAAAGGGCTATACGGGCGCCAACGGCCGGCTGGGCAGCCATGCCAGCGGGCTGGGGCTGTACCTGTGCCGCCGCGTATGCGACGCGCTGCGCATTGCGATCACGGCGCAGTCGCGGCTGGACGAGGGCACGGTGATGCGGCTGGATCTGAGGCAGTACGACCTGCGCGGCGAATGATCATGTGACAAAAATGTAAGAATCCTGCCGGGAAATGTAAGCCGCTTCGATGGCGGCGCATTTCCCGTTTTGCTATGATAATGCCCGTAAGAACGAAGGAGGCGCATGAAGCATGCAGCTGTTGGAGGTTACGGGGCTCAAGAAGGTCTACGCCACCCGCTTTGGCGGAAACCGCGTGGAGGCGCTTAAAAACATTCATTTTACGGTCGATCGGGGCGAATTTGTCGCCGTGATGGGCGAATCAGGCTCGGGCAAGACGACGCTGCTGAACATATTGGCCGCGCTGGACAAGCCCACGGCGGGCAGCGTAGCGCTGGACGGAAAGCGTCTTTCCGAGATCGGCGAGCGCGATATCGCCGCCTTCCGGAGGGATCATCTCGGCTTTGTGTTTCAGGATTTTAACCTGTTGGACACCTTTACCATCGAGGACAACATCTATCTGCCGCTTGTGCTGGCGGGCAAGCGGTATCAGGATATGCGCATGGCGCTTGCGCCGCTGGCCGGGAAGCTGGGCATCGAGGATATTTTGAAAAAGTATCCCTATGAGGTGTCGGGCGGGCAAAAGCAGCGCGCCGCCGTGGCGCGGGCGCTGATTACCAACCCGCAGCTTGTGCTGGCGGACGAGCCGACGGGCGCGCTGGATTCCAAGGCGACGGACGAGCTGCTGGAGCTCTTTGGCGTGATTCATTCGCTCGGGCAAACGATTATCATGGTAACGCATTCGATCAAGGCGGCCAGCGTGGCGGGGCGCGTGCTGTTTATCAAGGACGGCGAGGTTTTTCACCAGATTTACCGCGGCGAGGACACGCAGAGTATGTTTTACCAGAAAATATCCGACACGCTGACGCTGCTGGCGACGGGCGGTGAGCGCGCATGAGCAAGGGCTTTTATCCCCGGCTTGCGTTTGAAAGCATGCGCAAGAATCGGCGGCTGTATCTGCCGTATCTGCTGACCTGCACCGGCATGGTGATGATGGAATATATCATGCTGTATCTGGAATCCTCGCAGTTGATGAGATCCCTTCGCGGCGGAACCTCGATTCGGCTGATGATGGGGCTGGGCGTATGGGTGATTGCGCTGTTTGCCTGCCTGTTTCTGTTTTACACCAATTCCTTCCTGATGCGCAGGCGGAAAAGGGAATTTGGCCTGTACAACATTCTGGGCATGGGCAAGGGAAACATCGGCGTGATTTTGCTGTGGGAAACGCTGATTATCGGCGTTTCGTCGCTGCTGGCGGGGCTGCTGCTGGGCGTTGCGTTTTCCAAGCTGGCAGAGTTGATTCTGGTCAATATCATGGGCGAATCCGTGAGCTTCACGCTGTCGGTATCGTTGTCCTCGGTGAAAAATTGCGCGGTGATCTTCGCGGCGATCTTTGCGCTGCTTTACCTCAACGCGCTGCGGCAGGTGAAATTCACCAGCGCCATCAGCCTGCTGCACAGCGAGAATCTGGGCGAAAAGCCGCCGCGGGCCAATTGGGCGCTGGGGCTGGCGGGCTTTGCGCTGCTGGGCGCGGCGTATGATATGGCCGTTACTGTTCAGGATCCACTTGCCGCGATGGTCTATTTCTTTCTGGCGGTGCTGATGGTCATCGTGGGCACGTATCTGGTGATGATCGCGGGCTCGGTGCTCATCTGCCGTCTGCTGCAGAGGAATACGCGCTATTACTATCGCGCCAATCATTTTGTTTCGCTTTCCTCCATGGCTTACCGCATGAAGCGAAACGGCGCGGGGCTGGCCTCCATCTGTATTCTGGCTACGATGGTGCTGGTCATGCTCTCCTCCACCTCCTGCCTGTATGCGGGCAGCGAAACCTCCATGCGCGAAAGGTATCCGCGGGAGATCAATGTAACCGTTCGCTTTGAAGGCCCGCAGGATCTGAGCGACGAAAACACCGCCGCCGTCCGCAGCGATCTGGCGGACTATTACGCCGCGCAGGGGGCGCGGAGCGAGCATGTGCTCACCTTCCGCTATCTGCTTACGGCGGTGATGATCGAGGATGGTGTTATCGTGCCGCGCATGGATTATTCCTCGCTCAGCGGCATGGTGCGGGCGTGGCAGCTGTACCTGATTCCGCTGGCGGATTATAACGCAATGACGGGAGCGGGCGTGACGCTTGACGCGGATGAGGTGCTGATGGAAACCACGCGCACATCCTACGCGGGCGATACGCTGACGCTGCCCGGCGGGGAAACCTTCCGTGTGCGCAGGACGGCGGAAAGATTTGAGGGCGACGGCGGCGCGGCGGCGTATGTGAACAATTCGCTGATGCTGTTCGTGGCGGATCCGGACGCCTTTGGCCGCATGCTCTTTGGGGACGAAATGGAGCGGATGAGCGGGTATATGGCCTATGGGTTTGATACCGGCCTGAGCGACGAGCGCCAGTGCGCGCTGGAGCGCGACCTTGGCGATATGTTTGCGCAGTACGGCCATGCGAGCCGTCGTGTGGCCGCCTATTCGGCCGAAAGCCGCGCGGCGGAGCAGGATGATTTTTATGGAACCTACGGCGGGATGTTCTTTCTGGGGCTGTTCCTGAGCGTGGTGTTCGTTTTCGCCGCCGTGTTGATTATCTATTACAAGCAAATTTCCGAGGGCTATGAGGATCAGGCGCGCTTTGAGATCATGCAAAAGGTAGGCATGACGAAAAAGGAGATTCGGCGCAGCGTCAATTCTCAGCTGCTGACGGTCTTTTTCCTGCCGCTGCTGATGGCGGCGTGCCATCTGTGCTTCGCCTTCCCGATGATTCGGAAGCTGCTGATGCTCTTCGCGCTGGATAACGTGCCGCTCTTCGCCGCTACGACGGGCATAAGCTTTCTGGCGTTCGCGCTGCTCTATATGCTGGTATACCGCATGACCTCCAACGCCTATTACGGCATTGTCAGCGGCGCGAAGCCGGAGTAAAATGAAAATCGCCCAAAAATGAACGCATTTTTTCGTCCCCGCAGCCTTTGCATGCGGGGACGTTTTCAGGTATAATGGTGTCGTATGCGATCGAATTTTTACGTTTGGGAGGACGCGGCGATGATGGACGAAAACAAGGGCTATATTTCTCCCTTTTCTACGCGCTATGCCAGCGAGGAGATGCAATTCCTTTTCTCGGCGCAGCATAAATTTTCGCTCTGGCGCAGGCTGTGGGTCATGCTGGCAGAGGGCGAGCAGTCGCTGGGGCTGCCGATCACGGACGCGCAGCTTGACCAGATGCGCGCGCACCTTGACGATATCGATTTTGCCCGCGCGGTGGAATACGAAAAAAAGCTGCGCCACGACGTGATGGCGCATATTCACGCGTGGGGCGATCAATGCCCGCTGGCGCGGCCGATTATCCATCTGGGCGCGACGAGTTGCTATGTGGGGGACAACGCGGACGTGATGATTCTGCGCGACGCGCTGACGCTGATTCGCGCGCGGCTGATTGCCGTGATGCGCGCGCTGCGGGATTTTGCCCAAAAATACGCAGGCCTGCCCGTGCTGGCTTATACGCATTATCAGAGCGCGCAGCCGACGACGCTGGGAAAGCGCGCCGCGCTTTGGCTCAACGACCTGACGCTGGATCTGGAGGAGCTGGAATTCTGCCTTGACACGCTGCGTCCGCTGGGCTGTAAGGGCACGACGGGCACGCAGGCCAGCTTTCTGGATTTGTTTGGCGGCGATTGGGAAAAGGTGCGGCGGCTGGACGCGATCATTGCGGAAAAAATGGGCTTTGCGCGCGCTGTTCCCGTCTCCGGGCAGACCTATTCCCGTAAAACCGATACGCGCGTGCTCAACGCGCTTGCGCAAATCGGCCAGAGCGCGCATAAGTTTGCCAACGATCTGCGCCTGATGGCGCATGACAAGGAGGTGGAGGAGCCGTTTGAGAAGCATCAGGTCGGCTCCTCGGCGATGGCGTACAAGCGTAATCCCATGCGCTCCGAGCGCATGACGGGGCTGGCGCGCTTTTTGATTAACAACGCGCAAAACGCGGCCATGACGGCGTCGGAGCAGTGGTTTGAGCGTACGCTGGACGACAGCGCCAACCGCCGTCTTTCGCTGGCGGAGGGCTTTTTGTGCTGCGACGCGGTGCTGGCGCTGTACCTGAACATCGCCTCGGGGCTGGCGGTGTATGAAAAAATGATTGAAAATCGGCTTGCGCAGGAGCTGCCCTTCATGGCCACGGAGAATATACTGATGGAGGCCGTGGCGCGCGGCGGCGACCGGCAGACGCTGCATGAGCGTATTCGCGTGCATTCGCAGGCCGCTGCGGCGCAGGTGAAGCTGGAGGGAAAGCCCTGCGACCTGATCCGCCGCATCGCGCAGGATCCGGCCTTTCAGGTGGATGAGGCGGCGCTGGCGCAAACGCTGCGCCCGGAAAACTACATCGGCTGCGCCGCGCTGCAGACGGAAAGCTACCTGCGCGAGGTAATCGACCCGCTGCTGGCAGCGCATGCGCAGGAGCACGCCGCCGAAAAGGATATCGTATTATAAAGCGTCGCGCGGCTTGAAGCGCGTCGTGCGCCGGCGTCTTTTGGGCGTTGACGCCGCCGCTTGCGGGTGAACGCCGCGCCGCCGCCGTTTTTCTTTGCCGCTTGGCCGGAAGCGTTGCGTATCGCCGCGCTTTCGCAGAATATAACGGGATGGGGCGGCGCTTTTAACGTCCGGCCCGCAAGGAGGCAGTTTTTTGAAATTTGTTCTGCAATATCTTCGCCCCTATCTCCGGCGGGTGATTGGCGGCATGTCGAGTAAATTCTTCGGCTCGCTGATGGATTTGCTTTTGCCGTGGCTACTGGCGTATATGCTGGATCATGTCGTGCCGCTGCGCGATACGGGGCGCGTCGTCCTCTTCGGCGGGTTGATGGTGCTTTGCTCGCTGCTGGCGTGGCTGGGGAATGTGCTGGCCAATCGCGTGGCGGCGTCCGTTGCGCGCGATTATACGCGCACGCTGCGCCATGAGCTGTTCGGCAAGATCACGCGCCTGACCGCGCGCGAGGTCGACCGCTTTACCATTCCCTCGCTTATTTCCCGTATGACGACGGATACCTATAACCTTTACCGAATGATCGGCATGATTCAGCGCATCGGTATTCGCGCGCCCATTTTGCTGGTGGGCGGCATTATCATCACCATGACGCTCGACCCCGCGCTTTCCGCCCTGCTGGTGGCAATTTTGCCCTTTATGGCGCTGGTCGTATGGTTCATTTCCGGCAAAGGGGTGCCGCTGTATGACAAGCTGCAGAAGAATGTGGATAAGCTGGTGCGCGTTGTGCGCGAGGATATGACAGGCATTCGCATTATCAAGGCGCTTTCTAAAACCAAGGACGAAAAGCGGCGCTTTGAAGCCATCAACGGGGACGTGGCCGCCAGCGAGACGCGCGCGGCCTCCGTTATGGCGGTCAACGGCCCGACGATGCAGCTTCTGCTGAATATGGGGCTGGTGCTGCTGGTATGGGTCGGCGCGCGCCGGGTGAGCGCGGGGCATACGGGTTCGGGCAGCATCGTCGCCTTTCTTTCGTATTTTACGATCATCCTCAACGCCATGCTGTCCATTACGCGTATTTTGACGATGTATTCCAAGGCGCTGGCCTCCGCCCGCAGAATTGAGGAGGTGATGGCGGCGAAGGAGGAGCGGCCGCAGCCCAAGCTTCCGCAGGCGGTTCCCGGCGCGCCGCATATCGCCTTTGAGCACGTCAGCTTTTCCTATACCGGTAAGGGCGCGGATTTGTCGGATATTTCGTTTTCCCTTCGGCACGGGCAGCGGCTGGGCATTCTGGGGCCGACGGGCGCAGGCAAATCGACGCTCATCCAATTGCTGCTGCGCTTTTATGACGCGGACAGCGGCCGCGTCCTGATCGACGGGGTGGACGTTCGCGAAATGCCGCTGGAGGCGCTGCGCGGAAAATTCGGCGTAGTGTTCCAGAACGATACCATTTTCCGCGGAACGATCGGCGAAAACGTGACGCTGGGGCGCGAGATTTCGCTGGAGGAGATCAACCGCGCGCTGGAAAACGCGCAGGCCTCCTATGTGCGGGATAAGGGCGGCGTGGACGCGCCGGTCGTTTCCCGCGGGCAGAATTTCTCCGGCGGGCAGCAGCAGCGCATGCTGCTGGCGCGCGCGCTGGCGGGCTGTCCGGAAATTTTGATTCTGGACGACGCGGCCTCGGCGCTGGATTTTAAGACCGAGGCTGCGCTGCGCGGCGCGCTGCGAACGCAATATGCGGGCACGACGGTGGTGACCGTCGCTCAGCGCATCAGCGCCATCCTGCAGAGCGATTTGATTCTCGTGCTGGAGGAGGGGCGACTCATGGGCGCGGGCACGCATGCGGAGCTGATGAAAACCTGCCCTCTGTATCGTGAAATCGCGTCTTTGCAGCTGGGAGGTGACGCGCATGAGTAACCGCTATGCCGACAGGCCCTCCCATGCTCCGGGACGGGACAGCGGACGCGCAAAAAATAAAAAGGCGACGCTGCTGCGTCTTTTGCGCTATATGCTGCATTTCAAATGGCTGCTGCTTCTGGCGCTTCTGCTGACGCTGGCCTCCAACACGCTGGCGCTGATCGGGCCGCGCTTGTCCGGCGCGGCGATCAACTGCATCGCCCGGGAGGAGGGCGTGGATTTTGCGGGCGTAGGGCATTACGTGCTGCTGATGCTGGTATTTTATCTGGGCTCGTCGCTGCTGTCGTATCTGCTTTCCATCCTGATGGTGCATATCAGCCGCCGGGTGACGCTGCGCATGCGGCGCGACCTGTTCAACCGGCTGATGGATATGCCCGTCTGCTTCACGGACACGCACCCTGTCGGCGATATCATCAGCCGCATTTTCTACGATACCGATACGATCAACACCTCGCTGTCCGCGGATGTGGTGCACATTCTGGCCAGCGCGATCACCATTGTCGGCTCGTTGTCGATGATGCTGGATATCAGCGCGCCGCTGGTGCTGGTGTTTGCGGTGACCATACCGCTTTCCATGATCCTGACCACGCTTATCACGCGCCGTACGCAGCCGCTTTTTCGCCTGCGCAGCCGGAAAATGGGCGAATTGAACGATTTTTCGGAGGAAATGATTTCCGGTCTTAAGACGCTCAAGGCGTATCACCGCGAGGAGAAAAGCATGGAATCGCTGGATGCGCTGAACGAGGAGGTTGTTTCGTCTTATTACAAAAGTGAATATCATTCCTCCATGATGGGGCCGTCCGTCGGGTTTATTAACAACCTGTCGCTGTCGATGGTCAGCGTATTCGGCGCGCTCTTATTCATGAGCGGGCGGATGGACCTTGGCAGCATCTCCTCCTTTGTGCAGTATTCGCGCAAGTTTTCCGGCCCGATCAATGAAATTGCCAACATTTACGGCGAGCTTCAGTCCGCCTTGGCGGCGGCGGAGCGGGTGTTCAGCCTGCTGGACGAGCCGCTGGAGAAGGCGGACGCGCCGGACGCGGCGCCGCTTGAGGATGTGCGCGGCGAGGTGGAAATGCGTCGCGTCTTCTTTGGCTACGAGCCGGGGAAGACCATCCTGCGCGATTTGTCCTTTACCGCCCGCAGCGGCGCGCTGGTGGCCATTGTCGGCCCGACGGGCGCGGGAAAAACCACGCTGATTAACCTGCTGATGCGGTTTTACGATATCGATCGGGGGAAGCTGCTGGTGGACGGGCGCGACGCGTACGGCGTGACGCGTGAAAGCCTGCGGCGGGCGTATTCGATGGTGCTGCAGGATACGTGGCTGTTTTCGGGCACGATTTACGACAACATCGCCTATGCCAAGCCCGGCGCAACGCGCGAGGAGGTGGAGGCTGCGGCCAAGGCGGCGAGGATTCATCATTACGTCATGAGCCTCCCCGACGGCTACGACACCGTGATTACCGACGACGGCGCGAACATTTCCAAGGGACAAAAGCAGCTGCTGACCATTGCGCGCGCTATGCTGGTGGACGCGCGGATGCTGATTCTGGACGAGGCGACCAGCAATGTCGACACGCGCACCGAGGCGCAGATTCAGCAGGCCATGCGCCGCCTGATGCGGGATAAAACCTGCTTTGTCGTGGCGCACCGGCTTTCCACCATCCGCCATGCGGATTTGATTCTGGTGGTCAGGGACGGCAACGTGATCGAGCGCGGCACGCACGACGAGCTGATGCGAAGGGGCGGCTTCTATCGCGAGCTGTACGACGCGCAGTTTGCCTGACGGGAAAATGCCGCGCCGGCGCAGGAATTGCCACGGGCGCGGCGAATAGCATAAGCAAAAATGCGGCAAGGGCGAAGCCCTGCCGGGGAAAGGCGGAAAACAAATGAAGCTTCAGGGCGCTGCAATCAATTTTTTGGGCGACAGCATTACCGAGGGCGTGGGCGCGTCCTGTCCGGAAAACCGGTACACGGACGTTCTGGCGCGTGAATTCGGGCTCAAGCGCGCAAACAATTACGGCATCGGCGGCACGCGCATTGCGCGGCAGTCCGTGGTGACGGATAATCCCTTTGACCGTGATTTCTGCGGGCGTTTCATGGAAATGGACGGCAGCGCCGACGCGGTGGTGGTCTTTGGCGGCACGAACGATTTCGGCCATGGCGACGCGCCGCTGGGCACGATGGCGGATCGTGAGCCCAATACCTTTTACGGCGGCTGCCATTACCTGATGAACGGGCTGCTGGAGCAGTATACCGGCAAGCCGGTGGTTATCCTCACGCCGCTTCATCGCGGAAACGAGGACGACCTGTGCGGCGACGGCAACAAGCCCTATCATGTCGCGCCGCTGGCCGAATACCGGCGGATCCTGATGGAGGTGGCGGCGTATTACGCGCTGCCCGTGCTGGATCTATACGCTACCAGCGGCATTCAGCCGAAAAATCAGCGCTGCCGCGAGCTGCTGCTGCCCGACGGCCTGCACCCCAGTGACGCCGGCCATGCGCTGCTGGCGCACCGTATCGGTCAGTTCCTGCTGTCGCTGTAGGCGGGCGCTGAAGGCGCGGCAAAGGCGAATAAAAAACCAAATCAAAATATGCTCCGATCCGCGCTGTTTGCGGGTCGGAGCATAGGTTGTTTTGGCGTGCTTGCTTCTGCCGGCTTTATTCCGCGGCCGCGGCGTCCTCCAGACCGCCCAGGGACAGCACGGGCAGCGCGTCGGCCTGATTGCCGGAGACAAACCTGGGCAGCTCGCCGTTCCAACGGTTGACTTGCGTGAAGCGAATCAGCGATTCGGTCAGCGATTCGGCGATTTTGCGGTTCGCCTCGGCCTCGGCTTCGGCCTTGACGCGGGTGGAATAGGCCTCCGCGTCGGCGTTGACCTTAAGCACCTCGGCCTTTGCCTCGGCCTCGATCTTCTGGCGTTCGGCCTGCTGCTGGGTTTCCATGGTTTTCTGCTCCTGCTCGATTTCGGCCTGAAGCTTCTTCTGCGCGGCCACCTGCTTGGCCTCGACCGCGTCGGTAAAGGCGTCGGTAAAGTCGATGTTTTCAATGGAGACGGAGATAATCGAGATGCCGTAGCGGCTCATTTCCCTGCTCATGCTTTCGCGAATCAGGCTGGAAAGCTCCTCACGGGCGGAGACGAGGTTTTCCGCCGTGTACTTGGAAAAGACCGCCTTGGTGTTTTCCAGCATGCGCGGATTAATCAGCTTGTTAAAATAATCCGTGCCGACCTCCTTGAACAGGGTCATGGCGGTGGATTTGTTGATGGCGTAGTTGATCGAGCCGGTGACCTCGACCTGCTGAATATCGCTGGAGAAGGCCTGCGTGAAGAAGCTGGTCTTTTGCTCGCGGTTATCCATCAGGATGATTTTCTGGAAGGGGCTTTTGAAATGGAAGCCGGCCTCGAGCGTGTAGTTTTCCACCTTGCCAAGCGTGGTGACGATGGCGGTGTAGCCGGTGGGGATCTGCGTGGTGCACAGGGAGCCGACAGCGATCAGCACGATGATTGCCAGCGCGGCCAGAATCAGATGCTTTTTGGTTTTGTTGCTCATTTTTCTTCTCCTCTTTGGTTGGTGATGGACGCGGCGGCTTGTTTTCCGTCCGCTCTGTACGCCGTCAGTATAGCATGCCGCGAATGAAAAAGCTATAGGAGTGCGCAAAAAGCAGCGTTCAGGTGCTTCAATTGTCGCGAAAAGTGTACAAAAATTGTACAAAAACAATTGTAATGCGCGAAAAAATAGTGTATAGTAGGTGCGCTGACGCAGTACAACGGGGGGAAGGCAGGACTATGGAAGAAATCCAACAGAAAAAGTCGCCGCTGTTTTCGCGCGACTGGTGGCGGGAAATGGCGTTCCTGAATCTGGGCACGCTTCTGACGGCGGTCGGAATTTATTATTTCAAGTTTCCAAACCACTTCGCCACGGGCGGTGTAAGCGGTATTTCCATTTTGCTGGCCGAAATGATTCCCAATTATTCCACTGCGACGGTCAATCTGGTGCTGAATTTGGCGCTGCTGCTGATCGGCGCGCTGTTTGTCGGCCGCAGCTTCGGCATTCGAACGGCCTATGCCACGGTCGTTTCATCATGGCTGACGGTGGCGTTTGACAAGCTTACGCCCCTTGCGGCGCCCATGACGAGCCAGCCGCTGCTGGAATTGCTATTTGCCGTGGCGCTTCCTGCGGTGGGCGCGGCGATGCTGTTTGACGTGAACGCGTCCTCCGGCGGAACGGACATCATCGCCATGATGCTCAAAAAGTATACCCGTATGCACATCGGCACGGGGCTGGCGCTGGCCGACTGCATTGTGGCGGCTGGCGCGTGCTTTGTGTTCGGGATGGAGGCGGGGCTGTTTTCGCTGCTGGGGCTCTTTCTCAAATCCGTGCTGGTGGATACTGTCATGGATAACCTGCGCACCTGCAAGGTGTTCCAGATCATCACCGATTATCCGGAGCCGATCTGCCAATATATCATTGAAAACCTGAACCGCAGCGCCACCGTTCACGAGGGCAGGGGCGCCTTTACCCATAAGGAGCACGAGGTCATCATGACGGTCGTCACGCGTTCGCAGGCCGTCAGGCTGCAGCGCTATGTCCGCAGCGTTGATCCGCATTCCTTCATAACGATTACCTCCTCCAGCGAAATCGTCGGCAAGGGCTTCCGCGGCATGTCCGAATAAGCGGCGGAAGGGCGAAAAGCGCCGTGCGCAATTTGCCGCGGGACATTTCCTTGAAGCGGCTTTTTCTGAAAGCTTCCCGAAGAAAAAGCGCGCAATAAAACGCTCCGGTTCACAGACGACTTGCTGCGAACCGGAGCGTTTTTGATCCTGATGGACGGAAGCGTCAGCGCTTGCGCCGGTCGCCGAGGAATTTCCCGAATTCGCTCCAGTTTTCAAGCGTCAGGCCGCAGCCGCGCGCCACGCATTCCTGCGGGTTTTCGGCCGGGTGGCAATCCACCTTGAGGGATGCGGCGATGGCCTCGCACAGGCCGCCCAGCTGCGCGCCGCCGCCAGTGAGCGTAATGCCGGATTCGAAAATATCGGCCACCAGCTCTGCCGGGGTGTGCTCCAGCACGGCGTGAATGGCCTCCAGCAGCGCCTGCAGCGGCTCGTCCAGCGCCTCGGTGATCTCGTCGCTTTGTATACGCATGACCTTGGGCAGGCCGGAAATCAGGTTGCGCCCGGTAATCTCCATATAAAATTGCTCGTTTCTGGGCATGACCGAGCCGATGTTGATTTTCAGATCCTCGGCCGTCAATTCGCCGATGAGCAGGTTATGCTTGCGGCGGATATAGCGGATGATGGCGTCGTCGAAGGCGTCGCCGCCGGTCTTCACCGTGTCGCGCACCACCACGCGCCCCAGCGACATGACGGCGATGTCCGTTACGCCCGCGCCGATATCGCAGACCATTTCGCCGTATGCGTCGCCGATGGGCAGCCCTGCGCCGATGGCCGCGGCGATGGGGCGTTCCATCAATTGCGTGCGCCGCGCGCCAGCCTCAAACAGGCTGGTCATGATGCTGTGACGCTCCACCTCGTTTACCCCGGCGGGCACGGAGAGGATGACGCGCGGGCCGCCGAAGAGGTGCTTGCCCACCACCTTATTGACGAAATAGCGCAGCATGGCGCTGGCCAATTCGAAATCGGCCACCATGCCGTCCCCCAGCGGGCGCATGGCGACGATGTTGCCGGGCGTGCGCCCCAGCATTCGCTGCGCCTCCTCGCCCACGGCCAGCACGTTGCGTGTGTCGCGGTCAAAGGCAATCACGGCGGGCTCGTTGAGCACGATGCCCTTGCCCTTGCCATAGATGACGACGCTGGCTGTGCCAAGATCGACGCCAATGTCCAGAACTGATGCCATGTACTGTATCTCCTCTTTGCTGGATTCAAAGCTTTATTCGACGCCACGGGAAAATATCCTGCTTTTTGACGGAAATGATGGTCTTAACACGCCACTTTTTGCAGCATGACGCCCAGAAAGCATCGTGACTTCTCCACTTTTTCTCCACGCGATTGCATGCCCTTTTTGAAGTATGCACGTCAGTATAACACTTATTCACAAAATATGCAAGCAATGCCCGGCGGCGGCGCGCTTGCCAAGCGGCGCCGGATGCGCTACAATAGCGGTGACGGCATATAGGATGCCCATCGACGGGCTTTTGAATGCGTTTTTATGGGGGATTTTAGCATGCAGTGGACGGCGGGGCAGCAGGCGGCGATTGCGGCGCGAAACGACAGCGTGCTGGTCAGCGCGGCGGCGGGAAGCGGCAAAACAGCCGTGCTGGTGGAGCGCGTGGTGGCGCTGATGAAGGAGGGCATACCGATTGATCGGATGCTGATTGTCACCTTCACGCGCGCGGCGGCGGGCGAAATGCGCGAGCGTATCAGCCGGCGGCTGGAAAACGAAGCGGGCGGCGCTTTTTTGCGGCGGCAGGCGCTGCGCGTGAGCCGGGCGATGATCTGTACGCTGCACGTATTCTGCGCGCGCGTTCTGCGGGAGCACTTCGAGGCGGCGGGCGTCGACCCCATGTGCCGCATTGCGGATGAGGACCGGCTGGAGACGCTGCGGGGCCGGGCGCTGGATGAAACGCTGGAAAACGCCTACGCTGCGCCGACGGCGGATGAGAGCGCGCTGTTTTCGCAGTTTGAGGACGCGCAGATCGTCGCGCTGGTGACGCAGCTGCGCGCCTTTCTTTCGGCGCAGGCCGACCCGGCGGCATGGGCTGCGGAGCACTGCACGCCGGAGGCCGTCGGCTTATCGGCGTGGACGCCGCTGCTGGAGCGGCTGTGCGAAATGCAGCTGCAGGGCGCGCGGGAGCTGCTGCCGATGATGGAGACGCTTTTGAACCGTGCGGACGGGCCGGAACGTTATCACGCCGCCTTTGACGCCGATGCGGCGATGACCGGACAGCTGCTGGAAAGCGCCGCGGCAAGGACGCTGACCGGCGGCAAGACCGCCTTTGCCCGTCTGACCACCAAGAAGCCGGGCGAGAGCGAAAGCCCCGATGTGACCGCGCAGTTCCGGGCGCTGCGCGAGGAATGGAAAAAGCGCGTTACGGCGGCGCGCGCGCTGCTGCCCGAGGACGCCGAGCGCGCCGAGGCGGATCTGCGCTATACGCTGCCGTCGCTTCGCGCCCTGTGCGAGCTGGCGCAGAAGACGGAGGCGCGTTATTTCGCGCTCAAGCAGGAGAAAAACTATCTGGACTACGGCGATTTGGAGCACCTGACGCTCAAGGCGCTGCGCGATCCGGCGGTTCGAAGCGCCGTGGCGGCGCAGTACGACGCGCTGTTTGTGGATGAATATCAGGACGTTTCGGGTATTCAGGAGACGATTGTGCGCGCGCTGCATGAAAACGGGAAAAACCTGCTGTTCATGGTAGGCGACGTAAAGCAGAGCATTTATCGGTTCCGGCTGGCCGACCCGACGCTGTTTTTGCAAAAATATCGCGATTATTCGTTGGCGGAGGACGCGCCGCAGCGCAAGATCCTGCTGCAGCAGAATTTCCGTTCCCATGAAAACGTGCTGCTGGCGACCAATCAGGTCTTCGCCCATGCGATGCGCGAGCAGGAAACCGAAATCGCCTACGACGAAGCGGCGATGCTGCGTCCCGGCGGAGGCCAGCCCTTCGGCGCGCCGGTGGAGATTCACCTGATCACGGCGGACGAGGAGGGCGAGGGCGAGCTGTCCAAGGGCTATCGCTACGAAGCGGCGTATCTGGTTCGGCGCATTCGGGAGCTTATGCGCACGGCGACGGTGGAGGATCATGGCGCGGTTCGCCCGGTTCGGTATCGCGATATTGCGTTGCTCACGCGCTATGCCTCGGGGCGCGCGCCGTACATCGCGCGCGTGCTGCAGCTGTCCGGCATTCCGGTATACAGCGACGCGGACGCGCAGTATTTCGACCTGCCCGAGGTGGCGGATTTTATGAATCTGCTGCGCGTGATTGATAATCCGCTGCAGGATATTCCGCTGCTCGCTGCGCTGCGCTGCCCCTGCTTCGCCTTTTCGGAGGAGGAGCTTGCGCGCATCCGGCTGGTCGAACGTACGCCGGGCGCGCCGTTTTATCAGGCGGTTGTGCAATGCATGACGGCTGAAACGCCGCTTTCGGAAAAGCTGCGCGCAGCGTGGGCGCGTTTGACGGATTGGCGCTTTCTGGCGGGCGCGCTGCCGGTGGAAAGGCTGATTTGGCGGGTGCTGGCGGAAAGCGGGCTGTACATGCGCGCCGGGGCGCAGCCTGAGGGCGAATTGCGGCAGGCGAACCTGCGCCTTCTGGCCGAACGCGCGCAGGGCGAAAGCGCGGACGAGGGGCTGGGCGCGTTTTTGCGCGAGACGGGGCGCGTGCGCAGCGGCGACGATGGGAAAACGGCTAAGACGCTGGGGGAAAACGAGGATGTGGTGCGCATCCTGACGCTGCATAAATCCAAGGGGTTGGAATTTCCGGTGGTGTTTCTGCTGGAAACGGCGCGCCCCTTCCGCAAGGGCGGCGAGGAATCGCTGCGCCTGCACGCGCGGTATGGCATGGCGGTCAAATACATCGACGGCGAGCGTCGCGTGACGCGCGAAAGCTGCGCGATGAACGCGCTGGGCGGCGTTGGGGAGTGCGAATCGCGCGCCGAGGAGGCGCGGCTTCTGTACGTGGGCATGACCCGCGCGCGCGAGCGGCTGATTTTGCTGGGCGCGCCGCGGCGGCTGGGCGCGCAGCAAGAAAAATGGCGCCGCGGAGCGACGGCATACGCCGCTGGCAGCGCCGATAGCATGCTGGATTGGGTGATGGAAAGCCTGGGCGGCGTGCACGAGGGGCAGTGGATCGCCGAAAACGGCAGCGTCTGGGAAACGACGCTGGAGAGCGCCGAGCAATTGACCATGCCCGCGCCGCCGCCGGTCGCGCCGCCGCAGGACGACGCGGGGGACGTGCCTGAGCGCGTCATTCGCAGGCTGACGCGAAAAATGCCGCCGCAGCCTGTGCTCAAAACCTCCGTCACGGCGATGGCCAAGACGCTGCGAGAGGAGGGCGACGACTGGGAATCGCCCGCCGACAAGCGCGTTCCGCCCATGGACGCGCCCACGCAGCCCGTTTTTTTGCAGGACGACGCGCCCACGCCCGCGCAGCGCGGCACGGTAACGCACCGCGTGCTGGGGCTGATTGATTACGAGCTGGTTCGGCAGGGACAATGGAAACGGGCGCTGGACACGCTGGCGCAGAAGGGGCTGCTCAGCGAGACCGAGCGCGAGGGTCTGCGCGTGACATGGCTGAAGCGCTTTTTCGCCTCCGACGTGGGGAGGCGTGCGCTGAAGGCGGCGCATCTGCGCCGCGAATGGGCGTTTAACCTGCGCGCCGGGGAAAAAACGCTGGTGCAGGGCGTGATCGATCTGTGCTTTCTGGAGGACGCGGGCTGGACGCTGGTGGATTATAAGACGGACGCCGTGGACGGCGAGAGACTGCGCGCGCGCTATGCGGAGCAAATGCGCTGGTACGCCCGGGCGCTTGCGGAGATTACGGGTGCGCCCATCCGCGAGGCGCTGCTGTTTTCGCTGCGTCGCGGCGAGGCCTACGACGTTTTGCTCAAAGCCGATTAACAGCGCCGAAGGGTGGGCATGCGCGTCGGTCAGCTTTGACGCTCGGACGAGGCGGGCGGCGTGCCGTCAGGCTTTTCGGGCGGCGTGAAGCCGCCGAAGCCCTTGCCGAAATTTCCGCCTGAGGGCGGCGTGCCGTCGGGCTTTTCCGGCGGCGTGCCGTCCGTTTGGCTATTCTGCCGGTCCCGGAAGCGCTGATCGCCAAAGCCGCCGAAGCCGCCGCGCCCGCCGAAGCCATCGCCGAAGCCGCTGCCGTAAATCAGGCCGTTCATGGTGATTTGCTGCTCGGTATCGCCGATTTTCAGGGTATAGGTTTCGCCGTCCTCAATGGCCGCTATGCTGATAACCACGGAGGAAAAGCGCTTCCTGGCCGTCCAGGAGAGCAGCTCTGTTCCCGCCGCGTTTGTCAGGGAGACGACCGTCCCCGCAGCCTGCATGCCGCAGGAAACCAGCATTGCCCCCTGCGTGGATGCGGAGCCGAAATTCTGCGCCATGCCGGATGCGCCCAGCGCGATGACCGTGCCGCCCGTGACGACGCCTTCGCCGTTAAAATCCAGCGCGCCGTCGCCGCTGCTTTCGGGGCCGGATATAAAGATTTCGCCGCCCGAGACGGTCAGATTGCCGTTGGAATCGACGCCGTCGCCGTCTGCGTCGATCAGGATGCGGCCGCCGGAAATGAGGATTTCATTGTTGGCGTTTGGCTCAAAGGGGCTGGAGAACCACTGCGCGCCGTCGCTTTCCTCCCCGTCGCCTGCCGCGTTCAGGCCGTCGTCGGAGGATGCGAGGTCTATATCGCCGCCCGAGATTTCGATGCGCTGCCCCTCAATGCCCTCGCAGCTTTTGCTGACGACGATGGCGCCGCCGGTAATAACGACGTTTCCGTCCGCGTGAACGCCGTCGTCGCCCGTGGCGATCTGGTACGTTCCGCCTGAAATGGTAATATCCGCGC
The DNA here is from genome assembly GCA_934632155.1 of uncultured Clostridia bacterium. Classification (GTDB taxonomy): domain Bacteria; phylum Bacillota; class Clostridia; order Christensenellales; family Aristaeellaceae; genus RUG563. Next base: position 13,157 of record CAKTXZ010000009.1, on the reverse strand, counting down.
CGCCGTGAATGGCGTCGTCCATGCAATCGAGCGCAAAGCTGCCGCCGTGGAGCGTCATGCCGCCCGCGGCCTTGAGCCCCTTCGTGCTGACGGTGCTTTGCGTGTCGGCCGTCGTTTCCCAACGGCCGAAGCGGCCGCCGCGCGCCATTCGTTCGTCCTGCCGCGCCATTGCGTTTTGACTGCCGCTGCCGGTAACGATGGTGAAGCTGCCGCCGGTGATTTCCATATCGCCGCCGGCATAAAGCCCGTCGCCCGCCGATGTAACGGCGATGCTGCCGCCGCCGACGTATACCGCGCCGCGCGCCGCGTCCTTATCGTTTTCGGCGCGCAGGCCGTCCTTGCCCGCGGTAATCGTCAGCGTGCCGTCCGCGATGTAAACGCCGTTTTTGCCCGTCAGGCCGTGGCTTGCCGCCGTGATGGAAATGCTGCCGCCCGTGATTTTCAGCTTACCCTTGGACACGACGCCGTGCCCGCCGGGGGCGGTAACGGTCAGCGTGCCCGCGCCGTTGATTGTCAGCGTTTCCTTGGAGAAGACGGCGGCGTCAACGTTGTTTTCGTCGATGGCCTCGAGGCTTTCGCCGCAGGAAAGCGTATTTTCCGTTTCTGCGTCCAGCGTCAGGAACACCTTGTCCGCCTGACGGACATAGATGGCGGCAGAGGCTTCGCAGTGAATGCTTGCGCCGCTGAGCACAAGCTGCACCTTCGCGTCCTCGGGCGCGTCCACGATGATCTGCCCGCCGCGCAGCGTGCCGGTCAGCAGGTACACGCCCTTTTCCGTGATGGTGGCCGTCGTGCCGTTTACGGTCACGCCGTCGGCGTCCGAAAGAATCTGATCGCCGCTTAGCTGCAGCACGACGGCCTTGCTTTTGTCGTAGTCCTGCTGTAGGTCGCGGTCGGTAAAGAGGCTCTCGTCCTCCGCCGGTGCGGCGGCGCAGCCCGCCAACAGCGTAAGCGCGAGCAGACATGCCCATAGTTTTTTCATGCGCTTCATCTTCATCTCTCCTTATTTTAAGCGGGCGCTGCCCGCCGGGTTGATATAGGCTGTTTACAGCTCGCTTCCGCCGCCTTCGGGCGTGGCGAGCATTACCTCCAGATTGCCGTTTCGGCAGCGCAGCGCGTCGATCAGCGCTTTTTCATCCGTGCCGTCCTTGAGCGTGATTTGGTAGGTCAGCCGGTACAGGCTGCCCATGGCGGTTGTCTTTACCTGCGCGAGCGTAGCCTCTCGGGTATAAAGCGCAAGCACGGGGGAAAGCGCGTCGGCATAGTTCAGGTCCTCCGGCATGGTGACGCGCAGCGTGCGGCGCAGCGCGTTTTTTCGCGTCAGGCCGAAATCAAACCGCTCCAGCGCAATGACCGCCGCGGCAAGCGTCAGCGAGAACAGCACGGCGTAGCCCAGATACCCCATGCCGGCAATCAGCCCCGCGCCCATGGCCAGAAACAGCGCGGCGATTTCCTTCGCCGTTCCCGGTGCGGAACGGAAACGAATCAGGCTGAACGCGCCGGCGACGGCGACGGCCGTGCCTACGTTTCCGTTAACCAGCATAATCACCACGCAAACCGTCGCGGGAAGCAGCGAAAGGCAGACCAGAAAGCTCTTGCTGGGACGGCTTCGATAGGCGCTCGCCAAAGCGAGCACAAGCCCGCACAGCAGCGATATGCCGATGCACAGAAGAAAATTGCCGATTGAAATGACCGGCGCGCCGCTGGCGGCGAAGATTCCCTGAAAAAGCTTGCTAAGCATGGGTGGTTCTTCCTTTCTGCCGCATGATCATTTGGTAGGCGCGGCCGTATTTTGAAAAGAAGACGGGATAAACGCCCGACCTGCTCAGCGCTTCGCGCAGCCATGGCGGATAACCGAGCGAGGTTTTAACTTCCATCAGCGTCATGCCGGGCGGCAGAAGCTCCGCGCCGCCGGGCGGAAGGCGGAAGGTGATATCCGTTTGGCGAAATAATGCCCGCGTGTCAAAGGTGACGCGCAGATCGCTGCCGTTTGGGTCGCAGTACGCGTCGCGTCCATAGGAAAGCAGCATGGCGGGAACGAGCGGGCGATAGCAATGGCGGCAGTAGGCGATTTCGCGGGCAATCTGCGTATCCTCCGGCGCGGGGCCGTCGCCGCAGAGCCACGCGACGGCGGCGTCGCAGGGAAACTGCAGCCTGCGCTTGGAAACAAGCCGGCGGTACTTTTTCTTGATTTCGACGAACGTTGCTTCCTCCGGCGTGCCGCCATAGTGCCGCAGCCGCAGCTTTTCCTTGTATTCCGGCTTTTCCAGCGAACGGCGAATCAACCGGAAATCCGGAGTGTCCAGATAAATATTCTCGATCAGGGTATGGCCGTAATGGTCGAGCGCCATGCGGCCCGACAGCGCGTCAAGGATGGCCGCATATTGCGCATCGGACAGCAGATACTTGGTTTCGTAGCGCTGGAATACGGCTTGATACATACGTTTCAATCCTTTCCTGCTTCGGTGCTATCAGCATACGACTTCGCCGTGGCTAAATCATAAAGAAAGAATGAATAAACTGAAAACAGCGCGCAATTCGCCGCGCAGGGTTCAGGGCTGTACGGCATGTCCGGAGCGCGGCTGTTGCGCGGCCTGCCGCTTCATGATATAATAAAGATTAGGAAAATCGCGCAGCGATTTCTCCGGGTCAGCGGGACGCTGGAAGCGTTACGCTGACAATCATGATATAATGATGCGGAAAACCGCGCAGCGGTTTCTCCGGGTCAGCGGAAGGCTGACAAATCAGAAGAAAATCGTGCGGATAACCGTAATCTGCTATGAAAGAGGCGGCTATGCTTCGAATTGCCAACTTGAAAATTGCGCTGGACGCGCCGAAGGACGCGCCGCTCACACAGGCGCTCAAAAAGCTGAACGCACCGCGCGCCGCTGTGCTGGAATGGCGTATCGGCAAAAAAAGCGTGGACGCGCGCGATCAGGGCGACGTCCATTTTGTCATGGCGGTGGACGTTCGCCTTCAGGACGAGGAAAGGATTTTCTCCCGGCTCCGTCCGGGCGTGGCGACGCGCGTGCAGCCGGCGCCCGGCATTCCGTGCGTGCGGCGCGCGTATCACGGCGCGCGGCCGGTGGTGGCGGGCTTTGGCCCGGCTGGGCTTTTTGCGGCGCTGCGGCTGGCGCGCGAGGGGCTGCGGCCGATTGTGCTCGAGCGCGGCGAGCGCGTGGACAAGCGCCGGGAAACGACGGAACGGTTTGCGCAAACGGGCGCGCTCGACCCCGAGAGCAACGTTCAATTCGGCGAGGGCGGCGCGGGCGCGTTTTCGGACGGCAAGCTGACCACGGGCATTAAGGACAGGCGCTGCGCGGCGGTGCTGCGCGAATTGGTGGACCATGGCGCGCCGGAGGAAATTCTATACCTTGCGCGTCCGCACATCGGAACGGACAGGCTGCCGCAGGTTGTGGCCGCGATTCGGGAGGAGATCCTTGCGCTTGGCGGGACGGTGCGCTTCGGCACGCGGCTGGAGGGGCTGCGTGTGCGCGGCGGAGCGATCGAGGGGCTGATTTGCCGGAGCGCGGCGGGCGAGGAGGAAATCAAAACCGACGCGCTGATTGTCGCCATCGGGCACAGCGCCGCCGATACGCAGCAGATGCTGTTTCAGGCGGGCGTGAATATGGTGCAAAAGCCCTTCTCCGTCGGCGCGCGCATCGAGCATCCGCAGGCGCTGATAAACCGCGCGCAGTACGGAAAATTCGCCGGACATCCGGCGCTGAGCGCGGCGGAATATCATCTTTCCACAAAGCTTGCGGACGGGCGGGGGGCGTACACCTTCTGCATGTGTCCGGGCGGCACGGTGGCGCCCGCAGCCAGCAGGCCGGGCGGCGTATGCGTCAACGGCATGAGCGTCTATGCGCGCGACGGGCGAAACGCCAACGCCGCGCTGCTTGTCGACGTGCGAACCGAGGACTTTGGCGACGATCATCCGCTGGCCGGCTATGTGCTGCAGCGGATGTGGGAGCAGCGCGCCTTTCGGGCGGGCGGCGGCGATTATCGCGCGCCGGTGCAGCGGGTGGAGGACTTGCTCTCCGGGCGGGAGAGCGCGCGTCTGGGCGACGTTGAGCCGACCTATCGCCCCGGCGTAACCTGCGCGGATCTGCGCGGCGTGCTGCCGGATTTTGCGTATCAGGGGCTGCGGGAGGCGATTCGCGCCTTTGACCGGCAGCTGCGCGGCTTTGCCATGCCCGACGCGGTGCTCACGGGCGTTGAAACGCGCTCGTCCTGTCCGGTGCGGCTTTTGCGCGACAGGCGCTTTGAAAGCAGCGTGGCGGGGCTGTATCCCTGCGGCGAGGGCGCGGGCTATGCCGGCGGCATTATGAGCGCGGCGGCGGACGGCCTGCGCGTGGCGGAGGCTGTGCTGGCGGCTAAGGGGCTTATCCAAACGGAAAGCGGCGAGGGCTAAAAGGAGGAAAAACGCATGCGATGCGTGGTGCAGCGGGTAACGGAGGCCTATGTAGAGGTGAACGGCGCGGAAACCGGACATATCGGCCGGGGGATCTGCGCGTTGATCGGCGTGGAGGCGGGCGATACCGAAAAGGATGCGCAGTACATGGCGGGGAAGCTTGCCAAGCTTCGCATTTTTGAGGATGAGCAGGACAAAATGAACCTTTCCGTGCGCGAGGTGAACGGCGGCGTGCTGGCGGTAAGCCAGTTTACGCTGCTGGGCGATGCGCGCGGGCAAAACCGGCCGGGCTTTACCCGGGCGGAAGCGCCCGAGGCGGCGAATGCGCTGTATGAGCGCGTGTGCGACGCGCTGCGCGACATGGGCGTGCCGGTTGAAAAGGGCGTTTTCCGCACGCATATGATGGTGCACATCCTCAACGACGGGCCGGTTACGATTCTCTTGGACAGCAAAAAGCAATTTTGAGGAACAGCTATGAACATTGAACGCGTTGTGGTGGGGGAGCTTTTGGAAAACTGCTATATCGTGTCGCAGCCCGGGCGGCGCGACGCGCTGGTCATTGATCCCGGCGCGCAGGCGGAAAAAATCCGCGCGGCGCTGGGCGGCCGGAGCGTGGCGGCCGTGCTGCTGACGCACGGGCATTTCGACCATACCGGCGCGCTGTCCGCCTTTGCGGATGCGCCCATCTATATGCACCCGGCGGACGAGATCATGCTCACGGACGCGGAATGGAGCGTCGGCGCGCGCTTTGGCGATACGGCCGCGCGGCCGGCCGCCACGCATTTTGTGCAGGAGGGCGACGTGATCGCGCGCGCGGGCATGGAAATTCGCGTGTGGCACCTGCCCGGGCACACGCCCGGCGGCGTGGGATACCGCATCGGCGACGCGCTGTTTGCGGGCGATACGCTGTTCCGGCACGGCTATGGGCGCTGCGACCAGCCGGGCGGAAATTTCCATGCGCTGATGCAGTCGCTGCGCCGGCTGCTGAAGTATGATGAAAACCTGACCGTTTATCCCGGCCACGGCGAGCGTACTACGCTCTTTGCGGAACGGGGGCGAGAGGCGTGATTGCAGCCATTTGGACGCCTGCGCCGCAGTTTGCCAACGACATGGCGGATGTGCTTCGCGTTTTCTTGGGCAATGTGGAGGTGCTGGTCAACGCGCCGGGCGGCGACATGACGGTGACGCATACGGAGACGGTCTCCGACGGCGTGCGCGAGTGCCGCGTAGTGATTAAGGGGGCGTACGCCGGTGCGTCGCGGCGGCTTCAGGCCGTGTGCGGCGACGCGCTGGAGGAAAAGCGTTATCATAAGCGCCAGCTTAAGGGCGCGGTTTATGATGTGATGAAGGCGGCGACGGGGCGCACGCCGCCGTGGGGCTCGCTGACGGGCATTCGCCCGACGCGGCTCGTATACGCCGCCCTGAACGCCGGGCAAACGCTGGAGCAGGCGACCGAAACGGTGGAAAGCACCTTTGATGTGCGCCAGGACAAGGCGAGCCTGCTGCGGCAGATTGTCACGGTTCAGCAGGATATGAGCCATCCACACGCCGACGAAGTGGATTTGTATATGGGCATTCCCTTTTGCGTGTCGCGCTGCGCGTATTGCTCCTTCCTCAGCGGCGAGGTGGGCAGGGGCGATCAGCTGCTGCCCTATGTGGAGGCGCTGGAGCGCGAAACGGCGCGCACCCTGCGTATTGTGGAAAGGGCGGGGCTTACGCCGCGCGCGTTTTATATGGGCGGCGGTACGCCCACGGCGCTTCCCGCCCCGCTGCTTCGGCGTGCGCTTGCGGCTGCGCGGCCTTTTTTGCGCGCCTGCCGGGAAATTACGGTGGAGGCGGGGCGGCCGGACACGATCGACCGCGAAAAGCTGAGCGTGATTCTGGAGGCGGGCGCAGGACGGATTTCCATTAACCCGCAGACCATGCACGACGAAACGCTGGCGCGCATCGGGCGGCGGCATACGCGCGCGCAGACGGAGGCGGCTTACGCGTTGGCGCGGGCGATGGGGTTTCATCATATCAATATGGATTTGATCGCCGGGCTTCCGGGGGAGGAGCTTTCCATGTTTGCGCAGACGCTGGCGTGGAGCGAGGCCATGGCGCCCGAGAGCCTGACGGTGCACACGCTGTCCATCAAGCGCTCCAGCCTGCTGCATTTATGGGAGGCCGCCCTGCCCGACGGCGCGATGGTGGAGGAGATGGTGCGGCTGGGCGCGGAAAGCGCGCAAAGGCGCGGCATGCGTCCCTACTATTTATACCGCCAGAAGTACATGGCGGGCAATTTGGAAAACGTGGGCTACGCGCTGCCGGGGCACGAATGCCTTTATAATGTGGATATGATGGAGGAAACGGGCAGCGTGCTGGCCGTCGGCGCGGGCGCAATCAGCAAGCGCGTGTATCCGGGCGGCGGCTATATTCAGCGCGCGCCCAATGTCAGCGATATTGCGCATTATATCGCGCGCGCGGACGAAATGGCGGCGCGCAAGGACGCGCTGTATCCGTCGGAGTGAGCGGGGAAGCGCCTCCGCTGCCGCCGCGCCTGCAATCCGGCAAGGGACGCGCGCGGGGACGCTGCAATCGCTTTTGCCTAGGTTTTTTTCGACAGGAAAGGCCGCCCAATCGGGCGGCCTGCTGTTTGGATAGGCCTTGGATAACGCCTTAGAATACCCTGTTCAAATCCTTGTCCCAAATGGTCAGGTATTCGTCTTTGATTAACACAAAGTATCCCTCGCCGTAGGCTGCACTGTCGTATTCGCAGGGAATTACTTCTTTTCCGGTCGTATCGATGTAGCCGTATTTTCTGTCCTTCCGCACCTTCGCTAAGCCTTCCGTGAAGTCCCACACACTGCTATATTGGCACGGGACGACTGCCTTTCCTGTCGTATCGATGAAGCCGCATTTCCCGTCTTTTTCCACGCGTGCTAAGCCTTCGCTGAAAGACCAAGAGGCATCGTCATATTGGCACGGGGCGACCTCCTTCCCGGTCGTATCAATGAAACCGTATTTTTCATCCTTCTCCACGCGCGCCAAGCCTTCGCTGAAATTCCAAGCCACGTCATATTGGCACGGGATGACTTCCTTTCCGGTCGTATCAATGAAGCCCCATTTCCCGTCCTTCATCACGGGCGCTAAGCCTTCGCCGAAAGATCCGGCATCGTCATATTGGCACGGGATGACAATCTTTCCGGTCGTATCAATGAAGCCCCATTTCTCGTCCTTCATCACGGGCGCTAAGCCTTCGCTGAAAGACCCGATATCATCATATTGGCACGGGGCGACCTCCTTCCCGGTCGTATCAATGTAGCCCCATTTCTTGTCATTCTTCACGGATGCCAAGCCTTCGCTGAAATACCAAGCAACGTCATATTGGCACGGGATGACTACCTTCCCGGTCGTATCAATGTAGCCGTATTTCCCGTCCTTTTTCACCGCTGCCAAGCCTTCGCTGAAATGCCAAGCAACGTCATATTGGCACGGGATGACATCCCTTCCGGTTGTATCAATGAAGCCCCATTTCCCGTCCTTCCTCACAACTGCCAAGCCTTCGCTGAAAGACTCGGTATCGTCATATTGGTACGGGACGACCTCTTTCCCGGTCATATCAATGAAGCCGTATTTCCCGTCCTTCTCCACGGGCACCAAGCCTTCGCTTACCCTTCCAACATTAGAAAAACGATGCGGTTCTCTTTCTTCCGCAGCCTTCCGCTGGCGTTCCGCTTCTTCTTCTGCTGCTTTCCGCTGGCGTTCTGCTTCTTCCTCTGCTGCTTTCCGCTGGCGTTCTGCTTCTTCCGCTGCTTTTTTTCTTGCTTCTTCCTTTTCTTTTTCCCAAAGCTCCTGACAGGCTTTGATATGCGCCTTACTATCCTTATAGAACGGGTTCTTACCAAAGGCTTCTATCGCCTTTTCATAATCCCCGGCAGCTTCATAGCGCACGCCCTGAAAATACTGAGCCGCCATGATACAGTCCTTAAAATCGCCCAAGCTATGGAGCGCGGTAATAGCGTCCGAAAGATTGCCCTGCTCATAGGCCTCCCACGCGCGGCAATAGACCGCGCACTTGGCTGCGTCCTCGTAGCTGCTGATTTCCTCAAACTGCGCCGCCGCCTGCGCATATGCTCCCTGCGTCAGAAGGCTTTGCGCGTGCTTGTATTTTCCTTCTTCGCTCTGCGCGCACCCCGTCAGGCTGACCGCCAGCGTCAGGCACAGCGCTATGACCAGCAGGAGCGCCAGGATGCGTTTGAAATGAGTCGTCATGTTCGATCTTCCTTTCAGAATTATTCATATACAAATTATAACATGATTTATTTGTAAATACAATCGGGAAGAAAAAGCCGGCTCAAAGCCCTTTTCGCGCCGCGCCTGCGCGCGAAACGCGTATTCGTGCGCCAAGCGCAGGAATAGCTTGACGGAAAAGCGCCGAAATAGTATAATGGATCGGCATAATCATGCGGGCCATAACGCGCAGACCGCGCGTTGCGAGAGCGTATTCTGAACGAGAGGAAGAGATCATCATGGCAAAGAAAACGCACAAATCCTTATCTACGCGGGGCAAGGGCCTCATCGGGCTGGCGATACTGCTGGCGCTGACCATTTTTGTTTCCGTTATCGCCGTGGGCGGCATGAAGCTGGACGCCGAGGGCGTGAACATTCTGCTGCCGTGGGTGCCCGTGAGCAGCGCCAATTGGCCTAAGTCCCTGCCGCTTTCCCGCACGCTGGGCGGCGGCACGTATGCCGAATACACCGTTACCCCCGCCGAGGGGCAGGAGCTTTCCGCCGCCATGCAGCAGGCGGTCGCGACGATGAACAAGCGCTTGGACGGCATGGTCGAGACCGATCGCGCCGTGAAGGCGACGGGCGATAACACGGTGCGCGTCGAGCTGCGCGGGATGAAGGACGAAAACCGTACCTCTATCCTTTCCATGGCCACCATGCCCGGGCGCTTCGAATTCCTCAACGCCGAGGGGACGAGCCTGCTCACCGGCGCTTCGGTGAAGAAGGCGACGGCCGGCTATAACAGCACCGGCACGGCGTACGTGCTGACGCTGGAATTTACCAAGGAAGCGCAGGAAATTCTGAACGCGCAGTCGACCACGACCTATACCATCAACTGCGACGGCTCGCGCGTGTCCTCCGTGGCGGCGTACGCCAACGGCAAAATGACCGTCAGCATGGGCACGGATTACAACACGATCTCCAACGTGGTGTTCCTGCTCAACACCGGCGCGTTTGACGCCACCCTGACGGCGGGCGAGACCGGGGAAATCAACGCCTCCGCCGCCAACGCGCTGACGATTGCCCTCGTCGCGGCTGCGGTGCTGATGGCCGCCGCGGCGATTTACCTGCTAATTGTGGGCAAGCTTACGGGCGTTTCCGCGATTCTGATGATCTGGTGCTCGGTGCTGCTGGAAATGTTCTTCTTTGCGACGGTGGTTCGCGTAACGCTGACGATCGGCTGCCTGATTGCGCTGCTGCTGGGCGTTGTGCTGACCGTGTACGTGGCCGTTACCCGCACCGAGGCGATCAGCCGCCAGATCGGCGAAGGCTCCGCGCCCAAGAACGCGACCAAGCTGGGCTGCGCCAAAGCCGCGCATCAGGTATGGCTGGCGATGGCGGGCGTGATGGTCGTCGCGCTGCTGCTGATGATCTTCTCCGCGACCAAGGCGTTCGGCTATACGCTGGCCGCGGGCGTGGTGGCCGCCGCCTTTGCCGCGCCGCTGATGCGCCTGTTCCAGATTGCTTTCATGGCGATCAGCAATAAGCCCGCCATGTTCGGCAAGACGAAGTAACTGCTGATTACGGGTGTCGATTGCAGGATCGGCACCCGCTTTTTACCTTTCGGAGGGGTTTTATGCTCAGAATCGGGATGCAGAGCGCGCAGCCGGCGGCGGATATGCTGCCGGAGCTGCCGCGCTGGATGGCGGCGCTGCTGGTCGCGCGGGGCGTGGATACGCCGGAGGCGGCGCAGGCGTTTCTGCATCCGTCGCGGGAGCAGCTTTTGCCGCCCGCGGCGCTGCCGGGCATAACGGAAGCGGCTGCGGTTCTGGCGCAGGCGCGCGCGGAAAAGACGGCGGTCGCGGTGTACGGCGACTATGACGTGGACGGCGTGAGCGCAACGGCCATCATGCTGGATGCGCTGCGCATGTTCGGCCTGCGTGCCGCGCCCTACATTCCCGACCGGCATCAGGAGGGCTACGGCCTGAATCTGGCGGCGGTTGAGCGTTTGGCGGGCGAATACGGCGTGCTGCTGACGGTGGACTGCGGCATTACCGCCGTGTCCGAGACGGCGGCGGCCAAGGCGGCCGGGATGCGCGTGATTATTACCGACCATCACCAGCCCGGCGAGAAGCTGCCGCAGGCCGACGCGCTGGTATCGCCGCTGCTGGGCGGGTATCCGTTTCCGTACCTGTGCGGCGCGGGGGTGGCGTGGAAGCTGGCGCTGGCGCTCGTCGGCGAGCGCGCGGAGAGCCTGATAGAGCTGGCGGCGCTGGCGACGGTGGCGGATATGGTGCCGCTGCTGGGCGAAAACCGCACGCTGGTGGCGCTCGGGCTGGAGGGGCTGTCGGCGACGCGGCGCGCCGGGCTGCGCGCGCTGATGGAGGTCGCCGGAATCGAAGGGAGCGTCTGCAGCGAGCAGGCGGCCTTCCAGCTTGCGCCGCGGCTGAACGCATGCGGGCGCATGGAATCGGCAATGACGGCGCTGCGCCTTTTGCAGGCCGAGAACGCCGAGGAAGCGCGCGCGCTGGCGCTGCGGGCGGACGGGCTGAATCAGGCGCGGAAGAACGCCGAAAACGCCGTGATTGACGCTGCGGAGGAGCAGGCGCGCGCCATGGATTTGACCGCGCGGCATGGACTGGTGGTTTCGGGCGCCGGCTGGAACAGCGGCGTGGTAGGGCTGGCGGCCGGCAGGCTGGCGGAAAAGTACGCCTATCCCACGGTGGCGCTGGCGGTTGAGGGCGAACAGGCGGTGGGCAGCGCCCGCAGCGCGGGCGATGTGGATCTTTATCGCGCGCTGAGCGAATGCGCCGACCTCTTTTTGCGTTTTGGCGGTCATCGGCAGGCGGCGGGGCTGACCATCGCGACGGCGAATATTCCGGCCTTTGCGGAGCGTTTTTCGCGCGCTGTGGCGGCGCAGACGGGCGGCAAGCCCATCGTGCCCGTGCTGCCCTGCGACGGCGAAATGACGCTGGCGGAGGTGACGGAGGAAACGATTGCGCTGCTGTCCCGGCTGGAGCCCTTTGGCATGGGCAACCCTGCGCCGCGCTTTCTTTGCCGCGGGGCGGAGGCGCTGTCGCTTCGGCCCGTGGGGACGGACGGGAAGCACCTTCGGTGCCTTTTTCAGCAGGACGGCGCGCTGCGCGAGGGAATTTTCTTTGGCGGCGGCGCGCAGGCATGGCCGCCAAGCGGGCGATACCGGATGCTCATGACGCCGACGCTCAACACCTTCCGCGGCAAGTTGACGGCGCAGTGCCATTTGTTCGCGATGGAGGTTATGCCCGAAACGCTGCCGCGAAGCGACGACGACGCGGCGCTGGCGCTTTTGCGGGAGACGCTTGGTAAGCCTGACGCGGCGGCCGCCCCAGCGGCGGAGGTCGACGCGCTGATGCGGGCGGGGCGCGGCACGCTGCTGATTTGCCGCTGCCTTGAAACGGCGCTGGAGATGCGCGCGCGCTATCCCGAAGCGGAGTTTTTTTTCCGCCGGGCGGAGGATCCGCGCGCGAACAACGGCGTGCTGCTTGACGGCGCGGCGCGGGAGGCTTGCGAAAGTTACCGCCATGTGGTATTATGCGACGGTGATTTGGGCGAAACGTCCGCTGGCGCGGCGCTGACGGCCATGCCGGTATCCTTGCCGATGCGCGCGCTGCTTTCCCGCATGCGCCTTGACAAGGAACGCCTGCGCGCGGCGTATGTCGCTTTGCGGGCGGGCGGACATCGCGACGTACGGGCGGTTGCGGAGGCCATGCGCGTCTCGCTGCCGCAGGCCGTCTTCGCGCTTATTACGCTTTCTCAAATCGGCTTGATTTCGGTGCGTCCCGCGCCGTTTTTGGCGTCGCTTTTGCCGCTGCGGCGGTGCGATCCGTCCGAAAGCCCCTTTTATCGGCTGGCATGGGAATTAAAGGAGGAAGACCATGGCATATACGGCCTATGAATGCCTGACGCTGGAGCAGATGCTTGCGAGGGTAAGGAAAAGCGACCCGGACGGCAAGGGCTGCGATCTGATTGAGCGCGCCTGTCATTTTGCGGAGCAGGCGCACGAAGGTCAGAAGCGGAAAAGCGGCGAGCCGTATATCGTTCATCCGATGTACGTGGCCAGCATCATTACCGAGCTCATGATCGACCCGCCCACCATTGCGGCCAGCATGCTGCACGATACGGTGGAGGATTGCCCGGAGGTGACGCTTCAGCGGGTCCAGAATGAATTCGGCGCGGAGGTCGCGCAGCTGGTCGACGGCGTAACCAAGCTGTCCAAGCTGGATTTTGCCGACCGGGAGGAGCAGCAGGCCGAATCGCTGCGCAAGATGATTCTGGCCATGAGCAAGGATATTCGCGTGGTGCTTATCAAGCTGGCCGACCGGCTGCATAACATGCGCACGCTGAAATTCCAGCCCGTGGAGCGGCAGGTCGCCATCGCGCACGAAACGCTGGATATCTACGCGCCCATCGCGCACCGGCTGGGCGTGTACGCCATCAAGCAGGAATTGGAGGATCTGGCGCTGCGCTATATCGACCCCGAGGGCTATCAGGA
>CAKTXZ010000008.1 GCA_934632155.1 uncultured Clostridia bacterium | reverse complement strand
CTTGGGGGAATGGGCTGCTGCTCCGTCAGCACCGTTTTGCACACCTCGCAATACGTGCCGTCGGTAAGCCCGGATTCCGTGCAGGTCGGCTCCACCCGGTCGATCGTCCGCACATCATGTCCCAACGCATCCAGCGTCTTTCCGCAAAGGGAGCAGGGCGCGCTTTCTGTGCAGGTCGGCGGGGTCGTGTTCCCCGCATGATCGCATTCGGCGGGGCAGTTTTTACATTTTCCGTTTTCCCATTGATGCGCCACGCCCTCAGCATTCGCAAAAGCATGCACGAACTCGGAACCCGCGCTGTCGCTCATGCCAAAACCGTATATATCGGACATTCTTTCTGTGCAAAGGCTTCTTTTCAAATCGAGCGAAAACGGAGAGCCTGTGCTGCGGTCGACGACATGCTTCGAGTTCTCGCTGCAGACAGCCTTAAAGTATATTTGAACCTTGACGCTGTTGATGGACGTTTCGCTGGTTTCTATCTTTGTAATTTCCAGTCTCGGGGAATGAGGGCTTCCGTCCGCATTCCCGCATTTATACTCAATCTGGACACGTATCTTGTTCCCGTTCGCGTCTTGCACGTTACGCTCCTCTTTCGCCGCCAGCGCCGTAGTGCAGATGAGCAGCAGAATCACCGTACATATCGCCGTCAGAGCTATTCTCCGCTTCATTCCGTTACCCTCCTATTCTTTTCTGCGAAAACTGGTACGGCTTTACTGTACCATACCAATTGGAAAACCGCAAGCCCCAAAACACGCTTTTTTCGCCTTCCTTACGCTGTTTTTACAAAAGCGCGCCGCATTTCCCCTTGACTTGCGCGCGGCGCGCGTGTATACTACGCAATGAACTGAATACCTTATCCAGAGCGGCTGAGGGACTGGCCCGATGAAGCCCGGCAACCGGCGGAAACGCAAGGTGCTAATTCCAGCAGCACGGTTTCGTGCTGGCAGATAAGGCGCAAACGAGAATTTTTTTCGGCCGCTTGTCTGTTGACAGGCGGCCTTTTGCGGCCCGGAAGGTGTTCAGCAGCCCAAACATTCAGCAGCCCAAACAAAAGTAAAGGAGAAAAAACATGCGCAAACTGTTCACTTCCGAATCCGTAACCGAAGGACATCCCGACAAAATGTGCGACCAGATTTCCGACGCCGTGCTGGACGCGCTGCTGGAAAAGGATCCCTACGCCCGTGTCGCATGCGAAACCTGCGCGACGACCGGGCTGGTCATGGTCATGGGCGAAATTACCACGACGGCCTATGTGCCCATCGCCGATATCGTGCGCAAGGTCGTCCGGGATATTGGCTACGACCGGGCGAAAAAGGGCTTTGACGGCGATTCGTGCGCCGTGCTGACCGCCGTGCACGACCAATCGCCCGATATTGCGCAGGGCGTGGACGCGGCGCTGGAAACGCGCGCGGAGAGCGCGAACGAGACCGGCGCGGGCGATCAGGGCATGATGTTCGGCTTTGCCTGCGACGAAACGCCCGAAATGATGCCCATGCCCATCGCGCTGGCGCATCGGCTGACCCGCCGCATGGCGTATGTGCGCAAAAGCGGCCTGTGCCCCTGGATGCGCCCGGACGGCAAATCGCAGGTGACCGTCGCCTACGAAAACGGCAAGCCCGTCGCCGTGGACGCCGTGGTCATTTCCACACAGCATGACGAAACCGTCGCGCACGAGGAAATTGAAAAGGCCATGATCGAGCAGGTAATCCGCCACGAGATTCCGGCGAATCTATTGCATGCGGGAACCAAATTCTTCATTAACCCCACGGGACGGTTCGTTGTGGGCGGTCCTGCCGGCGACAGCGGCCTGACGGGGCGCAAGATCATCGTGGACACCTACGGCGGCTATGCCCCCCACGGCGGCGGCGCTTTCTCGGGCAAGGATCCTACCAAGGTGGATCGCAGCGCGGCCTACGCGGCGCGCCACGCGGCCAAGAACGTGGTGGCGGCCGGGCTGGCGCGGCAGTGTGAAATCGCGCTGGCGTACGCCATCGGCGTGGCCAATCCCGTTTCTTTTCAGGTCGACACACGCGGCACCGGCCTCATCCCCGACGATGAAATCGCCAAGCTGGTCGAGCAGGTTTTCGACATGCGCCCCGACGCGATCATTCGCCGGCTTGACCTGCGCCGCCCCATTTACCGGCAAACCGCCGCTTACGGCCACTTCGGCCGCACGGACCTCGATCTGCCTTGGGAACGGCTGGACATGGTCGAAACGCTGAAAAAAGCGGCGCATATTTCGAAATAAATATAAAAATTAAAAAAATATTACAATGCCTATCGCTTTTGTTTCAAAAATGTGTTATAATCGTTATGCTGCAAAGCATAACGATTTTTTTGCTGACAACAGGGAGGAATGCCTGTGCTGACCAAGACTCCGTCCTTGAGCGGCTTGCGCTATAACGCCGCGCCCGCGCGCCGAAGCCTGACCGCCGGTATGCGCGCATGCGCCGCATGGGCCGCCATTGAAGAGCATGATAAGATTCTGGATATGGCATGCGGCGGCGGCGCGCTGCTGCGCTACCTGAACGGGCGCTACAGGCTGACGCTGTGCGGCATGTGCGATTCGCCCGAGCAGGCGCGCATTGTCCGCGAGGAAATGACGGACGCGGACGTGGTTCCCGCTTCCCTTTCGGATATTCCGTGGCGCGATGAAACGTTTGACATCGCGCTGCTGCCCTCTCCGCCGCGATCCGGCGCGCTGCGTCCCGCGCTGGAGGAGGCCTGCCGCGTGCTGAAAACAGGCGGACAATTGGTCATGGCGCAGTCGCTTCTGCGCATGCGCGGCGAGGGCGAGGGCGGCTTGCGCGAAGCCATGCGCCTGATGCAGGAGATCGGCTTCCGCGAGGTCACGCTCCGGCTCAACGGCCTGACCGCCGTGGCGCTTGGATGGAAAAAATAGCGGCTTCGCCCGTGCATTGCATCGAGGCGGAGTCAGCAAGCCTGCGGAATGCAATAAAAGGACGGCCTGTCCCTTCCTGTTGAATCCGCAGAACCGGCTTCGCCGCCTCGAAGAACAATAGGGACGACCGTTTCCTCTATCATTTTCCGGCCGTAAAATGCGGTATCAGGCTTCGCCTGTTCCTTTCGGCGTTTCCAAATTGCGTATTGGTAAGCCCGTTAGAATGCGCAGCGCCGCTACCTATTTTACAAGAAAATGATCTTCTAAATGCAAGGCTGTTTTAGCAGACCTGCATTTTTCATGATGTATCGCCCGGCTTTGTCGATCGGGATGTTTTTAGGAAGCGTTCGCGCAGGAAAATCATTTCCGCAGCTCTATCCTGCGAAGGAAGCCCTTCCTCGATAGAATACGTCCAAAACGCAGTGCTTTGGCACGCACGCTCCGGCCCGCGCATTTCTTCGGGCCGGAGTTTTTCGCCTCCGATTTTCCTGCGCCCGAACCGGATAGGGAAACCGGCCTTGCGGCGAAGCACGCTTGCGGCGCACGCGGCATATTTCGTTCCGGCATTGCCCGAAAAGCAGCAGGAAAAAGCGCGCGGCGTGTCGAAAAATAGTGATGCATGTTATATCGATAATGATAATACACATTTGTAAAATGTGCACTTGTCAAAACATGCGGTTTGAGTAGATAATAGGGCGAATCATGAAGGAGGGTGTACTGATGAACAAAATTACCGTAATCGGCGCCGGCAACGTAGGCTCCACCATCGCGTATACGCTGTCCGTAATGGGACTGGCGAAGGATATCGTCATGATCGATATCAATAACAAGCTGGCGCTGGGCGAAGCGCTGGATATCCGTCAGGGCACGCCGTTTTCCAACAATTGCACGATCTATGCCGGCAATTATGAAGACGCTGCGGGCTCCAACATCGTTATTTTGACCTGCGGCGTGGCGCGCAAGCCCGGCCAGAGCCGTTTGGAGCTGGCGCAGATTAACGTGGACATCACCAAGACGATCATTCCGCAGATCACCAAATACGCGCCCGACGCGATGTATATCATCGTGAGCAACCCCGTCGATATCCTGACCTATCAGTTCTTCAAGACCTCCGGCCTGCCCGAAAAGCACATCATCGGCTCCGGCACGATTCTGGACACGGCGCGTCTCAAGTCCCGCCTGTCGCAGTATTACAACATCAGCCCCAACAACGTGCACGCCTACGTGCTGGGCGAGCACGGCGATTCCTCCTTCATTCCCTGGTCGCTGGCCAACATCTCCAACGTGCCGATTGAGGAATACGCCAGCAAAATGACCAACGACTCCGCCATCGAATATCCCAAGCTGGATCTGGACGAGGTGGAGCAGTATGTGCGCAAATCCGGCGCGCGCGTGATTGAGCGCAAGGGCGCGACCTTCTACGCCGTGTCCATCTCCGTATGCCATCTGTGCAAGTGCCTGCTCAACGACATGGACGCTACGATGACCGTTTCCACCATGATGCACGGCGAATACGGCATTGACGACGTGTGCCTGAGCGTGCTGAACATCGTGGGCGGCGAGGGCGCGCATTCCAAGCTGCTCGTGCCCCTGACCGACGCGGAAATTGTGAAGCTGCGCCACAGCGCGGACACGCTCAAGGGCGTTATCGGCAGCCTGAAATTCTGATTGCGCAATCTGCCGGGAGGAAGCGAAGCATGGAATATCGTATCGAGCATGATTCAATGGGCGAAATGCGGGTGCCCGCAGACCGCCTGTGGGGCGCGCAGACGCAGCGCAGCCACGAGAATTTCGAAATCGGCGTCGGCATCGAAACCATGCCGGCCGAGATTATTCACGCCTTTGGCATTCTGAAAAAAGCGGCGGCGCTGGCCAATCATACGCTCAGGCCTGAAAAAATGACCGACGAAAAAACAGCCGCTATTACGCAGGCCTGCGACGAGGTTATCTCCGGCCAGCTCTCGAGCCACTTTCCGCTGGTTGTGTGGCAGACGGGCTCGGGCACGCAGTCGAACATGAACGCCAACGAGGTCATCGCCAACCGCGCCAATCAGATCGCCGGAAAAAAGCTGGCGCACCCCAACGACGACGTGAACATGAGCCAATCCTCCAACGACACCTTTCCCACCGCGATGCATATTTCCGCCGTGCTGGCGGTGGAGGATAAGCTGCTTCCCGCCATCGAGGGGCTGATCGCCACCTTCCGGCGGCTGGAGGCGGAAAACGAGGGGGTCGTCAAATCGGGCCGCACGCACCTGCAGGACGCCACGCCCATCAAATTCAGTCAGGAGATCAGCGGCTGGCGCGCCAGTCTGGAACGCGACGCGGAGCTGCTGCGCACGGCGCTTGTCCCGCTGCGCGAGCTGGCGCTGGGCGGAACGGCGGTCGGCACGGGCCTCAACGCGCCCAAGGCGTTTGGCAAAACGGTGGCCGCGCGCGTCGCGGAGCTGACGGGCAAGCCCTTTATCACGGCGCCCAACAAGTTTCACGCGCTGACCTCCAAGGATGAAATCGTTTTCGCGCACGGCGCGATCAAGGCGACGGCCTGCGACATGATGAAAATCGCCAACGACGTGCGCTGGCTGGCCTCCGGCCCCCGCGACGGGCTGGGCGAAATTCATATTCCCGAGAACGAGCCCGGCTCCTCCATTATGCCCGGTAAGGTAAACCCCACCCAGTGCGAGGCGGTTACAATGGTAGCCGTGCAGGTCATGGGCAACGACGTAACGGTGGGCATGGCGGCCTCTCAGGGAAATTTTGAGCTCAACGTGTTCATGCCCGTAACGGCCTATAATTTCCTGCAGTCCGCGCGTCTGCTGGCCGAAGCGATCGTATCCTTCAACCATAAATGCGCCGCAGGCATCACGGCCGATAGGGAGAAAATGCGGCATAACCTGCATAACTCCCTGATGCTGGTCACGGCGCTCAACCCCTACATCGGCTATGAAAACGCGGCGAAAACCGCCAAAAAGGCTTATAAGGATAATATTTCTCTCAAGCAGGCGTGCGTTGAGCTGGGCTTCCTGACGGAAGAAAAATTCGACGAGGTGTTCCATCCCGAAGAGATGGTCTGACGAAAATGAGCCGCGCAGCGCGGTCGCTTCGGCGGCCGGGCTGTGCGCGCTTATATCGGGCTCTCGCGGCGCAAAACGCATCCGAGGACGGAGGTTCATCATGAAAGTAAGCTATTTCCCGGGCTGCACCCTGCGCGCCAAGGCGCAGGCGCTGGACGCGCAGGCGCGCGCGTGCGCAAAGCTGGTGGACGTGGAGCTGTGCGAAATTGAAAACTGGCAATGCTGCGGCGGCGTGTTCGTCACCGCCAAGGACGAAATTGCCTCCAAGCTCGCCGGCGTTCGCGCGCTGAAGGCGGCGCAAACGCTGGGGCAGCCGCTGGTTACCGTATGCTCTGCCTGCCATAACGTCATCAAGCAAACCAACGACCTGATGCTGAACGACGCGGATTTTGCCGCCAAGGTCAACCGCTATATGGCGCAGGACAAGGACTTTTCCGGCGATTACCACGGCGAAACGCAAGTGCTGCATTATCTGGAGCTGCTGCGCGACGTCGTGGGTTTTGACAAGCTGCGCGCACGCGTTCAGCGCCCGCTGACGGGCAAGAAGGTCGCCGCCTACTACGGCTGCCTGCTGCTGCGGCCCGGCAAGGTCATGCGAATGGACGACCCGGAAAACCCCCGCATCATGGAGGATTTCATTCGCGCGCTGGGCGCCGAGCCCGTGATTTGGCCGGAGCGTAACGAATGCTGCGGCGGCTACATCGCGCTGGAAAACGCGCAGGCCGCGCAGAACCGCAGCGAAAAAATCCTGCGCAGCGCGCAGAGCTGTGGGGCGGACGTGATCGTAACCGCCTGCCCGCTTTGCAAGTACAATCTGTCCAAGCATGCAGGCAGCGTGCCGGTCGTTTATTTCACCCAGCTGCTGGCGCAGGCGCTGGGCGTCGAGGAGGAAGCATAATGCAGGACAAGAACGAACGAATCAGGGAACAGGCGCTTCGTTCCAGCGGCGTGAATCCGCGAAAGTGCATGCGCTGTGGCAAATGCAGCGCGACCTGCCCCGCCTACGACGAAATGGAATATCATCCGCATCAATTCGTATACATGGTCGAGCGCGGCGAAATTGAGCCGCTGCTTCGGTCTAAATCGCTTTATCAGTGCCTTTCCTGCTTTGCCTGCGTGGATCGCTGCCCCCGCGGCGTAGAGCCCGCCAAGCTGGTCGAAGGCCTTCGGCTGGCGGTCGTGCGGCAAAAGGGCATGAACCACCTCACGCCCGACGCCATCCCCACCCTGCTGGACGATGAAATGCCCCAGCAGGCCATCGTCAGCGCGCTGCGCAAATACATGAAGTGAAGGGAGCGACAGGATCATGCAGAGAATCGGCGTGTTTGTCTGCTGGTGCGGCAGCAATATTGCCGGAACGGTGGACGTCAAGGCCGTATCCGAGGCCCTGAAAAACGAGCCCGGCGTGGTGTTCGCCACCAATTATCAATACATGTGCTCTCAGGCGGGACAGAACCTGATGAAGGACGCCATTGCGGAGCATCGCCTGACGGGCGTCGTCATCTGCTCCTGCTCGCCGCGCATGCACGAGGCGACCTTCCGCAAAGCGGCCGCCGCCGCGGGGATCAACCCGTATATGGTTGAAATCGCCAATATCCGCGAGCAATGCTCCTGGGTGCATAAGGACATGACGACCGGCACCGAAAAGGCCATCATTCTGGGCAAGGCAGCCGTGGCGAAGGTAAACCTGAATACGCCGCTGACGCCCGGTGAAAGCCCCGTCACCAAGCGCGCGCTGGTCATCGGCGGCGGCATCGCAGGCATTCAGACGGCGCTGGACATCGCCGACGCAGGCTTCCCTGTGGACATCGTGGAGACCAAGCCGACCATCGGCGGCAAAATGGCGCAGCTGGATAAGACCTTCCCCACCCTCGACTGCGCCGCCTGCATCCTCACGCCCAAGATGGTCGATGTAGCGCAGAACGAAAAAATCCGCATTTTCTCCTATTCCGAGGTCACGGCGGTCAAGGGCTTCGTGGGGAATTTCGACGTCACCATCAAGCGCAAGGCGCGCTATGTAAAGGAAGAAATCTGCACTGGCTGCGGCGCGTGCACCGAAAAATGCCCGCAGAAAAAGGTGCCCAACGAATTCAATCTGGGCATGGACAACCGCCGCGCCATCTACATTCCCTTTGCGCAGGCCGTGCCCAAGGTCGCCACGATCGACCCAAACTACTGCATGATGCTCAAAACCGGCAAGTGCGGCGTGTGCTCCAAGGTCTGTGCGGCAGGCGCGATCGATTATCGCGCCAAGGATGAATACATCGAGGAAAAGTACGGCGCCATCGTCGTCGCAACGGGCTTCAATCCCATCTCGATGGAAAAATTCGACGAATTCGCCTATTCCCAGTCCAAGGACGTCATCACCTCGCTGGAGCTTGAGCGCCTGATGAACGCCGCCGGCCCCACGGGCGGCACGCTGCTGCGCCCCTCCGACCATGAGCACCCGCACACCATCGTGTTTGTGCAGTGCGTCGGCTCCCGCTGCAGCGCCTGCGCGGAAAAGGGCAAGGAATACTGCTCCAAGATCTGCTGCATGTACACCGCCAAGCACGCCATGCTGATTCGCGATAAGTATCCGGATACCGACGTATACGTCTTCTACATCGACGTGCGCACGCCCGGCAAGAATTTCGACGAATTCTACCGCCGCGCCGTGGAGGAATACGGCGTGCATTACATTAAGGGCATGGTGGGCAAGGTATCGCCCGAGGGCGGGAAGCTCCACGTGCAGGCGTCCGACCTGCTGGCCAACGAGCAGCTTCACATCGACGCAGATCTGGTGGTGCTGGCGGCCGCGATCGAGCCGGACAAATCCGCCCGTCCGCTTGCCACCATGCTGACCGCCAGCATGGACACCAACGACTTTTTCACCGAAGCGCACCCGAAGCTGCGCCCCGTGGAAAGCCCGACGGCGGGCATTTTTCTCTCCGGCGCGTGTCAGGGGCCCAAGGACATTCCCGAAACCGTATCGCAGGCGGGCGCAGCGGCGTCCAAGGTGATCGGCCTGCTCGCCAAGGACAGGCTGGTGGGCAATCCCTGCGTGGCGCATTCGGACGAAATGATGTGCAACGGCTGCTCCAGCTGCGAGCGGGTATGCCCCTACGGCGCAATCACCTACGCGGATAAGGAATTCCGCATGCCCGACCGTACCACCAAGGTGCGCCGCGTCGCCAGCGTAAACGAGGCCGTGTGTCAGGGCTGCGGCGCATGCACGGTCGCCTGCCCGTCGGGCGCGATGGATCTGCGCGGCTTTATGAATCGGCAAATCATGGCGGAGGTTGACGCAATATGCAAGTAAATGAATACAAACCGCTTATTGTGGCGTTCTGCTGTAACTGGTGCTCCTACGCGGGCGCGGATCTGGCGGGCAACAACCGCCTCAATTACCCGGCGGATGTGAAAATCATCCGCGTTCCCTGCTCCTGCCGTGTGAACCCGATGTTCATCCTGCGCGCGTTTCAGCGCGGCGCGGACGGCGTGATCCTCTGCGGCTGCCATCCGGGCGATTGCCATTATACCTCGGGCAATTATTACGCCCGCCGCCGCATGTCGCTGCTGTTCTCGATGCTGGATTATCTGGGGATCGAGCGCGAGCGTACCCGCGTCGAATGGGTCAGCGCCGCCGAGGGCGCAAAATTCGCCGCCACCATGAACGATTTCGTTCAGACAGTCGCCAAGCTGGGCGAAAACAAGAGATTGGAGGACCTGAGATGCAAGAAGTAAACCGCGAGGCGCTTGTTGCCAAAGCCTCCGAGCTGTTTGCAAACGGCACGGTCGACCGCGCGCTGGGCTGGAAGGCGGGCGAATTCTCCTACGACGTTACGCCGGGCGTATTCACGGATGCGAACGAGCTGAGCGCCGCGTTCGTCTGGAACAATTTCTGCGGCGCGAACCTTTCCAAGTATCTCATCGCCGAAACGGGAAAAACCAAAAGCCGCGTGCTGGTTTTCCTCAAGCCGTGCGATACCTACAGCTTTAACCAGCTGCTCACCGAGCATCGCTTCAGCCGTGAAAAGGTCTATGCGGTGGGCGTGCCCTGCGCCGGAATGGCCGACCCGCAAAAGCTGAAGGCAGCCTTTGACGGCGTTGCGGCCGTTGACTTTGAAGCAGACGGCGCGGTCGTTCACACGCTCTACGACGGCGAGCAAAAAGTGGACTTTTCCACGCTTTTGCCCGACCGCTGCATCCACTGCAAATCCAAAAAGCATGTGGTCTACGACGAGCTGCTGGGCGCGGACGGCGAGGTTTTGGACAGCCATCGCTTCGACGAGGTCGCGAAGCTGGAGGCCATGTCCCCCGACGAACGCTTCGCCTTCTGGCAAAACGAGCTGTCGCGCTGCATTCGTTGCAACGCCTGCCGCGACGTATGCCCCGCCTGCACGTGTGAAAAGTGCGTGTTTGATAACCCCAAGTCCGGGGTGGAAAACAAGGCGGCGGCCAACAGCTTCGAGGAAAAGCTGTTCCACATCATCCGCGCGTTCCATGTAGCGGGACGCTGCACAGACTGCGGCGAATGCTCCCGCGTCTGCCCGCAGCATATTCCGCTGCACCTGCTCAACCGCAAGTTTATCAAGGACATCGACGCCTTCTACGGCGATTATCAGGCGGGCGCCGAAGCGGGCAGCCGCGCCCCGCTGGTCGATTACCGGCCCGGCGATCTTGAGCCCGCGCAGGCCGTGGAAAGGGGGAATCGCCATGCGTAAGGCAGCGCTTGCAAGGCTGGAAGAGCTCTTTGCCGCCATTGCACGGGAGCAGCGCCTTTACCTGCCGGCAGACACGCCTGCCGGCGCGCAGTTTCGCCGCTGGGAGCCCGGCGTGCAATGGTCGCAGGCGCTCAACACCGTGCGCTCCGCCAAGGACTTTTTCTTCCCGCAAACGGAAAACCTGATGGATTTCAAGCTGCAGGGTAAGCAGATCGACGTGATCGACACGCGCTCGGAAACGGAGGATTTCGTCGTCTTCGGCATGCGCGGCTGCGACGCGCGCGCGCTGACGGTGCTGGACAACGTGTTCCTCGCGCCGCCCGCCGATACCTATTATCAGAACCGTCGAAGCCATGGCACGATCGTTTCGCTTGCCTGCACGCGCCCGCAGGAGACCTGCTTTTGCGCAACGTTCGATATCGACGCGGCCGACCCGGACGGCGATATCGTCGCTTACCGCACGCAGGACGCGCTGTACCTGAACGCGAAAACCGAAAAGGGCGCGGCGCTGCTGGCAAAGCTTTCGGATGTGACGGAGGAAGCCGATCCCGCCGCCGTGGAGGCGCAGCGGGCGCTGATTCGCGAGCGCATGGCGAAGCTGCCGCTGGCAAGCCTTCGAAAGGACGCCTTTGGCGCGGGCAAGACGGAAAAATTCTTCAACGCGCCCGAATGGGACGAATTGTCCGAGGCCTGTCTGGGCTGCGGAACCTGCACCTTCGTCTGCCCCACCTGCCAGTGCTACGACATCCGGGATTTCGACACCGGCCACGGCGTGAAGCGCTTTCGCTGCTGGGACAGCTGCATGTATTCCGAATTCACCAAAATGTCCGCCGGGCAGCCGCGTCTTACGCAAAAAGCGCGCTTCCGCCAGCGCTTTATGCATAAGCTGGTCTATTACCCCACCAATAACGGCGGGATGTTTTCCTGCGTCGGCTGCGGCCGCTGCATGGCGAAATGCCCCATCCGGATGAATATCGTCAAGGTGATGAAGAAGCTGGGAGGCGCGCAGCATGATTGAGGCAAGAGAGCCGCTGATTCCCACCATCGGCGTGGTAACGGACATCCGCATCGATACGCCGGACGTGAAAACCTTCCGCGTGGTCACGCCGGATGGCCAAAAGGCCTTTGAGCATATTCCCGGCCAATGCGCCATGCTTTCCATTCCCGGCGTGGGCGAGGCGATGTTCTCCATCACCTCCTCCCCGACCAACGAAGAATATATGGAGTTCTCCATCAAGAAATGCGGCTGCGTCACCGAATGGCTGCATAGCATGGAGGCTGGCCAGCAACTTACCATCCGCGGCCCGTACGGCAACGGCTTCCCGGTGGACACGGCGTTCGCCGGCAAGGATATGCTCTTCATCGCGGGCGGCATCGGGCTGGCGCCGCTGCGCTCGGTGATTAACTACTGCCGCCATTATCGCAGCCGCTACGGCAAGATCGATATCGTCTACGGCTCGCGCAGCATGCAGGATCTGGTGGACTATCACGAAATCATTGACGAATGGGCCAAGGACGCGGGCGTGTCCGTCCATCTGACGATCGACCGTGAGCAGCCCGAATGGACGGGGCACGTCGGCTTCGTGCCCAATTACGTCAAGGAGCTGGGCTTTACCACCGACAAAATCGCCATTTTGTGCGGCCCGCCGATCATGATTAAATTCACGCTGGCCGGGCTGATCGAAATGGGCTTTGACAAAACGCAGGTCTACACCACGCTGGAGCTTCGCATGAAATGCGGCATCGGCAAATGCGGCCGCTGCAATGTAGGCGCCAAATACGTCTGCAAGGACGGGCCCGTCTTCCGCTGCGACCAGCTGGACGAGCTGCCCGACGAATATTAAAAGGAGATCGCGAACATGGAGAATATGGTAAACGTTTTCCTCTTCGGCAAGCAGTATCAGGTGCCGGACAATCTGACGATCATGCGCGCGATGGAATACGCCGGGTATCAGCTGGTGCGCGGCTGCGGCTGCCGCAACGGCTTTTGCGGCGCGTGCGCCACGATTTACCGCATCAAGGGCGACCGGGAGCTGAAAACCTGCCTTGCCTGCCAGACCAAGGTGGAAAACAATATGTACGTCGCCACGCTGCCCTTCTTCCCGCTGGTCAAGCAGATCTACGATATTGAAAAAATCCGCCCCGAGCAGCAGATCATGATGCAGCTCTACCCCGAAATTTACGCGTGCGTGGGCTGCAACGCCTGCACCAAGAGCTGCACGCAGGGGCTGAACGTGATGCAGTATATCGCCTACGCGCAGCGCGGCGAATTCGCCAAGTGCGCCGAGGAATCCTTCGACTGCGTCATGTGCGGCGTATGCTCCTCGCGCTGCCCGGCGGGCATTTCCCATCCGCAGGTCGCTATGCTGGCGCGCCGCCTCAACGGCAAGTATATCGAGCCTAAATCCGAGCATCTGGCCAAGCGCGTCGCGGAAATTCATAACGGCGATTTTAAGGCGCTGCTGGACGAATTGATGCGCAAGCCGCTGGACGAAATCAAGGAACTGTATAACCACCGCGACATTGAAAAGTAAGGGGGCAAGGCTATGTATTCCGAGGATTTTCAGGCGTCACTGAAAGCCGTAGAGGCCGCGCGCGCGGCGAACATCGCCTACGAGCCGGCGCGCATGACCGCCGAGGAAAAGGACGCGCTGCTGGCGGCCTACCATCCGGATTATAAAAAGAGCGAATTCTCCACGCTGCGTTTTGGGGCGAACAAGGGCGAACAGGTGCCCCATGAGCTTTGCGAAATGCTTCAGGCGCACAGCCGCATTCGCGCCGAGGACGTCGACCTTTCCGATGTGCGCTACGACGTCGACGTGCTGATTATCGGCGGCGGCGGCGCAGGCGCATCCGCGGCTATTGAAGCGGACAAGGCCGGCGCAAAGGCCATGATCGTAACCAAGCTGCGCATCGGCGATGCGAACACCATGATGGCCGAGGGCGGCATTCAGGCGGCGGATAAGCCCAACGATTCGCCCGCGATTCATTTTATCGACGCCTTCGGCGGCGGGCACTATGCGGCCAAGCGCGAATTGCTGGCCAAGCTGGTGTGCGACGCGCCCGAGGCCATCCAGTGGCTCAACGAGCTGGGCGTGGAATTCGACAAAGCGCCCGACGGCACCATGATTACCACCCACGGCGGCGGCACCTCCCGGAAGCGCATGCACGCCGCGAAGGATTATTCCGGCGCGGAGATCATGCGCACGCTGCGCGACGAGGTGCTCAACCGCGGTATCCCGGTGGTTGATTTCACCGCCGCCGTTGAGCTTATCCTCGACGAAAACGGCCATGCGGCCGGCGCAGTGCTGATGAACATGGAAACGCACGAGCTTCTGGTCGCCCGTGCCAAGACGGTCATCATCGCCACCGGCGGCGCGGGGCGCATGCACTATCAGGGCTTCCCCACCTCCAACCATTACGGCGCGACGGCGGACGGACTGGTGCTGGGCTACCGCGTGGGCGCAAAGCTGCTGTATGCGGACACGCTGCAGTATCACCCCACCGGCGCAGCCTTCCCGCAGCAGATTTTCGGCGCGCTGGTAACGGAAAAGGTGCGCTCGCTGGGCGCGAAGCTGGTCAACCGAGACGGGAAAGTATTCATGCATCCGCTGGAAACGCGCGACGTAGCGGCGGCGGGCATCATCCGCGAATGCTCCGACCGCGGCGAGGGCGTGGACACCGGCAGCGGCAAGGCCGTTTGGCTGGACACCCCGATGATCGAGGCCATCGGCGGCGAGGGTACCATCGAGGCGCGCATTCCCGCCATGATGCGCATGTTCGCCAATTACGGCATCGACATCCGTAAGGAGCCGATTCTGGTCTACCCGACGCTGCACTACCAGAACGGCGGCTTGGACATCAACGTGGACGGCATGACGCCGAACGTGGAAAACCTGTTCGTCGCCGGCGAGGCTGTCGGCGGCATTCACGGCCGCAACCGGCTGATGGGCAATTCCCTGCTGGACGTGATCGTCTTCGGCCGCAGCGCGGGCCAAAACGCCGCCGCCAAGGCAAAGGATGTAACGGTCGGCGCGCTGACGCTGGAGCACATCGCGCGCTTTGACCGCGAACGCGAGGCCGCAGGCGTTGAAACGCAGGCCGTTTCGCCGAAGCTGCTGCCCGATTACCGCCGTACAAAATAACAAAAAAGGAGCGTCCATCCATGGTTGTCGATTTATTGGAAGCGTTGACGATCTTCTGCTTCGGCCTGTCCTGGCCAATTTCCATCCGCAAATCGCTCATATCGCGCACGGCGAAGGGAAAAAGCCTGTTCTTTGAGGTTTTCCTGCTGATCGGCTACGCCTGCGGCATCGCCAAGAAGATTATCGAGGCTGCCGGGCTGCTGGGCGTTACGCCCAAAACCGGCTTCATCTTCGTGCTCAGCTTCTTTTTCTACGTGCTGAATTTTGTGGAGATTTCCATCGACGTCGCGCTGTACTTCCGTAACAAAAAGCTGGATGAGGCGGCCGAGCAGGCTGCAAAAAACGCTTAAGCATTCCGCCTTTCGAAAGGAGATTTTTCTATGAAAGTTGCCGTTTGTATCGGTTCCTCCTGCCATATCAAGGGTTCGCATCATGTTGTGGAGCAGCTTGAAAAGCTGATTGACCAGTATCATCTGAAGGATCAGGTCGATCTGATGGCGACGTTCTGCATCGGCAAGTGCCAGCAGGGCGTGTGCACGACGGTCGACGGCGAATTCTTCTCCGTCAAGCCTGAAACCACCCGCGAATTCTTTGACGAGCATATTTTGAAAAAGCTGCAGAACTAAAAGCGCTTTGCGATTTTGAAAGATTTATGAATTTTTTCAAAATCGCATTGCTTTTTGTGTCGCGCTGTATTATTATATAAAATGCCGGAGAAGGTGCTTTCCCGGCAAATGCACAGAACGCTTCCCTGCGGGAGCCCGAAAAAAATGAGAAGGAAAGAGGTTGCATCGAAGATGGCTCAGATCGATTTGAAGAAGTATGGGATTACCGGTACGACCGAAATCGTTCACAATCCCTCTTATGAAATGCTCTTTGAGGAAGAGACCAGGCCCGGTCTGGAGGGCTTTGAAAAGGGTCAGGTCAGCGAGCTGGGCGCCGTCAACGTCATGACCGGCGTATATACCGGCCGCTCCCCCAAGGATAAATATATCGTGGTGGACGATAAGTCCAAGGACACCGTATGGTGGACCAGCGCGGAATACAAAAACGACAACCATCCCATGACGCCGGATGTGTGGCAGGCCGTCAAGAGCATCGCCATGAAGGAGCTGTGCGACAAGCGCCTGTTTGTCGTGGACGCTTTCTGCGGCGCGAACAAGGATACCCGTATGGCCATCCGCTTCATCATGGAGGTTGCTTGGCAGGCGCACTTCGTTGAAAACATGTTCATCAAGCCCACCGCCGAGGAGCTGGCGAATTTTGAGCCGGACTTCGTGGTCTACAACGCCTCCAAGGCGAAGGTCGAGAACTACAAGGAGCTCGGGCTGAATTCTGAAACCTGCGTGGCCTTCAATATCACCAGCCGCGAGCAGGTTATCATCAACACCTGGTATGGCGGCGAAATGAAAAAGGGCATGTTCTCCATGATGAACTATTACCTGCCGCTCAAGGGCATCGCCTCCATGCACTGCTCCGCCAACACCGACATGAACGGCGAAAACACCGCCATCTTCTTCGGCCTCTCCGGCACGGGCAAGACCACCCTGTCCACCGACCCCAAGCGCCTGCTCATCGGCGATGACGAGCACGGCTGGGACGATAACGGCGTGTTCAACTTCGAAGGCGGCTGCTACGCCAAGGTCATCAATCTGGATAAGGATTCCGAGCCCGATATCTACAACGCCATCAAGCGCAACGCGCTGCTGGAGAACGTGACGCTGGACAAGGACGGTAAGATTGATTTTACCGACAAGTCCGTCACGGAAAACACCCGCGTTTCCTATCCGATCAATCACATTGAAAATATCGTGCGTCCCGTGTCCTCCGCGCCCGCCGCGAAGAACGTGATTTTCCTCTCTGCGGACGCCTTCGGCGTGCTGCCCCCCGTTTCCATCCTGACGCCGGAACAGACCAAGTATTACTTCCTCTCCGGCTTCACCGCCAAGCTGGCCGGCACTGAGCGCGGCATCACCGAGCCCACGCCCACCTTCTCCGCCTGCTTCGGCCAGGCCTTCCTCGAGCTGCATCCCACCAAGTACGCCGAGGAGCTCGTCAAGCGCATGGAAAAGAGCGGCGCGAAGGCCTATCTGGTCAACACCGGCTGGAACGGCACCGGCAAGCGCATCTCCATCAAGGATACCCGCGGCATCATCGACGCGATCCTCAACGGCAATATCCTCAACGCGCCCACCAAGGCCATCCCCTATTTCAACCTCGAAGTGCCCACCGCGCTCAACGGCGTTGACAGCGGCATTCTCGACCCGCGCGACACCTATCAGGACGCCGCCGAATGGGAAAAGAAGGCCAAGGAGCTGGCCGGCCTGTTCGTCAAGAACTTCGCCAAGTACGAAGGCAACGAAGCCGGCAAGGCGCTGGTTGCCGCCGGCCCGAAGGCGGAATAATCCGGCGAAGGCTCCGCGGCGGAAGGCTTCGCGCCGTCCCCACGCCCCTCCCCAAACGGAGGGATGGGCTTCGGGCTGCAATGAATGCATCCTCCCTGCGGAAGCCGTTCGGAAAGCGGCCTAACCGTATCTGTAAAGGCGCTCCGGCGCGCAGGCAATTGCTTGCACGCCGGGGTGTTTTTGTTTGCTTCTCCCATCTCAGCCTGTTTCCTTGCAAAAGCCTCGCCGCATCTGCGCCGCCAAGGCGCCGCGCATTGTCCAAAGAATTGACAACGGCGCGCAAACAGGATATAATGAAATGCTCACGCGTTTTGGCGTTGGCCGGACGGACGTCGTTAACCCGTCCCGGCGTACCGGTAGACACGGAGGAAACATGCGCTATATCACGGTAAACCATCTGGAGAAAACCTTTATCGTTCGAAAAAAACGGGAAAAGGGACGCTTGCTGCGCGAAAAAACGCAGCTGCATGCGCTGAACGACGTCTCCTTCACCATCGATCGGGGCGAGCTGGTCGGCTATATCGGCCCGAATGGCGCGGGCAAATCAACGACCGTTAAAATCCTTTCCGGCATTTTGACGCCGGACGGCGGTGAAGCAAGCGTCGACGGCTTGGTGCCGTGGCAGGAGCGCAAAAAGCATGTGCAGCGCATCGGCGTGGTCTTTGGCCAGCGGATGCAGCTGTGGTGGGACGTGCCCATTCTGGACAGCTTTTCACTGCTGCGCGATATCTACCGTGTGCCGCAGGCGCAATACCGGCAAAGGCTGGACGAGCTGGTAGAGGCGCTGGAGCTTCAAGCGCTTCTGCGCACGCCGCTGCGGCTGATGAGCCTTGGCCAGCGCATGCGCAGCGAGCTATGCGCCTCGCTGCTGCACAGCCCGGAGCTTCTGTTTTTGGATGAGCCGACCATCGGTCTGGACGCGGTGAGCAAGCTGGCGCTGCGCGATTTTCTCAAACGCGAAAACCGCGAAAACGGCACGACCATTCTGCTCACCACCCACGACATGGAGGATATTGCGGCGCTCTGCCCGCGCGTGATGGTGCTGGGACACGGGCGCAAGCTGTTTGACGGCGCGCTGCCCGAGCTGCTGGCGCGCTATGACACGCAGCGCGTCATGCGCGTGCGCTACGCAGCGCCCGCCACGCTGCCGCCGCTTCCCGCGGGCTGCGACGCGCGCCGTGAGGGCGACGAATTCCTGATTTCCTACGATCCCGCCAAGGCGTCGATGGCGCAGCTGCTCTCCGCGCTGCAGCGCGCGGGCGAAATTCGAAGCCTGACCGCGCAGCCGCAAAACGTCGACCATCTGATCGCCGCCATGTATAAGGAGCTGGATCTATGAAAAAATATCTCAGCGCCTTCTGCATCCGCTGGAAGATGGAAACGCAATACCGCGGCGCGGCCATCGGCGGCATCCTGTGCCAGCTCTTTTTCGGGCTGATCCTCGTGGCGCTCTATCGCGCGCTCTACGCCAGCAAGCCGCAAAGGCTGCCCATCGCGGCGGTGTCCTCCTATGTATGGCTGCAGCAGGCCTTTTTCCGCATGGTTACCTCCTCGGAGGGCGGCATGCTCGACAGCGTGCGCACGGGCGGCGTCGCCTATGAGCTATGCCGGCCGGTGAACCTGTACGGCTATTATTTCTGCCGCGACGCAGCGTTTAAGATCGTCAGCTGCGGCATGCGCGCCGCGCCGATGCTGATTTTCGCGCTGCTGCTGCCCGAGGGCTGGGGGCTTTTGCCGCCGGTTTCCGCGCCTGCGCTCTGCGTTGCGCTGCTTGCGCTGGCGCTTGGGCTGCTGTGCTCCTGCACGCTGGATAATATCAACATGGGCTTCACGATGAAAACGCTCGATCACCGCGGCGTGCAGGCCATGCTGGTGCTGCTGGCCGTTTCGTTTTCCGGAAACCTCCTGCCGCTCACGCTGTTTCCCGATTCATGGCAGCGCTTTATCACGCTTTTGCCCTACGCGCAGATGCTGGACGCGCCGATTCGCCTCTACACCGGCGAATGGACGCTGGCCCAATCGCCGCGCGTGCTGGCCGTGCAGGCGGTATGGGCGGCGGCGCTGATGGGACTGGGCATGCTGATCTGGCGCGCAAACCTGCGCCGCGTCGTCATACAGGGGGGCTGAGCATGAACACGATCAAGCTTTACCTGCACGCCGCTCGGATGCTGCTGAAAAGCCATCTGCAATATCCCGCCTCCTTCTGCCTGCAAACGTTGGCGCAAATCGTGATGCAATCCGGCGAATTGCTGGCCGTTTTGCTGATTATCCGCCGCTTTGACGGGCTGAACCAATGGACAGGCGGCAACCTGCTTTTTTTCTTCGGCGTGGTCAACGTCACATGGTATTTGACCGAATTCCTTTTCCGCGGCGTCACGTGTCTGGGCGCGCTGGTGCAGGCCGGCACGCTGGACGTTTTCCTTCTGCGGCCGCGCGGCGTCATCACGCAGGCGATCTGCCATCAGCTTGATCCGCGCCGCATCGGCACCATGGCGGTGGGCATGGCGGCGCTGGCTATGGGCGCGCGGCAATCCGCCGTGCAATGGACGCTGCTGCGGGCGCTGGCGCTGACGGAGGGCGTAGCTATGGGCGTCATCATGATTCTGGGGCTTTTCCTGCTGGAGGGCATGCTGTGCATTCACACGGTCAAATCGATCGAAATGGTCAACACGCTCACCTACGGCGGGCGCAGCGCCTGCCAGTACCCCATCGATATCTACCCCCGGCCGCTCAAGCTGCTGTTCATGATCGTCGCCCCCTTCGGGCTGACGTTTCACGCGCCCATCGCCTATATTCTGAACAAGAATCTCTTTGGCTGGCCGGACTATTGCGCCTTTCTTTGCCCGCTGGCCGGGCTCGCCAGCTTCGGCGTGATGTATGCGCTGTTTCAGCGCGCCATGCGCTTTTATCGTTCTACAGGGAGTTGACGCTTTATGCCTTCAATGACCACGCAGGGAATCGTGCTGCGGCATGCCGATTATCGTGAGCACGACCGCATGCTCACGCTGCTCACGCCCGCCCATGGGCGCGTCGACGCGCTTTGCCGCGGCTGCAAGCGCCCGCAAAGCCCGCTCCTCTCCGCCAGCGAATGGTTCGCGCTGGGCGAATATGTGCTGTATACGGGCAAGGGGCGCATGACGGTCACCAGCTGCAGCCTGACCGAGGGCTTCTATCCGCTGCGCACCCATTATGAGCGCCTGCAATACGCCACGTATCTGCTTTCCGTCGCCGGGGCCGCCGCGCAGCCCGGCGAGGAGGCGGCGCAGCTTTTCACGCTGCTGGCACGCTCACTCACGCGCCTTGCCTATAGCAATCGGGACGCCCGCGCCGTTGTCGCCGCGTTTCTGGCGCATTTCGCCGCTATCAGCGGCTATCGGCCGCGCCTGTCGCACTGCGTGCTGTGCGGAAGGGCCGTTGCGGACGAAGAAATTCGCCGCTTTGATATTGCCGCGGGCGGCTTGGTCTGTCCCGCCTGCGCGCAGACGCTGGATCGCACCCTGCCCGTCACTGCGGCGCAGGCTCGCTGGATGCGCGACGTGCTGCGCGTCGGCATTGACAAAACGACGCTGCCCGAGCGCGACGCGCCCTGCGCGCTGCTGGCCGATTATGTGGAGGCGCGGCTGGAAAAAAAGCTGCGCCGCGGCGGGCTGTTCGGCTAAATCACGCATGCGCGCCCCCCGCCCCGCATAGGCTGCAAAGAAGGGGGCGACAGCGTATGGAACACGCCAAGGCCGAAAAAGCGAAAAAGCGCCCGCGCAGGCGGCTCCTGCGCAGTCTCGCGCTCATCATTCTGCTGCTCTCCGGGGCGTTTTTGCTGCTGGAAAACAATTTAGAGGCCGTCATTCTCGACATGGCGCACGCCCGGGCGGAGGCCATGGCCGTCGAATACATTCACGAGGCCGTGCGCGACATCATGGGGAAGGACGTCGCCTACGCCGATATGATGACCATTCGCACCGACGACGCCGGCAGGGTCACCATGCTGCAGGCCAACGCCGTGCGCATGAACGAATTGGCCACCGTAACCGCCCTGCGCGCGCAGGAAAAGCTGGCCAGCGCGGACGCGCAGACGGTTTACATTCCGCTGGGCGCGGCGCTGGGCGTGCCGTTCCTATCGGCGCTGGGGCCGCAGATCGGGGTCAGAATCGTGCCTGTCAGCGCGGTTAGCGCCGCCTTCTCTACCGAGTTTGAATCCGCCGGCATCAACCAGACGCGGCATAAGATTTACCTGTCGCTGCATACCACCGTGCGGCTCGTCATTCCCGGCGGCGCGAAAAAGGTCGACTTGAGCAGTCAGGTGCTCATTGCCGAGTCCATTATCGTCGGCGGCGTGCCCGATTCCTACGTCAACGTGCCCGAAATCGGCGACGCGCTGAACTTCGCCATCCCCTAAGTCGAAAAAAGCGCTTTTTATGTAAATTCTTTACGATATAGCATGAAAACGCGCCGTTTGCTTGACAGCGGCGCGTTCTTGCACTACAATAAACAAAGTGGATATTTTTCTCCCAGCACGGCTTACCGTGTGTTTGGAAGGAGGGTGGGGCAATGATGTTTGCCCGAAAGGTTACGCGCCCGACAGGGCTTTGCCTGCTGATTTTGGTTTTATTCTTCGCCCTTGGCGCCTGCGCGCTGGCGGCGGACGATCCCGTTGTATTTGAAATGAAGGTCTCGCCCGACAAGCTGACGGCCCCCGGCGAGGTGAAGGTTTCCCTTTCCGTCGCCAACAGCAGCGATCAGGATATGGCCTATCCCGTCACGCTCTACGACCCTGCGGATAACGTGGTGGGCGGCTTTGGCGACGGCGGCTCCTACCGCCTGACGGCCGGCGGCCGCCGCACGTGGGAGGGCACGTGGAACGTAACGGAGGCGCAGCTGGACGCGGGCGAAATCGCCTATACGCTCAAGTATCATCTGGAGGAGGACGGCGAGGTCGTAGAATGCACCCGCAAAGCCGCCGCCGCCATTTCCTTTACCGGCGAACGCGTAAAGCTGACGGTCAACCGCAAGCTTTCGCCCGAGGTCGTCCGCTCCGGTGCGCAGGCCTCCGTGGTGTATGAGCTCGTCAACAGCGGCAATGTGGCACTGAGCGACATCCGCGTGAAGGAAAACATTTCGCGCACGGCGCAGTCGGTCAAAAAGCTGGCGCCCGGCGAAAAGGCCACGCTGACCTTCAAGGCCAAAATTGGCAACGCCGACCTGACCAGCAACGCAACCATTACCTATAAGGCCGCCAACAGCGCCAAAACCCTGACAGAAAAAATTGGCAATGAAACCATCCCGCTGGCCAAGCCGAACCTGAAGCTCTCTCTCTCGACGGACACGCAGGGCGTAAACATCGGCGAAAAGGCCAACCTGATCGTCACCTTCGTCAATAGCGGCAACGTTTCCTACGCCAACGTTTCGGTCAAGGACGATAAAAAAGGCGAGATTTTCACAAACCTTACCATTCCCGCGGGCGAAACAGTGGTGGAAAGCAAAGCCTTCGTGCTGACAGAGCCCGCCACCTTTAAGCTGACCGCCACGCTGCCGGACAATACGGGCGAAACCAAAACGATGAAGAGCGACGAGTTGACCATCGGCGTGTTCGATCCGGAAAAAAAGCTGCTGCTGACGCTGAACCTGACCTGCGATCAGGACAGCATTCCCACCATCCCGGCGGACGTCACCTTCCGCCTGACGGTTACAAATAATAGCAATACCAAGGCGGAATCCATTCAGATCTATCACGGCGATACGTATATTTACACCATCGCCGCCCTTGCGCCGGGCGCGAGCGTCACCCTCGCCCGCGACGCAAGGCTTTCTCAGGCCGGCAAATTCCGCTTTACCGCCAGGGTTAAGGACGCGTTGAAAAACGAAAACTCCTTTGATTCCAATACGCTGCAGATTTATTACGCGCCTCCCACCTCCGCGCCCACGCAGGTGCCGGTGGTGACGATTGCGCCGCCCGACTACGTTACGCCCGTTCCTGCCGACGCTATGCTTACCGGCGCGCGCAACGCGCTGCTGACGATTGTGGCCGTGCTGGCCGTCGTGCTGGGCGCATGCTTCCTGCTGTTCGCGGTCAGCACGGTCATGCGCCTGCGCAGCAAAAGCAAATCCAACGCGGCGTACGATCATCTGGAATTGGCAGAACGGCGCGATTATACCGAGCCTTCGGACGAGGAGCTGGAGAGCGTCCTGCCGCAGGTAGAGGAAACGTACCGTGTGGACGACGAGGAAATCACCCTGCCCCACGAAAAGCTGGTGAAGCCCTTGAAATCTGCTCAGCCTGAAGCGCCGGCCGTTGAGGACATGCCCAAGAGCGACGGCGAGGGCGGCTATCGTGTCTCCCGTGCGGACGCGGATGCAGCCGACGAGCAGACGCAGCCGGTGTCCGCCCCTGCCGAAACGGAAAAGGCGCAATCGCTCGAACAGGCTGAGGACGCCGTT
The DNA here is from genome assembly GCA_934632155.1 of uncultured Clostridia bacterium. GTDB lineage: Bacteria > Bacillota > Clostridia > Christensenellales > Aristaeellaceae > RUG563. The sequence continues at coordinate 92,120 of CAKTXZ010000008.1, read as the reverse complement.
TCCGCCGCGGAGGCCGAGCTGGCGCGCCGCCGCAGCAGTCGCCGCGCACAGCGGACGCAGGATGGCGAATAAGCCTTCGTTCGCGTAAATCAAATGCAGACATGAAGCATGCGGGGGAAACGTTCTTGCTAGGTAGAACGCTTCCCCCGTAGCATATTCAGGAAAGAGGGCTCGCCATGCTTAAGCTGTTGATTGTGGATGGACAGGGCGGCGGCGTAGGCCGTATGCTGACGGAGGCCGTATGTCAAAGCGGCCTGCCGGTTGCAATTACCGCCGTGGGCACGAACACCGTGGCTACATCCGCCATGCTGCGCGCAGGCGCAAGGCAGGGGGCGACAGGCGAAAACGCAGTGCGTGTCTGCGCCGCGCGCGCCGACGTAATTATGGGGCCGGTCGGCATCGTGATTGCCGACGCGCTGCTGGGCGAGATTACGCCCGCCATGGCGCAGGCTGTCGGCCAAAGCCGGGCCCAAAAGCTGCTGCTGCCCATCAATCATTGCGACAATTTTATTGTCGGCGTGGAGAATCTGAACCTGTCGCACCTCATTTCCGCCGCCGTTGAGGCGCTTCGCGGCTTGACAGCCTGCGCCGAATGATGTTATAATATGTCCGTCGGCAGGAAGCCGATTCGCGCGGCAGAAGCCGCGGGCAGTATCTGTGCTTTTAACCATTACACCCATCATGTCTGAAGGCATGGCCGCTTTGCGTGGCCGTGCTTATTTTTTGGAGGGATACAAACGATGAAAAGCAGCCTGCATATTCGTAGAATGACCTTTGCCGCAGCGTGTCTGGCGCTATGTATGGTGCTGCCCTTTCTGACGGGGCAGATTCCGCAGTTCGGGCGCCAGCTCTCCCCCATGCACCTGCCGGTCATGCTGTGCGGCTTTTTGTGCGGATGGCCATGGGCGCTGGCCGTCGGGCTGATTGCGCCGCCGCTGCGCTATCTGCTCTTTGGCATGCCGCCGCTTTTCCCCAACGGCGTAGGCATGATGGCTGAGCTGGCCGTATACGGCGCCGTGACCGGGCTGCTGTACGCCAAGCTGCCCAAGCGCCCCGTATATATCTACCTTTCGCTCATCCTCGCCATGCTGGTGGGCCGCGCCGCATGGGGAGCCACGCGCTGGCTGCTGACCTGCTTCGGCGGCGCCTTCACGCTGCAGGCCTTTCTGGGGGGCGCGTTCATCAATGCGTGGCCGGGCATCGTCTGCCAGCTTATCCTCCTTCCGCCGCTCGTGATGGCGCTTCGAAAGGCGCGCCTGCTGAGCGAATAGTGCGCTCGCGTGCATCCCATGGGAAGCCATGCAAAAGCGGCCCTGCGTCCGATTTTGAATCGAAGCGGGGCCGCTTTTCTTTGGAGCAATTCGTGCTTTCGCGCTTGTACAATTTTTAGGCGACAGCACACCGTACGAAGCGCTTGCTTGGTTTCGCGCCGGCCATGCCCGACCCAAGCGTCGCGGCTGGCCGCCGGGGCGGAAGGGATGCGAATCATGGGCGTTTGGAATGAAGAACGGTATTATTTCGTTTCCGCCTCCGGCAGCGAATGCCGCAGCAGAAATTGATACAGCTCCGGCGTCTGGTATGCCTGCGTCCACGCATCGTGCCTGGCCTGCGGATACACGGTAAACCGCCAGTCGACATGCTCTGCCGCCAGCAAGCGCTTCGCGGTATGGACCGCATAGTCAAAGGGCACGGTGGAGTCGTTCAGACCATGAAACATCCATATGCCGACATGCTGCAGCGCGGCGATATCGTATGCGTCCGCCCGGCCACAGATGGGCGCAATCGCCGCAAAAACGCCCGGCGTCAGGCAAGCAAGCTTCCACGTGCCGCGCCCGCCCATGCTCAGGCCCGTCAGGTAAACGCGCCGCGCGTCCACAGGATATTGCGCCATAATCTCGTTTACAAAGATCTGGAGCCGGTTGATTTCATGCATGCTTTCCGCTTCTTCCCGATCCTCGACCCAGTGGGAATCCTTTGCGCATTGCGGCGCGACCACAAGCATCGGAAAATCATCGACGGCACGAAGATATTTAGGCAGCCCCTCGTTGGCGATTGCATAGGGATCGTCGCCGCGCTCGCCAATGCCGTGCAGGAAAATGACAAGCGGCCATCCCTCGCCGCCCTCCTCCGCGTGCTTTGGCCGGTAGAGCAAATAGCGGTAGCCGCTCTTCTCCTCCGTCTCGGCCGTGAACGTATCGCGGGCGGCCTTCATGCTCCCAGTCGTCTTCTCGGCGCGGCCAAGCTCCAGCGCCACGTTCGAGCCCGCGTCATAGAACCGATAGGTCAGCGCGCGCAGAATAACGCCGGTTTCTGCGTTCAGGCGCTTCACGGCCGCCGTCATTTCCTCATAACCAAAGGGCGCCTTCCGAAAATTGATGATTGAGACCATGCCGCCCTCCTCTGCGTATCCTGAAGCCGCCGGCGCGCACAAAAGCAGCGCCAACAGCACGCAAGCCATTTTCCTCATTCGCCCGCTCCGATCCTTCGAAAGGCCTCCATCACGCCCTCCGCGTACATTCCCCGGCCGACATAGCCGCCAAGCCTTCGCACTTCATCCCGCACCGCTTCGTCTGCATTCGCGGGGCACAGCGGCCAGCGAACCATGCGCAGCATCGGTATATCCAGCGCATGATCGCCTGCGGCGGCCATTTCGTCGCCGGAAACGCCCAATTCCTGCTGCGCAAAAAGCATGGCAAGCCCTTTGCCCAAGCAGTTTGGAAGCGCCACTACAGCGTTTTCCCGCTCAAATACAAAGTTCAGCGGCATATCGCGGCATGCTTCCACCATTGCGTGCAGCGCCTGCGCCTCCTCTTGCGGAACAGAAAAGGAAAGCCAGCCGCCGTCGTCATACAGATCAACCGGCGTCCACCGCTCCAGCGCCAGCCGCAAAAAGGGAATCAGCCCATCGCGATGGCACGCCCGCATGCTTTGCTGCATCGCGTCATTGTAGGCAGCCATGGGCTCCAAACGATCCTGCACCATACGATAGGCATTCCTGCCCAATTGATCGATCACCAGAGCCGGGCGGGATTTCACCGGGCTGTTAAGCACCAAATCCAGCTGGTGCTTCGCGCGCCACGCCGTAAGCATCAGCCATTGACACCCGTTGGCAGCCAAATCATCCAAAAAGCCGCACAATGAATCGCTCAAGCGCCGATAAATGCGCGTCCCGCCAAGCACAGTATCGTCCAGATCCGTTACAAAAAGGCGCGGCTGACGCCCGTTCATTCTTCCTTGCCTCCTCCCGCTCATCCGACGCTGCGGCGTTCGCTTACGCCTCACTGTCCTCCAGAATTTTCCGTGTCAGCCGCGTAGCGATATCGTATATGTCCATACCCTTGGTGAAAAGAAGGCAGGTTCCGCTGGGATAGCGCACCTTTTCGCGCCATTTTTCCGGAATACCGGACGCGCCGTATTTCGCGCCGAGCACCGCGCCGCAGACAGCGCCGATCGTATCCGCGTCCCGCGCAAAATTCGCAGCCAGCACAACGCCCTCCCGGAAGGATTCGTGGCGCAGCTTCAGGCAGCAGAAGGCCGAAGGAAGCGCCTCCGCCGTCGTCGCCCAGGAGGCGGTTCGCAATTCGTCGTGCAGCGGCATCCACAGATCTAAAATGGCGTTATCACAATCGTCCAAAATGCCGAAGGCTCTTTGCAGCTTGAGGAAGAGCCACGAATCCTCGGGAATCTGCCGCCATGCCGCGTCCATGATCTGGTCGATATCGCCGTCCGCCATGGCAACCGCCACCGCGGCGGCCACCGCCTGCGCGCCCCAGATGCCGTCGCGGGCATGGCTGATATTCGCCTCGATATAGGCCAGCCGTGCCGCCTCCTGCGGGTCACCGGCGCAATAGGCGCCAATGGGCGCAATGCGCATCACGGCGCCGTCGCTCATTTGAAAGGTATTGCAGCGTCCCGAGTCCGGCGGCAGCAGGCCGCGGCGAAGGTTCTGCGCCGCCTCTGTTTCGCTGGCGCCGCCGCGCTTATATTCGTCCTGCCCCACCACATGCTGCATCCATGCGTCCACAACATGCCGCTGCTCCAGATTCTTGCCATGGGCAATGATGGTCTGCGCCGTAAGCAGGGCGAATTCCGTATCGTCCGTGCTCCAGCTGGCGCCCTTGTTAAAGTCCGTGGTAATCCCATAGTTCGCCCGGTTATCGGCCAGCCGTGCCGCATCCCCCAGCGAATCGCCAATCGCCAGCCCGATCAGGCAGCCGTATACCTTGTCCAGCAGTTTTTCCTCGTTCCCGATTAGTTGCGCTCTCGTCAGCATATCCTTTTGCACGCTCTCCCACGGCTACGCAGCCGCGGGAGAGCGATTCTCCTTTACTTATTCCATGATACCCGCCAGATAATCGGCAAACAAATCGCCGCCGGCGGCATTCCACTTGGTCAGGAATTCATCAAAGGCGCTGATGTCCTTAGTGCCATTCACGATGTCGGTAGAATATTCTTTATACAGGTTAATCATCGCATCCCAGTTCGCGGCCATGCTGTCGGGGATGATGATGTTGGTATCCAGCATCATATACTTGTTCATGATGTCCATGGATTCCTGCGCGGCTTCCGTGAACAGCGGTACGGAAAGCTTCACCTCTGCCGGGAATTTTTCCTTGGTGGACCAGAAGCGGGCATAGAAGCTGTTTTCGCCGTCGACAAAGTAAACGGTATCGTCCTCGGTATAGAAGTTAATGCCTTCCACGCCCAGCTGATCCAGCACGCGGCCCTCGGGGCTGGCCATAAACTCCAGCACGGCGAAAGCGGCGTCGTAGTTCTTGCAGTCCACGTTGATACCAAAGCCGCGGCTTTCCTTGGTCGTATCGATGGAGGTATAGCCCTGAGACACGCCGGAGGCGGGCGGCAGGCTCGTCAGCTGCGCCTGTTCGCCGTTAGCGGCGCGGGTCTTGATGTCATAGGTCTGCACAGAGCCGCCGGGATTGCCGGAGATGATGGCGGTCGTGCCGGTATAGAACTTCTGCTCCATGGTGTTCCACTTGTCCGTCACCCATTCGGAATCGATGATGCCTTCCTTATACAGCTGCGCGTAGAAGGCAAGCTTTTCCTTCGTGCCCTGACTGGCCTGCGAGAAGATCCAGCGGTCGCCTTCCTTCATGACGGTGGAGGTAATGCCGAAGGCATGGTTGAAAATGGTATCGATGCGCGCCAGATCGCCCGTCATGGTGATAACCGACTGGCACAGGCCGCTCTGCTTGAGCTCGGTCATCAAGGCATGCCAGTTCTCCACCGTGGGGTTCTCCATCAGGGCGGGATAGGTGGTCAGCTTGGCCGCCCAGTCCTTGCGAATCTGGGGAACGGGGCTCACAGTCGCCGCCAGCCACAGCAGATAGGGATAGTTCTTCGTGCGCTGCGTGTTGACCGGGTTCATCAGGTTCTTAACGAAATAGGAATTTTTCACGTAGGGCGTCAGGTCCACAAGCAGGCCCTCGTCCGCGATGGACTGATCGCCGCCCTGGAAATAGATCAGGTCGGCCTCGCAATCGCCGTTGCGCACCAGCAGCGGCAGCGTGCTGGCATAGGTGCCGACCGGCGGGTCGATGAGGGTCAGCTTCACATACTGCCCATGCGCGGCCATCGCGGCGCTGATGCGGCTGAACAGCTCAATATTCTCGTTGCTGTCGGCGTAGTAATCCTTGATGACAACCTTGATTTCCACAGGACTGTCCGCCGTGCCGATCGCCGGCCAAGCATAGTCGGCAGGAACGTTCACCTTCACCTCGGCCGCCGCGCCAGCGCAGCAGGTCAGCAGCATCAGGGCCAGAAGAATGGAAAGGGTTCGTTTCATGGGGATACCTCCTTTATTATTCATGGGTCGGCTTATTCCTTCACGCCGCCGCCCATAATACCCTTTGTGTAGTATTTCAGCACCAACGGATACACCAGCAGAATCGGCACGATGGCAATCACGATGCAGGCGTACTGCAGCGCCACGTTATCCAGCGTATTGATCTGGGTAAAGGACAGCGAGCCGGTACCGATGGTGTTGGTTTCCTGCGAAACCACGAACGTGCGCAGAATCACCTGCAGCGGCACCTTTTTCCGGTTCGAGGCCAGATAAATGCTGGAATGGTAATATTCGTTCCAGCGGCTGACGATATAAAACATGCTGATGGTCGTCATACCGGGCAGCGTCAGCGGCAGCACCACGTTGAACAAAATCCGCAAATGGCCCGCACCGTCAATGGTCGCCGCCTCACACAGCGAATCGGGCACCTCCTGAAAATAGCGCATGCAAATCAGGATGTAATAGACGTTCACGGCTGCGCTCAGGATGATCGACCACTGGCTGCCCATCAGGCCCAGCTTGCGAATCACCAGATACTGCGGCACCAGCCCGGGGCTGATGAGCATCATGATGACCAAGAAAACCATAACGGCCTGCTTGCCGACCAGATTCTTCCTTGTCAGCACATAGGCGGCGGAGGTCGTCAGCATCACGTTGAGGATCGTGCCGATGATCGTGACATAGAATGAATTGCCGATGGAGCGCAGGAAATCCTCATTGCCCAGCACTACCTCGTAGTTAATCGCGCTGAAGCCGCGCGGAATTATCTCCAGCCCGCCCATTTCGTGGGAATGCAGCGGATCGGAAAGGGAACGGGCAATGATGTTCAGCACCGGTAAAATCATCGTAAGCGTCAGCAGGAACAAAAACAGGCTGAGCACCAGCTGAAATACGCTGAATTTCCGTTTTCTTCTGACAACGTCCTTCATGTTACCATACCCCCTTTCCCGTCGCCCGCTTGGAAGCAAAGTGGGTAACCATCACCAGCGCAATGCCTACTACGCCCTGCATCAGCCCGACCGCCGTGCCCAGCGAATACTGCCCCTGCTCGATGCCCAAGCGGTTGATATAGGTATCCAGAATGTCAATGACGCTGTTGACAGAATTGTTGGTAAAGTTATACACCTGATCGAAGCCTGCGTTCAGGAAATAGCCCAGATTCAGGATGAACATGGTGGCCATCGTGGGCACAAGCGCCGGCAAAATGATGTAGATGATTTTTTGCAGGCGATTCGCGCCGTCGATCTCCGCCGCCTCGAACAATGCATTTTCAATGGAAAGAATCGCCGTGAAGGGAATGATCGACGTCCAGCCCAAGCTGCGCCAGCCCTCGCAGAGCATCAGAATCCAGCGAATCCAGCCCTTGGATTGCATAAAATCAACCGGCGTTCCCCCGAAAAAGGTGATAATCTGGTTCACCGCGCCGTATCGCGGCGAAAGGAAGGCAATCCAGATGCCCGCCACAACGACCCACGACAGGAAGTGCGGCAAATAGGAAACGACCTGCACGTATTTCCGCATCCGATCGGATTTGAGCTCGTTGAGCAAAATGGCGAAGATCGGAAACACGGGGAAAAGCAGCACGTATTTCTGAAAGCTGATGATGAGCGTGTTTTTCAGTATTTCCCAAAAGGCAGGCGATTTGAAAATCTGGCGAAAGTACTTTATCCCCGCCCAGCTCCACGGCCGTTTGGTGTGGAAATCATAAAACGCCAAGCGCATGTTATAAATTGGCAGAATGCGGAAAATGATGAAATAAACGATGGTGGGAAGCAGCATCAAATAAAGCACCTTGTCATATTTGATGCGAAGCAGCTTTTTATGCAAGGAAGACGTGTTTTCCTGATTCCGTGATAACTCCGCACGCGACGTCATATAGATTCCTCCATCCAAACGAATCCCAGACCGTTTGTTTAAGTAACCGGTTTCTCTTTCGGAATGATATTAACACCGCATTTTCGGAATTACAATATATAATTTGTCAATATTTTGTGCCGTACAATACATCATGCCGGCAGTTTGCGCTATGAAACAGCTTTCCTTACTCATGCGTTTTCTTCCGACCGTTTAATCCGGCCGGGTCGTTTCACGAAGCACCAATTCCGTTTCTACAATCAAATGCTTGAGAGGGACCGGCTCTTTTTCCACACAGGAAAGCAAAATTCTGGAGGCTTCGGTCGCCATGGCATAATGCGGCTTGGAAACTGTGGAAAGGCCGGGCGTAAAAATTTTGCTCAACTCAATATTATCAAAGCCGATCACCTCAACGTCCTGCCAGACGCGCAGCCCCGCCTCCCGCAGCGCCTTGACCGCGCCGATGGCAATCAAATCACTGCCGGAAACAATCGCGTCGAACTTCACGCCGGCCTCCCGCACCCTTTGCACCGCCTGATAGCCGTATTGGATGGAAAACTCCCCTGAATAAACCAGTTTCTCATCGTAAGGAATGCCCGCTGCCTCCAGCGCGCGGCGATAACCAGCCATTCGCTGCATGGCGCCGGACGTCGCCAAATTGCCCTCCAGATACAGAATCTTACGGTTTCCATGGCCGATGATATATTGGGTCGACATCCGCAGGCCTTTTTCGTTGTCGCCGGTAATGCTGCCGTCGCTCAGATAGCTGTCAAAAATGCGGCCGATCAGCACCAGCGGCACGCCGTAGCGGCGATATTCCTTCAAAAACGCTTCGTTGGATACGCCGGAGCAGAGAATCACGCCGTCGACGCGCTTATCAACCATGCTCAGCAGCTGCTTTCTCTCCAGCTCCGCATTGGAATCGGAATTATACAGCAGCAAAGAATAGTCATATTGCTGAATATAATCCGACACGCCACGAACAATGGCCGGATAAAACAGGTTGGCAATATCCGGAATAATCAGCCCGATCATCTTCGAGCGAGAAATGGCCACGCTGCGTGCCAGCGAATTGGGGCGATAGTTCAGCTGATGAATAATATCAAGGATTTTCTCCTTGGTTTCCAGCCCGACGCCCTCGCTTTTATTATTAATCACGCGCGAGACCGTGGCCTTTGAAACGCCGGCGATTTTCGCAATGTCCGCAATGCTGTACCGATCCAAGCACCCTCAGCCCTTTCAACTGTACTGCGTCTATTATAGCGGCATTTTCCCATTCACGCAACAACCGTCTTCCGTATATTGGCGGCATAATTTATTTGAAAAATGCATCTTGACTCCTCCCGCCAGATCGTCTATACTTTGATTAACCGGTTTCTCTCTTGACCCCAATGCAAGCCCGACAGCGCCATGGCGTGCGCATACCGCGTCGGTATCCTGCGCGTTCGTCTATTTCAAGGCGGGCAATCCATTCCACGCAAGCCGCGGGCGGCCTGGCACGTCTTGCGCGTTTCGCCGCTTGCACGACGTCTTCCGAACCAAACAAAAGGAGCGATCCGATATGTCCTTTACCATTCTCTCCCCCTGCGGAATTCTGGGCTACGGCTTCCCGATGGCCTCCTTCCAGCGCGGCCTGTCGCTGCATCCGGATGCCATTGTGGTCGACGCCGGCTCCACGGACGCCGGGCCGCACAAGCTGGGCAAGGGCGTGGGCATCGTGAGCACCATGGCGCTCAAGCGCGATCTGGAAGCCTTGGTGCTGGGCGGCGCCGCGCTGGACATCCCGGTCGTCGTCGGCTCCGCCGGCGGCAGCGGCGGCGAAAAGCATGTGCAGTGGACGCTTGACGTGCTGCGGGAAATTTTCGAAGAAAACGCGCTGCCGCCCCGAAAGGTTGCCGTCATCCACGCAACCATTGACAAAAGCGTCATTTGGTCGCGGTTCGAGGCCGGAAGGGTTACGCCGCTGGGGCATCGCGTGCCGCCGCTCACGCACGAACGCCTGACCGAATCGAGCGATATTGTCGCCCAGATGGGCGACGAGCCCATTCGAGAGGCGCTGCGTCAGGGCGCGGATATCATCATCTGCGGCCGCGCGTACGATCCCGCTCCCTTCGCCGCCGTCGCCATCGAAGGCGGCTGCGACGAGGCGCTTTCCTATCATCTGGGAAAAATACTGGAATGCGCCGCGCTTTGTGCGGAGCCCGGCACCACCAAGGACTGCATGCTGGGCGTTATTGACGAAAACGGTTTCGTTGTGCGCCCGCTTTCAGACGACCGAAAATGCACCCCGACCAGCGTTGCGGCGCATACGTTCTATGAGAAGGATCATCCGTATCTGCTCAAGGGGCCGGGCATCCTGCTGGATCTGTCAAAATGCACGTTTGAGCAGCTGCCCGGAGGCGCAGTGCGCGTCTGCGGAAGCAGGCTTTCCCGCGACGGGCAGTACCGCGTCAAGCTGGAGGGCGCGCGGCTGTGCGCATACCGCAGCTTCGTGCTGGCCGCCATTCGGGATCCCCTGCTCATCGAGCGTCTCCGGGACGTTGAGGCGGCGGTCGAAGCGCAGGTGCGCGCCGCCTTTGACGCGATGGCGCCCGGGCAGGAGTATTCCATTCGCTTCACGAATTACGGCATTGACGGCGTGCTGGGCGAGGCCGAGCCGCTGCGGGACGAATTGCCGCATGAAACGGCGGTGCTGATCGAGGCGCTCGCGCCGAAGCAGGACATCGCCGAGGCGGTTGTCGGCATGCTGCGCAGCACCTTCCTGCACTACGGCTATGCCGGGCGCAAATCCACGGCGGGCAATCTGGCCTTTCCCTTTGCGCCCAGCGACGTGAACTTCGGGCCGGTTTATGAGTTTTCCGTCTATCATCTGATGGACGTGCAAGACGGCACGGAATTGTTCCCGATCGACTATTTCACGCTGGGAGGGCAAACGCCATGCGATTGATCGATGCAGCCAAGGTTTTGCGAAGCAAGAACAGCGGCCCGTTTGAGGTAACGCTGGACGTGCTCTTTGATAACAGGGACGCTTACGAGCGCGCCTGCCGCGTTCTGACCAAGGAACGCGTCGCGGCGCTGTACCGCCTGCCGCTTTCCTATGTCGCCGGCCCCTATCGCTTCGATCAGGCGCTGGGCATTAAGCTGACGCTGGATCGCGTCACGCCCTCAGGCACCTGCGGCGACCGGGACGTATACGGCGCGCAGCAGCACGCGCCGCTCATGACGATTGAAATCTGATTGATCAAAGAAATTGCGCGGAAATATCGCAAGGAGGAAAAACGAATGAAGCAATACCTCAACCAAATCTACAGCGGCTTTCTGGGCATGAACATCGGCATTCGTCTGGGCGCGCCGGTGGAGCCGTCCATGTGGACCTACGAGCGCATCGAGCGCACCTACGGCGATATTCGCGGCTATGTGAAGGACTACGTCAACTTCGCCGCGGACGACGACGCGAACGGCCCCGTGTTCTTCCTGCGCGCGCTGATCGATGACGCGAAGGATCGCGACATAACGCCGCAGGACGTGGCCAAGGCGTGGCTGAATTACGCGCGCGAGGGGGTCGGCATGTTCTGGTGGGGCGGCTACGGCCGTTCCACGGAGCACACCGCTTACCTGAACCTGAAAAACGGCATTCCCGCGCCGCGCTCCGGCTCTATCGCGCAAAACGGCGCAACCATCGCGCAGCAAATCGGCGGCCAGATTTTCATCGACACATGGGGGCTCGCGCTGCCCAACCAGCCCGCGCGCGCGGCGGATTTCGGTCAGGCGGCCGCCAGCGTTTCCCACGACGGCGAAGGGCTTTGGGGCGCGCGGTTTATGTGCGCCGCCATCTCCGCCGCGTTTGAAGCGCCGAATATCCAGGCGGTTCTCGCCGCCGCGCTGGCTGAGATTCCCGCCGATAGCGAATATGCCCGCGTGGTGCGCGCCGTGATGGATTTTCACCGCGCGCATCCTGACAGCTTCCGCGATTGCTACCAGATGCTGCGCAGCGATTTCGGCTACGATCGTTACCCCGGCGTATGCCACATTATTCCCAACGCCGGCGTATGCGCGCTGGCGCTGTGCTACGGCAACGGCGATTTTTCCCGCACCGTTGAAATCGCCACCATGTGCGGCTGGGACACGGACTGCAACGCCGGCAATGTCGGCACGATTCTGGGCGTGCTTTGCGGCCCGGACGGCCTTCCCGCGCATTACCGCGCGCCCATAAACGACGGCATTGTGCTCTCCGGCATCAGCGGTTATCTGAACATTTTGGACATTCCCACCTATGCCCGGGAGGTTGCCGCGCTTGCCGCCCGCCTGAATGGCCAAGCGCCCGACGCGCCGGCGGCCTCTGAAAGAAAAAACGGCGAAATTCACTTTGATTTTGAGCTTCCCGGCAGCACGCACAACATCCGCGTGTCGGATTCGTTCTTTGTCAAGGCGTCCCACAGCACGCGCTTTGCGGCCAAGGGCAGCGGCAGCTTGGAAATTCTCATCGATCGCCTGCCCCGAAGGGACGAGGGCGTGCGCGTGTTCTACAAGCCCTATTACAGCCGGGCGGACTTTTCCGACGAGCGCTACAGCCCCGTTTTCTCCCCCACCGTATATTCCGGGCAAACGGTAGCCTACGATCTGTATTGGGAAAACCTTTCCGCCATGCGGCCGCCGCTGGTCGCCCCCTACATTCGGCTGGCCAACAGCAAGCAATACATCATCGGCGCGGACGTACGCATGACGCCCAATCAATGGCGGCGCTTTTGCCACGTCGTCCCAGACAGCCAAGGCGAGCCCATCGACGAAATCGGCCTGATGCTGACCAACACCGAAAAGGATAACAGCCTCAGCTGCCTCTATCTGGACGAAGTCGCCGTTACCGGCCCTGCCGCTTATCGCATTGAAATGGCCAAACAGGTAAAGAATTTCGGCTGCCTGTCGCCCTTTTCGCAAAACAAGGGCGCGTGGGAGCTGGAAAACGGCAGCCTGACCGCCATGTCCTGCGATGAATTCGCGCAGGCGTTTACCGGCAATTACTATGCCGCGAACTACCGCTATTCGCAGACCGTCACGCCCCTCTCCGGCGAGGGGCACATGCTCTCCATTCGCGCGCAGGGCGCTATGCGGGGCTATTATCTCGGCTTCCGGCGGCCCGGCTTCCTGACCGCCGTCGTACAGGATTTCGGCATGCGCGTCGTCAAGGAGGTTCCCTTCGACTGGCGCTGCGGCCAGATCTACTGCTTCACGCTGGAGGCGAACGGCCCCGAAATTTCGCTTTCCGTGAATGAACAGGCGCTGCTTTCCTTTGCCGATGATCGCTTTGCCTACGGCATGTTCGGCCCCGTCCGCTGCGGCGTCGGCCGCACCGCCTACGGCGACGTCGCCTATCAGGATCTGAGATAACCGTTCGCCGCAGCGTCGTCAAGGGCAATCATGCAAAAAACGGCATGGGCTGCTCCCGCCTGACAAGGTCAGGGGCGGCTCATGCTTTTGATATGCCCTTCTCGGACGGCTGCGGATTGTCCTTTTTCGGTCTCAGGTATTGCTTTCCGCTCTGATGCATGCTATAATTGGTCTGTATCCCAAATTTTTTCAAAGGATGATAGCATGCCAAGACGATACGACAGTACAGACGCGAAGCGGCGGATTCTGGCCGCCTGCGCCCAGCTTTTTCTAAAGAAGGGCTACACAAACACCACCGTGGCGGAGGTCATCAAGGAGGCCAACGTATCCTCCAGCTCCTTCCAGAATATTTTCCACGCCAAGGACGGCGTGCTGAGCGAATTTGTCGACATCATGTTCGACCGGCAGTTCAGTAAGGTGAAGGAGTTCGCCGATAGCTTCCCCTCGCCCGCTTACGTTTACGCGATCGAAACGGCGCTGCAGCTGGCGCTGACGGAAACGGCCGAGAACCTGCGGGATATTTATGTCGAGGCCTATACCTATCCGCGCACGCTGGAATTGATTATCCAGCGTACGACCGCAGAATTGCAGCATGCCTTTGAACGCTATCTGCCGGATTTTGCCGAATGTGATTTTTATGAAATGGACATCGGAACGAGCGGTATGATGCGAAGCTTTATGGCTCATCGGTGCGACCATTACTTCACGCTGGAAAGAAAGATCCATTGCTTTTTGGAAATGAGCCTGAGCGTATATCACGTACCGGAGGAGGAAAAAAAGCAGATTCTTTCCTATGTGGCAAGGATCGATCTGCGCGCCGCTGCAAAGCAGGTGATGGACGCGCTGTTTGATTCGCTGTCCCTCCAATTCGAGCAGAATCATCCATCAGAAAGCCGGAAATAGGGAGGCGTAAAAATGAAAAGGAGAACGGTCTTCTTTCTGCTGACGCTGCTGGCGCTTTTGTGCGCGCTCGGCACGGCGCACGCCGCGCCGCCTGAGGAGATTAGCGCGCTCTGCGACGTCTGCGGAAAGGATCGGAATTTTGATCTCACAGGCTACGTCATGGGCGATTTTTCCGGCCTGAAGGGGCACATTCCCGTTTATAAGTGCGTCGTATGTGAGCAGGAAACGGAGCTCTCGGGGCTGGGCGGCCCTCACACCGGCAATGCAACCTGCGGAGAGGCGGACGGCTGCACCGTTTGCGGCGGGGTCTATACGCTGCCCCATACGCTGGTCAAGCACGAAGCGAAAGCCCCCACCTGCACCGAGGACGGCTGGCGCGAATACAATACCTGCAGCCAATGCAGCTATTCCTCCTACACCCAATACACCAAAATCCCCGCGCAGCACGACCTTGTGCATCACGACGGTCAGGCGGCGACCTGTACGCAAGCCGGCTGGGACGCTTACGACGCCTGCTCCCGCTGTGATTACACCACCTACAGGCAGCTTGACGCGCTTGACCATGACTTCACCCTGTTGAAATTCGACGCGGCGCAGCATTGGTATCAGTGCTCGCGCTGCGAGGCCACAACCGGCCACGCCGCCCACAGCGGCGGCACGGCCACCTGCACCGAAAGGGCCGAGTGCGCCGTCTGCGGCCAGCCGCACGGCGATCTCCCCGGGCATGATCTTATCCGGCACGCCGCACAGTCAGCCACCTGTACCGATATTGGCTGGGACGCTTACGATACCTGCTCCCGCTGCGATTATTCCACCTACCAACCGCTTGACGCGCTCGGGCACGACTATGTCGACGAGGTCGTAAAGCCCGCCTGCGAAAAGGATGGCTACACCGTTCACGTCTGCAGCGACTGCAGCGATACCTACATCGACAACGAAACGCCGGGGTACTCCCATTGGTGGGGCGAATGGACGCCCAATGGCAACGAAACGCACGGCGCGGCCTGCAGGCATGACGAATGCCAGTACAGCAATATTGTGCAATGCCATATCATCGCCTATCAGCCGACGGCGGACGGCACATTCTCCGCCCGATCCCTCTGCCCCGTGTGCGGCTATGTCGCCGGCGACGTCACGCTGCCGCTTGTCGAAGACGCGACTGCCAGCGCCGTTACCGAGACCCTGCCCCGCGGCAGGCTCATCCTGCGCATGGGCGCGCTGGCCAAGGGCGACAGCATCCTGACCATCTGCTTCGCCAGCGCCGGAATACCGGTTCAGCCCAAAGGGCAGCTTCGAATCAGCCTACCCGCCGCGCTGCTGGAAGGCAGCGCCCTGCGCCTGCTGAGCATCGACGGATCGCAAGAGACGCTTTCCTACATCCTCGAGGGCGATAACGCCGTGTTCACGCTGTATTTCGCGGACGCTCAAACGCCGGCTGTGCTCATTGGCCTCGTGCCCGCCGCATAAAAGAACGGCTCTTCTCCTGTATTCCCTTTCTGAAAGGTCGTTTACAGGCAAACAGCCTGCATCCAAAACGCTCCGACCCGTCCAAAGCGCGATTGCTTCCGGGCCGAAGCGTTTTTTGTGAACGTCTGCTCGCAGCTGTCGGCGTTCTGCGGACGAACGCCGAAAACGTCGCCGCATTCTGCCTTTCCCCGGCTGCATTCCTCCTAGCATTTGGAGATCAACATGCGCCAAGATACGAAGCGAATGACCGCATGGAAAGGACGCCAACAGATGGCGCGATGAAATGCCAAAACGGCGTCGGCAGAGCTCTAGCGGAACAGTTGGAAAGGAACGCCGGCTTTTTCGAATACATCGATAAAAAAGCGTGGCGGCCGCTGTTCGTCAAATTCCGGGGCATATTTCAGCCCCACCATTTCGTATTTTGCGCCGGCAGCGGGCTGGTACGGCAGCACATCCACGCGTTGGAGCGCCTTCGCGCCCTGCACCAGCCGCGCCGCTGTTTCAAAATGCGCCCTGTTATCATTCACGCCGGGAATGATGGGCATTCGAAGCACAAAGGGCGTGTCGCCCGCCGCCAGCATTTCAACATGGCGGCGAATCGGCGCCTGCTCCACGCCGGTAAAGCGCCGGTGCAGCGCCGGGTCGGAAACCTTCCAGTCCATCAAAATCAGGTCGCATACATCCATTGCGGACCGGAACACCTTTTCCGGCGCATAGCCGCTGGTTTCAATCGCCCGGTGAACGCCTCGCAGCGCCTCCATGGTCTCCTTCACAAACGCCCATTGCATCAGCGGCTCCCCGCCGGAAAAGGTCACGCCCCCGCCGGACAGGGCGTACACATCCGCATCCTTTTGCAGGCGCCGAGCCAAATCCTCCGCACGCCATGCTTCGCCCACAATTTTCCGAAGGCCGCTCCGGCAAACGGGCAGGCATTTTCCGCAGGCATTACACTTTCCCGGGCTTGGGCATACGCGCTTGCATGCGCCGCAATGCGTGCAGGCCGCCCGGCTCACCATCAGCTGCGGCTTGGGCGACAGCCCCTCCGGATTATGACACCATGCGCACCGCAGCGGGCATCCCTTCATGAACACCGTCGTGCGAACGCCCGGCCCGTCGAACACCGCAAATTCCTTGATATCAAACACAATTCCTTCGTTCATGGCCTTCCCGTATACGGCGCAGCCCCGCGCAGGCGCGGCCGCCCGCAGGTCCTTTAGATCAGCAGCTCCGCACGGCGGATGATGTGATCCTGATAGCACTTGTCAAGCTCCACAAAGTATCCGCTCCAGCCCCAGACGCGCACAATCAGATTGCGGTAGTTTTCGGGGCGTCGCTGCGCGTCCAGAAGCCGTTCCCGGTTCACGGTGTTCAGCTGCAGCTGGTGCCCGCCCCGCCGGATGAACAATTGCACAAGCTGGGCGACCTTCTGAATGGATTCCGGCTGGGTGAAGACGCTTTCTGAAAACTCGATGGTCAAAGGGCCGCCGTTGATGGTTTTGCCAAGATCAGGCTTGGTAAAGGACTTAATCAGCGACACGGGGCCGTTGAGCCTGACATTCAGCGAAGGCGCGTAATTGGCCGGCAGCGGCACGCCTGCCTCCCGGCCGTCCGCCGTCGCGCCCAACGCGTTCGCGTGAAGAACGTAATACATGGCGCTGCCCGTTCCGGCGCGAACAATTCCGCCGCGTTCGTTTTTTAGCCCTTTTACAGCCTGCGAAAAAACGTCAAGCAGCCAGCAGACATACGCGTCGGCGCGGTCGTCGTCGTTGCCAACCTTGGGGCAATGATTCTTCAAAAGATCCCGCAGCGCATCCGCGCCCTCAAAATTGCCGCGCATGGCGGCGAGCAGCGCTTCCGGCTTCACATCGCCATGAAAAACCGCCGTATCGACCGCCGCCAGCATATCCGCCGCCGGGGCCAGCCCGGTGCCGTGAAGGCCAAAGTTGTTGTAAACGCAGCCCAGCGAAATATCCCGCGCATTTTCCACACAGCCGTCAAAAAACAGCGAAAGGTACGGCGCAGGCATGATATACAGGTTTTTACATCCCGCCAGCGTTTCGCGTACCCGACGGAAAACAGCGTCGCGAACCGCCTCCTTAAGCGCCTCCATATCCGCGCTGTCCGTCAGCGTTTCGCGGATCACCGCATCCACCGTATTGGCAAAGGGAAGCGCGCCGATATTGGGAATTTCCATGCCGCGCCCCGGGATAATGAATTCCCAGCAGGCGGCCATGGCGTAATTCCGCGCGTCCTCCTCCGCATAGCCCAGCGCCTTTAACGCCGGAATCGCCACGTCGTCGTTTTCATACTGCGGGAAGCCCAGTCCGAGCTTGGTCAGCTCCGTGCCCATTTCATACACCCACAGCGGCGTATTCCTTCCCACGCGCAGGTTTATCTTCGGGTCGATCAGCCGCAGCTCCGCCGACGCTTTCAGACACATTTTTGACAGCAGGTTGAACCCGTCCGTGCCATCGGGCCGCATGCCGCCCAGCACAATGCTCTGGCCGTTGTCGCCCTGCTGCATGCCGGGATACAGGTCGCTGTCCCGATTACAGGAAAGAAAGAAGGCCTCCAGCAGCTCCAAGGCGCTGTCCTCTGTTTCGATTCCGGCCGCCAGATCATGCTGCAGATACGGCAGCATATACTGGTCAAACCGCCCCAGCGTATTGTGGTAATCGTCCTCGCACCACATGCAAAAATGCAATATGCGCAGCGACTGCAGCGCCTCGCGGAAGGTTTTCGCCCCCTGTGCCGGAACCCGCCGCAGCGTCTTCGCCATCGCCCGCATGCCCATTTGCTCGGCTCTTTCAGCATAGCGCCGCGTCAGCGCCAGCACCGCGTCAATCGCAAGCCGCATGGCGCAATGCTCCTCGCTTTCCCCCAGCCGCTCCCGAATGGGGGCAAGGCCGCAGCGGATAATCCGTTCATAATCCGGCGAAAGGTTGCTCACATTCCCTGATTCATGAATATAATGGTTCGCCCGGATCTCCGCCCATTCTGAATCGGTAAAAATCATGGGCAGGGACGGCACGGTGCGGGTAAAGGCGATGATCTCATCCTCCGTAAGCGCCGGCGTTTCCGCGTCCAACGCCGCCTTCAGGCGCAGCGCCGTTCTTTGCACATCCGAAAGCGCCGCCCCACGGTAGCGCTCCTCAATTCCGGCGGGAGGGGGCGTGCGAAAAGCGTGATGCCGCTTCGCCCACTGGCTTTCCTTCAGTCTCGCGATACGCTTAGTCATTTTCATCTCTCCAATTCTACCGTCAACGCCGCTACCGATGCGGCGGGCAGGGTCAGCACGGTTTCCTCATCAACGGCAAGCGCGCCCTCCGTAGGCGTTACGGCATACGGATTCTCAAAGGTGTTGCAGGTGGCGGCCTCCGCGTGATGCAGCACGCGCAGCCGCCCCTTCCCCTTTAGCCCGCCGCTCAGGGATGCAAGCGTCACCGTCGCCGCCTCCGTCAGGCTCAGGTTCACCATCGTAAGCGTCAGCACGCCGTCCCGAACCGACGCGGACGCGCTGAGCATATCCAGCGGGTCGTAGCGTTGATGCTCCCTCTGCGCGGCCGTCACGCAGGCGCGTACCTGCCGCCCGCCCTGATGGCCGCGGAACAAATCGAACACATAATAGTTCGGCGTTTCTACGAATTGGTCGCCGGCCGCAAGGTATAAGGAATGAAGGTTATTGCACAGCTGCGCCACGTTGGCCATGCCCACCACATCGCAGCGGTTGTTGAAAATGTTCAGCGTCATGGCGGCCACCACCGCGTCGCGCATATTGCTTTGCTGCTCGAACAGGTTGCCGCCCTTGCTCGGGCCCGTACCGCCCACATGCCAGTTGCCCCATTCGTCCACCACCAGCTTCAGCTTCCGTTCCGGGTCGAATTCGTCCATCACGAAGCGGTGATCGTCCACAATCCTGCGCATGTAATCCGCGCGGAACAGCTCGTCGTACCACTGCGCCTCGTCAAAGCTCAGCTCATCGTGGCCGGAAAATGCGTTCGTATAGTAATGCACGCTCACGCCCCATGTCGGCGTTTCCTGCCACGCGCGGTCGCTCCACCGCTTCATCAGGCGGCGCGTCCAGCTCAGGTCGTGCCCGTTGGCGCCGCAGATGATAAAGCGCAGGTTCAGGGGCGAAAGCGGGCGGCAAATCGTCGTAAAGCGAATGAATTCCTCCGCGCAGCGCTCGGGCGACATCTGGCCGCCGCCGCCCCAGTTTTCGTTGCCGACGCCCCAATAGCGCACATGAAAGGGGTCGGGATCGCCGTTTTTCTCCCGTTCCTTGGCCAGCGTCGTGGAGCCGGCGGGGAAATTACAGTATTCCATCCAATTGCGGATGTGCAGCGGAGGCACGCTGGTCATGTTCGCCGCCACATACGGCTCCGCGCCAACAAGGCGGCACAGGCGCATAAATTCGTGCGTTCCCACCTGATTGCTCTCATAGCGCCCGTCGCAGTAGTACCACCAATTCACCCTTGTCGGCCGCTGCCCGCGCGGCCCAATACCGTCGCGCCAGTCATACGTTTCGGCAAAGCAGCCGCCGGGCCAACGCAGAATGGGGGGCGCAATTTTCCGGAAGCTTTCCACCAGCGTTTTTCGAAATCCGCCGATATTCGCAATTTTGCTGTCTTCTCCCACCCACAGCCCGTCGTAGAATACGCCGCCGATATGTTCGGCAAAATGTCCATACAGCTCCGGCGCGATCGTCCCCTTGGATCGGCTAAAATCCAGCGTTATTCGATTCATGTCGCCCACTTCCTTCGCTCCTTGTTTCGGAAGGGAAAGCCCTGCTGTCGGCGAAGCGCAGCACGCGGCGGAAGCGCTTGAAAGCGGCTTCATAGCCCCGGACAAATTGCCGCGGCATGCCAAATAAGCCGCATGAACAGGCATTCCCTACGGTTTTGATTCAGAGGTTTTGCATGTTCATTCAGGCTCTTTTAAGTCCGCATTTAACATGCGCCACCGTTTCATCGGCATCAATATAACACAGATTCTTTCCCAAAGAAAAGAATCTGCGTCGTCAAATATAGACAATATGTGACTTTTCTATTTGTTCCGGCTCTTCTGACGATACTTTAGCGGCTGAACGCCAAGCGCAGAAAGAAAAGCGCGATTGAAGCTGCGCGTATTCTGAAAGCCGGCCTCCAGCGCAATCGAGGTGATCCCCATTTCCGTTTCCTTCAGCAGGGTGGT
Source organism: uncultured Clostridia bacterium (assembly GCA_934632155.1). Lineage (GTDB taxonomy): Bacteria > Bacillota > Clostridia > Christensenellales > Aristaeellaceae > RUG563. Next base: position 71,515 of record CAKTXZ010000008.1, on the reverse strand, counting down.
TGCAAAATCAATTCGATACAGGTTCAGATAGGTTCGAAAGCTCATTCGCAGCATCTCGTTCAATTTTCGGGAAAGGTATTGGCGGTCATATCCCAGCTCGGCGGCCATACCGGCCATCGATATATTGTTTCGAAAATTCTCCGATATATAGCCCAGCATCCGCTGCAGCAAATCCGCGTCGGCCCGGTGATTCGGCTCAAGACTGTTCTCGCGCAAAAACGCATGCATCAGCAGATACACCGTGGCCTTGATCTCCCACGCGTCGGGCTGCTCGGGCTGCAGCAGGCATCGGGTCAAAACCTCTGTTACATAACGATCAGGCGTAAATACATATCGCTTGGCAACATTATGATCAATGATGGGAACAACGGACGGTATATAGCCATTGGCGATGATGAAAACCGCGGCGCGGTTGTGGCTGCGGCGGCTATAGGAATGCGGATGATTCGGAAAAACGAAGGCCATGTCCCCGGCCCGCATCAGCTCAGCCTGGCCGTTGATCGTAATTTCGAGCTCGCCCTCCATCACATAGGTCAATTCCAGAAAGCGGTGCAAATGCGGCGGAAACTGAAACGGCTCGTAGATAATCTTCTCATACCGATCCTGCGCTACCGAGTTCACCGCCTGATACTCCACGCCGCTTCCGCCCCCTCATCCGCGCTTTTCGTCCTGCCCGCTTATCAGCATTATAGCCCGCGCCGCCGCAAAATGCAACCGCTGCCGAAAAACATTCACCAGCGGCCAAGGCCGAAATGCTTTTCCCGCACCGCGATCTCAGGAAGGTCTCCGCACAGCCGGCAAAGCCGGCCGATACGCTGGAGGGGCCGCCTCCTGAGGGCATCGCAGCAGCCGAAGCGTCCCCGCCGCGCTTTGCGGATAGGGCGCAAAAAAAGGCTGCCGAAAAGCCTTTTCGACAACCTGCAAATGCAAGGCTGAACGAGGCGTCGTCCCCCCTCACGGCACGCCGCCCCGCGCCGATCGATTGAGAAACCATCCGGAAACGCTTCCGCGTTCGCTTTGCCGCGTGAATCGGCTCCTCAGCCTTTCAGCAGCCCCTTTCCGTCCTCAGCCAATCCCCGTCACCGCACGTTGGGCGTTAATTCAAGGTTGCGCCGAACGCTGCTCATTGCCCGCAGCAGGGGCTGCTCCTTTGACGAATACGTATCGTACGCGTCAACGCACAGCCACATGCAGCAGCCCAGATAAGGCCCGATAGCGCGATGCAATTTGCAATACGCCCCGCCGGACAGAAACAGATACGGCGCCCGAAGATCTTGCTTTAGCCTTCGCGTTATTTCAAGGTTTGACCAAAGCTCATCCTCCGTCGAAGACCCCGTAACGATTTTCACAACGTCCGCCCCGCGCTCCTGCTGCGCGCTCAAAATATCGAGCACCTTTTCATAGGGCTGATACTTGAATACGTGCGACGACATCAGCACCTCGCCGCCGGCCTCATGAATCTCGTCAATCAGCCTGCGCTGCCGCCCGACAGCCGCCGGGTTGTTGGTCAGCTCTCCCGGCGTCGGATCAAACGTATCCGCCGGGATATCGATCAGCGTCGCTCCGCACAAAAGCGCCCGCTTGAGCTCCTCCATCCTTTCTTCCTCTGTCATCCCCTGATTTTGCCCGCCGCGGTAATTGGTTACGTAAATCGGCTTGTCTTCCATGTATTCAAACATTTTTCGAAGCGCTTCGGGCGTGCGCGCGTCATGATTCAGCCGCTCCATCTGCAGGCCGAACGCCTCCGCGCCGTCATACAGGCCCATTCGCGTATGCACAATGCACTCCGCAGCCGTTTCCACGATAATCATGTCCGTTAAAATAGGGTGTTCCTTCTGAAACGTCGGTTTCATTTTTCCTCCGCAAAGCATGTTTTCGTTTTCCTCGTTCACAGCCCGTCTCAAACGGCGCTTGTAAACAACCGTTATTCTTCGCGAACGGTCAGCACGATTTTTCCGTTATGCCGGCCCGAGCGCATCAGCGCCTGCGCTTCCTCCGCCTGCTGAATGGGCATCACGGCATAAATCGTCGGCTGAATCCGGCCGTTCTCTATCATCGGCCATACGTCGCGGACAAGGCTGGACAAAATCTCCGCCTTGGCAGCGGGCGTGCGGCTGCGAAGCGTGGAGCCGATCAGCCTTACGCCGCGCGCATACAGGCTGCGAAAGTCAACGGTAGAAAAATCGCCTGCCAGAGAAGCGATAACAATCCAGCGGCCCATCCTGTTCATAAACGGCAGGCACTGTCCCGCCGTTGCGCCGCCCAGACAATCCACGCAAATATCGACGCCGCGGCCCGCGTTCAGCTCCTCCGCCATCACCTGGGCAAGGCTTTCCTCCGCCGTTACAATGATTCTGTCCGCCGAAAGCGCGGCTATCGCCTCAGCCTGACGGCTGTCAAGCACCGTTGTAAGGACGCGCGCGCCGAACGCCTTCGCCATCGGGATCAGAACGCTGGCCAAGCCGCTGGCCCCGGCCTGCACAAGCAGTGTGTCGCCGGCCTTCAGTCCGGCCTCCGTAAACAAAAACAGATAGGACGCGCCAAACGCTTCCGGCAGCGCCGCGGCTTTCGTCATGCTCATTCCGTGCGGAACAGGCATCAGCATTCCGGCCGGCACGGAAACATATTCGGCGTACCCGCCGCCGCCCAATAAAGCGCACGCCCGATCGCCGATATGCCATTTCCCTTCCTGCGCCGCTTTTTTGCCAAGCGCGCGAATCACGCCCGCCGCTTCAAGGCCAAACCATTCCGGCCACCCGGGCGGCGGCGGATACTGTCCGTCGCGCTGCAGCAAATCGGCGCGGTTCAGCGCCGCAGCGTGGATTTCCAGCAAAACCTCGTCGTCTCCCACGACCGGATCCGGTACATCGACCCAATGCAGCTTTTGATCCTGCTTTTGCAATATGGCTTTCATTTTTTCCCTTTCCTTTCCGATAATCAATTTTCCCGGCGCATGCTTGAAGCATGCGGCAGCTGCGGTTTCGGGCAAATTCCATGCGGTTCAAGCCTGCAAGCCGACGGTTTGCCGGCGGCACATCACGGCTTGAAAGCACGAAAGCGCACGGAAAAGCGCCGTAACGCGCTGGCGATGCCGAACGCGCGCGCTAGTTCTGCCGCGCCCTGAACTGGCTGGGCGTGACGCCCTCGATGGCCTTGAATTTGCGAAGGATATTGGTCACGTCCGTATAGCCCACGGCGGTTACGCAATCCTGAATCTGCATATCCGTTTCCAGCAGCAGCCGTCTGAATTCATTCAGCCGCAGGTAGGAAATATACTGGGCGAAATTCTGCCCGGTCATTTCCCGGATAACGGCAGACAGCTGCGGCCTTGAAACCTGCATTTCCTCGGCTGCAACGGCGATGGACAAATCATACCGGCGATAATTCGCCGTCAGATAATGCATCGTCCGCTCGCGCAGTTTTTCGTTTTCGAGGCAAACGCGCTTTTGAAACGCATCGCAGAGCCATGATACAAAGGAACGTCCGTTTCGGACAAATTCCTCCGGCGTCTGGTAATTAATCAGCCCATCCGTCTGGCTGGCTTCATAGGCGATATGCTCCTGATTGGCCAAACGGATCAGGCGCGAGGAAATTTCGCCGCTTTCAAAGCGGAAATAAAGAAGCGAACGGGTGCTGCGCGTCATTTCGTTGCTTGCCTCCTCAAACGCCAGCAGCGCGCTCTCCTTGTCGCCCCGGGCTATGCCCTCCGTCATTAGCGTCAACAGCGCCGCCGATACGCCGACGTATTTGTCCGTCTGAGGGATTTCCACGGACGAATAGAAAAAGATCCGCTGATTCTCGGGCATCAGCACCAGCGCCGCCCTCGCCTGGGCGAACGCGCGGGAAAGCCGCATCGGGTCGCAGCATACAGGGCTGACGCCAAGGCGTGTTTCTTTCGTTCCATGCTCCGTTAAAATCCGCAAAAAGCGCTGCGAAAGCTCCTGAATGCGCTTTTGTTCTCCTCCCGGCGGAGCGTCGAAGCAGACAAACGCGCATAGCGCTTTTTCCATCGGCAAATCAAGCGCCACCACCGCGCAGCCCGCCGTAGAAAACCGGCTGACGGTCAAGGCGCACAAATCGTTCAGCGTCACGCCCGCTTCGTCCGTTTGCCCAAGGGCCGCGTAAACGGCGGCGCTGAACGGATGGGTGAACGGCTGTCCGGCAGCGACGGACATGGCGATCAGCGCATCCTTCGTTGAAAACTGCTCCGCAATCAGTCTGTTGACAAACTGCTGCATGATAATCGGCGTTAATTCCAGCAAATGATGCGATAATTCCTCGTTTTCTAAAACGCGCTTATTGTAGCGGCCTCTTATCAAATCCAGCTCGTTTTCCGTTTCGGCGTCCGTCTCTCCCCCGGAGACATAGCGCGTCAATTCGCGAATCGGCTTATAGTTCGTTCTGGCCAGCAGGAAGGAAAGCACGGCAATCACCAAAAACAGCGCGGTCAGAAGGGCAAGCATCACCCCCCGATACGTTCCCTCCTGCGCGTAAAGCACGCTTTCCGGCGCAACCACCGCGCAGGTCAGCCCATGGGCAAAATCCGTCGCGCGCAGCACGGCGCAGCGCTTCCCGTCGATCGTATCAAAAACGACGCCCATGCCGCGTACCCTCAGCGTTTTTTCAAACGGCCAGACAGCCTCCGCAGAAGCGGAAGCGGAAAACAATAAGCGATAGGAATCCGTATAAATGAACAGATCGCCCGGAACATCGCCCATATAATTCGTAAAAATATCCATAATCCATTCCGAGCGCATCAGGCAGGTCAGCACCATGCCCTCCCTTCCGGGAAGCGGAAAGCAAGCCATCAGGCCGGACGCGCGCGCGGCGTTATCCGCGGCGTACAGCGGATAGAGCGCCGCTTCACGGGCTCCGTAAATATGGGAAAACGCCGACGACATGCGCATGTTATAATCCTGCGCAAACGCCCGCTCCCACTCGCCGTACGTCTGGCGGCCGTTCTTTGAATAGGCCGCGTTATCTCCCCGGCGGAAAACCATCAATTCGCTTCCGGGGGCGATCCGCTGCTCTAAGGCCGAAAGCGTCTGCCCGCATGCTTCTTCGCCCGTCCAGCCCGAAGACATGCGCTCCTCCTGAAGCAGCTTCTCGCTAAGCTCCGACAATTGCACCGCGTCGTCCAGCCTTGTCAGCATCGCGGAAAGGCTTTCGGAAGCGTAATTCAGCTGCTGCAGCCTGTTTTTTTCCGTTGACAGCCGCGTCTGCGTAACGACCGAAAAATAAATGACCAACGCAAAAATGCAAATCGGAATCAGCATCAGAAGATAGCTGACAAAATAGCGCAGCCGCAGCGAGCCCTTTTTCAATTTCGCAGCCCCCCTTCTTCAACCGCTTTGGCCGCCTGTGCGTCGGGCGCGCAGCCCCGTCCCTAACGCGGGAAATGTCCGCCGGCCTTCCGACCTATTATATCAAATTCCCTCCGACTTGCAATTGGTATTTCCGTTCGCAACCATTTTAGACAAATCCCAATTGCAAAAGCGAACGAAAGCCGATTTGAAAATCGATTCCCCAATTGCAAATCGGCTCCGGTCTTCCTATACTGATGTTACAAAATCAACGATCACCCATCGAATGGAGGTATTCTTCCGTGCAACCCGTTTCTTCTTCCCCCGTGCCGTCCGGCGGCTTCGGCACGCCCGCGCCGCTTCATCAAAGGCTGCGGCGCGACCTCCGGCGAAACAGAACCGTCTACCTGCTCATGCTTCTGCTGCTTGTATACTACGCGCTGTTTAAGTACCTGCCGATCACAAAGATGATTATCGCCTTTCAGGATTTCAGCATTTATAAAGGAATCAGCGGAAGCAAATTCATAGGGCTGGAGAACTTCGTCAAATTTTTCCGCCTGCGCGACAGCGGCCGGCTGATTGCAAACACCCTGCGTCTGAGCCTCAAATCCATCGTATACGGCTTTCCGGCTCCCATCATCTTTGCCCTTATGCTCAACGAGGTTCAAAGCGCGCGCGGCAAGCGCGTTATGCAAACCGTCAGCTACCTTCCGCACTTTATTTCGCTCGTCGTCGTATGCGGCATCGTACGCAATTTCTGTTCTTCAAACGGGGTCGTTAATCAGGTCGTCGCGCTGCTAAACCCTTCATGGGAAAACCCCAATCTGCTCGGCGTGGCCGATTACTACGACGCCATCCACATCTGTGCCGGGCTCTGGCAGGAAACGGGCTGGGGCTCCATCATCTATCTGGCCACCCTGTCCGGCGTGGATCCTCAATTGTACGAGGCGGCCTATATCGACGGCGCCAGCAGGCTCAGGCGCATCTGGCATATTACGCTGCCCGCCCTGACCCCGGTCATCGTCGTTAAGCTCATCATGCGTCTTGGCGATATCATGTCTGTTGCCACGGATAAAATCCTGCTGCTGTATAATCCCCTCACGTACAGCAGGGCGGATACCATCTCGACTTACATGTACCGTTACGGCCTGCTGGGCAGCAACTATTCCATGGGCGCGGCCATCAGCGTATTCAACACCGTCATCAGCATTGTGCTGCTGGTCACGGTCAATAGAATTTCCCGCAGGCTGACGGAAGAAAGCCTCTGGTAAGAAAGGAGGAAGCCAAAGATGTCCATGGTTGAAAGCAAAACGCTTCCCGAAAAGGTGCTGCACGGCGTAAACATCGCTTTGCTGGCGCTGTTGTCCGTTTTATTCATCCTCCCCGTTTGGCATTGCCTGATGGCGTCCTTTTCCGAGCCGCTGCGGTTGCTTAGCTTTCAGGGGCTCTTGATTCGCCCCATGGGGGGCTCGCTGGAGGGCTATAAGGCCGTCCTGCACAACCGGAACCTCTTTACCGGCTACATGAACACGCTGTATTATGTCCTCGTCGGCACGACGATCAACGTCCTCCTGACCGCAATCGGCGGCTATTGCCTCTCCCGCCGCAACAGCCTCCTGATTCGCCCGCTGACGCTGGCGCTGGTGTTTACCATGTACGCCAACTTCGGCATGGTGCCCGCCTTTTTGACCGTCCACGACCTTGGCCTGTATAACAGCCGCTGGTCGCTCCTGCTTCCGACCGCCGTGAGCACCTACAACATCATCGTCATGCGCACAGCCTTTCGCAGCGTGCCCAAATCGCTTGAAGAATCCGCTATGCTGGACGGTGCGGGCGATTTGACCATACTGGTGCGCATCCTGCTGCCCGTCACCAAAGCGACGCTGGCGGTTATGGTGCTTCTGTACGCCGTAGGGCATTGGAACAGCTGGTTCAGCGCGTCGCTTTACCTTCAGGATCGAACCAAATTCCCGCTTCAGCTTTTTCTTCGTGAAATTCTGATTTCAAATTCCGCCTCTGCGGACGGCTCCTCCATCGACGGCTTTTTGTATCTGGACGAGGCCATCAAGTATTCCACCATCGTTGTGGCAACCGTCCCGATTCTCTGCATTTATCCGTTCGTACAAAAATACTTCGTGTCCGGCATCATGCTCGGCGCCGTAAAGGAATGAAATGATCGGAAGCGTAAGGCGTCCGATTATATAAATGAAAGGAGCGTTTCCCCATGAAAAAATTCCTAGTCCTCCTCCTCGCCTTCACCATGCTGGCCCCGCTGGCGCTCGCACAGGAGCTGATTCCCGGCGAATACAAGCCGCCCGTCGTGCGCGAGGGGCAATACCCCATCGCCCAGAAAAACGCAGTGCTGAAATACTGGATGCCCATCAGCGCCAGCGCAACCAGCTTTATCTCCTCCTACGCGGAAAACCCCGCCTATCGAAAGCTCCAGCAGGATACGGGCGTAACCATTGAGTTCATCCATCCCGCCGCCGGCTCCGCGACCACGGAGAGCTTCCAAACAATGCTGATGAGCGGCCAGCTGCCCGACATGATTCAAATGACCGCCGCTTCCTGGTATTCCGGCGGCTTGAAGGCCATGTACGACGACGGCGCGATCATTGATCTCGCCCCCTATCTGGCGGAATACGCGCCGCAGTACAACGAGGTCATTCACCACAATGAAACGGCGCAGCGCCAAATCATTGACAATGGAAAGGTCTACGGCTTCTACATGATTAGCTATGCCGACGCCATGCCGTTCCATCGCTTCAACGTGAATAAGACATGGCTGGATGAATTTAACATGAAGGAACCCTGCACCATCGAGGAATACGAGCGTTACTTTCAGGCGATTCTTGACAACAAGCCCGGCGTCATCCCGCTGTTTTTCAATCCCTCCTCCGTCAACCACATGGGCATGGTGATGGGCGCGTATGATATGCTGATGGACTTTTATCTTGATCCGGACGGAAAAACCGTGCGGCACTATGTCAACGAGCCCGCCTACAAAGAGGTGCTGAAGCTGCTGAACAAATGGTATCAAAAGGGCTATATCAGCAAGGACTTCGCCACCATGACCGGTTCGGAAGGCCAGAGCATGTTTGACAATCAGCTGATCGGCTGCATCGGCGACAGCGTAGACTCCACCTATACCCGTTCGCTGCGTCACCGGAATTTTGAAGTAACGAATTGCCCCTATCCCCGCCTGACGCACGATCAGGTCATCGGCTCCAGTCTTGCGGCGTGGCCGGTCAGCTCCAGCATGACATACGTCACCGTCATCACAAGCGCCTGCAAAAATGTGGAGGCGGCCATTCAATTCCTGAACTACGGTTATACGTTTGAAGGCTCGCTGGTCGCCAATTTCGGCGTCGAAGGCGAAACGTGGAATTGGGGGGAAGACGGCATTCCCCAATATACCGACCTGATCCTCAACAACCCGCAGGGCATGACCTACAGCAACGTTTCCTACGTGCTGCGCAACGGCGTGGGCTCTCACTATCGCTATACCGACGCAATTGCGCATCCCGCTGTGGCGGGCAATGCGGAATCCTACCGCATTCGCACCATGTGGAACGGCGATCAAAACGAGCAGTCCTTTCTGAGCCTGCCGCCCATTACCCTGACGACGGAGGAGGCCGACCGGAGAAACGAGATCATGGTGCAGGTCAATACCTACTGTAAGGAAATGAAGCTGCGCTTCATCACGGGCGCGGAATCGCTCGACGACTTCGACGCGTATGTGGATGAGGTCAACCGCATGGGCATGCCGGAGGCAATCGCCATTATGCAGGCGGCCTTTGACCGCTATAATGCGCAGTAAAATACAAAAGGAGTATGAAGCAATGGACTTTTCAGGAAAAACCGCGCTGATTACCGGCGCGGGCCGCGGTATCGGCGAAGCCTGCGCGCTTCAGCTGGCGCGCGGCGGAGCACAGATCGTCGTAAACGATTTGAAGGCGGAAAACCTTCAAGAGCTTTGCCAGAAGCTTGACCAGATGAACGCCGCCTATCTTGCCTGCCCCTGCGACGTGGCCGATGAGGCCGCCGTGCGCGCCATGGTGGCAAAAGCAATCGAGACATTCGGGAAAATTGACATTCTTGTCAATAATGCGGGCATTTTCCGCGCGCATTACCAGCCCTTCAAGGATCAGATAAGCGCCTACTGGAAGCAAAAAATCGAGATCAACATTCTGGGCACCATGTACTGCACGCATGCCGTCATGCCCGGCATGATGGAGCGGCGTTACGGCCGGATCATCAACGTGTCCTCGGTCGCGGGCGTATACGGCCTTCGCAACATGGTGGACTACTCCATGACCAAGGGCGCGGTGATCGCTTTTACCAAGGCGTTGGCCAAGGAGCTGGGCCCCAGCAATATTACCGTCAACGCCGTTGCGCCGGGGAATATCAGCACCTACAGCGAGCTGCCGGAGCTTTCCTTCCTCGGCCGTTCCGGCACGGCAGAGGAATGCGCCCACGTCATTACCTTCTTGGCCAGCGATGAAGCCAGCTTCGTCTCCGGCCAGAATTATCAGGTTGACGGTTGCCGCCGAACAATGTAAAACCCACCCTCCCCATGTCGGCCCGGCGCAAATTGCGCCGGGTCGATTCAGTTGCTTCGATTATCAGGCTACTTCTCTGCCTCGTCTGGCTCATGGGGCGCGTCAGCGTTGTACAGATGACGGTAAACGCTGGGAGAAATGTCCGTATACTTCTTGAAGCTGCGCAGGAACGTGGCCCTGCTGACAAAGCCTGTTCTGCTCATGATGTCCGTGATGGTTCGATCTGTATCCCGCAGCAGTTCCTTGGCCCGCTCCACACGGATAAAGACAAGCTGATCGGTCAGGTTGATGCACCGCTGCTGCTTGTAGACCTTGGATAGGTGCTTGGCGGATACATTCAGCGCCTGGGCGATGGTGTCCATGTATATGTCCTCGCTGTAATGGGCGGCCATGTAAGCATCGGCAGCCTCCGTCAGGGCGACGTGGGCACTGCTGGCCTGGCGCGTCCCATGGTTGAGCAGCTTGCCGTATAGGCTGTGAATCTCCTCGCGCATTGTATCCAGCGAGGGCATCCGGCGGTAAATGTGCGGCGGAATCTGGCGTTTCTCCTGTTGCGCGTATCGGTAGGCCGTGCTGCGCAGATGCTCAAAAAGCTGCTGCATCTGTTGATAGGATACGCAGCTTTCGTAATTGGTCAGCAGTATTCGGTCCAGCTGACGATGCAGCCGGTCGGTCTCCCCCCGCTGAAGGGTCTCGATCAGTGTCAGCTCGTCCTTTTGGGTATAGACGTACTGGTTGGAAATGTTGAAGTCTTCTGAGAACAGCAGGATGTTGTACTCCACCCTATCCATCCGCTGAAGCGCCGTCAGGCTGGCGTTCAGGGATTTGTACAGTTCCTGGCAGGACACGATTTCACTTCCCACCACGACGCCGTTGACGGCCTCCGGTAGCCTGCGGAACAGTTCGTTCGCCGCGCCTTCCATGATGCTCCGGGTATGTACCGTGGCCGTTTCCACAATCAGAATAAGGGTCGGCTCCTGATAACTGACAATGAAGGCTGGCACGAATTTGGCAAACACATTCCTGGTCAGCTCCTCCATACCCGCCACCGTCCGGGCAAAGCGAATGACCACGCAACAATATGGGCCCTCATGGAACCCGAGATGCCGCGTCATGATCGTTTCCAGCAGCGCGGCTTCCTTCTCCGTCAGCGACTGGGACAGCAGCGCCTCCTCGGCATAGCTTTGGGCCAGGGTATTCAGCTGCGCATGGGCGCTGCTGCTGTGCTCTATCTGCCGGGCCACCTGCTTTTCCAGCTGTTCCAGATTTTCCGCCGCGCTCTGCTCTTGGGCCTTCATCATGGTCTGGATGCCGCTCAGCGGCTGGTACAGGCTGCGGCTGATGGTCACGGCAAGCACCATGCCCAAGGCCAGGATAGCCGCCACTGTCAGCAAAACCTGCAGCAACAGGGGATCGGTCATGCTGGTAAGCTCACCGCAGGGGATGTCCACCCGGTAGACCCAGCCGTTCTGGGACGAGGTGTAGGTGAAAGGCACATCGTCCCGCGCCTGCGATACAGGGTCGGCGGCAATAACCTCTTGGGGGCTGGTGATGGTGCAGAGCGCATTGCCAAAGGGAATGTACTGCCGTACATGGTCGAGCAGGTTCTGCGTATCCAGCAGGCAGACCACCAGCGCCGTGCCGGCGGTTGTGTGCAGCCGCTTGGCCACGGGTACCACGCTCCGCCGGGAATACCGCTGCTCCTGCTTTTCCACCAAGGTGGTGGAAGGGAGAAACGTTAGCGTGCGGCACTCCTTCCGCAGCTCTGCCCAGCGCTCCATGGTGAAGCCCTCCAGGCGGCGGTAATCCATCAGGTAATACTCGGAGGAAAAAATGCCGCCGGATGAGACGATCTTGCCGTTGCCGTTGTCAATGAAAGCCTCCTTGACGCAGTCGTTGGCGGAGATGATGTGGTTCAGCATTGTCATGGTGTTGAGCATCCGCGCCGTGTCCGCGGCGGTGGAGACGGTCTTCATTTCCAGCGTCTGAAATTCTCGGTCGCTGGCCAGGATGGCGTACAGGCTGATCAGGTTTTCCAGCCGCTTGTCAACGGCTCGCACGGCGTAGGTTAGTTGGCGCATCACCGTCTGCTCCGCGTTGCGCCATGCCGTCTGGCTGGTCTGCCAATAGGTATACCCACCCAGTGCGACGGTGGGAATCAGCACCAGCAGCACCATCCGCGCAATGCTTTGGAACAGCTTGTTCCGGGGCCATTCACGTAGCGCCTTCAATGAGCATACCTCCCGTTATTCAGGCCTTCATAACACAAACAGGCAAGGCGCCTGTCGCACCGTGTCCGATGCGCAGACGCCCTACCGAAAAGCAGGGTTTTTTTCTTACTTGCCCAACGCTCGTGCATAAGCAGCGTTGTAAATGTCAACCACGGTCTGAATATCCATTTCCTTCAGCCGCTCCACCACGGCGTCCCAATCAGAGATTTCCGCTTCACCCATGATAAACCGATCATACTGGGTGGCCAGATAGGTATTGATGGGCTCCATGATATCGGTGATGGTCTCGTTCTCATTCTCCGTGAAGGGAGGCTTGATGACACTGGGAATGTACGCGGGATCCGTCTGGAACTGGTTGTTCAGGCGATCTTGCAGGGGATCGAAGTCAAGGCCGAGGGCGGTGTTGATGGCGTTGTCAAAGTTGGTGGAGACAAAGCGGGGAGCAAAACAAAGCGAGCAGGCGCCCAGATCCGACTGAACGGCGTAGCTGATGGAGGCTTCATTGGCAAATTGCTCAATGTATTCCTTCTTGAACTGCGGCTGACCGTTCTCATCGTACTCAAAGGTTACGCCTTCCTTGCCGTAATTGCACACCACGGTGCCCTCGTCGGAATAGCACCAGTCCATGAACCTGACCACCAGTTCGGGGTTTTCCACATCGGCGCTCACCAGGTAGAACGCGTCCTCGGGGAAATCGTAAAGGTAAGAACGGGCGGTACCCGTCACGCTGTTCACCGGCACCGGCGCGGCGGACAGGAGGGCGTCAGGCTCCGTGATCCGCAGGTTGTTGGTCATGCCCACGGAGAAGCCGGGGTTCTCAAAGTACATGAAGGACTTGCCAGTGTTCATCTTTTCCTGCCACAGCTGATTGTTCATGGTGGCGTAGTCGATGTCCAGCACGCCGGAGGCATAGGCACGGTGGAGGTAATCCAGCACCGTTTTGAAGCTTTCGGTGATCTGGGCAAACTCCCAGCGGCCGGTTTCGGGCTCAAAGTACACATTGAAGCCAGAGCCCAGGATGAAAGCGCTGCGGTTCAGCAAACTGGTGGTGCTGCCGCGGCAGGTCCATGGCTGGGATTCGGGGTAGAGCGCCTTGAGCTTCTGCATGGCGGACAGCAGTTCCTCGGTGGTGGTGGGCATGGGGATGCCATTCTTCTCCAGCAGATCGTAGCGCAGCACCAAGGTGGGGCCGAAGGCCACGTTGCTCTCGTCCGACAGGAGGCAGAAGCCGTAGGTCGATCCCTCGAAGTCATACATCTTGATGTTCGGGGTGGCCTGATAGCGTGCGTAGTAGTTTGGCGCGTACTCGGCCATGTAGTCGCTCAGGTTCAGGAAGATGCCGGAGGATGCGTAGGTCTTGATAGTGCCGTAGCCGCCCACCACTGTCTTGACGATGTCGGGCATCTGATTGGTGCCCAGCAGCACATTCAGCTTGGTGGCATAGTCGGCCTGGGGCACCGCGGTAATCTTCAGCTGAACGTTGGTCTTCTCGAAGATCTCCTGGAGCACCACGGCGTCTGCTTTCCACGGCACGCTGGCGTGTTCATAAACCATCATTTCCAGGGTCACGGGTTCGGGGGACAGCTTTTCGCCTTCCGCCACGGCGCCGGACAGGCACAGCGCCGTCAGCAGGAAAACAGCCAGGGAAAGGATGGACAGGGTTCGTTTCATGGGGATACCTCCTTGTGTTATTATAGCATACGGCCACCTGGCCGCACAACCAACAAATTTTTTCATCCCTTCAGGGAGCCGATCATGACGCCCTTAACGAAGTACTTCTGGATGAAGGGATACACGCACAGGATAGGCAGCACAGCCACCTCAATGGCCGCGTACTTGTAATTCTGGGTTACGATGGTGGACGCGGTATCGGTGGCCGTGCCGGCGAAGTTCAGCATTTCGCTGTCCGCACCCTGAATGACAATGTTGCGCAGGAGCAGCTGCAGCGGGTACTTTTCCCGGGAGTCCAAGTAGATCAGCGCATTGAAATAGCTGTTCCAGTGTCCCACGGCGTAAAACAGGGTAATGGTGGCGATCATCGCGCCGCTCAGGGGCAGGATGATCCGTGTAAGGATGGTCACGTCGTTGGCACCGTCCAGATAGGCAGACTCATGCAAGTCTGCCGGGATGGACTGAAAGGAGGTGCGCATGACGATCATGTTGTAGGTGCTGATGGCACCGGGGAAAATCAGCGCCCACATGGTATCCCGCAGGCCCAGGCTGTTAACCAGCAGAAAAGACGGGATCAATCCGCCGCTGAAAAACATGGTGAAGGTGATCAGCGCCGTCAGGACATTTCGGCCGTACAGCTCCTTGCGGGACAGGGGGTACGCGCACAGGATGGTCATGGCAATGTTGATGGCTGTGCCAACAACCGTGTACAGGACGGTGTTGCCGTAGGAGCGGATGAAGAGGTTGTACTGGAAGATGGACTTGTACACCTCAAAATTTACTCCCATGGGATACCAGTGCACCATGCCCCGGCTGACATAGTAGCCGTCGCTGATGGAGACGATCACTATGTAGTACATGGGGTACAGAATGGTGATGCACAGCAGGCACAGGAACAAGACGTTGACGGCGTCGAAGAGCCTGGAACCCAGCGATCTTTTGTAGCGTCTCATTGCTTGCATGGATCAACGTCTCCTTAAAAAAGACTTGTTTCGCTGATGCGCCTGGACAGGAAATTCACTGCGACCAGCATCAGCATCCCGATGACTGAATTGAACAGGCCCACCGCGGTGGAATAGCTGGTGGAGTTCTCCAGCAGGCCCCGGCGGTAAACATAGGTGCCGATCTGATCCGCCACGGGCATGGTATAGCTATTGTACAACAGCAGAATCTTGTCCGTGTTGGAGCCCAGCAGGCTGCCGCAGCGCAAAATCAGCTGGATGGAGATGGTGCCCGCGATGCAGGGCAGCGTAATGTTCCAGATCTGCTGCCAGCGGTTGGCGCCGTCTAGCTCCGCCACCTCGTACAGCTCCACATTCACGCCGGACAGCGCCGCCAAGTAGATGATCGCGCCCCAGCCCATGCCCTGCCAGATGCCGGAGAACACATAGATCCAGCGGAACAGTTCCGGCTTGCTCAGCAGTGCTGTTCGCTCACCGCCCAAATGCGCGATGATGTCGTTGACCAGACCGTCTCGGGCCATGAAGTTGGTCAGCATGCCGCACACCACCATGGTGGACAGGAAGTGGGGCAGGTAGCTGATGGTCTGCACGGCCCGCTTGAACCGGGAAGAGCGCACCTCGTTTAGTAGCAGCGCCAGGATGATCGGCGCGGGGAAGCCCAGCACGACGTCCATCAGGTTGATGGCCAGGGTGTTGCCCACCACCTGCCAGAAGTACGGGTCGCCCATGAATTTGTTGAAATGCTTCAGGCCCACCCAGGGGCTGCCCAAGATGCCTTGACGGGCGTTGAATTTCTTGAAAGCGATGGTCACGCCGTACATCGGCGCGTAGTGAAAAAGAAGATAATACGCTACGGGAATCAGTAACATCCAATACAGATGCCGGAATCGCTTCAGCCGGTTCCACACCGTTCCGGATGCCTGATTGTATGCTTTGGTGCTCATGGCCGCCCTCCTTCGTCAGCGCAAGTGTTCCAAATATCGGCGCACATCCGCGCCATCTGCTGTAGCATTTCCCGCTCCTCCCTGGTCAGCTGCTTTTCGCTGGTCACCCAGCCGATGCTTTCTCATTCTCGCCAGCAAGACGGTTGCTGATGAGGATAAAGATGTCCGCCCCGGCATCCGCCATGCGCCGCACTTCCTCCAATGTGTCCTGTACGCGGGGGATACATGACCGGAGGCCACCACCGTCGCTCTTCCGTCCGCCGGCTTGACCGTGGTTAGCACGAGAGCGGCGCGCCCCCAAGGAGATAAGTGAAAAATCTCGCTTGGCTGGCAGGCCGCGAACAGACCTGCCGCGACAGTGGCCAGGTACCAATGGGTCAGGGCGGTCAGCCCTTCATGATCTGCCGCGCCGTCCATGCGGTAAGGCGTGAGCATCACGGGGCACGCGCCATTGGGGTAATGAATCATGCCTTGTCAGCTCCTGCCGGCAGCGTATCGTTGGATTTGATGATAGCATGGGCACATGATCCGCGCCATCCCGCAGTTTGCCGTCCGCTGTTTCAAAAACACGGTTTGCATGATTCAAATTTCCGTCAACATGTTCATTTTGCGTCTCTTTTTTATCATTTTATCACTGCTCCGAGGTGCTACACCCAAGCTGTTGACAGCGGCACCCTCACCAAGCATAATGAAAGCATCAATCTTGGCGGGAGGTATGAAACGATGATAACCAATCGAACGCCTGGCAAAGTTCGCCGGCAGCTGTCGCCCAACTTGACCATACTTTACCAGCCCCGTGACCTGCAATGGAGCTATTCCCACCACGCGGCGCTTTGCTTTTTCAAGGAGCAGTATTACGCTATGTGGTCCAACGGCGAGCGGGATGAAGATGACCTGCGCCAGCGGGTGCTCTATGCCGTCTCCGATGACGGCGTAAACTGGTCCAGCCACCGCACCCTGTATCCGTCCCAGGAGGATCGCGTGCTCACCTCCTGCGGCTTTTATCAGCATGAGGGCATTCTGGTCGCCTACGCCGGAAGCTACGGCTATGCGCCGGAAAATGTCGAGATGGGTCGCTACCGCGTCATCAATGACTTCCATCAGCACACCACGCTCCTGGCCCGCACCACGCAGGACGGCGAGACCTGGGGAAACATTCAGGATCTGGGTATCCCCATCATCGCTAATCACGGACCGCAGGCGCTGCGCAGCGGACGTCTGTTGATCTCCGGCAACGTGACCTACCCCTATACCGACAATCCCACCGGACTGTCCGGCTGGCGGATGGCCGGCCTTCAGCCGTTCCCCTGGGCTGACCTGGCCGACGATTCCCAGGGCATCATGCGCCACACGGGCCTGCGGCAGGATGGCGTGATGCTGTGCGAGGGCAGCTTTTTTCAGACAGAGGATGACGCCATCCACATGTTCCTGCGCTCCGACCAGCGGCGGCTGTACGAGACTGTCAGCACAGATGACGGCGAAACCTGGTCCGCGCCCCAGCCCACCGACTTCATGTCCTGCAACACTAAATTCCACGGCGGACGGCTACCGGATGGGCGCTATTACCTGGTTTGCTGCCCCGATCCCGCCGGGGCCAGGTGTCCGCTCGTGCTTTCCCTTTCCAGGGATGGAAAGAACTTCGATCAGGAATATGTCATCGACGAGGCCTACCGGCCCCAGCGCAGGCCTGGCAAGTACAAGGGCGGCATTTACGGCTACCCGCATTCCATCATCACGGGCGATACCATGCTGGTGATCTGCTCCGTCAACAAAGAGGATATCCACGTTTATTCCTTCCCGCTCTCCCAGCTGCACGAATGATTTTGAATGGAGGAAAGACCCATGCTGACCACAGAACAGCGCCTTGTCATGCTTCAGCCGCCGTCCGGCAGGATTGACATGGTATTGGATACCGATGCCTACAATGAAATCGACGATCAGTTCGCCATTTCCTACGCCCTGACGGCCACGGAGCGGCTGAACCTGCTGGCGCTTTACGCCGCGCCTTTCCACAACCGCCGTTCCGACGGCCCCCGGGATGGCATGGAAAAAAGCTATCAGGAGATTCAGAAGCTCCTAGCGTTGGCCGGGGTGGCGCGTCCCGTTTATCACGGCTCGGAAGACTATCTGCCGGACGAGCACACCCCCGTAGCCTCTCCCGCCGCCAGCGATCTGGCCGAGCGGGCCGCGGGCTATTCTCAACAGCACCCGCTGTATGTCGTGGCCATCGGCGCCATCACCAACGTGGCCTCCGCCATCCTGCTTCGGCCGGAAATCGTGGATCGCATGGTGGTGGTCTGGCTGGGCGGCCATGCCCTGGAGTGGCATGACAATCTGGAATTCAACATCAAGCAGGATGTCGCAGCCGCCCGGGTGGTCTTTGATTCCGGCGTACCGCTGGTCATTCTGCCCTGCATGGGCGTCGTCAGCGGCTTCACCACCACCGGACCGGAGCTGTCCCACTGGCTGCAGGGGAAAAATCCGCTGTGTGATTATCTGGTTCGCCAGACCTGCGATGAAGCCAACCGCTACGCCGCGGGCCGCGTGTGGAGCCGCGTCATTTGGGATGTGACCACCATCGGCTGGCTGCTCAACGATCATGAGCAGTTCATGCTGGACAAGCTGATTTCCACCCCCATCCCCGAATACGATCACCATTACGCCCATGATCCCCGCCGCCCGCTGTGCCGATATGTTTACTTCATCAAGCGTGACCCCCTGCTTGGCGATCTGTTCAGCCATTTGAGCGGTGCTGAAGCCGGCGATTTTTCAATTTGCCAAACGAAAGCCCCTATTCTCAAAATGAAAGCCTGAGCCATCGTTTTGTTATGCACCCACCGAGGAAAGTGGGTGCGTTTTTTTATGTAGTTTTCAGATGGTTTTTCGTTCCAGGAATGGCAGCAAAGAAAAATTGAAAGAATTATTCATATTTCCGGTTACATTTACCGTTTTGCATTGGGATTCTGCAAGAACATAAAAAAAGGACTGAAACCTTGCTGAACCGCTCCCTGTCAAGTACCCTCAAATCAGATGCCAAATTTCTACTCAAAAGAAGTTTAAGGCAATACCGCACAAATGAGGTGGTCGACCGGCGAATGGATTCTTCATTAGACGCATATTTCGAAGGCTTACCGGATGTAAATCGAGAAATTGGCATGCCGCAGATCGCGGAAAAGACATCGCCCGACGCGCCGCCGAATTGCGCGGCGGCGTCTTAAATTTAGGCGGCTTTCAAAGCGTTGTGCTTTCACGGGCGATGGTGAAAAATGCCGCAATAAGCATATCAAGCATCGCGCTCGCCTCCGGCAAAACCGCATAAGAATTTAGAACGAACTTCGCCGCGTAGCTTGTCGCGGAAACGCGGCGCGGCAGCGTTGCGCCCGTGCTCCGCTGAGAGCGTCAATTTCGACGCGGCGCAAATTCTCCGTATCGCCGGCGACAATCTCGAAGCGCTGAAGCTCCTGCAAAAATCCTGTTTCCGTCAAGCCAAAATGATATTCACGGGCATGAAGGCCGCGAGATTGATACCGTTTGATTTTCCGCCGCCAATGTGCCGCCTGCGGGGGAAACAGCGCAGGTCGGGAGGTTTCGACTGTTTTTTCGGTTGAATTGTTCCTGCGTCTTCGGTATAACGGACGACGAGAAAGCGACAATGGGGTTTGACGGAAAAAAGCATGGGGTGTGTTTCATTAGTAGCCGCCACGAGAAACGACATGCCAACTATATGGAAAATGCAGATCGAGGCTTTTTCAGAGCTTTTGGAGAAATATAAGAACGATGACAGGAGCCCCGGCGCAGAAAGCCTCGATAGGGCGACGGCAAAGCATGAACAGCCGTGGACAACTTATGACTTTATTGTTGCCGGGAATAAAAACGTTGGCGCCGTCCGGATAATTGACAGGAAGGACGGCAGTAGAAAACGAATATTTCCGATCCGGATTATACCGGAGCACAGGAATAAAGGGTATGCTCAGGCCGCCATCATTGCTGCAGAGCAAATCTATGGCTCCAAACACTGGTGCTTGGATACCATATTGCAGGAGACCGGAAATCTTCATCTCTATGAAAAAATGGGATATTGCCCGTCGGCGCAAATCGAAAAAATCAACGATCCTATGAGCATTGTATTCCAGAAAAAAGACTAATCAATGCAGCATTCCAGCATAACGAGGCGACCGTCATGCGGCAAATTGCAAGCAAAGAATACGACGCACGGCGAAAAATGTTACGGAATACAAACAAATCACGAAATTTTTGAAAAAACCGGAAAAAATATAGCTTTTGGCGAATTTTGCGGTATAATGTACTAAAAGTGTCTTTTTGACACGTATCATCACGCACGGAGGGAATTTCGCCGCATGATGGACGATCTACAGAAGGCAAGCATGTGGAAACGGATCTCCGCCCTTCTTTTTGACGCGATTCTGCTGGGGATTGCGGTTGTGCTTTTCGCATGGGCGCTTTCCGCAGCGCTGGGCTTCGATCGGCATTACGACCGTCTGAACGCGTGCTACGCCCAATATGAGGAGACCTACGGCGTAAGCTTTCAGCTGTCGCTTTCCGAATACGAAGCGCTGACGGACGCGGAGCGCGAGGCGCTGCTGGCCGCCTACGACGCGCTATCTGCGGACGCGGACGCCAATTACGCCTACCAAATGATGCTTCAGCTTTCCGTGCTCATCGCCTCCTTGAGCATCCTGCTGGGGTACGGCGCGCTGGAATTCGCCGTGCCGCTGGCGCTTAAGCACGGGCGAACGCTGGGCAAGAAAATCTTCGGGCTTTCGCTCATGCAAACAAACGGCGTGAGGGTCGGCGCGGTACAGATGTTTATCCGCACGTTTCTGGGCAAATACGCCATTGAGACAATGATTCCCGCGCTGATTTTGATCATGATTTATTGGAACGTCATCGGCGTCGTCGGCCCGGTCGTGCTGGCGCTCATCGCGCTGCTGCAGCTGATTCTCCTCATCGCGACGCGCACAAATTCGCCCATTCATGATCTGATGGCGGGCACGGTGGTTGTGGATTACGCCAGCCAGATGATCTTTGACAGCCGGGAAGCTATGATCGCCTATAAAGAAAAAAAGCACGCCGAGGCGGCCGCCGTCGCGCCGTATTGACAATAACCGCCACGGCAACAGGAGGAGAAGGGGAATTATATGAAAATCGTTCTGCAGAATCTGACCAAAATCTTTCCCAGCCGGAACAGAAAAAGCTCGGACGAGGTCGTTGCGGTCAACAACTTTAATTTCACCATTCCCGACGGCCAGCTCATCGGCCTGCTCGGGCCGTCCGGCTGCGGCAAGAGCACCACGCTGTATATGATCAGCGGCCTGCAAAAGCCCACCGACGGCCAGATTTTCTTCGGCGACGACGATGTGACCGCGCTGTCCACCGAAAAGCGCGGCATCGGGCTGGTGTTCCAGAACTACGCGCTCTACCCGCACATGACGGTCAAGCAAAACATCCTTTTTCCGCTGCAGAACCTCAAGGGCGCAGACAAGCTCACCAAGCAGCAAATGCTGGATCAGGCCTATCAGGTGGCCAAGCTGGTGCAGATCGAAGAATTGATGGATCGTAAGCCCAGCGAGCTTTCCGGCGGGCAGCAGCAGCGCGTCGCCATCGCCCGCGCGTTGGTGAAAATGCCCAGGGTGCTCCTGCTGGACGAGCCCCTGTCCAATCTGGACGCGCGCCTTCGCCTGCAGACGCGCGAAGAAATCCGCCGCATTCAAAAGGAAACGAAGATTACCACCGTCTTTGTCACCCACGATCAGGAGGAGGCCATGTCCATCTCCGACATGATCGTGGTCATGAAGCTGGGCGTTGTGCAGCAAATCGGCAAGCCGCAGGAGGTTTACGACAGCCCGACCAACCTCTTTGTCGCCCGATTCCTTGGCACGCCGCCCATCAACGTCTTCTCCGGCCGCATCTGCGGCGGCCGTCTCCTGATCGGCGAAGACGACGTGCTGGACGTAGGCGACCTGCCCGATCAGGATGTCGTCGTCGGCATTCGGCCGGAGGGCTTTGCGCTCAGCGATACCGGCGCGCTTCGCTGCCGCCCGCAGAACTTGGAAATCATGGGGCGCGATATGAGCGTCGTTTCCACGCACGTTGCCTCCCTGAACCCGCTGGTGCGTTCCATTATCAACGCAGACAATAAGGTTGACATGAACGGCGAATACGTGCGCTATGACATAAAGCCGCATAAGCTTTTCATCTTCAACAAGGAAACGGAAGAACGCATCGAATTTTCCGTGCGGCCCGAAGCGGACGGCGAGGTGAAGTAAGATGGTCGACAGCAACAAGCAATGGAAGGCATGGCTTTACCTTGCCCCGGCGATCCTCCTTTTGCTGGTTTTTACCGTGTGGCCCATCTTCAACACGGTGCGCATGTCGCTGCTGGAGGGCTACCGCGGGCTGGACGCGGCGGGCGGGCGAAGCTTCGCCTTCGGCATCGGTAATTTCACCAAGGTCATCAGCTACCGCCGCTTTGTCAGCTGCATGAAAAACACCGTGCTGCTCTGCGTGTGGACAGTTCCCATTTCCACCGTGCTGGCGCTGCTCATCGCTGTGGCGCTCAACGCCATCAAGCCCCTGCGCAAGGCGCTTCAGACGATTTTCTTCCTGCCCTACGTCACCAATTCCATCGCCATCGGCATGGTTTTCGCCGCCATGTTCAATATCGTGGGCAGCTTCTACGGCACCGATCAGGAAATCGTCGTTACGGCGGGCATCATCAACAACGTCATCGAATTTTTCGGCGGTCAGCGCATTAACTGGATCAATTACGGCTCATCCTACACAGCCAATCTGGTGGTCATGATCGTCTACATCGTATGGAACGCGCTGCCCTTCAAGATCCTCATCCTCCTGGGCGGCCTGCAAAGCATCAACAAGCAATACTACGACGCGGCGAAGGTGGACAGCGCCTCGCGCCGCCGCATCTTCACCCGCATCACCGTGCCGCTGCTCTCCCCCATGCTGGCGTATGTCGTCATTACCGGCTTCATCGGCGGCTTTAAGGAATACACCAGCATCGTGGGCATCTTCGGCGAAACCATGGGCCCGCCGGACGACGCGGGGCGCCTGAATACCATGGTCGGCTTCATTTATGATTCGCTCAAGACCAACAATCAGGGCCGCGCAAGCGCCGCCGCGCTGATTCTCTTCGCCCTCATCCTCGTTGTCACCCTGCTGAACCTGCAGGTCAGCAAGAAGCGCGTGCATTATTGAGAGGTGCGCCATGTCACAAGAAAAAATGATTTCCATGCACGGGCGAAACATTCACAAGGAAGCGTCGCGGCAGACGATCGGCAAATGCATGTATTACCTGCTGGTTTACGCGTTCCTGTGCGTCATGGCGCTCATCGTGCTCTTTCCCTTCTACTGGATGCTCATTTCCTCTGTCAAATCGCTGGCCGAATATCGCCTGAGCAAGCCGACCTTCTGGCCGCAGATGCTGCTGTTCTCCAACTACGCCACGGCGTTCACCACGGCCAATCTGGGGCGGCTGTTCCTCAACACCATGATCGTCGGTCTGGTTTCCACGCTGCTTTCCCTTTTCATCACGATTCTGACGGCCTTTGCCTTCGCGCGCCTGCAATTTAAGGGCAAGGAGCTGCTCTTCGCCGCGCTGCTGGCCACCATGATGATCCCGGGCGAATTGTTCACCATCACCAATTACGCCACCGTGACCACCTTCGGCTGGATCAACACCTACACCGTTTTGATCGTGCCCTTCCTCGTCAGCGTGTTTTACATCTACCTTCTGCGCCAGAATTTCCTGCAAATTCCCAACGAACTGTATCTGGCCGCCAAGGTGGACGGCACAAGCGATTGGAAATACCTGTGGAAGGTCATGGTGCCCCTCGCCTTGCCCACGCTGATTTCCATCACCATTCTCAAAATGATGGGCGCGTGGAATAGCTACATCTGGCCGCGTCTGGTCGCCAACGACGAGGCGCACCGCCTGATTACCAACGGCCTGCGCAACGCCTTCACCGATACCACCGGCGACGTCAACTATCCCGTTCAGATGGCCGCCGTGGCGCTGGTTTCCGCGCCGCTGTTTCTGGTATTCGTGTTCCTGCGCAAATACATCATGTCCGGCGTGAGCCGCAGCGGAATCAAGGGCTGATTCCCTTCTTGAGGTGAATAGGCCGCAAGGCCTGTCGCATACATTCCAAACAAAAAACGGAAGGAAGGAAAACATCATGATGAAAAAACTCCTCGCAGCCATCCTGATTGCTGCCATGCTCCTGACCATGACCGGCGCCGCGCTGGCCGACAACGGCTTTGTGGTGCCCGCCGAGGGATATGACGGCAGCGAAGTGACCATCAGCTTCTACCACAGCATGGGCACGAACCTCAAGGCCGTGCTGGACGCCTACATCGAAGAGTTCAACAAGCTCTACCCCAACATCCATGTCGAAACCACCGTTGTGGGCAGCTATGACGACGTGCGCGACCAGATCACCACCGAGATCATGGTTGGCCGTCAGCCCAACATTGCCTACTGCTACGCCGACCACGTAGCGCTGTACAATCAGGCCAAGGCCGTGCAGACGCTCGACGCGCTCATCGACAGCAAGGCGGAAGCGGTTCGCGGCGACGGCACCAAGGAAATCATCGGTCTGACGGACGAGCAGAAGGCCGACTTCATCGAGGGCTACTACGAGGAAGGCCGCCAGTTCGGCGACGGTCTCATGTACACCCTGCCCTTCTCCAAGTCCACCGAGGTGTTCTATTACAACAAGACCTTCTTTGACGCGAACAATCTGACCGTTCCCACCACGTGGGAAGAGCTGGAGAACGTCTGCAAGCAGATCAAGGAGATCGACCCCAACTCCATCCCGCTGGGCTATGACAGCGAGGCGAACTGGTTCATCACCATGTGCGAGCAGTACGGCTCTCCCTACACCAGCGCCACCGGCGACCATTTCCTCTTTAATAACGAAACCAACCGCGACTTTGTGAAGATGTTCCGCTCCTGGTATCAGAAGGGCTATCTGTCCACCCAGAAGCTCTATGGCGCGTACACCTCCGGCCTGTTCACCTCCACCGGCGAAACCAAGAGCTATATGGGCATCGGCTCCTCCGCCGGCGCGACGCATCAGCGCCCCAGCAAGGTCAACGACGCTTATCCCTTTGAGGTTGGCATCGCGCCCATTCCGCAGGTGAACGAAAACAACAAGAAGGCCATCTCTCAGGGCCCCAGCGTCTGCATCTTCAAAAAGAGCAACCCGCAGGAGGTTGTCGCTTCCTGGCTGTTCATCAAGTATCTGACCACCAACGTCGATTTCCAGGCCGAATTCTCCGTTGCCTCCGGCTATGTGCCCGTGCTCAAGTCCGTGGCCAATAACGAAGCGTACGCCGATTTCGTGGCCAAGGCCGACGGCGGCGACTACATCTCCGCGCTGAGCGCGAAGGTCTGTCTGGCGCAGGCGGATACCTACTACACCTCCCCCGCCTTCCTCGGCTCCTCCACGGCGCGCGATCAGGTCGGCGCGCTGCTGGCCAAGTGCCTCACCCTGCCGGATAACGGCAACGTGGACGCCGCGATCGAGGCTGCCTTTGAGGACGCGATCGACGAATGCGAATACGCCTATTAAGGCATAACGGAAAATGAACGTATCCCTGCATCGCGCCGCAAGGCGCATCGCGCTGTGCGCGCTGCTGAGCTGTTTTTTCATCGTATGCTCCGCTTGGGCGGAGGACGGCGTAACCGACTTCGCCGCCTCCGTCCGGCTGGACATGCGCTCGGAAACGCTCAAGCAGGAGGTCACCGTCCGCAGCTTTGTGGACGGCGATACCACGCATTTTAACGTGCCTGTCTCCGTCGCGCCCTCCGGCGTGCTCAAGGCGCGGTATCTGGCGCTTAACACCCCCGAATGCACCGGCAGGATTGAGGAATACGGCATGAAGGCCGCCGCCTTCACGCGTGAAAGGCTTTCCGCCGCCACCTCGATCATCCTTGAATCGGACGACGACCGCTGGAATATCGATTCCACCGGCTCGCGGTATCTGGTCTGGGTATGGTACAAAACCGCCGATATGCCGGACTATCGCAACCTGAACATTGAGATTCTGCAAAACGGGCTGGCCATCGGCTATTCCTCCGCTCAGAATCGCTACGGCTCAACCTGCGCCGCTGCGCTTCGGCAGGCGCAGGAAAAAAAGCTGAACGTTTTCTCCGGAAAGCGCGACCCGGATTTCTACTACGGCGACGCAATTGAGCTGACGCTGCGCGAGCTGCGCTGCAATCTGCCGCAGTATGTGGGCAAGAAGGTCGCCTTCAAGGGTGTCATCACCGTCAATGACGGCAGCAGCCTGTGCATTGAGGATTATGATGAGGAAACGGGCCTGTACTTCGGTATGTCGGTGTATTACGGCTTCAATATGAACGGCGAAGGCCTGAACATCCTGAGCACCGGCAACGAAAGCCGCATCGTGGGCACGGTGTCCTACTATGAGGCGGGCGATGCGTATCAGGTATCCGGCCTGACCTATCGCGTCATGCGCCCCAAGGACGCCGGCAACGTTCAGAAGCTCAGCGGCGGTCATCAGCCCGCCTATACGCCCCTCTCCGCCGCGGCGCTCAACGCACAGACGATGACCGTCGAAACGGCAGAGGGCGAGGAAGCCTTCCCGCTCGCCGCGCTTTTGATGGATACGTCCGTCGAGGTCAAGGGGCTGAAGGTGCTGAGCGTGGCATCGGACGATAACGGCGAGGCGACGCTCGCCTGCGAAGCGGACGAACTGCCCGTCTCGGTGCGTACCGCGCCGCTCTATGACGAAAACAACGCCCCCGTCAACCCGGAAAGCCTGCTGGGCAAGACGATCGATGTGCGCGGCTTCATCAAGTCGTATCACGGAAACTATCAGATCAAGGTCTTCGCCTGCAAGGCGATTACCGTTTCTACCGAATAATAAGTAAAGGAGCGAACAACATGAAAAAGTTTCTTGCAATGCTGACGGCGCTCATGCTGTGCCTGACCATGTTCGCCGGCTTCGCGGCTGCCGAGGAAACCGATGAAAACCTGCTCTCCGCCAAAGCGCTGCTGGATTTCATGTATAAGAACAAGACCCGCGGCAAGGTTACCACCACCGCGGAGGATTATCAGGTCGTTTCCCAGCTGATGATCGACGGCGTGAAGTATCCCGTCGAATGGACGGTCGATCTGGACACCATCAAGATCGTTCCCGCTGAAGAAGGCAAGGCGCTGGTGGATCTGGACGATGAAAATCCCAAGGACGCCGCCTATACCCTGACCGCTACCGTCACCTCCCCCGAGGGCAAAACGATTTCCGTTTCCTACGAGCGCATCATGCCCGCCGTGATTCTGGAAATGAGCTATGCCGACATCGTGGCCGCGGGCTATAAGCTGGACGACGGCGCGGCGATGAGCAAGCCGCAGCGTCTCTTCGGCACGGTCACCAAGATCGACACCGCGTGGAGCGATGAATACAAAAACATCACCGTCACCATTCAGGTCGGCGATCTGGCCGATCAGCCCATCCAGTGCTACCGCCTCTCCGGCGAGGGCGCGGAAAAGCTGGCCGTTGGCGATCAGATCACGGTAGAGGGCACGATCAAGAATTACAAGGGCACCATCGAATTCGATAAGGGCTGCAAGCTGATCGGCTTTGGCGAAATCGTCAGTCAGGCCGCTATTCTGGACGCGGCTTACGCGCTGGAAAGCGGCGCGGCCATGAGCGCCCCCACCGCGCTGGCCGGCACGATCGTCAAGATCGATACCGCGTGGAGCGATGAATACAAGAACATCACCGTCACCATCGTCTGCGACGGTAAGGAAGAACAGTCCATCCAGTGCTTCCGCCTCTCCGGCGAGGGCGCGGAGAAGCTGGCTGTGGGCGACGAGATCGGCGTGGTCGGCACGATCAAGAATTACAAGGGCACCATCGAATTCGATAAGGGCTGCAAGCTGATTGACGCCGCCGCCGTGGTCGATGTGCGCACCGCGCTCAAGGGCTATAAGCTGGAAGAAGGCGCCGCAATGACCGCCGCCTCCACCATGACGGGCACGATCGTGCGCATTCCCACCGCTTGGAGCGATCAGTACCAGAACATCACGGTGGATATCGTTCCCGCCGGTCTGGAGGAATACACCGTGCAGTGCTATCGCCTCTCCGGCGAAGGCGCGGATACGCTGGCTGTCGGTGACGTGATTACCGTCAACGGCACGATCAAGAATTACAAGGGCACCGTGGAGTTTGATAAGGGCTGCACGCTGCTGAACGTTATCAAGGCGAACTAATCGCGTTTCGCCTGGCAAAGCGTCATTTCAAAAGCGGCTGCTTCGGTTTATTCCGAGGCAGCCGCTTCTCATTTCGTTTATGTGGTTTCAAACGCTTCCCGCGGTTTTCCCGCTTTGGATCCGCGCGCGGCTCAGACTTCGCGCAGCAGCAAGCAGCTGTTGGGAAGCATCGTAAAGCGCAAATTCGACGTTTCCGCCGTTTTTTCGCCGTTGCAGTGCGCATCCAACCGATACGCCTCGTACACCCCATCGCGTCCAAAGTCAAGCTCTAATTCCTTCACCGGCATGTCCGCTTCGTTCGTGTAATAGGTAACGACGGTCAGGGTTTTCCCGTTTTCGTCGACGCCGCTGAGCAGGTACACATCCTTGGGCAGGCTGTCCGCGCGAAGCTCGGCGCGCATATCGTAAAACATGCCGTACCAGTAGAGCGGGTAATAGCCCTTGAGCTTTTCATAGGTGTAAAAATCGAATACCCCGCAAAAAACGGAGGGGCGCGTGTCGTAATACATCAGCATATCGATGGTGGATTGCTGCGCAAGCGAGATGGTCGCCATCGTAAAGGCCGCGCCCTTCGTGCCATGAATCGCCTTGAGCGAATCCACATAGCCCGCCCACCAGCTGCCGATGTAGTTCCACTCGTTCAGAATGCTTTCCGCATGCTCATAGCCATATTTGCACAGCATCGCCTTGATACGCACGGATTTCTGATAGATGTCCATGGGCGACGTGGTATAAATATGCCACGAGAAAAAGTCCAACGGCACGCTGCGCTCCTGCATGCAGCGCAGAAATTCCTCCGTCCATCGTTCATTGCCGCAGGACGCCGGGCCGCCGATTTTGAGCTGCGGAAAGCAACGCTTCAGATGCCTGGCAACAATTTCATAAAAATCAAAGAACTGCGCCTGCGTGCCGCCCCAGCATCGCTTGTTGGCGCTATCGTCAGGATCCAGATCCGGCTCGTTCCAGATTTCCCAATACGGCATGTCGAAATGATAGCCGTCGGCCCAGCCCTCAGTATAATGGCGAATCACGTGTTCGCAAATCGCCGCCCACTTGTGAAAATCCGCCGGCGGAAGGGTGCCGTGCTTTTTGATTTGGTGCTCGATGGTCTGCCCCAAGCGATAATAGGTCTTCGTTCCGGCCTCCAGCGCCACCAGAATCGCCTCGTCCGTGCAGGCAAAGTCGTAGGACGCAGGGTCGGCCGGGTCAGCCTCAAAACGCGGGAAAACGGCGGTAATGTCGTGGGCATACGGCCCGCCGTAGATCCCGTTGGCGTTGGAATCATGGTTGCGGGCGAAGGGAATGCGCAGGGCGCGGTAATCGTCAAGGTTGCTGCGGCTCTGATCGTTGGCATGCCGCCTGTGCCACGGGCCGCCGTTGGTCGCATTGAGCGGCTTAAAGGCGCCGTATTGCTTGCCCGTATCAATGTGAATGCTTTCCATTGTCTCCCTCCAAGCTTTCAATGATGAAATCCGTTTTTCACTTAAGATATTATAATTTCCCGTGCCGCTTATGTCAATCACCCGGTTTCTCCGCGCATTCCATGCGCGCGCTTTTTTCGGCAACGCCTTGAAAAATACGGGCGCGTCCTGTATAATATCATATTGGAATTTTCTTTATAAAAAGGAAGAAGGGTTTGACGAATGAAGATTTTGATTGTGAACGCAGGCTCCTCCTCACTGAAATATCAATTGATCGACATGCAGGATGAATCCACCTTAGCCAAGGGGCTTGTGGAGCGCATCGGCATGGGCACGACCGGCCACCACAATTGCAAGATCGGCGGCAAGGAAGTGCTGGACTGGGAGGAAGCGCCCATCGAAAACCATGTGCAGGCCTGCCAGATGATGCTGGACGCGCTGACGGACAAGGAATACGGCGCAGTCAAGGACATGAGCGAAATCAGCGCCGTCGGTCACCGTGTGCTGCACGGCGGCAGCAAGTTCTCCGAATCCGTGATTATCAATCAGGATGTGCTGGACGCGATTGAGGAAAACATTCCCCTCGGCCCGCTGCACAACCCCGCCAACCTGCAGGGCATCAAGGCCTGTCAGGCGGTGATGCCCGGCACGCCCATGGTGGCCGTGTTCGATACCGCTTTCCACCAGACCATGCCGCCCAAGGCGTATATGTACGGCGTGCCCTATGAATATTATGAAAAGCTGCACGTTCGCCGCTACGGCTTCCACGGCACGTCGCACCGCTTCGTTTCCAAGCGCACGGCGGAATTCCTCGGCAAAAAGCCGGAGGAGCTGCGCATCATCACCTGCCATCTGGGCAACGGCTCCTCGCTGTGCGCGGTGGACAGGGGGAAGTGCGTGGATACGTCCATGGGGATCACACCGCTTGAGGGCGTCATCATGGGCACGCGCAGCGGCAGCATGGACCCCGCCGTGATCGAATACATCTGCAACAATGAGCATCTGACCGTTTCCCAAATGCTGACCATCTGCAACAAGAAAAGCGGCCTGCTGGGCATCAGCGGCGTTTCCAACGATATGCGCGACGTCGACACCGCCGCCTCGCAGGGCAATGCGCGCGCCCAGCTTGCGCGCGATATGCTGGTTTACGGCATTCGCAAGTATATCGGCGCTTACACCGCTGCCATGAACGGCGTGGATGTGATCGTCTTCACCGCGGGCATCGGCGAAAACAATTACAAGCTGCGCGAGGACGTGATGCAGGGCTTTGAATATATGGGCGCGAAGTTGGACGTTGAGCGCAATAAGGAATTGGCATGGCCGAACGTTCGGGAAGCGGTCATTTCCACGCCCGACAGCAAGGTGACCATCGCCGTCATTCCCACCAATGAGGAAATCGCCATCGCGCGCGATACGCTCGAGCTGGTGAGCAAGTAAGAACTCATAAAAGGGGGAGATTCCTTGGGAACGTCCAAGGGTCTCCCCTTTCTGATGTCCTGCTCAATCAAAACGAAAATGCGGCGGTAGTCAAAGCGCATCGTATAGCGCCCCGCTCGCAGGCCGTTCCTTATCGATTGAGCTTAAACTGCGTCCAGATGTTCTGGAACTTGCTTTCATTTTCGCCCAAATCCATGATAAATTCGTGATTGGCCAGCAACTCGGAGGGAATATTGATAACGGGGTTATTCAGGTAGCTCTCATCCAGAAATTCCTTCGCGGCGGGCACCGGCGTGCGGAAGCCCTGCGCCACGGCAACCTGCGCGGCAATTTCCGGCTGCAAAAGGAAATTGATGAAGAGGTTCGCGTTCTCCGGATGCGGCGCGCCGGCAGGAATCACCAGCGAATCCAGCCCGAAGCCGAGGCCCTCCTCCGGATAAACGACCTTCAAATCGGGGTTTTGCTCCAGCGCATAGAAGGCGTACTGGCCGTACATGTAGCCGATGGCGCATTCGCCGGAAACCATATCCACGTCCGGCGAGGTGGAATTGAAGGAGCGAATGTTCGGCCCCAGCGCCTCCAGCTTCCGGGCGGCAAGCGCCAGCGTCTCGTCGTCCGTAACGTTAAAGGACTGCCCTAACGCCTTGAGCGCGATGCCCACAATGTTGCGCGCGTCGTCCATCACAACCAGACTGTCGCGCAGGCTTTCGTCCCACAGGCTTTTATAGCCGGTAATTTCGGCCGTAACCGCCGTGGGATCATAAACGATCAGCGTAACGCCCGACATGTAGGGCACGCTGTATTCGTTGTCCGGGTCAAAATAGGGCGAAAGCAGCGCCTGATCCAGCAGATCATAATTGGTAACAATGCTTTTGTCGATCTTTTGCAGCAGGCCGCTCTTGCGCGCCATATTGACGGCGTAATCGCTGGCGATAATGACGTCATACTGCCCCGCGCCGCCCGACATCTGCAGCTTCAGCAGCATTTCCTCATTGTCCTCAAAGGGCGAATAGCGCACCTTAATGCCCGTCGCAGCCTCAAAATCCGCAATGGTCTGATCGTCGACATACATTTCCCACGTAAACAGGTTCAGCACCTTTTCCTCCTGCACTGCCGCCGCGCAGGGCAAAAGCAGCGCCAGAATCATCCACATTACGAAAAGCCTTTTCATCACCATTCATTCCTCCTTACCGGCGATTCGTCCTCATCATATACCATGCCGCAGCGCCGGTCAAGCGGATTTTTGGAAAGCAACCGAAAAAGACGCTCCCGGAGCGCTTTAGGCCAACGCCGAAGGAAGGCTTCTTCTTTCCATTCCCCCGCCTTGGTGAATTCGTTGCAATTGCCGGATTGACAAATGCCGCCCGGCATATTACAATTTATTGGAATGCGGTATGTTTCAAAAGGGAGGCGAGCGCTTGTCACGGGCGGAAAGGCATGCTCAGCAGTATCGCGCTGCATATCCACCGGAGGATACGCAGCCGCGCGCGCCGCAAAGCGCGCACCCCTCCCCGCAGGCGGACGAATGGGACGCGCTTTACCCCGACATGGTCTACCAGCAGCGCGCCGACATGCCTCAGCCCCCTCGCGGCGCATCGGCGCAGCCCGGCACGCCGGTAATCCGCAGCGCATGGGCGGGCGGCGGCGCGCCGCGAAAGCCGAAGCATACCGCGCTGTGGGCTTTCATCGCGCTCATCTGCATTTCCCTGCTGGCGCTGATGGGCAGCTTCTTAGCCTCCGTGTATCAGGAATACGCGCCTTTCCGCCAGCGTGTAGCCGTAACGCAGCAGCAAACCTTTGCACAGGGCGTGCTGGTAGACGATGTGCACATCGGCGGCATGACGCGCGCGCAGGCCGAGCAGGCGCTGGCGCAAAGAGGCGCGGGCGCGGCGGCGCAGCTGAACCTGACCGTTCGGGTAGATGAGCAGACGTGGGTCATCACGTCAAACGAATTGCCCTTTGAGCGCAATATTGCCTCCGTGCTGGATACGGCGTACGCCATCGGGCGGCAGGGCAGCCCGGAGACCATCGGCACCAAAACATCGCCCTTTGCGTATCGATACGCGCATCTGCACCACACGGCCTCCAACGCCGCGTATCTGTACACGCAGGTCACCTACGATCAGGAAAGAGTGCGCAGTCTGGTCGAAATCATTCGAAGCAGCATCGAGCGCGACGCGGTGGATGCGCAGGTGGCGACGTTTGATTTTAACACGCGCTCCTTTACCTTTACGGAGGATCAGCAGGGCGCGCGGCTGGACAGCGAGGCGCTGTATCAGGCGATCGTGGGCACGCTGGACAGGCGCGACTACACGGCGCGCATTCAGGCCTACGCCGAGCCCATTACCCCCGCCGTCACCAAGGCGGAGCTGATGAATTCCTTCGCCCTTGTCTCCTCCTACACCACGGACACGACAAGCAGCGCCAACCGCAACAACAATATCTATCTGGCTTGCGAGGCGGTCAACGGAACGGTCGTCATGCCGGGCGAAAGCTTTTCCTTTAATCAGGCCACCGGCCAGCGAACCACAGAAAAGGGCTATCTGCCCGCCGCGGCCATCGCAGGCGGCACTACGGTGGACGAGGTGGGCGGCGGCGTGTGTCAGGTATCCAGCACGTTGTTTAACGCCGCGGCCATGGCGAACATGACCATCCTGACGCGATATCCGCACACATGGCCGAGCAATTATGTCGATAAGGGCCGGGACGCGACCGTGAACTGGCCCAATCTGGATTTCCAGTTCCGCAACGACAGCGGCAGCCCGGTTTTCATCGTGGCCTTCTACCAGAACCGGAAATGCACCGTTGAGCTCTACGGCGCAACACCGGGCGCCGGACAAAGCATCGCGCTGGCGACTAAAATCGTCTCCACAACCTATCCGCCGCAGGAGGCGCTCTATCAGCAGAACCCCCTGCTGCCGCCGGGAACCGTGCAGGAGCTCAAGAAGGCGCGCACGGGCTATGTGGTGGAAACCTATCGCGTGTATCAACGCAACGGCGCGGAATACAAACGGGAGCTGCTATGCACGTCGACTTATAAAATGATTCAACAGGTTATCGAATACAACTGATACGAACTTCAGGCCAAAGGGAGAATGCTTATGCTCAAAGGCGATTTGCGCAGACAGGCGATATTGGACGCAGCGGAGGTTTTATTCTTCGAAAAGGGCTATGCCGGCGCCACCATTCAGGATTTTCTGGCCATGCTGGGCTGCAGCAAGGGCAGCTTTTACCATCATTTTGAATCCAAGCTGCAGGTGCTCGCAGCACTGTGCCGCCGGCGCGCCGAAAACGCATTTGCCGATTTTGAGGCTCAGCGTTACGACGCCGCCATGGAGCGCCTGAACGGCCTGATTTACTACGCCATGCCCTTTCGCTCCGGCGAGGAAAAGAACGTGGCGCTGCTGCTGCCGCTGGAGGGGCTGGCGGATGGCGGCGTGGTGCGCGAAGCCGTTATCGACGCGCAAAAGCAGCTTTTTTTCCCCGAGCTGTGCCGCATTCTGGAGCTTCTTCGCGCAGAGGGCGTCGTGCATTTTACCAATATGCTCCTGCCGGAGCTTCTGTGGGATACCTATACCGCCGTTTATCAGCGACTGATGCGCGAGGCGGCGGCCATCGCGCAGGGCGGCGCGACAAGCGGCGTGGTGCAATGGATTGAAACCGAACGCTTCCTTTGGGAGCGGCTGTTGGACGCGCCGTTTGGCAGCATGGAGCTGGTGCGCGGCGACGAAGCGCTGCAGGTGATCGGCCATGCGATCAAGCGCCTGCGTCGAATGCAGAGCGAGGAAGTATAGGCCCTGAAAACCGACAATCTCCTGCGCAGGTCAGAAAACCCGCGGCGTTTTCTGGCCTGCTTTGCCTTTCACGAATCCGGTTTTTGCGCCTTCCGGCCGTTTTTCTTTGCCGGGCGGCTATGGGCGCTTCAAGGGCGGTAATTTTCATCCAATCCGGCCATCGTCCCGGCGCATGGCGATTCCGGCGCAGGCGTTGCCGTCTTTCCTTCTCCGCGCAGCAATTCTCCGCGTTTTTCCGCGCTTCCGTCACAAATTGCTTGACAGGCGGCAAAAACGCGCGTATGATGATTCGCGTTTGCAGAAATCACGAAAGCGGGGCGCATACAATGCCAAAAGCGAATATCGGCTGGAGTGGCCTGCGCACATGGGCGCGAAAAAACGCAGTGCTCGTTATCGCCTTTTGCGCGGCGCTGTTTTCCGCCGTACTGGTGCCGCCGGACGCGCAGTATGCCGCATACTTCGACGTAAAAACGCTTTGCTGCCTGTTTGGTACGCTGGCGGTGGTCTGCGCGCTCAAGAACATCCATTTTTTCGCCATTCTGGCGCGGCGCATCATCCGCTTGACGGGCAACGCGCGGGCAGCGGCACTGGCGCTGACCTATATCACCTTCATTGGCTCCATGCTCATCGCCAACGATATGGCGCTGATTACCTTCCTGCCGCTGGGATACTTTGTGTTCTCCACTGCGGGACGCAAGCGCGACGTGGCGCTGGTGTTCATTCTGCAGAACATCGCGGCAAATCTAGGCGGTATGCTCACGCCCTTTGGCAATCCGCAAAACCTCTACCTCTACGCGCATTTCAACATCCCCACCGGCGAATTCATGGGCATGATGTTCTGGCCCTTCCTGCTGGCCATTGCACTGGTAACGGCATGCTGCTTTCTGCTGC
Organism: uncultured Clostridia bacterium; assembly: GCA_934632155.1. GTDB lineage: Bacteria > Bacillota > Clostridia > Christensenellales > Aristaeellaceae > RUG563. Next base: position 36,021 of record CAKTXZ010000008.1, on the reverse strand, counting down.
CGCAGCACAGCCTGCGCGTTACCGATATGGGTGACGACCGCCTGCCGCCCGCGCGTACGGCAATTTATCTGGCGCTGTTTCTGTCAACGATTTTGATGGTTTTCCGTGTTCTGCCAATCTGGCTGGTGCTGCTGGCGGTCGTAGGCGTGCTGGCGGTTATGGACAGAAAGGCGCTGGCCATGGTGGATTATGGGCTGCTTTGCACCTTCGTTTGCTTTTTCATCTTTTCCGGCAATATGAGCCGCCTTGCGCCCGTACGCGATTTCTTTTCCGGCCTGCTGCAATGGAACACACTGCTGACCGCCGTGCTGTCCTGTCAGGTCATCAGCAATGTGCCCTCCGCCATTTTGCTTTCCCAATTTACCGGGCAATACGCGGCGCTGCTGCGCGGCGTAAACATCGGCGGCACAGGCACGCTGATCGCCTCGCTGGCCTCGCTGATTACCTTCCGGGAATTTACCGCGCATTACCGCGAGGAAACCAAAATGTACCTGCGTATGTTCACGCTGTTCAATTTCGGCTTTCTGGCCGTGCTGACGGTTTTTTGCCTGCTGCTGGGCTAAGGAACACCATACCACACGGGAGGAGGCGCTTATCGCCCCTCCTGTTTTGATATTCGGCTTGCAATTGCCCGCCAAAGCCGTTATACTGTTGTCAGAAAATAACGTCAAACGGAGGCATGCCCATGAATCGCCGTTATCTGGTCGCGCTGGATCAGGGCACAACCAGCTCCCGCGCCGTCGTATTCACGGTGGAAGGTCACGTTGTGGCCTCCGCCGCGCAGGAATTCCCGCAGCATTATCCCCAGCCCGGCTGGGTGGAGCACGACCCGGCGGACATCCTCTCCACGCAGATCGAATCGCTGCGCGCGGCCGTACGCAAGGCCGCCATCGACCCAAACGAGATCGCCGCCATCGGCCTGACCAATCAGCGCGAAACAACGCTGGTATGGGACCGCGCCACGGGCATTTGCGTGCATAACGCGATCGTCTGGCAATGCCGCCGCACCGCGCCGATGGTGGACAATCTGGTGCACGACGGCTGCGCGCCCATGATCCGGGAAAAGACAGGCCTGGTGCCGGACGCATATTTTTCCGGCACCAAGCTCAAATGGCTGCTGGATGAATGCGGCCTGCGCAGCCGGGCGCAAAAGGGCGAATTATGCTTTGGCACGGTGGATTCCTTCCTCGCGTGGCATCTGGTGGAAAACCATCCCCACGTGACGGACGCAACCAACGCCGGGCGTACCATGCTCTTTAACCTGCACACGCAGGATTGGGACGACGATTTGCTGCGCATGCTGGATATTCCCCGCGCTATGCTGCCCGAGGTCGTGGATACGGCGCAGGTCGTCGGCATGCTGCGCGAGGATATCATCGGCGCGCGCGTGCCCGTCGCCGCGCTGGCAGGCGACCAGCATGCTGCGCTGTTCGGGCAGACATGCTTCGAGGAGGGCATGGTCAAAAACACCTACGGCACGGGCTGCTTTATGCTCATGAACGCCGGGCATGAATTCCGCCTGTCCAATCACGGCCTGCTGACCACCATGGCGTGGCGGCTCAACGGCAAGGCGACCTACGCCTTCGAGGGCAGTGTATTCATGGGCGGAGCGGCCGTTCAATGGCTGCGCGACGAAATGCATCTGATCGACAGCGCCGCCGAAAGCGAGGCCGTCGCCGCCTCCGTGCCCGACACCGGCGGCGTATATCTGGTGCCCGCATTCACGGGCCTTGGCGCGCCCTATTGGAACATGTATACCCGCGGCACGCTGGTGGGCATGACGCGCGGCACGAACCGCGCGCATATTGTCCGCGCCGCGCTGGAATCCATCGCCTATCAGTCACGCGATCTGTTTTCCGCCATGGCGCATGACTGCGGCCGGGAATGCCCCGTGCTGCGCGTGGACGGCGGCGCAAGCGCCAATCGGCTGCTCATGCAGTTCCAAAGCGATCTGCTGCGCGTGCCGGTCGTGCGTCCCGCCGTGCTGGAAACCACGGCGCTGGGCGCGGCGCTGCTGGCCGGGCTGGCCGTGGGCATTTATCCCGACCTTGCCGCCACGGCGCAGGGCTGGCATGCAGCGGATACCTTCACGCCCAGCATGCCGCAGGAGCGCCAGCAGGCGCTGCTGCACGGCTGGCTGCGCGCCGTGGATTGCGCGCTCCATTGGGCGCAAAACGATCAATAATCCAGCCCGCCGCGCCCGTAGCATGCGCGCTCCATTGGGCGCAAAACGATCAATAGCCCGGCCAGCGCGCCCGCGGCATGCCCTGCATTTTCAACGCCCAAATCGCTGCAAAAGTGATAAATTGATTGGCAGTAACGCCGCGCAGCTTTTTCCGCCCTCCGGGCGCGCATAAAAGAAACTATGAAAATAAAGCAAAATATTTGCGGGGGAATCGCTCTTTGTATAAGCCAAAGAGCGGTTCCCCCTTTCGCAACCTCCATCGACGCGGCGATTCGCTGCCGCTTCCGCCGCATGCTTCGGTTGACTCGTTCAACTCCCTGCGGCCTAAAGGCCGCTCCTGCCGCTGGCAGGCCGGTCGTTTCGCTCCCCCTCCATGAAGGCTGTATGAGCCGGACAAAAGCAGGCGGTCTACTTGCGTCCTTGTCGGCAAAAGAAAGCATCGCTATGAAACTGCGTGAAACCATTGCTTTTCCTGATTCCGTTCCATTTTGGACAGATTAATGCAGAAAAAAAGTTGCCGGAAAGTTGCCGAAGCAAGCTTTCCAGAGCACAAAAAAGTCAGGAAAATCCTTGTGTTTCCTGACTTTTGGCGTTTTGACACAATCTTTTACCACAGCATACTTCTTGCCGTAGTTCCGGCTTCCTCGCCGCTGAAAATGTGTTTTTTTACGGCCCCTTTTTGCACTGTTACAGACCGTGCACTGCGCAGCAGCCCTTCGCCTCCCGCATCGGCGTGGCGCAATTATTTCTGCCTGCGCATCGTATCGTTGCCATAGCGCATCTCGTCGCCGTTGATTTCGTAGGTATACGTGCTCTTAGTCGTGCTTCCGTAATACGTCGTCGTCAGCGTCAGCTGATTGCCCTCGATGCTGTACGTGCCTGAAAACGTCCAGCTTCCAAGCCCGTTGGATTCGCTGGTATACGTGCCGTCCGAATGGAAGGTGATCGTATCGTCCGGGTCGTTGACAAAATACCATGTGCCCGTCAGTTCGTCGATCCTGCGCTGCTGGATTCGCGCGCCCAGCCCGCGGCTGTCGACCTTCGAAAGGACATTCTCGCCTGAGGGCTTCCCAACGCCTGCAAAGCTGTAGCAGCTATAGACCGTTCGACCATCAACCGCTTTGCAGCGCAGGTAGACGCGATTATCCGCGCTCCAAATCAATCCTTTGCTTTTAGCATAGCTGCCGACATATATCGCATTCTTCCATTCATCCTGCGTCAAGGGCGTCGATACCGTTTTCCATTTTCCCGAGGACAATTCCACCATCAGCAGGCCATATTCACCGCCGCTTGCCGTCAGTAGCAACGCATACCGCCCGTCCGGCGACAGCGCTCCGGCAATTATGTTCTGGTGATTATACGCCGCATCGTCCCCCTCAATCAGCTTCTCGGCCTTCGAAAGCGCATAGCCGTCCAGTTGCTTCTGATCATTAAGCAGCAGCACCTGCTCGTCTCCCATGATTCCGGCGTCCGGGCGAATCACACTCATTCCGCTATACCAATCAGCGCCATCGTTCTTGTCAACGCGATACAGAATAACGCCATAGCCCGAAACAGGCGAAACCAGCAAACGCTGTATCGGCAGCGTAGTATACGCCGTAGTTTCCACCCGACCGTCATTGAACAGGTAGCGAACGCCATACCGGCCTTGCGATTGATATACTTGCGCCACCGTGCCTGCGTTTGTTACGCCAAGGTCGCGCGTCACCATATGATAATTCCAGCCGTTTTGGTCTTCCCAGCGGGTATCGATCACGCGGCTGCGCTTACCGGAGGTTAGCTCATACGCCATCAGCGCGTAGGTACGATTCCGCTCCGTGTCTGCCTCTACTGTCGAGTAGAAAAGCGTCTCTCCATCCGGAGAAAAGCATGCGTTATAGGCCATTCCGTAATCTCGTGCGCCAATATAATCGCCGCTCCATTTTACCAAATTGCGAATCATCATGCACGGCACGGTTTCAAACTCTGTTATCTTTGCATCCAGACACATCAGATCTGCACCATCGTTGAGGGCGGTAGTAAACTTTGTAATCGCTGCATACCGTTCGTCCGGCGACCATATCACGTCATAGTTCAGAAGGGAAGCCGACCCCTGCATAATCGCTGTGCCAAATCTGGCAAGCCGCTTGTCCCCGGACTGCCCCATTCCCTCCGGCAGGGCCAGCGTCACATCGCCGGTTTTTGTATTCTCCACATACAGCATGGCGGAATCCGCCGCCTCGGCGGCGTCATTCTCGTTCAATTGCGCCATCAACGCCTGATACCGCGCGTCCTTAATCCACTTTTTCCCGATTGCCAAGATATACGTTCCTCGCGGTGAAACGCTGACGATATCCTCCAATTCCTCGCCCTCCTTGCAAGGCTCAAGGCGCAGCCTGTCTTCCACGAATGCAGCGTCGTATGTTTCGCCCTTTCCTGTCGTGCTTACGCCGCAAAGCAGCGCAATGGCCGCCGCCAACGCCAACACCGCCAGCAGCAGTGCCAGTATCACCACGCGCCCCTTTCCCCGTCGCTTCATATCCTTCACTCCTTTATCGGCCGCACGGAACGCGCGGCGCGTTTTCATTCATGATTATACACGTCATAAATTTCCATGTCAATATTTGTATCGCAGCAAAAATCGGGCGAATGCTTTCCCCACCGGCGCAGGGAATCATCCGCCCGTCATTGCTTTGCCCCTTATGGAGCGCTTTTAAGATACGCCGCGCTACTCCGCGACCGTCTCCGCTTCCTCAAAATCGGGATCGGACGGCGGCAGATGCTCGCAGCAGAAAATCAGCGCGTCCTCGCCGTTATCCTCATAATAGCGCTTGCGCACGCCGACATATACGAACCCCAGCGCCCGATACATCCCCTGCGCTACGACATTGCTGCGCCGCACCTCCAGCGTAGCGTAAACCACGCCCAGATTCGCCGCGTACTGCAGCAGCGCCTGCGTCAGGCGCTTACCAACGCCCCGTCCGCGCGCGTCGGCCGCCACGGCGATGTTGGTAATGTGCGCCTCGTCCAGCACAATCCACGCCCCGGCAAAGGCGATCACGCGGCCGTTTTCCTCCGCCAGCAGATACCGCGCACAGCGGTTCTGCGTCATTTCGCGCTCAAAATCCTGCGCCGTCCACGGCTTGGGAAACGCCGCCTGCTCGATTGCATGCACAGCCGACACGTCCTGCAGCGTCATACGGCGAATCGTCACGGCGTCACACATGGCCCTGCACCTTCAGGTTCCGCTGCCGCTCAGCCTGCGGCGCGCGCAGGTAAAGCGGCTGCAGCGAAAGATAATCCACCGCCGCCTCGCGGCAATTCCATGCCAGATACGCCGCGGCAGCCGGGCGCAGATAGCATAAATGCGCCGGCGCAAAGAATGCTTCCTCACCCAGCAAACTGGCGATTGCTTCACGATGAACGGGCATTCCGTCGCCAAGGAAGAGCATCGGCCTGCCAAAGGCGGCGGCCCTCTGCACGTAATCCTCCAGCTTCAACGGCTCATCCTCCGCAAGCCTTGCAAGCGTTTTTCCCTCAAAAACCGCGCCGTATACCTGCCCCGCGCGCGCATCCTGAATGGGGCAGATCACCCCGTCAAAGGGCGCGACGCCCGCCGCCATGCTCTCCAGCGCGTCCACGGCAATGCAGGGCTTCCCCTGCGCGTGCGCCAACGCCTTGACCGTGCTCACGCCGATGCGCACGCCCGTAAACGAGCCCGGGCCGACCGTCGCGGCGAAATAATCCGTCTCATCAATTGAAAGCCCCGTGCGCGCGTAAGCCTCCTCCGCCATAGGCAGAATGGACTGCGAATGCGTGAACGCATTGACCGCCATCGCCTCATAGCAGACCTCGCCATCCTTCATCAGCGCCACGCCCGCCACCGGGCCGGAGGTATCAATCAAAAGCAGCGTCGTCATCGCATATCCTCCCATTTCGGAAAGCCGCCCAGCGGCGTAAGAATAATTTCCCGTTTTTCCGCATCCAGCGGGCAAATATCAATGCGCAGCGCGCGCTGCGGCAGGCATTCCGGCGCGCGCTCGAACCATTCGATCACCGCCACGCCGTCGCCGCCTATCTGCTCGTCCATGCCCATCTCAATAATCTCGCGCGCGTCCTCAATACGATACCAGTCGAAATGATACAGCGGCACGCGCCCCTCGTCGTATGCGTTGAGGATGGTAAAGGACGGGCTGGGAACTGGGCCGGACACGCCCAGACCGCGCGCGATGCCGCGGGCAAGCTCACTCTTTCCCGCGCCCAGATCGCCCTGAAGCAGCACCACGTCCCCGGAACGCAGCCGCGCGGCGATACGTTCGCCGATTGCCCGCGTTTCCGCCGCAGAATTGGATAGCATACGTTTTCATCTCCTTACAGGCTCAGCATGATCCCGGCAAGGACGCGCGTCAAGGCGCGTCACATGATGGCGAAGCCTGCGTAATACAGCGTGTGATACGCTACGCCGAGCAGAACGAACAGCATGAGCAGCGCATTGCGGCGAAAGCCCTCGCGAACCCGCGCAAGCTGCATAAACAGCGGAAAGCAGGCCATCATGTACCGCCCGCCGCTAATCATCCAGCCGGAAAGATAGGTAAAGCCCAGATACGCCAGCGCGTAGAGGGAATAGCTGAGGCGTTCGCCGCGAAGGACGCCCCCCAGAATCAGCGCGCCCGCCGCAAAATACAGCGCGATCTGCGGCGCATAAATAATCATGCTCAGTCCGGGATACTGCACCGCCAGATCATACTGCGTGCTTATGTTGCGGCCAACCCACTGCGTGGTCTGATACCACGGCTCGTTCGCCTCAAAGGCCAGAAATTTCAGGCAGTCGCCATGCAGCGCCCAGTTGATTCCCAAATACACAACAAAGCCCAGCGGAATCAACAGCATTGGCAGCGTATCCCGCACACGGCGCTCCTTCGCGCGCACGCAGGCGTAGGCCTCGTACAGCGCGGGGAAAAACAGCAGCATGCCCTGCACGCGCGTCAGTGCGGCCAAAAAGCCAACCGCGCCCGCCGCGGCAAAGCGCTTTTTGCGCAGCAGCAGCATGCACAGCATCGTCAACAGCAAAAATAAACCTTCGCTGAACACGCCCATAACAAACGCCGAAAAGGGATACAGGTTCAGCAGCAGCACCGCCAGCCACGCCTCCGCCCTTTCGCAGCGCTCGAGCAGCATCAGCTCATAGAGCACGACGCACGAAGCCGCAAAGCAGACCTGAGAAATGATAACCCCCGACACGGCCAAGCTCCCTGTCAGCCAGGAGAAGCCGCGAATCAGCAGCGGATACAGCGGATAAAACACCAGATTGATCGCGTTTTCACCCGTGCGGACATAACCGTTTTGCGCAATATCCAGATAGCGCGGCGAATCCCCCGCCGTCGTCCAGCGGTTGACCATAGCCTGCCAAAGCGTTTGCAGCGTCAGCCCGCCGGATAAAAGCTGGCCGAGCGCCAGCATCAGATATTGCAAAAGCAGCGCCGTGAGCGCAACGGTCAGCCAGGCGGCAAGGCGTTTTCTGATTTGCATTTCTTAATGATCCTCCTCACGCCCAGACGCCCGTCGCAGCAGCGTAAACCACCGCCGCCGAAAGCAGACCGCTCAGGGTAAGCGCCAGCTGCCACACTGCCGGCGACAGCGCCTTCCCGATTCGGCCGCACCGCGCCGTCAGAATATAAAGCAGCGCCGCGCCCAGCAGATACGCCAGCGGCGGCCAGCCGGGCAGGAACAGAAACACCGCGCCCGGCAGCGCCAGCGCCAGCGAAACCGCTGCCTTGCCGCCGCCATCGGGCAGTATCCTGTCGGCGCGCGCGGCCAACAGGCAATTGGCGGCGCACGTCATCGCAAAGCACAGCGCCACGCCCGCAGATGCATACGCCGAGAACAGCGCCTTGCCGGCCGCGTGCGCCAGCCACGCAAACGCCTTATCCGCCGCGCCCAGGGCGTACTGTCCCGGGCTCGGCAGCGCCTCCAGCACCGCACGCACGCGCCGCGTCCTGAAAATGTCGCTTAGCGCCTGAAAATCCACCGCGCCGTAAAGGGCCGTATGAATCAGCGCAGCGGCAAGCCAGTACAGCGCGCCGCAGGCGATTGTATAGCCGCAAACCGCCGCGTTTCGCCGCGCAAAAGCGCGCGTGCACAGCCCCTCGCGCACGCAAAACGCAAGCAACAGCGCCAGCGCCGTCACGATCATCAGCAGCCCCGCCGCCGCGCCCAGCAAACCGCTCATGCTTCCTCCCGATCCTCGTTTTATCTGATATACGGCGATATGCGAAGCATTTTTGCTTCGCAAAATCGCGCGTAAAGGCGCTGCAAAACAGCGTTACGCAAAAATCCATCCGCCCCGCGCAGGCGAAGCAGATGGATTCAGGCTGCGTATGGTTACTGCTCTTCCGTGGAGAAGACCAACGCCGCGCCCTCGGGCCGCACATCCAGCATAAAGCAGGCATGCGCGCCGAAAACGGATTCCATCTTCTTCACAAAATCCGCCACCATGTCGTTGGGAACAAAATTCAGCGTCGTGCCGGCAAAGCCGCCGCCATGCACGCGCCACGCGCCCTTTCCGCGCAGCATGTGCGAAGCAATCGCCAGCGCCAGCGCCAGCGGCTGATGAATGCCGGCGGGATAGATATTCTGTAAAAGCATATAGCTGCTCTCGCCAGAGGCGATCACGCTTTCAAACATCGCGCCCAGATCGTTCATGCGAATGGCGTGCACCTGCTGCCGCACGCGTTCGTTTTCTTCAAAGAAATGCATTGCGCGCAGCACAGCGCGTTCGCCCAGCTTATCGCGCACCACCGCGATGTTCTGCCACAGCTGCTCGGGGCGGATGCGGCGCAGCACCTTTTCGCCAAACATGCCCGCCACATCCTGCATTTCAGTGCGAATCGCGGCGTATTCATCCGTCAGATTATCATGGCTGGAGCCGGTATTCACCACGACCAGCGTATAGCCCGCCTCGTTAAAGGCGAAGGACAGATGCTGCACCTCGGGCTCGCCCTTAAAATCGATCGTCACCAGACCGCCGGTGCTGGAGGCCATTTGATCCATCAGGCCGGAGGGCTTGCCGAAGTAAGCGTTCTCGGCATACTGAGAAATTTGCGCGCGCAATGTCGCATCCATCGTAAAGCCGTTATAAAGCGCGTCAAAAATCGCGCAGATCAAAACCTCGTACGCCGCGGAGGAGGACAGCCCGCTGCCGCCGATCACGTCGGAGGTGATCGCCGCGTCAAAGCCGCCCATCTTGAAGCCATGCTCCTTCATCTTGGCCGCCACGCCGCGCACCAGCGCAGCCGACGTGCCCGTCTCCTCGTCGCGCTTATCCAGCTCGTCAAGCGAAAGCTCAATGGGCGGGAAGCCCTGACTCTGAATGCGGACGACCTGATCGTCCCGCGGAGAAACGCACGCGATACAGTCCAGATTCACCGCCGCAGCCAGCACGCAGCCGTTGTTATGGTCGGTATGGTTGCCGGCAATTTCCGTTCGTCCCGGCGCGCTGACCAGATAAAGCGGCCGATTGCCCGCGTGAAACAAATCCTCATGCGCCTTGACCAGCCGGGAATAGCGGGTCAGCTGCCGGGCCAGCTCGCCCTCACGGTGGCCGTAGAGATGCGCAAAGCGCTCCATGGCGGAAGACTTCTTCAGGCGGGCAAGCATCTGAGCATAGCTATCCATTGTGTTTCTCCTCCTCAAAGGTTGTTCAGCACATCCTGCCAAAAGCTCAGGAAGGCCGGCAGACCCAGTTCATCCAGCGTACGCTTAAACGAGGCAAAGCTCTCGTCCGAGATTTCCTCCTCGCCCAGCACCCACCGGGCAAGCTGCATATCCACGTATTCGCCAATGGCGTTCTGAAGCGGCGTAATTTCATCCTTCTGCGCCTGCGTCAGGCTGTAATAGGGGAAGGGCCGAACGGCGACGCGCTTCACGGCGTCCTGACTTTCCAGCGTGGAGAGCAATTCCTTGCTGCCGCTGTAGCGGCGCTGGAACGCGTCCGCCAGCATGCCGGGCGCCGTCGCGCCGCCGTCAATCAGCGTCGTCGCCTTAAAAAGGCTATCACTTGAGGCGGCTTCTGTCAAGCGCCATGTTCCGTCGCCGTCCACCACGTAATCCGTGTTTTCCTGACCGATGGAGGAAAGCACCGCGCCCTCCTGGGAATAGAGCGTATCCACCCAGCGGAGCATCGCGGCCGGATCGTCGCACGCGCTTGTCACGGCAAAGGTTCCGCGCAGCACGGGGCCGGAGAATTGGCGGTAAATCTGCTTGCCGTCATAGGTCAGCGGCTCGAGAATCACATAATCGGACGCCCAGTCCACGCGGAAAACATCCGCCGCGACCGGCGCAAGAATCGCCCCGTAGGTCGGCGTAGCCTTGCTGTCCGTCACCTGCCGCATCATGCTGCTGATGGTAAAGCCGTTTTTGTCCAGCAGCCCCGCCTGATACAAATCGCGGCACCACGTTACAAAGAGGCGGTAGTTTTCCTCCAGCGGCATGAAGCGCGCCTGACCGTCCTGCACGAACACGTTGTAATCATTGGCGATCAGGCCGAAGGCGTGCGCCAGAAACTTTAGATCGAACGGGCCCATGAAGCCCAGCGGAATCTCGTCCTTCCGGCCGTTCCGGTTCGGGTCGCGGTCACGGAATGCGGTCAGCACCTTCACCAGCTCGTCCGCCGTGGTCGGCATATCCAGATGCAGCGTATCCAGCCACGCCTTATTGATCCAGATATAGTTTTCCAGCGGCAGCGTGGTGATATAGGGCAGCGCCGCAATACGGCCGTCCGGCAGCGTAATCGCCGCAAGATATTCCGGATTCTCCGAAAGCAGCGCCCACAGGTTCGGGCAGTTCTCCTGCAGATACGGCTTCAGGTCAATCAACGCGCCGCTGTCCAGCATTTCCATGCATTCGGACGCCGTCAGCGCGGCCTTGAACAGCACGTCCGGCAATTCGCCGCCCGCCTTCATATTCGCCTTCGCCCGCGCCCATTCCGACGCGTCGGTATACTGACGATAACCGAAATGCACGCCCGTTTTTTCCTCCATCCGCTGGAAGAAAAGGTTCGTATCCCAGTCGCGGTATTGCGTCGCATCATAACCGGCCATTACGTAGGTCTTTTCCGTCGCTTCCTCCGCCGCCGCGCAAAGCGTCATGCCCAGCACCACGGTCAGAAGCAGACACAGCATCCGCTTTTTCAACAAGTAGGACGCCTCCTTCTCCATAATGTCTTTATTATACAAGATTTTGTCCCGTTTGACCACCCTAAATTTTAGGCGCAAATGTGGCGCGGTTTTTCGGCGCGCAAAAAGGGCGGGAAAGCGTTCAAATCGCCGTCCCGCCCTTTGGCATTTCGCTCGATCGTCAGATCGCGTTTTTCTTCTCCTGCTCCGCCTGCATCAGCCGCGCCACATCCGCGCCCGTAAGCGTTTCCTGCGTCATCAGCGCGTCCGCCAGCCGCCGCAGCGCCGCTTCGTCCTCCAGAATAAGCGCTCTCGTCTTTGCCCGCGCCTCACGATACGCCTCGCGCGCCGCAGCCTCATCCTCCCCTTCTACCATGCCGTATTCTTCGGCCATCGCCTTGGCAATCTCCCGCGCCCGGCGCAGGTCGTCCGCAGCGCCGGTGGTCACATCGTCGGCCCCCAGCATGCATTCCTCCGCGATTCGCCCCGCCAGCGCCACGCAGAGCATGGAAAAAAGCTGACGCTTCGTATAAAAGAGCGTATCCTCCTGCACACTCATGGCATAGCCGGCCGCGCCGCGCGCGGAGGGAATAATCGTCACACGGGTGATGGTGCGCTCCGGCAGCAGCCGCGCCGTAGCCAGCGCGTGCCCCGCCTCGTGATACGCCGTCACGCGCCGTTCCGCCTCCGTCACGCCGATACGCCGCTCCTCGCCGACCGTCACGGCGAGATACGCCTGCTCCACGTCCTGCGCCTGAATAGCGCTTGCGCCGCGGCGAACCGCGCGAATCGCGGCCTCGTTCAGCAGCGTTTCCAGCTGCGCGCCGGAAAACATCACCGTTCGCGCCGCCAGCGCTTCCAACGATACGTCTTGATCGATCGGCTTGCCGCGGGCATGCACGCGCAAAATCCGCAGCCGCTGCGCGCAGTCCGGCAGTCCCACCTCGATGCGCCGGTCAAAGCGCCCCTCGCGAAGCAGCGCCGCATCCAGCGTATCGAGCCGGTTGGTCGCCGCGACAACCATCACGCCGTCCTGCCCCGAAAAGCCGCTCATTTCCGTCAGCAGCGCATTGAGCGTCTGCTCGCGTTCATCGTTTCCGCCCTCGCGCTTCTTGCCGATCGCGTCGATCTCGTCAATAAAAATCACGCCGCCGCCCGCCTTTCGCGCCTTGCGGAACAACTCCCGCACCCGCGACGCGCCGACGCCCACATACACCTGCACAAAATCCGCGCCGCTCATGGCAAAAAACGGCGCATGCGCTTCGCCCGCCAGCGCCCGCGCCAGCAGCGTTTTTCCCGTTCCCGGCGGCCCGTAGAGCATCACGCCCTTGGGCGCGCGCGCCCCCAGACGGCGATAGGCGTCCGGCTGGCGCAGGTAATCCGCCAGATCGCGCAGGCTCCGCAGCGTCTCCTCCGGCGCGGCCACATCGTCAAACGTCAGCGGCGGCACGTCGCTTTGCGCCGCTACGGCGGCATATTTCTGCATGCCGGCGGCGCCGCGTCTGCCGCGCGCAAGCGCCCAGACCAACGCCGCGCCCAGCGCCAGCGCCAGCAGCGTCGGCGAAAAGCCGCCCTCCTCGCGTACGTCCACATTCAGGCGCAGCAGCCGCTCCTTCGCGTCCGCCGCACGCGGATCAGGCGTGGTAGCCGTGCCGCCGTCCCGCAGCGTCACGCGCCATGTATCGCCCGTTCCCATCGTAACGGAGGCCACCTCGCCGTCCTGCGCCATGCGCCAAAAATCCGCGTAGGAAAGCGCGGGCGTATCCGCCTGCCCCTTGGAATACAGCGCCAGCGCCGCCATAACGCCGATCATCAGAAAAACCAGCGCGCCCTGCCACGTTTTCTTCTTCATCGCATATCCGCCTCCGATTCGGTGATTCCGATACAAGCACAGTATATAGAATCAGCCCCGCGCCTGTCGATGGCAGTTTCTTGCTTTTTCCCATCAAATACCTGTTTGAAGGCAGCATATGGATGGGCAGAATGAGGAAAGAATAGCGTAAGGGAGGGAAGACAGCGTGCGCAGGGACAGCTTGAACAAATGGCGCCGGCGGCTGAACGCCGCGGAGGAAAAGGAAGAAATCTCGGCGCTTGACGGCCTGAAGCGGGGCAAAAAGCGGCGGCGCGGACGTAAGCTTCTTTTTGCGCTGCTGGTCGTCATCGCGCTGAGCTGCTGCGCGTTTTATTTTGTTTTTGACGTTTCAAGCTGGCAAAAATTAGATATTCAAAAAATCGTGGACATCCCGCAGACCGGCGCGATTTATGACCGAAACGGCGTACGCGTCGCCCGAATCGTCAGCACGGAGGATCGCGTAAGCGTTCCCCTCTCCGCCATTCCCGCGGACGTGCAAAGCGCCTTCCTCGCCGCCGAGGATCTGCGCTTCTACCGGCATCCGGGCTTTGACCCGGTGCGCATTTTAGGCGCAATCGCGGCCAACCTGAAAAGCGGCGATTACGCCGAGGGCGCGTCCACCATCACGCAGCAGCTGGTAAAGCTGAGCCATCTGAGCGCGCAGAAAACGCTGGCGCGAAAATTTGAGGAAATCTATCTGGCGCTGCAGCTGGAGCGGCAGTGCGGCAAGGAGCAAATTCTGGAGATGTACCTGAACTACGTTTATTTCGGGCGCGGCGCGTACGGCGTGGAGGCGGCAGCGCAGGCCTACTTCGGCGTTCATGCGTCGGAGCTGACCGCCGCGCAGGGCGCGTGTCTGGCCGCGATCATCAAAGCGCCCTCCGCCTACGCGCCGCACCTGAACGCGCAGGCCAACCGCCAGCGAAGGGAATATATCCTGCGCACGATGCGGGAAAACGGCCTGCTCTCCGAGGAGGGCTATGCCAAGGCTGCGGCGGAGGAAATCACCCTGATCGAAAGCGCGCCGCAAACCGCGCGCTACGGCTGGTATACCGACGCCGTGCTCGACGAAGCGGAAAGCCTGCTTTCCCTGCAGGCGGAAACGCTGCTGGCCGGCGGATACCATATCTACACCGCGCTGGATACCGCCCAGCAGGATCTGTGGGACGCGCAATACGAAAACGCGAAAAACTTCCCGGCCGACGCAGCCGACGGCGACAGGGTGCAAAGCGCCAGCGCCGGCGTGGACACAGCCTCCGGCGCAGTGCGCGCGCTGGTCGGCGGGCGAAGCTACGACGTGCAGCGCGGCCTCAACCGCGCCACGCACCTGCGGCGGCAGCCCGGTTCGGCGCTCAAGCCGCTGGCCGTTTACGCGCCCGCCATCGAGCATTACGGCTACATGACCGTCAGCGTTCTGGATGATACGCCCCAAAAATTCGGCAATTATTCCCCGCGCAACAGCGGCAACCTTTATTACGGAAAGGTCACCGTCCGCACGGCGCTCAAGAAAAGCCTGAACGTCGCCGCCGTTTCGCTGCTCAACCAGATCGGCGTTGCGGCGGGACGTGATTATTTGAAAAAATGCGGCGTTGAGCTGGACGACCGGGACTGGAACCTGTCCTTGGCGCTGGGCGCGATGACCTACGGCGTATCGCCGGTGCAATTGGCCGCGGCCTACGTTCCCTTCGCCAACGGCGGCACCTATTACGCGCCCTATCTGATCGAGCGTATCGAGGACGCGAGCGGCAATGTCCTGTATCAGCACGAGGTAAAGGGGGAAAAAATCCTTTCCGAGCAAACGGCCTACCTGATGACCAGCCTTTTACAATCCGTCACCTCCTCCGGCACGGGCGCGAAGCTCTCAGGCGCGGGCACGCCGGTCGCCGGCAAAACCGGCACGGTCAACATGACGGGCGGCGGCAATCGCGATATCTGGATGGCGGCGTACACGCCGGAAATCTCAGTCGCCTGCTGGATGGGGTTTGACAATCCGGATAATCAGCACAAGCTGCAGGGCTGGGTTTCCGGCGGCGATTACACCGCCGCATTGGCCACGAAATTCCTTAAGACCTACTACGCCGACCGCAGCAAGCCGAAATTTCGCCAGCCGGAGGGCATGGTGTGGCTGAATATTGATCTCAAGGCCATCGAATGGGCGGGCGAGCCGATGCTCGCCACCGCCACAACGCCCAAGGCCTACAGCATTTCGGAGGTTTTCTCCACCGCCAACCGGCCCACGAAGCAATCCAACGTCTGGGTCGCGCCGCGCACGCCCTCGGCCTTCTATGTAACCCATAACGGCAGCGGCAAGCCCGTGCTGGTCATCACGGCGGCCGACAGCGCGCTCTACCGCATCCAGCGCGACGCGATTGGCGAATGCGTTATCCTCAACGAGCTCTACGGCGAAGCAGGCGAAACGCTCTATTACACCGATACCAAGGCGCAGCTGGGCGTGGAATACACCTACCGCATCATTCCCGTTCATTCCGCGCTGCTGGATTCGGGGGTGCTGCTGGAGGGCAAGCAGGCCGTGCAGATCGCCCGCGCCCTACAGCCCTCGATCTCCGGCCGCCTGTGGAACGATATTACCGATTATCTTTTCGGCAGGGAAGCGAGCCAAACCCAGGACGCGGCCGACGCGCTGTCGCTCTTCTGGCAATCGGGCGATTGACAGGCAGCAGCGGCATGCAAGCGAGGGACGCGCCCGGAAGCAATCATTCCCCCGCCTGCATGCCGCTTTTCAGGCAATTAAATGACCTCGGCAAATTCCGTGTTGACGTCCCGCACAATGCAGCCCATCAGCTCGCCGCTGCGCGCGTCGATATCCACGATATACCCCCATGGATCCGTATCGCTGTTGCGGTGCGCCAGATCGCCGTCGCTGAAGATCATCTGGATGCTCACGCGCCAAACGGGGCGTTCCGGATTGGTCACATCGTAGAAAACCAGATGTCCGCGGTTCTCGTCCAAATCGCTTTGCCGCGCGCCCAGCGCCAGCGCATGGCGGCGCGCAATGTCAAAGGCCGCGTCCCGCGAAATCGCGCTTTCGTCCGGCACGCCGTACACGCGCCGCGTCAGGTTAATCAGGTTATCCCAGTGATGCGCGCTGTACAGCCCCGCCTTTTTGTCCGCCAGATACTGTGAGAATTCCGGATGCGCCTGCAGATAGCCGTCGACAATCGGCCGCGCGGCAGCCGACCATGCCGCCCGCTCCTCCAGCGTCCAAGCCCAGAAATATTGTCCGGCGGCGTTGTACAGATCGCTGCTTACGCCTGCCTCGTCCAGCTGCGCGCGAAGCTCGGCCAGCCATACGCGTTCCTGTTCGCGCATCCGTTCGTCCTCCGGCCAGTCGATGGTGGAAATAACCTCGCCGGTCTGCGCGTCGACGGAGGCGGTGTAGCGCGCGTCGCCCTCCGCGTCGCGCCAGATAAAATGGCAGTCCGCGCGGAAGCGTCCCTGCTCCCGGTCAAACACGCTGCTCTCGCCGTAGTTCGCCTCCACCCGGAGCGCCTTGAGCGTCTGATCGTCGATATGCTTCCGAACACGCAGCGCCTTTTCCGCGATGGGCCGCGCCTCCTCCAGCGTCAGCGTCGCCCGCGCTTGAGGGTCGCTCATGTCCTTGACGCCCAAATAGTTTCCGTATGCGTCCAAGTAAAACTCAAAGCACAGATCGTCGCCCTCCGGCCAGCCGGCCGTGTCAAAGACGCTGTCGCGCTCGCTGCCGCGCTGGGCCAGCAGGTATTCCTCCCGGTTGATGCGCGCCACCACCCGCCAGCGCAGCTCCGCCTCGTCGTAAACGCTTTCGACCCGCACCTGCCGCAGCATGGCGGCGGGAAATTCGCCGATCTCGGTGAGCATGTCCATCGTGTCGCGCCATGTGCGCGTCTGGGTGATGGGAAGCGCGGTTTGAAGCAGCGCTTTTTGGTTCTCCTGCGCGTTCCAGTCCGCATATTCCTGCCGCTCGTCCTCGCTCCGCTGCTCCTCGGGGAATTCAATCTGCTCTATCGTATGGCTGTCGAAGTATTCCGCGCCGTATCGCGCGGTAATAAGCTTTTCCGCCGCCTGCGCGCGTTCCCGCAGCGGCAGCGCCTCGTTCATTGCCGCTTTGAGGCTTTCGTCCTCCGAATCGATCAGGCCGGCCCGCGCCATGGCGGAAAGCAGCTTCAGCTTGTCTTCATCGCTCCAGCGCGCCAATTCGCCCGACTGATCCATCCTTCGCACGTCCTCAAAGTATCCCTTCAACGCGTCCCAGCCGCTGATCGCCAGCGCCGTCGTCGCCAGCAGCAGCGTCAGCACAATGGCCAGCGCCAGTCCGCCCGTCATCCTTTTTTTCATTTTGGTCTTCTCTCCTTTTCCCTGTCGAATGATCCGGGGCGCGAGGAAAGCGTCCTCCCGCAGGCCGGAAAGCGCCGCGTCCAGCGACGCGGTCAATTGCTCCTGCAGCTCCTGCTTCGTCATGTTCTCCCCTCCCCCAGCTCCGTTTTCAGCCTTTCCCGCGCGCGGCGCAGCCTGCCTGAAAGCGACGGCTGGCTGATGCCCAGCGCCATGGCCGCCTCCGCGCTGCTCAGGCGCTGATAGTAATACAGCAGCACCGCTTCCCTCAGCTTGTCCGGCAGGCGCATGACGGCCAGCGTCAGCGCCTCGTCCCGCTCGGCGATGGGCGCGGCGGGCTCGGGCAGCGTATCCGGCGTAACGCGCCTGTCCACGTACCGGAACCACGCGCCGCGCCGCATGTCGCGGCAGGTGTTCACCGCAATGCGAATCAGCCAGCTTTTCACACTGCATTCGCCGCGAAAGGCGTCGCAGGCGCGGTACGCCTTGAGAAACGTTTCCTGCACGGCGTCCCGCGCAAGCTCCTCGTCCTTAAGATACAAAAAGCAGGTTTTCAGCAGCGCGGCCTGATAATCGTTCACAAGGCCGGTTATGAAGGCGTCTTTTTTGCCGTTCGGATCCTCAACGACCAACGTTTACCGCCTCCCTTCACCTATATAGACGACGCAGCGTGGAAAAATATTGTTTCCACGTCGCTTTGTATGTCAAAATATTTGAGCGCACGTCCTGCCGGATGAAGGGGCTCATCCTGCATCGCAAAGCCGAACGATGCGAATGAAAATGAAGGGGCTGCGTCCCCTTCATTCCATCCCGCGGGCCTGATTGCTGCTTTTTCGACAGCCCACGCACTATTTTCTTGTTTTCCGTCCTATTTCCTGCTATAGTTAGCATGTACATTTTGATAAATGGAGGAGAGCGCCATGAAGCATCACATTCTGGTCAAATTCAACGAAAGCGTCGCCGACCGCGCCGTCCTGCAGGCGGCGATCGCCCAGCTGTTTGCCAACGCCGCGCGCCTTCCCGGCATTCACGGCGTACGCCTGATTCCCAACTGCGTCGACCGCCCCAACCGCTACGACCTGCTGATCCTCATGGACATGGACGAAAGCGCCCTGCAAACGTGGGACGAAAGCGCAATCCACCGCGAATGGAAGGCGCGCTTTGGCACGATGCTCGCCGCCAAGGCCATTTTCGACAGCCGCGAATAAGGCTTCATGCGCCGCAAGGGGAAAAGGGGCTGTAAAAAGGAAGCTTAAGGCGCGCCGCACAATTTTTCGGCGTGTCGAGCGATGTCTTTTCCGCCATCCAGTGCATGCAGATTTCTCGATTCACATCCGACAAGCCTTCGAAATCTGCATTTGCATCTGACAAAAAATCCAT
The DNA here is from genome assembly GCA_934632155.1 of uncultured Clostridia bacterium. GTDB lineage: Bacteria > Bacillota > Clostridia > Christensenellales > Aristaeellaceae > RUG563. Next base: position 17,120 of record CAKTXZ010000008.1, on the reverse strand, counting down.
TTACCGGCCGCCTCATCTGTGCGGCGCCGTCTTAACCCTGCGCGGCCTGCAGCAGCGTTTCAACCGATACGACGCGCCGCCTCGCCCAATACAGCCTGCGCTCGGCGAACAGGCCGTATTCCCGCACGGTGATTTCCTCATGCGGCAGCTCCACCCACCGAACGCACGTGCCGCTGAGCGCGTCGCGCTCCAAGCAGCGCACGTCAGCCGGCACGGTCATCTGCTCCTTCTGCCCTTGCGGAAGCGCGGCGATCAGCGTTCTTTCCACACGGTCGATCAGCAGGCCGTCGCGCAGGATAAAGCGCCTGTTTTCCGGCGCAATATGCACTGCGCGCAGCGCGGAGCAGCCCCGGAGTGGATTGCCCATCATTTCCTGCAGCCCCGCGCCGATGAAAACGCTCGCCAGCCGGTCGCAATCGGCGAACACCGCGCCGCGCACGCATTCCTCCGAATCGTCCGCGCCCATGCTGATAAGGCTGTCGGGCAGCCTGACCTCGCGCAGCGAAACGCAGCGCGCGAACGCCTCCGCGCCGATGCTCACCGTTCCCGTGAGCGTAACGCGCTCAAGCGCGGCGCAATCCATGAAAGCGCGCGAGCCGATGCTGCGCGCGGCCGTTTCCAGCGCTTGAAGCGCCGTGCAGCCGCTAAACGCGCTCGGGCCGACGCTTTCCAGCGACTGCGGCAGCGCCACGCGCGCAAAGCCGCGCCATCCGCGCAGGCTGTCGATATACCGGATTCCTTCGTCAAAGCGCAGCGTTTCGCATTGCGGCACGTTCAGGTCGCTCACGCCGGCCACCCGCAGCCCCGCGAGCGCGCCGGGCACGGTAAATTCCGCCGTCTCATCGAACGGCCGGCAGCCCACCACCACGATTTCCCCGCGTTGCTCCGCCTGCACGCAGAAAAAAATGCCCTTTTCGTTTTCAATCGCCGTCACGCCCTGCGCCTCCGCACAGACGCCGCCAGACTGGAAGCGCTCCGCCTCAGCCGCCAATCCCATCATGTTTTCTCCCCCTCTTCGGTATTGCGTAATAAAAAGAATTGCTTTTTTGTGACAGGATTAGTATAATGTTTCCATTCATGCGACGCAAACCGCTCATGCCGCAAAACATGCCGTTCGTGTGCGAAAAATGTAATTTCCGTAAAAGTTCTGCAACAAACCCGCCATGATTTCGGGCAGAAGGAGACGACCATGCTGCATTTTGTACTGATTGACGACGTACCGGATCATCACAAGGTGCTTTCCCTGCGCTTGGAGGAAGCCGCGATGGCGCTGAACCAAAGCGCGCAAATCGATTTGATGACCACCGAGCCGCAGGCGGTGCTGGACTATGCCGCCTCCGCCGTTGAGCCGACCGTCTATTTCGTCGATATCGAATTGAACCGCGACATGACCGGCATCGAGCTTTGCCGCCAGATTCGCGCCGTCTGCCCCGCCGCGTACGTTGTATACGTTTCCGCATATCAGCAGTACGCCTTTGACTGCTGCCGCTCGCACGCCTTTGATTTTCTGCTCAAGCCGCTCATGCCCGAGCAGCTGCAGGACTGCCTTGCCTCCATCGTTCGCGATATTCGCTACCGCGAGGAAGGCACGAAGCTGGAGATTCGGCTGGGCACGAAGCTGATGCTGCTCCAGCAGGAGGATATTCTCTATTTCTGCAAGGATCACGCCAACCTCAACGCCGTGTGCCGTCAAGGCAACACCGTCGTGTGGCGCGAAAGCTTCTCCACGCTGCTGCCAAGGCTGGACGCCGTGCTTTTCCTGCAATGCCACAAGGGCTATATCGTCAACCGCCGCCATATCCGGGAGCTTTGCTGGGCGGAGGATAAGCTGATTCTCACCAACGGCGAAGCGCTGCCCATCAGCCGCCGAAAGGCGCAATGGCTGCGCGAGGAAACAATGAAGGGAGGCCTGAAGGCATGAACGTCGCTCTGCCGGACACGCCGCTGCTGCTGTTTCGCATCATCGTCGGCGTTCTCATTTTGGCCTTTTTCGTCTATCTGTCCTCCACGATTATCTGCCGGAAGCGCTTTTCCATGGCGTGCTACGGCTGGTCTATCCTGTCGCATTTTTGCGTGATCTGCTTTAACTGCTTCGTCATCGGCCGCGATTCGCCCTATATTCTGATTATCGCTTTCCTTTCCACCTTTTTCGTCGTGTGGCTCAGCGTACGCGCGGTTAATCTGGCGCTCATACGCGACGGCTTTGTTCTATGCGGGCTGTATATCCTTGGCGATGCGGTGTGCGGCCTGATCATGACCAGCCTCTTTTCGGTTGAGGCCGTCGTCGAAATGCGGTATTTCATGTCGCCGGCGACCTATCTGCCCAACCTGATAGTGGGTACGGTGCTGACGATTTTCTCGCTGCTCTATGCCGGCGCGCGCAGTATTGTGCAAAAGCACAAGGTCAGCTTCTACCTGCTGCGCGTCATTCGTCCCGCCTTTTTGCTCGCTGTGATTATCCTGCTCTACATCCGCAACATGCAGCGCGTGTCCAGCCTGCCCATCGAGATACGCAACAACGAGGTCACAACCGAAATGGCGCTCATCGTGCCCATTCTGCTGCTGGGCGCGACCTACATCGTGCAGGACATCCGCTACGCGCAGCAGATGAAGCGCAATCAAACCCTCGAGCAGCAACAGGAAATGCAGAACATTCTGCTGCAGGACACGCGCATGTTCCGCCACAATATCGCCAACATGCTCTACGGCCTGCAGGGCATGATTTTGACCCGCGACTATGACAGCATCGAGCGCTATTATCAGAAAATCACCGAAAAATGCGCCGTCATCAACAACGAAAACGTCGTCGCCCTGCGGCGCATTCCATCGCTGGCGCTCAACGCCCTGCTGGTGCAGAAGCTTCAGGCCGCCAATAGCCAGAGCCTGCCCTTTTATGTGTTTACCGACGAAGCGCTGAACTGGCACAACGCCAAGGACGAAACCATCTGCGAAATACTGGGCGTGCTGATGGACAACGCCATCGAGGCCGCGCAGGAAGCGCAGGCGCGCTATATTTCATTGGAGGCGCATAATGTGCCCCACGGCGTGGAATTGGTCGTGCGCAACACCTGGAAGCAGGACACGCGTGATTTTCTCTATCACGCCGATTACGCCTCCACCAAGCCCGGCCATGAAGGGCTGGGGCTTCGCAGCGTGCGCAGGGCGGTCGCCAAGGATCGCCATATGATCTTTAACCTTTACCCCGCCGGCCGCTATATCGAGGCGAACCTGCAGGTGTTCTGGTAAGATATAAAACGATGATAGGATAGAAAACCGTGCTTCGACAGTCCATATCAGGAAAACGTTCAGGCGGCTTAGGGCTTTCCACGGTTTTCCTATTTGTTTTTACAACGCTTTCTCAGGACATTCATTCCCATCTTCCTCCGATTGCGCTGTAATTGCGGGAGAATGCCGATCAGCCAGTCCCGCCGCGGAGCCGTCGTCGGCTCCCCCGTAAATACCCTGCGTTGGAATCCCATACCGCAGAAAGGACGTATACTCCCATGATCGGGCTGGAAAACAAAACGCTTACATCGCAAAGGCTGGAATACCGGCTGCTGGTACAGGCGGATAAGGAGCCCCTTGCCGGGCTGCTGCGGAGTCCTTCCGTGACAAAGCCCGCAGGCTTCCTGCCCGCGGATTCGGAGGAGGCATTCGATCAATTCTTTTCCGAATTGACCCGCTGCCACACCGCGGTCGCAATCCTGCATCACGATCAGCTGATTGGCTATTTCCACGTCAACCAATATAACCTGCGTCAGGAAGCCTACGCGCATAAAAGCTGCGTCGGCGTAGGCTTTGTCATCGGAAAGGATTATCAAAAGCAGGGCTTTGGAACGGAAATGCTGCGCCGAATGACCCAATATCTGCTGTCTGTTTTCGATGTGTGCGTTGCGGACTGCTTCAAGGAAAACGTCCCCTCCCGAAAAACGATCGAGCGCTGCGGATACGCCTATCTGGAGGATTACACCATGTTCTTTGATGCGCTGGGGCAGGAGAAAACCTGCTCCAGCTATGTGCGTCAGCGCTGACCCTCTCCCGCCCCGGTGCGTTTGGATGATACGGCTCGGCACGCCGACGCTAAGGCGATCGTTCAGCTTGCCGGTGGTCGTCAATCGGACGTAAGAGGCGTTCTTGCGCCGCCAGCGTCGTCTCAGCATTCAAAAAGTCAGGAAACGCAAAGGGCTTCCTGACTTTTTCGCATTCTGAAAAGCTTTCTCCGGCAACCTGCGGCAGCTTTTTATTTCTTTTCCAAACGGATGCAGGCTGCGATTGCCCCTTCATGTGGGGCAGCTTTAGGCAAGCTGCTCATCGCCCTTGGTCGTCATGGCGATCATAGCCGGCGCCGCCGGAAAGCCGCGTTCTCAGCGCTTTTCTGTATCCTCCGCCGCAATACGCAGCATCTCGCCGCGCAGATAGGCGCACAGGCGCTCCTTTTCCTCGTTCGCGGGCAGATCGTCGCGATATCGCGTGGGCGTGCCGAAGGTAATCCGGCGCTTTTTCCTGTTCGCGTAAAGCGGCACAAACAGCGGGCATTTGCCCGTTTTGCCGCTGTAGAGCTGCCCAACCATCGTAAAGCCCGTAAAGAATTCGGAAACGCCCTCCTTCTGATAGCGCCCGTCCGCCGAGGTAGCCGCGTTTTCGGGAAAGATCAGAATATTCTCGCCCCGCTCCATCGCCGCCGTCGTTTCGCGGAAGGTCTGCATCAGCTTGCGCGGCTGATCGTGATAAACGGGAATGCCGCCCACCGAGCGCATCAGTCCTGTAATCAGCGGCGCGCCGATATGCTTCATCAGCCAGCGGCAAAAGCGCGGCGGCAGCACCTTCTGGTGCGACAGCACGCCGTTGCACGTACGGTCGACAATCGCCTGGCGATCCAGCATTTCATAGGTCACCCACGGGCGAAAGGGGAAGGGCAGGTACAGCTTGGTGATGATTGGGCCGTAAATTTCGCCATGGTTGCACACAAACACGCAGGGCGTATCGGCGTCCAGCTGCAGTCGATCCGCGCCGATTACCTTATGGTGGAAAAACGGATACAGACACCGCATGAGCACTCGAACTTCCAGCTTCTCCCCCTTTTGAATCACAGGCGTTGCCCTCCTTCTTTCGTGCTTTCCTATTCTATCGTCTTCATGCCTTTTTTGCAAGTCAGAAAAATAAAAAGGGAAGAATTGCGAAAGCAGGATTTTCCATTCATAGAAAAACATACCTCCGCATTCTCTCCCCCTATTCTGTTGTACGCAAGCGAGAACGCGGCGAAAGGGAAAGAGCGAAGCGTTCCCCCCTGCGCTTTGCCGCCTTACAGCGTTTTCACGCCCTGCGCGTAGATCGCCAGCATTGCGTCGACAGTCGCCCGGACGGAGGCCAAATCGTTCGCGAAGGGGCGCTTCTGGGCCAGACTGTCATAAAAATCGGCGATGCAGGCCTGATGCCCGTTTCCCCAATAGCCCTTGCCCAGCGCCTCGGGTTCCTGATAGGCGCGCCGCTCTGTCTGCGTGCCCTGCCTTATCTCCAGCGTCGTGCCCTCCAGCCGCAGGGTCGCCTTTTCCAATTGTACCTCCAGAAGCACCGACGCGTCGGCGGCGTAGGCGGTCGTCGCGTAGAAAACAACCGGCTTCCCTCCCAGCAGCATATACGCCTCCAGCGTGTCCTCCACCTCGATCGTCCCGCGCAGGTGATGGTTCGCCATATGCGCCTCCACCGCCGCGGCGGGACCGAGCAGCCGCACCAGCAGATCCAGCGTATGAATGGACTGGTTTATCAGCACGCCGCCGCCCTCGGTTTCCCACCGGCCGCGCCAGCCGCTCTGGGTATAGTATTTTTCGCCGCGCGACCACGTAACAAACGCGCGCGCGCCGCGCACCGCGCCGTATTCGCCCGAGGCGATGATCGCCTGCGCGTCCCGCACATTGGGGTTATAGCGATTCTGAAAGCACACGCCCAGCGGCACGCGCGCGGCGACGGCGCACAATTCCTCCCACTGCGCGCGGCTGATTACCGGCGGCTTTTCGGTAAGCACCGCCGCGCCGTAGTCGGCAATCTGACGCGCCATCGGCGTGTGCAGATAGTGCGGTGTGCAGATATGCACGGCGTCCAGCTTCTCGCCCGCCAGCATGTCCGAAAGCGAAGCGTAGGCGCGGCAGGCGTAAGCCTCGGCCATCCGCTGCGCTCGCTCGGGCACGATATCCGCGCAGGCTCTCAGGCGCACGTCGGAAAGCTTCGCCAGCGCCGCGGCATGCACCTGCGCGATGCCGCCGCAGCCCACCATTCCAACTGAAAACGCCATGGCTCAATAGCTCCCTTCCGTGGAAATCACCGTGTCGCGGTCCTCCTTGCGGCGGGACGTACGGCACCTTTTCATCAGCAGATCATAAAACAGCTTCTCGTCAAAGGGCAGCTCCACCGTCTTATTCAACCACGAGGAAAGATGCATCGCGTTGCTCAGCATCAGGCCGTTGATGCCCTCGCGTCCGTCGGCGACCAGCGGCTCGCCGCGCAGGATATGCGCAGCGAAAGCGTTGAGCACGCCCACGTGCTGCTCGTTCTTCCCATCGGTTTCAACCTTCACGCGCTCGAACGGCGGCTTTTCAAAGCCCTCCTGACATTCGCGGCACCACGTGCGCTCATCCACGCAAAGACGGTTGAAGACAAGGCCGTCCCGGTCGCAGATAACCTGCCCCTTCGTGCCCGTAATTTCCAGCCGGTTCGTGCCCGGCGCGTCGCCCGTGGTGGTCACAAATACGCCCGTAGCGCCGTTGGGAAATTCCAGATACGCGGTCACATCGTCCTCTACCTCGATATCGTGCCACTTGCCCTCATGGCAGAAGGCGCGAACGCGGCAGGGCAGGCCGCAAAGCCACTGCAGCAGGTCAAGCTGATGCGGGCACTGGTTCAGCAGCACGCCGCCCCCTTCGCCGCTCCACGTCGCGCGCCACGCGCCGGAATCGTAGTAATACTGCGTGCGGTACCAGTCGGTAATCAGCCATGAAACGCGCTTGATATCGCCCAGCTCGCCGCTGTCCAGCATTTCCTTGATCTTGCGGTAATCGCACTTCGTACGCTGATTAAACATCATGGCGAAGGTCAGCTCCGGATGCGCGTCCGCCGCCTTCATCATCTCGCGCACCTGAAGCGTATATACGCCCGCCGGCTTCTCCACCATCACATGCAGCCCGTGGTTCAGCGCGTCCTGCGCCAGCGTGGGGTGCTGATAGTGCGGCGTGCAGATATGCACGGCGTCGCACACGCCCGCCGCGATCAGATCGGCGCCCTCCTGAAAAACCTTTACGCCCGGAATGCGCTCCTGCGCCCACGCCCGGCGGCTTTCATAACGATCCGCCACCGCGACGACTTGAATTTCCGGGCATTTGCCGGCCAGAATATTTTCGATGTGCCCCTTCCCCATGTTGCCCACGCCGATGTAGCCCAGCCGAATCATAGCGGTTTCCTCCTCAATAGCCCATTTTTTGCAGGTTCTCAAAGCTCGTTCTCAGGCAATCAAACGGCGATTGGTCGTAGCAGTTGTCCTGCTCCACAAACGCGTATTCCGTCACGCCGTTGCCGGAAACCGTGCGCAGAATATCTTCAAAATTGATATTGCCCTCGCCTACCGCAGCCATCCGCGTTTCAGAAAGCGTCGGTACAAGATCCTTCAGGTGAACGCAGGGCAACCGGTCGCTGTGCGCCGCCATCCACCTGTTCACGTCCACGCCCGCGTACTGCAGCCAATACGCGTCGGCCGTAACGCCCATCAGCTCCGCCGGCAGGGCGGAAAGCAGCCTGTCCATGATGGTGTCGCCGCCGGGCAGCCGCGAAAACTCAAAGGCATGGTTATGATACATGAATTTCATGCCCGCATCCGCAAGCTTTTGGGCAGGCGCTTCGAAATCGCGCGCAAAATAATCCACCCAAGCCGCGCTGCGATAACGATCGGGCATGGAGCCAAGGCCGACGTATCGGCAGCCGTAGAGCTGGTGCTCCTCAATCAGGGCGTCGGTATTTTGCAAAAACTTCTGCTCGCCGTTGTGCGTCAGGGCAATCTCCAGTCCGTTCTCGTCGCACAGCGCCTTCACGCGCTTGGGCGCAATGGGGCCGACGGCCGAAAGCTGTACCGCGCGATAGCCGATCGCGGCCACCTTTTCCAGCGTGCGTCCCAAATCCTTTTCGTTCTGCGCATAAGCGCGAACGGTGAACAACTGAGCGCCGATTTTCATATCAATTCCTCCCGCCAACGTCTTTCCCTGTTATTTTACCTGCAGTCGTCCAATTAGGCAAGACAGAATCCTTTGATTTTTTATCCTTTGATTTTTTTCTGCGGCGCATGGCGAAGGGACGCGCCAGCCTGCGCCCCAAAACATAGTGCAAAACCACGCCCGTCTCGTTTGAAACAGGCGTGGTTTGCTTTCGGCGGCGTCATGCGTTCGAAGCGGAAAAAGCAGGCCGCGCAGCAGCGCCGTCTTCGCGCCTTGTCAGGCCTTCTCCGCCGCGCTATGCCTCCTGCGCAAGACGGTAAAACCTGCGCGCGTTCTCCGTCGTAACACGCGCCATCTCCTCCTCCGGCAGCCCGCGCAGCTCCGCCAGCCGCCGAAGCACCCACACCACGTTCGCCGGCTCGTTTCGCCGCCCGCGCAGCGGCTCGGGCGCAAGATAGGGGCTGTCCGTTTCCACCATCAGGCGATCCAGCGGCACGTTCATCGCCGCCTCCCACAGATGCGGCGCTTTCTTGAACGTCAGCGGCCCCGCAAAGGAAATAAAAAAGCCCATGCGCACATATTCGCGCGCAATTTCCACGCTGCCGGAAAAGCAATGAATCAGTCCGGGCGGCAGACGCTTTTGCGCACGGAAAAAATCGACCATTTCGCCATGCGCGTCGCGAATGTGATAGATGGTCGGCCAGTCCCGCTCCGCCGCCAGCGCCACCTGCTCCGCCAGCACCCGGCGCTGCGTTTCCCGCGGCGAAAGGTCGTAATAATAATCCAGCCCGATTTCACCCAGCGCCACGGCCTTCTCCTGCGTCATCAGCGCCTCGAGCTGCGCCAGATAGTCCGGCGGCGCGTCCTTGGCCTCATGCGGATGCACGCCCACGGCGGCATATACGCCCGTGTGCGCCTGCGCAAAGGCAAGGCACCGGCGCGAGGAGGGCAAATCGCTGCCGACGCAGACGCATTCCCCCACGCCGGCCGCCAGCATACGGCGATAGGCTTCCTCGCGGTCAAGGTCAAACCGTTCGTCGTCCAAATGACAATGCGAATCAAACACGTTCACGGCCGCAGGCCTTCCTTCTTCCAGCATTCCAGCGCCGCCAGACGAATTTTCCGCTCCACATCCCAGCCGTCGGCAACGTCGCACTTGCACTCCACGCGAATCGTCGCGGCGCGGCCGTCGGAGGCGATCAGCCCCACGACGCGGGGCGGCTCCTGAATTTTATCCTCGCGCGCATCCAGTTCTTCCATCGCCTGCTGCAGCTTTGCCAGCGCCGCCGTGTAATCCTGACCGTGCGCCAGCGTGATATCCACCAGCGCGTTGCGGTAATTGCGCGTCATGTTCACCACGGTGCGGATATCGCCGTTGGGAATCACATATAAATTGCCGTTTACGCCGCGCAGCGTCGTCGTGCGCAGCGCGACGGACTCCACCGTGCCCGTCTGGCCGCCGACCGTCACCACATCCCCCACCGTCAGGCGGCCCTCAATCCACAAAAACAGGCCGGACATGAAGTCCTTCACCAATTGCTGGCTGCCAAAGCCGATGGCGACGCCACCGATGCCCGCAAACGTCAGCAGGGAGCTTACATCCACGCCCAGCGCGCGAAGGAAGGCCACGGCAATGGCGAAATACAGCACATAATTAAAGGCGCTGACAATCAGCGTGCGCGCCGTCTGCGTCTGCGCGTTGGGCGCCGGGCCGCGCGCGTCCCGGCGGCGAAAGATCCGGCGCAGCACACGCCGCCCGATGCGCAGGAGCACAATGCCAACCAGCGCGATCAGCGCGGCGACGGCCAGCTTGATAAGCGCCTCCGGCATTTCCTGCGCGGCCTGCTTGGCTTCGTCCAGCCGCTGCACCGCCAGCTTCGCCAGGGAATCGGGAGCCGCAGTCGTTTCCACGCTACTCCCTCCTTACTGACCCGCCGCGCCCTGCGCCAGCAGCAGCGCGCCCATCAGGCCGCTGTCCGGATAGCAATCCGGCGGCACGATCAGCGCGTCAAAATCCTCAAGCCCGGCCAGATAGCCGTTCAGCAGCCGCTTGGTTTCCGCGCGTACCATCGGGAAAAGCTGCTTTTGCCCCATTACGCCGCCGCCCAGAATAATTTTCTCCGGCGAAACAATCGTCAGCAGCGTTTGACACATTTGCGCCAGATAATACGCCTCAAGCCGCCACGCAGTATGATCTGCAGGCAGCTCGCGCGCCGTAACGCCCCAGCGCTTTTCAATCGCCGGGCCGCTGGCCATGCCCTCCAAGCACGCGCCATGGTAAGGGCACATGCCCTGCGGCATGGGATCGTCCGGATGCGGCGAAACGTAAAAATGCCCAACCTCGGGATGCAGCAGACCGTGAACGAGACTGCCCTCGCTGTACACGCCGCCGCCGATTCCCGTGCCCACCGTGACATACACGCAGTTCTTCACGCCGCGTCCCGCCCCCAACGCTACCTCGCCCAGCGCCGCCGCGTTCACGTCCGTATCGATGGCGCAGGGAATATGCAGCGCCTCGCGGAATGCGCGCAAAAGCGGATAACCGCGCCACGCAAGCTTGGGCGTGGCTGTGATCGTGCCGTAATCGGGCGAATCGGCGTGCAGGTTCACCGGCCCAAACGTACCCACGCCCAGCGCATCCACCCGGCGTTCACGGAAAAAATCGATCATCGCCGGCATGGTTTCCGAAGGTGTTTTCGTCGGCAGGGTCAGGCGATCGAGCATATTCAGCCGTTCATCCGAAACGGCCAGCACCATCTTGGTGCCGCCCGCTTCCAGCGCGCCATACAGCATTTGTTTGTTCCTCCGTTTCGTCATTTGAAAGCGTATCCGTACAGGCAGGCGCCGCTTCGCGTTTCGCGCCGGTAAGCCGGCGGCCGCGCCCTTCGTCCCCATGCATCCCCTTCGATTCCCCGTTCAAATGCGGCGATGCTTAAAGCAGATTTTCCGCCCCGCATCGGTCGATATCCAAACGGCGCTCAGGCGAAAAGGACATAGGCAAACGGCGCACTTGCAATCGGGAACCGTATAAACAGAAGAAAGCGCCTGACGCTTTCAGCGACCGCCAGACGCTTTTTCGATCGATCATTCGAACAGCTTGGTTTCGGCGTTCAGCACATGCTGCTGATCCTCTATCAGGCGCAGGAAACGTTCCTTATAATCCTTCGCCGTCGCCCGGAGCATTTCAATTTCGTTTTCAAGCTCCTTCTTCTCGGCCTGCAGCACCTCCACGCCGCTGTCGGCGCGAACGCGCGCATTCTTGAGAATTTCCTCCGCCTCCGCCTTCGCGTCCGCCACGGTTTCGTCGTATACCTTCTGCGCGCGGGCAAGCAGCTTCTGCGCAGCCTCGGAACGATCCACAGGCTTCTCAACCACCTTTTCAACCACGCGTACCTCCGGCACGGCGACCGGCGCGGGAATCGGCGTGGGCGCAGGCGTAGGCGCGGGCACATACGGCGCAGATGCAACCGGCGTCTTCAGGCGGCTCTGCAGCGTGGCGATTTCCTGCTGCATGGCGACCATCTCGTCGCAAATTTCATCCAGAAATTCGTCGACCTCCTCGGGATCGTAGCCGCGCATTTTTACCTTGAATTCTTTTTCCTCGATCATCGCAACGGTAATGGGCATGACAAAACTCCTTTCGTACGCGCAGAGCGGCGCACCAAAAATCACATTCAGAAGAACAGGTTCAGCACGATTCGAACAATCCAGCATGCCAGCGCGGCAAACAGCGCGCCGACGTTGATATGAACGCGCCGCTCCGGCAGCGCCTTCGCGGCGATGCAGTTGCCGATTTTCACGCCCGGCTCACAGATTTTGTCCAGCACCGTCATCCACGGCTGCTGCGCGGAGGTAAGATAGGGAAGCGCAAAGTTGACAAGGAGCAAAATCGCATAAAGCGAAAGAAGCGTGCTGATGAAATGAATCACAAACATTGGGTATTCCTCCTTACAAGGGCGGCGTCCCTGGCGAGAAGCGCTGCGCTTACTCGGCGACGGCCTCGCTCTCATCGGGCGCATAGCCATAGCCGGCGGGCTGGGTCGAAAAGGCCGGCATTTGCGCGGCCTGCGGCGCGCTGCGGGCATAGAAGGGCTGCATGCCCTCCTCCGGCGCGGCGGCGCGCTGCGTAAAGCCGTTGCCACCCTGCGGCGCGGCGTAGGGCGGCTGATACGCGCCCTGCTGCGGCTGCTGATAGCCGTTCATCTGCGCGTAGGCGCGCTGCTGGGGCTGATACCCGCGCTGCTGCATCCTGCCGGGCGCGCCGTTCATCTGGTTGGTCACCTGATCGGCGTAGACCGCCATCGTCTGCGGCGCGAGCAGATAGCTGCCGTAGCGCGAAACCTTGGTGATGGTAGCGGTCAGCGAATAGCACGCGCCGCTGAGCGTGTCCACCAGACGGCGCATTTCAGCCGGATCCGTAACGTTTTCCAGCACAATCAGCACAGCGTCGCCGTTGCGCAGCAGCGTAATCGCGCTGCGGCAATCGCCCATGCCGCGCGCGTTGATGATACGGGCGCTGAAGGGCGCGGGGCTCTGCGCGGCAGCCTGCTGCGGCGCGGGCTGCTGGGCGGGAGCGGGCTGCGCCGCCTGCTGCTGATAAGCGGGCTGCTGCTGGTAAGCGGGCTGCTGCTGGTAAACCGGCTGCTGATACTGCGGCTGCTGATAGGCCTGCTGCTGATGCTGCTGATAGGCGCCGAAATCCACAACGTTGCTTTCATACTGGCCGGCGTGCTGCTGCGTGCGGCGGTTGCGCGGCTGCTCTGGCTGCGGCGCAGCCTGCTGATACCGCGGCTGATAGCCCTGCTGCGGCGCATAGGCTCCGTTCGGGTAGCCATAGGGCGCGTAGGGCTGCGCCTGCGGTGCGGCGGCGGGCGCTTCCTGCACCGGCTGGGGCACGGGCGCTTCCTCGCCCTCATAGAAAAAATTGTTATAAACCGAACGCACCTTCCGCTTCAGCGTGCCGAAAAAATCACCGGTTGCCATGCTGTTTGTCCTCCTGCCGTTTATCGGAATAACGCGGAGCCGACGCGCACCATCGTCGCGCCGTTTCGCGCCGCCAGATCATAATCCTGCGACATGCCCATGGATAATTCGCGCACGTCGGTATGGTCGATTGCCTCCTGCGCGCACCGGTCGCGCAGCAAACGCATTCGGGCGAACAGCTCGTCCAGCGTCTCTCGCGGCGCGCCCTGCGGCATAATCGCCATCAGCCCCTCCACATGCAGGCCGGGCAGCTTCGCGCATGCGCGCAGGAAAGCCGAAAGCTCCTCCTCCGCCACGCCGCCCTTTTGCGGCTCGCGCGCAATGTTGACCTGCGCCAGCACGGGCATAACCCGCCCTGCCTTTTGCGCCTGACGGTCAATTTCCTGCGCTAAGGACAGGCTGTCCAGCGAATGAATCAGGCATACGTCTTTTATTATATATTTAACCTTGTTTGTTTGCAACCGTCCAATCAGGTGAATTGAAAATTTTTCATTCAGGTATGGCAGCTTTTCCCGCAGCGCCTGCACCCGGTTTTCGCCGATATCCGTAACCCCAAGCGCCGCCAGCGGCAAAATTTGCTGCGCGCCGGCGTATTTGGTAACGGCAATCAGCTTGGGCGGCCTGCCAAAGGGCGCGCTTTCCCGCGCCAGAGTTTCCCGAACGGCCGCTACGCGCTCCGCCAGCATATCGCGCGCCCCCCTTCCTTAAAACAGGCGAATCCGCTGCCCCTCATGCAGCACGCCGGCGTTTTCGGGAATCACATAGGCGGAATTGCCGTCGTCGGAAACCACCTCGACGCCCGTCCAGTATTCTCCGCCCTCCGTCTGCATGACCACGCCGATACGTCCCTGGCGCACATACAGCGCTCGGGAGGGCACCTTGAGCGTGTTCACGCTCTCGCCGAGCTGCACCTGACAGGAGCGGATATAGAGCACCTCGGGCAGCACGGAGGAATCCTGAATCACCAGCCGCACCAGCAGCTCGCCGCCCGAGCGGGTAAAGGAATCCACCGTTGCGTCGACGATTGTGTTTTCAAAGCTTTCGATCAGCAGCTTGTAGGTACGCCCCGTCACCGGCGTCCATTCCATTTCGTTGCACAGCATCAGCACCGCCCACGGCTCCTGCCGCACGACACGATAGATGGAAACCGTATTGCGGGCGTAGGTTTCCTCGCTCTGGGGCACGTTGCCGCGATACATCGCGCGCACCTGCGCGGGAGAAAAGCTGCTGTAGGTAGACATGTTCAGCGCCGTTTCGTAGCCGTCGGTATAGAAGCTGACCAGCCCGTTGACCACCGCCGCATACTGCTTTGTCCAGGTGGAAATCTTCTGCAGCTGGGTGTTCTCGTCGTCAAACAAACGCGTCAGCTTTTGATCGTCCGGATACTTTTGCTTCATATAGATTTGGCGGTCCTGCATGGCGGCGGTCAGCAGGCTCTCCTGATTGGTCAGGCTCCCTTGCGCGCCCTGCACCAGCCGCTGCGCCTCCAGCGCGCGCTCCTTCACCTTGGTCGTCAGGGTGTTGAGCTTCGTATCCGACGCAGCCTTGCTAATCAGGCTTTTCTGATATTCCTTGATCTGGGTGCGGTAGTTCTCCAGCGTTTTCCATTCCTTGGCGCTGAAGCCCGAGGTGTAGATCGTGGCCACGATATCGCCGCGCTGCACCTGCGCGCCCTCGTCCGCCACGTAATCAATCTGCGAAACGCCCGCCTGCGGATAAACCGTTTCGTTGCGCACCACGATCGCGTCGCCCGTATACCGCGCGCTGAGTGGATCAGACGTGACATAGCCGTAGGCCGTTTTCCCCGGCGCTAACAGCCGCAGCGCCGCGAAGGCGGCAAAGCCCAGCGCCATCAGCGCCAGCGCAATATAAACGCCCTTCTTCGGCCTTCTCTTCGCGCGCGGCAGGCCCGTTTTGGGCACCTGATAGCTCGGCTGCGGATGCGGCTGAGCGGGGGGCGCGGCGCCGTCCGGCATTTGCGGTGGGGGCGGCTGCTGCGGCGCATACTGCGGCGGATAGGGCGCTTGCGGCGCATACTGCGGTGAATTCAGGGGAAGCTGCACGGGCGGCGGGGCCTGCCCGGGAAGCGGCTGGCTGTCGTATTGATTGGGCGGGGGCATCTGCGTCCATTGCGGCGCGGACGCCTGTCCGGAGTTTTGCTGTTCTTGCGGCTGATAAGGCCCTTGCGGCTGCATGGCGTCCTCCATTTCAATATAGTAACCTTGTTATATTCGCGCCCGCGAAAAAAAATCCTGCTTATGGCGGGAAATCGCCTCAATTCACGCTGCGGTAAGCCTCGATCACGTCCGAACGCTTCTGAATGCGCTTGAGCGCGTTGTCCAATTGCTCACGGCTTTGCACCTGCAGAGACATGGTGATCGTACAGGTTTTATTCTTGTTAATTTTCACGGAAATGGCCGTGAGCGGCACGCCCATTTCATCAATGAAGTTGGTCAGCTCGCCCAGCAGCGAGGAATGGTCGTAGCAGATGATCTGCACATTCACGCCGAAGATACCGGCCTCCTCCGCAGCCCATGAAACGGGCACCATCCGCTCGGGCTCTGTATGCAGGGCGTTCACGCAGTCCGCCTTATGCACGGTTACGCCGCGTCCGCGGGTGATATAGCCCACGATATCGTCGCCCGGCACGGGGTTGCAGCAGCGTGCAAAGCGCACCAGCATGCCGGATTCGCCGTGCACATAAATGCCGTGCGTGGGCTTGCCGTGCGGCGCGGGCGCAGGCGCGGGCGTTTCGCCGGCCTCGGTCGTTACCACCGGAACCTTCGCCGCCGGCGCTTCGGCCTTATTTTTCTCATCCATCAGGCGGGAAAGCACGTACACCGCCGCAACGCCGCCGTAGCCGATCGCGCCGTAGATATCGTCCAGCTCCTGAAACATATACTTTTTCAGCAGCGGCTCATAATATTCCGGCTTGGTGTAATCCCCCAGCTTGACGCCGCGGCGCTTGGCCTCGTGCTCGAGCATATCGCGCCCCTTCTGCACATTTTCGCCGCGCAGCTCGCGCTTGAAAAACTGGCGAATTTTCGCCTTGGCCTGCTGGGTCTTGACGATTTTGAGCCAGTCCATGCTCGGCCCTCTGGAGGCCGAGGAGGTCATAATCTCCACCCGGTCGCCGGTGGAAAGCTGCGTATCCAGCGGCACCATTTTGCCGTTGATCTTTGCGCCCACGCAGCTGTTGCCCACCTGCGAATGAATGCGATAGGCAAAATCCAGCGGCGTTGCGCCGCGCTGCATGGACACAATATCGCCCTTGGGCGTAAAGAGAAAAACCTCCTCGGAAAACAGGTCGGTCTTCAGGCTGTCGATGAATTCATGGCTGTCGCGCGTTTCGGACTGCCAATCCAGTATCTGCCGCAGCCAGTACAGCTTCTGATCCAGCCCGCCGTCGCCGTGGCTGCCCTCTTTATAGTTCCAGTGCGCGGCGATGCCGTATTCCGCCACGCGGTGCATCTCCCACGTGCGAATCTGTATTTCAAAAGGAAAGGGGATGCGGCGGCCGCCGATTACGGTGGTATGCAGGGACTGATACATATTCGCCTTGGGGACGGAGATATAATCCTTAAACCGGCCGGGCACCTGATTCCACAGCGTGTGCGCGATGCCCAGCGCCGTATAGCAGTCCGGGATGGTATCCACGATCACCCGAATGGCAATCAGGTCGTAGATCTGGTCGAAGGGCTTGTTCTGGATCACCATCTTGCGGTAGATGGAATACAGGTGCTTGGGGCGGCCGTCAATCTCGTAATGCAGCCCCGCCTCGCTGAGCTTCTGCGACAGCTCGCTGATAACCAGCTTGATGTTTTCCTCGCGCTCGGCGCGCTTCATGCCCACCTTGCGCGCCACGTCCTGATAGCCCTCGGGGTCGATATAGCGCAGCGCCAGATCCTCCAATTCCTGCTTGATGGCGTACACGCCCAGCCG